>NZ_JALPRX010000042.1 GCF_023223525.1 Roseomonas acroporae | reverse complement strand
CCCCGCCCGGCCGCCGGCGCCCGCCATGCCCGCCCCCTGTCCAATGCTCGCCATCGCCGGCTCCTTCCCCCGTGCCCTCCCGCCGCGACTCAATCGTCGAAGAAGGGCGTCTCCGCCGCGGCGTCGCCGCGCAGCAGGATGTCGAAGCGGAAGCGGCGCATCCCGTCCGCCTCGCCGTCCCCGCGCGCGACGAGGTGGTGGCGGCGTTCCGCCGGCACCAGGGAGAGCACCGGATCGGCCGCGTTCGCCTCGGCGAAATCGGGGAAGAACACCGTGGTCTGCGCCCGGCGCATCAGCCCCGCCCCCATCACGGCGAGGTTGACGTGCGGCGCGCGCGCGCCCGTGGCGTCGCGGAAGCCGCCGGGCAGCACGGTGCGGAACGCGAAATTCCCCGCCGCGTCGGTCCAGGCGCGGCCCCAGCCCAGGAAGGCGGGGTCGGCGAGATGCGCCTCCGGGTCGGCCGGGTGCGCGAAGCGGCCCGCGGCATCCGCCTGCCACGCCTCCAGGATCATGTTCAGGCAGGCGATGCCCTCCTCCTTCGCGACGCGGCCGTGCAGCAGGATCGGCTCGCCGCGTGCCGGCGGGCCGTCGGCGAGGCGCGTGAGGTCGTTGTCGCCGTCACGGAAGAAGGTGCGCGGGAAGAAGGGGCCGATCGTGTGCTGCGAGGTGGGGGCGAGCAGGGTCATCGGTCAGGCCTCCGGCGTGGCGTGGCGGCCGCGCAGCACGATGTCGTGGGTGAAGGCGATCCAGCCATCGCCCACCTCGGCCGGGTGGGTCTGGCGCGCGACGAGGCGCTGCCGCGCCGCCGCGTCGGGGATCGAGTTCAGGATGCGGTCCCACTCGTTCATCGGGTCGCCCGGGAAGTACATCTGCGTCACGAGGCGCGAGAGCGAGGCCGGGCCGAGCACCGAGAAGTGGATGTGCGGCGGCCGCCACCACGTGTCCTTCACCGGCACCGGGTAGGCGCCGGGCCTGATGGTGAAGAAGGCGTAGCGGCCCTCCGCGTCCGTGCGCACGCGGCCGTTGCCGACGAAGTGCGGGTCGAGCGGCGCGTCGCGCTGGTCGATCGGGTGGAAGTAGCGGCCGGCGGCATTGGCCTGCCACAGCTCGACCACCGCGTCGCGCACCGGCCGGGCGGATTCGTCGAGGATGCGGCCGGAGACGTGCATGAGCTGGCCCTGCGCGATCCGCCCCGGGCCGAGCACGGCGAGGTTGCTCTCGTCGCAGGGCAGCTTGCGCCAGAGGGCGAGCGGGCCGGTCGCCTCGGTGCGCGTCACCGGCCGGCGGATCAGCGGCTGCGCCGGGGTGTGCGTCCAGGTGTTGGGGTAGCCCGGCACCGGCACCGCCGGCTCGATGCCGGGGGCGAAGGGCTCGTAGCGGTCGGGAAGCGGCGTGCGGGCGTGGTTGTCCATGGTTGCCTTCTCGGGATCGCTGCCTCGGGATCGTCGCGTGGCGGGCCGGCCGCGGCGGGGGCGGCCACCGGCCTGCCTGTCAGGGGGCGTGCCGTCCGGGCGCCGGCCTCACTCGTCCGGCCGGAAGCCGGAGGCGGCGACGATCGGCCCCCAGGTCTCGGTCTCCCGCGCGATGCGCTGGCGGAACGCCTCGGGCGCCATCGGCTGCGGCTGGAGGTCGATGCGCGCGAGCGCGGCCGTGACCTCGGGCACCGCGGCGACGATGGCGCCGTGCAGGGCAGCGACCACCGGCGCCGGCGCGCCGGCCGGCAGCAGGGCGCCGTACCATTCCTCGTGCGTCAGGGCGGGGAAGCCGGCCTCGGCGAAGGTCGGCACCTCCAGCCCCGGCCGCCGCTCGGGCGAGGAGACGGCGAGCAGGCGCACGTCGCCGGAACGGTGGAAGGAGGTCAGGTCGCCGAGCGGCAGGATCACCGCCTGCAACGTGCCCGACAGCAGGTCCGACGCCGCGGGCGCCGAGCCGCGATACGGGATGTGGTTCAGCGAGAGCCCGGCGAGGCGGGCCAGCTCGGTGCCGATGAAGTGCGGCATGGAGCCCGGCACGGGCGAGGCCCAGTCCACCGAGGGGCTCGGCTTCGCCCAGGCGACGAACTCCGCCAGGGTGCGCGCCGGGTGCTGCTTCGCGACGGCGAGGCCGAAGGGGAAGACGCAGAGGGGCGAGACCGGCGTGAAGTCGCGCAGCGGGTCGTAGCGCAGCGTCCGCGTGTAGAGGTGCGGGTAGATCGTCAGCATCGAAGCCGGGGTGACGATGAAGGCGGAGCCGTCGGCGGGCAGCGGCTTGAGCAGTTCCAGCGCCATGCGGCCGCCCGCGCCGGGGCGGTTGTCCACCACGAGCTGCATGGCGCCGCTGGCCCGCAGGCGCTCGGCGTAGAGGCGGGTGACGCTGTCGATCGTGCCGCCCGGCGGGAAGCCGACGATGGCGCGGCCGGTGCGGGCGGTCTCGGCGCGGGCTTCCCCGGCGCCCCCGGCCGCCCGCGCGGCGAGCGCCGCGCCGCCCAACGCCAGAAGTGCCGAACGGCGGCCGATTCCTGCAATTCCTGCGCGCATGCCCTGCCCTGTTCTTTCCTGGATCCGTCGCGGCGGATGTCCCGGCACCGCGCCGCTTCTTCTCGCATGATCCTGCCGGCGCGGACCGTAAAAGTCAATAGACTGACCTTTTGACAATAAAGCGCCGCGATGGCAATTTCCGGCCCGGCGAACAGGGCTGGCGAACGGGAAGGGAGGAGACCATGCGGCGACGTCCGGTGCTCGGGCTGCTTCCCGCGCTCTCCATGGGCTTGTGGGGAATGGGCGGGGCGATGGCCGAGGAATTGCGGATCGAACGGGAGACGGGTGCCGTCACGCTGCGGCGGGACGGGGCGGGGCCGGCCATCGTGCTGATCCCCTCGCTCGGGCGCGGCCAGGAGGATTTCGACGGCATCGTGCCGCGCCTGGTCGCGGCCGGCTTCACGGTGCTGCGGCCGGAGCCGCGCGGCATCGGCGGCTCCGCGCCGCTGCCGCCGGGCGCCACGCTGCACGACATGGCGGCCGACATCGCCGCCGTGATCGAGGCGGAAGGCGCGGCCCCGACGATCGTCGCCGGCCATGCCGCCGGCAACTGGGTGGCGCGGGTGCTGGCGCATGACCGGCCGGCGCTGGTGCGCGGCGTGGCCATGCTCGCGGCGGTCACCGGCACGGAGATCGATCCGGCGATCCGCCGCTCCATCACCGCGAGCTACACGACGACGCTGCCCGACGAGGAGCGCCTCGCGCATCTGCGGCGCGCCTATTTCGCGCCCGGCAACGACGCCCGCGCCTGGCTGCCGGGCTGGCATCCCGAGGTGGCCGCGGCCCAGCGCGCCGCCGCGGCGGCGACGACCGACAAGGGCTGGCTGCGCGCCGCCGAGCGGCATCCCCTGCTCTACGTCGCGGCCGCCGAGGACGCGATCGCGCCGCCGCCTTCGCTGGAGGAACTGCACGCCACGCTCGGCCCGCGCGTGACGCGGGTGGTGGTGGCGCGGGCCGGGCACGCGCTGGTGCCCGAGCAGCCCGAGGCCGTGGCGGCGGCGCTGATCGCCTTCGCCCGGGAAGCGGCGTGATACGCACGACGGGATTGCTTGACCCGTCTTCGTGAATCGGGGGTCTCGAAGGGGACTTCGCCCCTTCGCGGGGTCCGGGGCAGCGCCCCGGGATGTGTCGACGAACGACGCCGTCGGCATGAGAGAGCCGAAGCGCCGCCGGCCGGCATGCGGCGGCGATGCGCGCCACCGGGGCGCGGCATCCGCCTCATCGTGCCCCGCCCGCCCGACGGGTCCTGCCGGTGCCCGCGCCAGGGGAGATGCGCGTACCGGCAGGACCCGCCGGCTCATGGGCGACCGACGAGCAAGCCCGGCCGGCACCGTTGCGCCATGAATGAGCACCGCCAACGCCCTGCGCAACCGACACGGACTAACCTGGCATGCGAAGCATCTCCCTCACGAGGCTGCTCCCCGTCCCCGGCCTCGCCTGCCTTCTCGCGGCATGCGCCGGCACGGGAACCCGGCAGGCCGCGGATACCGGCCCGACGGCTGCCGCCGGCGCACGCGGCGATGGCGCGGGCGACTTCGCGGAACCCGAGTCCCGGCCCTGACAGCCGGGCCATTCCGCGCCGGGGCCATGTTCCGCGCGGCCCGCAGCGCCGCTCAGGCGGCGAGCCGGGCGCGCAGCGCGCCGTCCCGCCACTGCTCCATGCGCAGGCGCGCCGGGCCGTCCTCCAGCACCCGCCACTCGCCGTCGGGCAGCGGCGCGCCGTGGATCACCACCGGGGCCGCGCGCGTCTTGAG
>NZ_JALPRX010000041.1 GCF_023223525.1 Roseomonas acroporae | reverse complement strand
CGCCAACTCAGGATACGCTTCCATGTAAACGCAGCACGCTCTAGCGCTGCTCTCGGAGACCTACGGGAACGAGCGGCATCCGGTGGGGCTGCCGGATCCGATCGAGGCGATCCGGAGCCGGATGGCGGATCTGGGGCTGCGGCCGGTTGATCTGGTGGAGGAGATGGGCGGGCGGAACTGGGTCTCGGAGGTGCTGAACCAGGTGAGGTCGTTGACGCTGCCGATGATCCGGCGGCTGGCGGTACGGCTGGGGCTGCCGGTGGAGGTGCTGGTGCAGGAGTATGTTGTGGGGGAAGGGGTTGGTTGATAGCGGACATGGATCGAATGCGACATGGGGGGCTGCACTCGTACGGCTGCTTCGCGCCCACAACGGTCACTTGTTGGGTGCGCCGGACTTCCTGAAGGTGGATTTCTGCAATTTATATTCTGTAATTTATACTGGTAAATCGCATTTTCTGATCGCTGATAACGAAGATGAATGCTCCCAAGCTCCACCACTATGTGCCCCAATTCCATCTACGCCGCTTCGCTGACAAAAATGGGCAGCTGTGGATCTGGGACAAGCGCACAGACCGTGTATTTAAGGCTGCGCCTTGCGGTATCGCAGCCGAGACGCACTTCTATCGCCTCACTCAATATGAGCCGGGCGGCCATGATCCGTTAGCCTTGGAAAAGCAACTTTCCGAAATGGAGGCCGAGGCTGCGATAATCACAGGCCAGTGGCTTGATTGGCTGCCTGACATGGCATCGCTCGATACTGTGCCGATTTCACGCATCAATCGCTGGATCGTCGCTCGCTGCCTCGCGGTTCAGTTCCTGCGTACCCTTGACACACGAGAAATTCTTGCAGCATTAATCGAGATTGAGTGTGGCAGCCCTCTGACGCCGCATGAAGCGCGCGAGTACCACACTGAGCTGATTTGGAACCCTCGGTTGATCGAGTTACTTGCGCGACACTTCCGACGCTCGATCTGGATTTTTGCGCGGAACGACAGCACTACATCGTTCGTCACTTCCGATAATCCGATGGCTTTCCGTACTGCCGACAATAGGCAATGGCTTCGCGTCAACTTTCTTTCGCACGGCACTTACCTCGTATTTCCAATGTCGCCCCGGGTGATACTCTACAGCTATCCAAAAAAAGATAATCCTCGTGAACTTGGCAGGTTTGCCAATCGTGTGTCGCCAGTGGTATTTACTGACGAGATGGCTCAAAGTGAGAACAGTGGCCAAGTCTTCATGGCCTCGCGTTTTCTAATCTCTAAGCAGCATCAGTTCGATGCGGAGCGAATTTTCGCCAAGACAATCGGCACCGACACCTATGCACCGCCCGCCGAGAAATAATATTACTATTGTCCCCGCAATGGTGAACGGCCGGGTCGCAACGTGTTTCGTATCGGACGTTGAAGCCTTCTTCCCACCTTCCTGAAGCAAACATTCCGCTCACGGACAAAATCGGCTATTCAGATTAGCGAAGAGACGTTTTGCCACGGTCGCAACCAGCTAAACAAAACCACGCGGCACGACTGAAAAGGGGTTTCCAAAGGGGCTTCGCCCTTTGGCGGGGTTCGGGGCAGCGCCCCGATGCCCCCACGCCAGCCGCGACTCCCCCTTACCGCACCCCCGCCACCTTCGCCGCCGCCATCGCCGCCCCCTTGGTCGGCGGCACGATGGTCGGCAGGTGATGCTGGGCCAGGATGACGCTGCACACGTTGGCGATCCATTCCACGTGCAGCTCGCGGGCGAACCAGAACCACTGGTCCGGGGCGGCCGCGCCGATGGCGGCGGCGGCTTCCCGACGGGCGTCGCACAGCAGGTCCCCGAGGCCGCCGGGGAATTCGGCGGCGAGGCTGTCGCGGCACTCGGCGTCGGCCAGCTCGATCCCGGCGAAGGCGAGGCGCTCGGCGGGGGTGACGGCGCGGAGGCGGGCATCCTCCAGCGCGTCGTCGAGGACGAAGTTCAGGAAGTCCCGGATCAGCATGGCGGTGCGATTCCCCTTCCGTTCCATGAAGCATCGCGCGGGGGCGGGGCGCGGTTCAACCACCATGAAAGGGCACGCTGAAGGGGCTTGCGGGCGCGGGGCGGCTGGGCCAAGGCGGGGCCGTGCTGCACCTCATCAAGCTCTCCGTGGGTTCGAAGGACGTGGGCCAGCTCGCGGCGTGGCAGGCGGCGCGCGCGGTGACGCACCCGCCGCTGCGGCACCGCACGCGGATGCGGCCGAAGCGGGCGGCGGAGATCGAGGCCGGGGGCTCCATCTACTGGGTGGTGGCCGGGTTCACGGGGGTGCGGCAGCGCATCGTCGAGGTTCGCGACGACGTGATGGAGGATGGCAGCGCCTGCGTGGCGCTGGTGCTGGACCCGCTGCTGGTGCCGGTGGCGGCGCGGCCGGTGAAGGCGTTCCAGGGGTGGCGCTACCTGACGCCCGAGGCGGCGCCGCCGGATCTCGGGGCGCGAAGCGTGGATGCGGCGGCGAGCGGCGAGGCGGCGCTGCCGCCGGCGCTGGCGCAGGCGCTGCGGGCGGTGGGGCTGCTGTGAGGGCGGGGCCGGCAATGGGGCCGGGGGGATTGCGGCGATGTAAGACCGGCTCAACCGGGCGGAGAGGCGGCGGCCGGCAGTATCCCCTTCAGCCGCGACGGTTCGAATGACGCGGCGCCAGGTTCGGCAGCGGCTCTATTCCCGGCAAGTCGCTGTCAGACTGGCGGCCTTCGGGCCAAAACCCGGATGGTTGCCATGAAGGCCGGTCGGATCTTCCGACCGGCCTTTCTTTCTTGGTGCGCGCTCCGGCCGGGGGCCTGCCGCGGATCGCCGGTCCGGCCGGCGGCCCCGGGTGCCGCGACCGGCCGGGGCATCCCCGCGGCCGACCCCGCGCGATCGAAACCCCACGCGACGGAATCGGCGGGCAGCCCGTGGGCGCGCCGCCCCGCGCACCCCATATCGGGCACCCGTTCATCGTGCCGCAGCACCGGCCCCGCCGCCGGCGCGGCCCAGGAGGTGGCATGCCCGAGCCCTATCCCGTCTCCCATACCGATGCCGAGTGGCGCAGCCTGCTGACGCCCGAGCAGTACCAGGTGATGCGCCGGCACGGCACGGAGCGCCCCGGCAGCTGCGCCCTGCTGCGCGAGAAGCGCCAGGGCCGCTTCAACTGCGCCGGCTGCGGCCAGCCGGTCTTCGAGTCGGGCGGCAAGTTCGAGAGCGGCACCGGCTGGCCGAGCTTCGACACGCCGGTCGAGGGCGCCGTCGAGACCGAGACGGACCGCTCCTACGGCATGGTGCGCACCGAGGTGCACTGCGCCCGCTGCGGCAGCCATCTCGGGCACGTCTTCCCGGACGGGCCGCCGCCCACCGGCCTGCGCTACTGCATCAACGGCGTCGCCCTGGATTTCGAGCCGGCCTGAGGCATGGTGGCGCGCGACGGGCGCCGCGCCGACGCGCGGCCCGTCCGCGAACAACCGTCCCGGGGAGATGCCGGACATGGAATACCGCCCGCTCGGCCGCAGCGGCCTGAAGGTCTCGCCCCTCTGCCTCGGCGCCATGATGTTCGGCGGCCCGACCGACGAGGCGACCTCGGCGCGCATCGTGGACCGGGCGCGCGAGGCGGGGATCAACTTCATCGACACCGCCGACGCCTACAACGGCGGGCACTCCGAGGAGGTGGTGGGGCGCGCCATCGCCGCGAATCGGCGCCACTGGATCCTGGCGACCAAGATCGCCAACCCCATGGGGCCCGGTCCCAACGACCGCGGCCTCTCGCGCCGGCACGTGCTGGCAGCCACGGAGGACTGCCTGCGCCGCCTGGGCACGGACGCCATCGACATCCTCTACCTGCACAAGGAGGACCACGGCGTGCCGCTGGAGCAGACGGTGCGCGCCCTCGCCGACCTGGTGCGGGCCGGGAAGATCCGGCACTTCGGCGTCTCCAACTACCGGGCGTGGCGGCTGGCCGAGATCTGCCGCCTGTGCGACGCGATGGGGATCGACCGCCCGGTGGTCAGCCAGCCCCTCTACAACGCGCTGAACCGCATGGCGGAGGTGGAGCACCTGCCGGCCTGCGCCCATTTCGGCCTGGGCGTCGCGCCCTACAGCCCGCTCGCGCGCGGGGTGCTGACCGGCAAGTACGCCACCCAGGCGCCGCCGCCGCCGGAGACGCGCGCCGGGCGGGCGGACAGGCGGATGATGGAGACGGAGTGGCGCCCCGAAAGCCTGGCCATCGCCCAGCGCCTGAAGGCGCATGCCGAGGCGCGGGGGATCGGCGCGGGGCAGTTCGCGCTGGCCTGGGTGATGCACAACGCGCTCGTCACCGCGCCGATCGCCGGGCCGCGCACCGAGGCGCAGTGGCAGGACTATCTCGGCGCCCTCGACTACCGCTTCACCGCCGAGGACGAGGCGCTGGTCGATTCGCTGGTGCCGGCCGGGCATCCCTCCAGCCCCGGCTACAACGATCCGGCCTATCCGCTCGAAGGGCGGCCCGTCCGGCCGGGCTGACGGGGGCCGGACGAGACGGACGGCCGGCGCCGGCGAGACCGGCCCGGCCAGCGGCGCCATGCGGCGCCCATGAAGCCAGCGGCGCGGTGCGACGCCGCCGATGAGGGAGGAACAACGACATGATCCGACGACGCAGTCTGCTCGCCCTGCCGCCGCTGCTCGCCGCGCCGCGTCCGGGCCTGGCCCAGGCGGGCGGGGTGCCGGCCGGCGGGGCGCCGCCAGAAGCCCAGGGCGCCTATCCCGACCATCCCGTCGCGATGCTGGTCGGCTTCGCGCCGGGCGGCGGCACCGACATCACCGCGCGCCTCGTGGCGCCGCTGCTCTCCGAGGCGTTCGGCCAGGCGGTCGCGGTGGACAACCGGCCCGGGGGCACGGGCACCATCGCCGCCACCATGCTCAGCCGGGCGCGGCCGGACGGCTACACGATGATGATGGGCACGGTGGGCAGCAACACGGTGCTGCCGATGCTGCTGAACCCGCCGCCCTTCGACCCGCTGCGCGACATCACCAACGTCGTCCTCGCCGCCTGGGTGCCGCAGGTGGTGACCGTGCCGGCGAGCTCCCCGGCACGCAGCTTCGGGGAATTCGTGGCGCTGCTGAAGGCGCGGCCGGGGCAGCTCAACTACGGCTCCTCGGGCGTCGCCTCGTCGCAGCACATGGCGACCGTCGCGCTGCTGCGGGCGACCGGCACCAGCATGGTCCACGTGCCCTATCGCGGCAGCGGGCAGGCGGTGAGCGACCTGATCGCGGGCGCCATCGACCTCAACATCGACACGCTGCCGACCGTGCTGCCCTACATCCGCCAGGGCGTGCTGCGCGGCCTCGCGGTGACGACGCCGCGGCGCGTGGACTGGCTGCCCGACCTGCCCACCGTCGCCGAGAGCGGCGTGCCCGGCTACGAGGCGGCGGTGCGCTACATGGTGATGGGGCCGGCCGGGCTGCCGCAGCCGATCGTCGCGCGCTGGGTCACGGCGGTGAACCGGGCGCTGGAGGCGCCGGGGGTGCGGGAGCGGATGTTCACGGCCGGGCTCGGCGTGGGCGGCGGCAGCGCGGCCGAGGCCGACGCGATCGTGCGCTCGGAGGCGGAGCGGTATGGCCGCATCGTCCGGGAGGCGAACATCCGCATCGAGTGATGCCGGCCCGCATGGGTCACGACCGGCGCGGGCCGGTATCGCACGGGGTCGGTGTGGCGGCCGCGCGCCGCGCCGGCGGCTCCCACGGGTCCGCGCCTGTGCGGGGACC
>NZ_JALPRX010000040.1 GCF_023223525.1 Roseomonas acroporae | reverse complement strand
AGGCGAACATCCGCATCGAGTGATGCCGGCCCGCATGGGTCACGACCGGCGCGGGCCGGTATCGCACGGGGTCGGTGTGGCGGCCGCGCGCCGCGCCGGCGGCTCCCACGGGTCCGCGCCTGTGCGGGGACCCTACGGCGAACCGCGGTCCGGTTGGGACTGCGGTTCGCCGTGGCTCGTTGTTCCCGGCGCGGCTTCACGCCGCCGGGCGTGTCCGCCCGCCGGCGATCCGCTCTATGACGCGAAATCGGGTGGCGGGGGCGGCGCGGCTTCGATCCCGCGGCGGGGGGCCGGGCGGGCCGCCCCTCGCCGTCAGGCCGCCCCGGCCTCCGCCCCAGCCTTCACCCCCCCGGCCTTCACCCCGGCCTCGGCCGGGCTGTGCGACAGGCGGAAGCCGGGATAGCCGGCGGCCGCGATCGCCGCGCACTTCTCCCGGTACACGCCGACGCCGCCGAGATACGGCATGAACACGCGCGGCTTGCCGGGGATGTTGGCGCCCATGTACCAGGAGGCCGCCGCGGGGTAGAGCGTGCCGTGCGCCACCTCGTTGTTGTGCGCCACCCAGGCGTCCTCGGCCTCCTGCGTCGCCTCGATCCGGTCCTGCCCGGCGGCCCGCATCCACGCCACGCAGTCCGTGATCCAGTCCACGTGCTGCTCGATCGAGACGATCATGTTGCTCAGCACGGAAGGGCTGCCGGGCCCGGTGATCATGAACAGGTTCGGGAAGCCTGCCGTCATCAGGCCGAGATAGGTGCGCGGCCCCTCCGCCCACTTCGCCGCGAGGGAGAGGCCGTCGCGGCCGCGCATGTCGACGCTCGTCAGCGCGCCGGTCATGGCGTCGAAGCCGGTGGCGTAGACCAGCGCGTCGAATTCGTACTCGGCCGCCGTGGTGCGCAGGCCGGTCGGGGTGATCGACTCGATCGGCTCGGCGCGCAGGTCCACCAGCGTCACGTTGTCGCGGTTGAAGGTGTCGTAGTAGTCCGTGTCGACGCAGATGCGCTTGGTGCCGATCGGGTAGTCGCGCGGCATCAGCTTCTCGGCGACCGCCGGGTCCTCGACGATGCCGCGTATCTTCTCCCGCACGAATTCCGCCGCCGTGTCGTTGGCCGCCTTGTCGCGCAGCAGGTCGGCATAGGCGCCCATGAAGGCGGTGCCGCCATTGGCCCAGCGCGCCTCGTACTCGCGCCGGCGCTCCTCCTCGGTCGCCTCCAGCGCCGGGACGGCGCTGAGGTCGTAGAGGATGCCGGTCCGCATCGTCCGCGCCTTCTCCCGCCGCGCCCGGTAGTCGGACTTCCAGAGCTTCTCATAGTCGTCGTCGATCGGGCGGTTGTGCGCGGGGATGCTGAAATTCGGCGTGCGCTGGAACACGGTGAGGTGCCGCGCCTGATCGGCGATCACCGGGATGGCCTGGATCGCCGAGGAGCCGGTGCCGATCACGCCGACGCGCAGGCCGGAGAAGTCCACGCCCGCGTGCGGCCAGTGGCCGGTGTGGTAGGTGGCGCCGGCGAAGTCGTCCTGGCCGGGGATGTCGGGGCGGCGGGCCGTGGAGAGGCAGCCCGTCGCCATGATGCACAGCCGCGCCGAGACCCGGTCGCCGCGGTCGGTGGCGACGTGCCAGAGGCCCTCGGCCTCGTCCCAGCGCGCGCTCCCGACGCGCGTCAGGAAGCGGATGTCGCGCCGCAGGTCGAAGCGGTCGGCGACGTGGCGGGCATAGTTCAGGATCTCGGGCTGCGGCGCGTAGCGCTCGGCCCAGCGCCACTCCTGCTGCAACCCCTCGTCGAAGGAGTAGGAGTACTGCATGCTCTCGATGTCGCAGCGCGCGCCGGGGTAGCGGTTCCAGTACCAGGTGCCGCCGACGTCGTCCGCCGCCTCGAACACGATGGCCGAGAGGCCGAGGCCGCGCAGCCGGTGCAGCTGGTACATGCCGGCGAAGCCCGCGCCGACGATCACCGCGTCGTAGCGCCCGGTCTCCGGCGAGCGCGCCGGCAGCGGCCGGGCGGCGCCCGGGTTGGTGTCAGGCATGGTGCTGCTCCTCCCGCCGCGTCACGCCGCCACCGCCTGCGGCGCCGGTGCCGCGGCCGATGCCGCGGCGCGGGCATCCTCGCGGATCATGTCGGCGCCCTTCTCGGCGATCATGATGACCGGCGCGTTGGTGTTGCCGGAGACCAGCGTCGGCATGATCGAGGCGTCCACCACGCGCAGCCCCTCGATGCCGCGCACCCGCAGCCGCTCGTCCACCACCGCCATCGGGTCCTGCCCCATCCTGCAGGTGCCGGCGGGGTGGTAGACGGTCTGGCCCTTGGCGCGCGCCCAGTCGAGCCACTGCTCGTCGGTCCGCACCCCGTCGCCCGGGTTCATCTCGTGCGACCGCCAGGCGTCGAGGCGCGGGTTGGCGGCGATGCGGCGGGCGATCTTCATCCCCTCCACCAGCACGCGCCGGTCCTCCTCGGCGGCGAGGAAATTCGGCCGGATCGCCGGCGGCGCCAGCGGATCGGCCGATTTCACGTGGATCGAGCCGGTGGATTCCGGGCGGAGCTGGCACACCGTCACCGTCATGCCCGGCTCGCGGTCCAGCTCGCGCGTCGCGACGCTGTCGTAGCTGGCATGGGCGAAGTGGTACTGGATGTCGGGCGTCTCCAGCTCGGGCCGGGTGCGCACGAAGCCGAACACGATGCCGGCGGTGTAGGTCAGCACGCCGCGCCGGCGCAGGTACCAGTTCGCCACCTCGCGCGCGAGGTGGATGCCGCGCGCCTGCTGGTTCAGCGTCAGCGGCAGCGAGGAATCCTTCTTCAGCCGCCAGTTCATGCGCGGCGCGTAGTGGTCGCGGAAATTCTCGCCCACGCCGGGCAGGGCATGGCGCACCTCGATGCCGTGGGATTGCAGCAGCTCCGGCCGGCCGATGCCGGAAAGCTCCAGCAATTGCGGCGACTGCACGGCCCCCGCCGCCAGCACCACCTCGCGCCCCGCCCGCGCCTCGCGCCGCTGGCCGTTCTCGATCCACGCGACGCCGACGCAGCGCCTCCCCTCCAGCAGCACGCCGGTCGCGTGCGCGTTGGTGGCAACATGCAGGTTGGGCCGGCGCCGGGCGGGCTCGAGGAAGGCATGCGCGGTGGACCAGCGCCGGCCGTTCTTCTGCGTCACCTGGTAGTAGCCGAAGCCTTCCTGGTCGCCGTCGTTGTAGTCGTCGTTGCGCGGATACCCTTCCGCCACGCCCGCCTCGACGAAGGCGTCGAGCAGCGGATGGCGCTCGCGCATGTCGGCGACGTTGAGCGGCCCGCCACGGCCGCGCGATTCCCCGCCGCCGCGCTCGAAATTCTCCGACTTGCGGAAGTAGGGCAGCACGGACTCGTAGGACCAGCCGCGGTTGCCGAATTGCGACCAGGTGTCGTAGTCGAGCGGCTGCCCGCGCACGTAGAGCATGCCGTTGATGGCGGAGGAGCCGCCGAGCGTCTTGCCGCGCGGGATCGGGATGCGGCGGCCCTTGACGTTCTCCTCCGGCTCCGTCTCGAACAGCCAGTTGTAGCGCGGGTTGCTGATCAGCCGCGAGAAGCCGGCGGGGATGCCGATCCAGATCCCGTCATCCTTGCCGCCCGCCTCCAGCAGCAGCACGGAGCGGGACGGATCCTCGCTGAGGCGGTTGGCCAGCACGCAGCCGGCCGAGCCCGCGCCGACGACGATGTAATCGTAGGTCTGCATTGGACGTTGTTCTCCCGCCCGGGAGCCTAGAGCATTTTCAAGCTGGGTGTACTCACCCAGCGACTCGGAAAACGCGAAAAACCAAAGGCGGGGGCCGGCTCGGAAGCCGGCAACGCCGCCCGTGGCGGGGGCGGCGTGAAATAGTTCGGCCGGGCGTACCGTGCCCTGGCCGGGCGGCGGCCCGCCCCCTCCCCTACCCCCGCAGCGCCAGCGGCCGCATCAGCAGCGCCGTGCCCCAGCCCCAGGCGCCGTTCAGCAGGCCGGTGCGCAGCCAGAGCGGCGTGCCGACCGCCTCGTAGGAGGGCAGGCCCTGCCAGCGGGCGAGCAGCGTGAAGCCGACCGCCGTCACCAGCAGGGCGCCGAACAGGAAGCCGGTCAGCAGGTCCGGCAGCCCGGTCAGGCGCAGCAGCAGCGCCAGCAGCAGCCCCCAGACAGCGCCCCAGAAGGTCAGCCAGAACACCATCGGCACGCCGAGCGGCGGCGCCGGGCGCAGGCTGTAGGGAGCGGGCTGGCTGCCGAGGAGTTGCGTCAGCGCCGGCAGGCGCGCGCCCTCGGCATGCAGCAGGAAGGCGGTTCCCTGGTGGAACACCAGCATTGCCACCGCCCCGACCGCGAGGCCCAGGACGACCGTGCGGAGGGAGAGGCGCCTCATCGGCGGGGCCCGGCGGGCGGAACCGGGCCACGGTGCCGGGCGCGCCATGGAGGCGCCGCCCGATTTCCCGCTGGCCCACCCGCTGGCCCAGCTTTCCGACGAGATGACTGCCGCAACGATGCCCCTCCGCCGCCTCCTGGCCGTCGGTGCCGCCGGGGCCCGCGGCCGACGATTCCGGCCCCGGCCGGGGGCGCGGGGCGGACCCGCCCTGTCATAGCGGCGCGGCGGTTCGGCCGTAAGCGAACGCAGGGCGAACGGTCAGCGGTTCGGCCAGAGCCCCGGCGTCGCCACCTCCAGCGAATGCCCGTCCGGGTCGCGGAAATACAGGCTGGTGCCGCCCTGCGGCCAGGCGAGGCGGCTCTCCACGGCGATTCCCCGACGGGCCAGATGCGCTTCCCACTCGCCCAGCGCGGTGTAGGGGATGGCGAAGCACAGGTGCTGCACGCCGCGCCCGTCATGCGCCGGGATGGTGCCGAAGGGGGTGGGCGAGGGCTCGGCGGAGCCGCCCAGGCGGAACAGCAGCAGCACCTGCCCGCCGGGCACGCCGAGGGCGCACATGCGCCCGTCGTGCATGAACTCCTCGAGGCCGAACAGATCCTGGTAGAAGGCCCGCGCGCGGTCGAGATCGGCCACGTAGAGGGACGTTTCCAGCACGCCGGAGAGGCGGGGCGGCTTGTCGGTCATGCGGGGGAGTGTAGCACAGGCGCGGGGGAATTCCGGGGCGCTGCCCCGGCCCCGCCAGGAAGGGCGCCGCCCTTCCTGGACCATCCCGCTGGGCCCCCAAGCTGGGCCCCAAGCGGAAGATGGGGAGGCCCCAGGCCCCGTTCGTTTTGCGCCCCGGCCGTCGAAGCGGGCGAGACATGAAATCGCACGGGGGTTCCAAGGGGGCTTCGCCCCTTGGCGGGAGGATACCCAAGGAGGGCAAGGCCCTCCTTGGAAAATGAAGGCGTCGGGCCGCTCAGACCTGCCGCTCGACCATCATCTGCTTGATCTGCCCGATCGCCTGCGCCGGGTTCAGCCCCTTCGGGCAGGTGCGGGCGCAGTTCATGATGGTGTGGCAGCGGTACAGCCGGAACGGGTCCTCCAGGTTGTCCAACCGCTCGCCCGTATGGTCGTCGCGGCTGTCGGCGATCCAGCGATAGGCCTGGAGCAGCACGGCCGGGCCGAGGTAGCGGTCGCCGTTCCACCAGTAGCTGGGGCAGGAGGTGGTGCAGCAGAAGCACAGGATGCACTCCCACAGCCCGTCGAGCTTGGCGCGCTCCTCCTTGGACTGGAGGCGCTCATGGTCCGGCGGCGGGGCGGTGTCGGACTTCAGCCAGGGCTCGATGGAGCGGAGCTGCGCGTAGATCTGCGACAGGTCCGGCACCAGGTCCTTCACCACCGGCATGTGCGGCAGCGGGCTGATCTTCACGTCGCCCTTCACGTCCTCGATCGGCTTGAGGCAGGCGAGCGTGTTCAGCCCGTCGATGTTCATCGCGCAGGAGCCGCAGATGCCCTCGCGGCAGGAGCGCCGGAAGG
Source organism: Roseomonas acroporae (assembly GCF_023223525.1). Lineage (GTDB taxonomy): Bacteria > Pseudomonadota > Alphaproteobacteria > Acetobacterales > Acetobacteraceae > Roseomonas_E > Roseomonas_E acroporae. Next base: position 27,611 of record NZ_JALPRX010000040.1, on the reverse strand, counting down.
TCAGCGTCGTGTCGATCTCGTTCTTGATCTTGATCAGCGCGTCCAGGACCATCGGCCCGCACTTGTCGAGGTCGATGTCGTAGGTGTCGGTGCGCGGGTTCTCGCCGTCGTCCGGGTCCCAGCGGTAGATCCGGAAGGACTTCACCTTCGTCGCGTCCGTGGGCGCGGGGAAGGTCTTGCCGGTGCCGACGACGGAGTTCTTCGGCAGGTTGAATTCGGCCATGGCTCTGTCTCTCCTGCCTCAGTACACGCGCGGCTTCGGCGGGAACACCGAGACCTCGTTGGTCAGGGTGCGCATCTTCACGTCGCGGTAGTCGAGCTTGACGGCGTTCCTGTCGTCCACCCAGGCGAGGGTGTGCTTCATCCAGTTCACGTCGTCGCGCTCGGGATAGTCCTCGTGCGCATGGGCGCCGCGGCTCTCGTGGCGCGCCTCGGCGCCGACGATGGTGCACATGGCGTTGCCGATCAGGTTGCCCAGCTCCAGCGCCTCCATCAGGTCGCTGTTCCAGATCAGGCTGCGGTCGGCGATGCGGATGCTGTCGTAGCTGGCCGCCACCTTCGCCATCTTGTCCACGCCCTCCTTCAGCAGCTCGGCGGTGCGGAACACGGCGGCATGGGTCTGCATGGTGCGCTGCATGTTCACCCGCACCTCGCCGACCGAGAGGTCGCCCTTGGCGTTGCGCACGCGGTCGAGCCGGTCGAGCGCCCTGTCGCCCGCATCGGCCGGCAGCGGTGCCTGGGTGGCGCCGGCCTTGACCGTCTCGGCGGCGCGGTGGGCGGCGGCACGGCCGAACACGACGAGGTCGAGCAGCGAGTTGGTGCCGAGCCGGTTGGCGCCGTGGACGGAGACGCAGGCCGCCTCGCCCACCGCCATCAGCCCGGGCACCACGCGGTCCTGGTCGGTCGCCGTCGGGTTCAGCACCTCGCAGTGGATGTTCGTCGGGATGCCGCCCATGTTGTAGTGGACGGTCGGGAGCATCGGGATCGGCTCCTTGGTCACGTCCACGCCGGCGAAGATCTTGGCGGTCTCGGAGATGCCGGGCAGGCGCTCGTGCAGCAGCTCGGCGCCGAGATGCTCGAGGTGCAGGTAGATGTGGTCCTTGAGCGGCCCGACGCCGCGCCCCTCGCGGATCTCCATCGACATGGCGCGGGAGACGACGTCGCGCGAGGCGAGGTCCTTGGCGGTCGGCGCGTAGCGCTCCATGAAGCGCTCGCCCTCGGAGTTGGTCAGGTACCCGCCCTCGCCGCGGGCCCCCTCGGTGACGAGGCAGCCCGAGCCGTAGATGCCGGTCGGGTGGAACTGCACGAACTCCTGGTCCTGCATCGGCAGGCCGGCGCGCAGGATCATGCCGCCGCCGTCGCCGGTGCAGGTGTGGGCGGAGGTGCAGGAGAACCAGGCGCGGCCGTAGCCGCCCGTCGCCAGCACCACGGTCTGGGCGCGGAAGCGGTGGATCGAGCCGTCCTCCAGGCACCACGCCATCACGCCGCGGCAGGCGCCCTCCTCCATGATGAGGTCGAGGGCGAAGTACTCGACGAAGAACTCGCACTGGTGCTTCAGCGACTGCTGGTAGAGCGTGTGCAGGATGGCGTGGCCGGTGCGGTCGGCGGCGGCGCAGGCGCGCATGGCCGGCGTCTTGCCGTAGTTCTGCATGTGGCCGCCGAAGGGCCGCTGGTAGATGCGGCCATCCTCGGTGCGGCTGAACGGCACGCCGAAGTGCTCGAGCTCGATGATCGCCGGGATCGCCTCGCGGCACATGTACTCGATGGCGTCCTGGTCGCCGAGCCAGTCCGACCCCTTCACGGTGTCGTACATGTGCCAGCGCCAGTCGTCCTCGCCCATGTTGCCGAGCGCGGCGCCGACGCCGCCCTGCGCCGCCACGGTGTGCGAGCGCGTCGGGAAGACCTTGGTGATGCAGGCCGTCTTGAGCCCGGCCGCGCCCATGCCGAAGGTGGCGCGCAAGCCGGCGCCGCCGGCGCCCACCACCACCACGTCGTAGGTGTGGTCGACGATCCGGTAGGCGCCGCCACCGAGTCCCGGCTTGCTGATCGCGTTCATCGTCTCGGTCCGTTCATCGCCCCGACGGGCGCTTCCCCGCCGCGGGCTTCCATGAGAACTGCAACGGGAGCCCGCGGCGCCCGGAAAACCAGATCGGCCCGCCCCCACGGGATGTCCCGCGGGGCGTCGGCCGGGCCGCGTCGCCCGGCCCCGCCCGCATCCCCTCAGACCAGGACGCGCACCACGACGAGCCGCAGCACCGCGAGCGCCGAGAGCAGCGCCAGGAAGATGCACAGGCCCTTCACCGCCAGGATGCCGGCGACCTTGGCGCCGTCGTTGCGCACGTAGTCCTCGACGACCACCTGCAGCCCGGCCGCGACGTGGTGGGCGCTGAAGGCGATGGTGGCCAGCAGCAGGGCGGCGTTGAAGGGATGACCGATCCACAGCGCCACCACCGGGTAGGGCTTGCCGGCCAGCATCGCCGCCGAGAAGACGAACCAGAGCGACAGCGGCAGCAGCGCGATCGAGGTGATGCGCTGGTGCCACCAGTGCGCCGTGCCGGACTTGGCGGCGCCGAAGCCGCGCACGCGCGCGAGCGGGGTGGCATAGCGGGTGATGTGCACGGGCGGCGTGGCCATGGCGATGCGTTCCTCAGCCCCAGGCAATGATGACGACGAGCCAGGTCACGACGGTCAGCGCCGCGGTGCCGATCAGCACGGCGCGGCCGCTGCGGTACATGTCCGGGATGGCGAAGCCGTGGCCCGCGTCCCAGACGAGGTGGCGGATGCCGTTCAGCGTGTGGAACCACGCCGCCGCCGACATGCCGAACAGGATCAGCAGGCCGAGCCAGGAGCCGAGGAACCAGGTGGCCGTGGCGAAGGGGCCGGGGCCGGCGGCGGCGGCCACCAGCCACCACACCATCAGCAGCAGGCCCGCGCTCCACGCGACCCCGGTGATACGGTGGCTGATCGACAGCGCGCTGCTCATCTGCAGCATGTCGTAGACCTGCAGGTGCGGCGAGAGCGGCCGCCGGATCATGGTCCCGTCCGTGCGCTTGCCGATGAAGGTCGGCTCACGCGAATCCTGCATGCTGGACATATGGCTGCACCGCTCCGGCCTGCCGCCGCCCGGCAGAGCCGGCTCGGCACGTTCTTTCCGCGCTATCTATGGTGCGGTGCCAGGAAGCGTCAATTCTGCTGCGGGCCGGAAACCCAGTTGCGAGCGAATTGCAACAGGAACGTGTTCCCAGCCGGGTTTGGAAGCCGCTGCCGCGCCGGTGCCATCCGCGAGGGCCGGACCACTCATCCGGGCGCGGGCGGCGACGCCACGGCCAGCGCCGCGATCGCCGCGCCGAGCGCCAGTTGCCGGTGCGCCTGCTCGACGTGCAGCGACTCCACCAGCTTCCCGTCGAGCAGCACCACCCCCTTGCCGGCCGCCTCCGCCTCGGCATGGGCGGCGATGATGCGCCCCGCCTCGGCCAGTTCCGCCTCCGTGGGGCCGAAGACGCGGTTGGCGATGGCGAGCGTTGACGGGTGGATCAGCGTCTTGCCGTCGAAGCCCAGCTCCCGCCCCTGCAGGCAGGCCGCCTCGAAGCCCGCGAGATCGCCGATGTCGAGATGCACGCCGTCGAGCGCCGCCAGCCCGTTGGCGCGCGCCGCCAGCAGGCAGAGGCCGAGGCCGGTCAGCAGCGGCAGCCGGTCGCGCGTGTGCGCCGCCCGCAGCTCCTTGGCGAGGTCGGAGGTGCCCATGACGAGGCAGGCCAGCGGATGGCGCGGCAGGGCGGTCTCGGCGATGTCGGCGGCGCGCAGCAGCCCGCGCGGCGTCTCCAGCATCGCCCAGAGCGCCATGCCGGGCGGCGCCCCGGCCGCCTCCAGCACCGCCGCCGCCTCGCGGAGCTGCTGCGCCGCCTCGACCTTGGGCAGCACCACCGCGTCGGCCCCCGAGCGGGCGGCGGCGGCGAGATCGGCCCGGCCCCAGGGCGTGGCCAGCGCGTTGACGCGGATCGCCACCTCGCGCGGCGCATAGGCGCCGGAGGCGGCGGCGGCCACGGCGCGCTCGCGTGCCTCGGCCTTGGCCGCGGGCGCCACCGCGTCCTCCAGGTCGAGGATCAGCGCGTCGGCCGGCAGGGTGCGCGCCTTCTCCAGCGCGCGGGCGTTGGCGGCAGGCATGTAGAGCACGGAGCGGCGCGGGCGGACCGGCGCGGCGCCGGGGATCGGGGCGGGGGTGGGGGCGGGCATGGGGCCTTCTCCTCCAAGGGGCGGTGGGCAGGGAGCGGTGGGCAGGGGGCGGTGGGCAGGGGGCGCGGAACGGCCGGGATATGGTTCCGTAAGCGTGACGGGCTATCAGCCGCCGACTCTCCCGCCGGGATCGCCTCCCCACCAGGTTGACGGACAACGAATGAGCGACAGCCAGTACGGCCCGGATGGCGGCCCCTTCGGGCCGGACACCTTACCACCGAGACCACGCGATCCTGGACCGGACGCCTCGGCACCTCGGTCGCCGGGCTCGGCTTCGGCCTGCTGCTGGTGCTGGCGGCGGCCGTGCTGCTCTGGTGGAACGAGGGACGCGCCGTCACCACCGCCCGCTCGCTCGGCGAGGGCGCGGGCGCGGTCGTCGCCATCGACCCGGCGCGGCCCGATCCCGCCCGGCAGGGCCAACTGGTCCACCTCACCGGCCCGCTGAACGCGGCCGGCCCGGCGGTGGACGCCGAGACCGGCATCGGCGCCGCCGGCCAGGGCGTGGTGCTGCGCCGCCGCGTGCAGATCTACCAGTGGCGCGAGCAGAGCAACCGCAACACGCAGGAGCGCCTCGGCGGCGGCCAGACCACGACCACCTTCTACCGCTACGAGCGCGTCTGGTCCGACCAGCCGATCGATTCCGCCAATTTCCAGTCGCCCGGCCACGCCAATCCGCCGCCGCGCCTGCGGGAAGCGCGTTGGGTGGCGACGAACCCGACGGTGGGCGCCATCGGGCTTCCCCCGGAGGCGCTGAACGGGCTGGGCGGCGCGCGGCCGGTGCCGCTGACGCCGGCCGACGCCGCGCAATTCGGGCAGCGCACCGGCCTCCACGCGCAGCTCAACGGCGGCGAGATCTATGTCGGCTTCAGCCCCGCCGCGCCGGCGATCGGCGACCTGCGCGTCACCTGGGAGGCGGTGCCGCGCCAGCCGGTGACGGCGGTCGGCCAGTTGCTCGGGAGCGCGCTCGGCCCGTACCAGACCCGCGCCGGCGACCGCATCCTGGTGCTGCGCGAGGGCACGCTGGCCGCCGACGCGCTGTTCGCGCGCGAGCAGCAGTCCAACCACGCCCTGACCTGGATCCTGCGCGGCGTCGGCGTGCTGCTGATGTTCGCGGGCTTCGCGCTGGTGGCGGCGCCGCTGGCCGTGCTGGGCGCGGTGCTGCCGATCCTGTCGCAGATCGCCGCCTTCGGGGCGTTGCTCGGGGCCTTCGTGCTGACGGCGGTGCTGGCGCCGGCGGTGGTCGCGCTGGCCTGGTTCGCGGCGCGGCCGCTGCTGTCGCTCGGGGTGCTGGTGGCAGGCGCGGCGCTGGCGGCGGCCGGGGCGTGGCTGGGGCGGCGGCGACGCGCCGCGCCGGCGGCGCCGGGCCGGGTTCCGGGGCCGGGCTGACGCCGGCACGGCCGGAGCCCTCACCCAGGGGCGCCGGTCCGGGGCGCCACGCCGGAGATGCAAGTTCCGGGGGGCCCCAGTTCCGGGGGGCGGGCTTCCGGCGGGCCGGAATCAGGCGCGCCAGAAGGGCTTGTCCGCCTCCTCGCGGGCGGTGGCGTCGTCGAGACCCAGGTCGCGCCGCAGCCGCGCCGGCAGTTCGGCCAGGGTGCGCCGGGTTCGGGCACGGTGCAGCCAGAGTCGGAGCAATGCACCGATTGCACCGAGAGACACCGATGGCGGGACCGGCCCGATGGCGCCGCCACGGCGGGGCACGGCCCGCCCGACAATTCGGGTGACGGCCCTGCCGGCAGCGGGCGTGGGCAGCGGATCGGTGGCGGTCTTCGGGTAGGCAGGCATGGTGGGCTCCGTGCCGCGGCGCAGGATGCCGTGGCTGAATCGGAGCATTACGCGCACAATAATCCGGTTCAATCGAAAGATTGACCTCGGTACAATGCCGCATGGACTACCACGCCCTCGCCGACCGCATCGCCGCCGACATCGCGCATGGCAGGCTCCGCCCCGGCGACCGGCTGCCGCCGCTGCGGCAATTCGCGCACCGCCAGGGCATCGCCGCCTCCACCGCCAGCCGCGTCTATGCCGAGCTGGGCCGGCGCGGGCTGGTGGCCGGCGAGGTCGGGCGAGGCACCTTCATCCGCGCCACCCCCGGCGCCCCGTCGTCCCTGCCGGAGTGGATCGAGACGGGCGAGGTCAACCTCGTCACCAACATCGCGATGCTGCCGGGGCAGGATGCGCTGGTGCGCCGGGCCCTCGCCGCCCTGGCCGCGCAGCCGGCGCCGCTCGACGACCAGGGCGCCCGCCGGCTGGCCGACCCGGCCTGGGCCACGGCGCTCGGCCGCGCCGGCTGGCAGCCGGACCCGGCCGGGCTGCTGCTGGCGGGCAGCGCGCGCGGCGCCTTCGCGGCCAGCTTCGCGGCGCTGGTGCCGGCGGGCGGGCGGATCGGCTTCGAGTCGCTGAGCTACCCGACGGCGCGCACCCTGGCGCAGCGCCTGGGCGCCCTGCCGGTGCCGCTGGCGATGGACGAGGACGGCATCCGCCCCGACGCCATCGAGGCGGCCCACCGCGCGGCGCCGCTGGACGCGCTCTACCTGCAGCCCGTGCTGCACAACCCGCTCGGCACCACCATGCCGCCGGCGCGGCGCGCGGCGGTGGCCGCGCTGCTGCGCCGGCTCGGCCTCGTCGCGGTGGAGGATGCGGTGTACGGCTTCCTCGAACCCGACGTGCCGCCGCTGGCGGCGCTGGCGCCGGAGCGCGTGGTGCTGGTGGACAGCCTCTCCAAGCGCGTCTCGCCCGGCCAGACGCTGGGCTTCGTCGCGGCGCCGCCGGCGCTCGCCGGCCGCATCGCCCCGGCGCTGCGCGGCGGCGCCTGGTTCGCCACCGGCCTCGCGCGCGACCTCGCCGGGCGGATGCTGGCCGAAGGGAGCATCGCCGCGCTGGAGGCCGAGAAGCGCGCCGAGGCGGTGCGGCGCCAGGCCCTGGCGCGGGAGGCGCTGGCCGGCCTCGCCCTGCGCGCCAACCCGCGCGCCTTCCACCTCTGGCTGGAGCTGCCCGAGCCCTGGCGCGCCGAGGCCTTCGCCGCCGCCGCCGCGCGCCGGGGCATCGCGGTCTCGCCGGGCGCCGCCTTCGCCATGGCGCCGGGGCACGCGCCGGCGGCGGTGCGGCTCGCCCTCGGCCTGCCGGGGCCGGAGCGGCTGCGCGCGGCGCTCGCCACCCTGGCGGCGCTGGCGCGCGGCACGGCGGAGTTGCCGGAGATGGAGTAGGGCATTCCCGCGCCGGGCGTACCCGCCCGGCGCGCCGGCATGCCGCCCGGCACGGAACCGCGCCGCGGGCCGGGGCACCACCCCCGGAGTGGGCTACCGGAAGTGGGCCGGCGGGGACGCCGGGGCGGCCGGTCAGCGCAGGTGCCGCTTCTCCAGCTTGCGCGCCAGGGTGCGGCGGTGCATGCCGAGGCGGCGCGCCGCCTCGGAGATGTTGAAGTCGGTATCCACCAGCGTCTGGTGGATGTGCTCCCACTCCAGCGTCTTGATCGAGGAGCAGCGCGTGCCCAGCGCCACGTTCGGGTCGCCGCCCACCCGCTCGAACGCCGCCTCGATGTCGTCGGTGGTGGCGGGCTTGGCCAGGTAGTCGGAGGCGCCGAGCTTGATCGCCTCGACGGCGGTGGCGATGCTGGCGAAGCCGGTGAGCACGACGATCCGCATCGCCGCCTCGGCCGCCCGCAGCGCCTGCACGCAGGCGAGGCCGGAGGTGCCGCCGAGCTTGAGGTCCACCACGGCGAAGCCGGGGCACTGCCCTTCGGCCAGCAGCGGCCGCAGCTCCTCCAGGCTGGCGGCGGCGAGGACGTCGTAGCCCCGCCGCTCGAAGGAGCGGCGCAGGGTGCGGGCGAACGCCGCGTCGTCCTCGACGATGACCAGCCGCCGCGCCTCGCCGCTCATGCCCGCTCCCCCTCCGCGTAGGCGATGGCGCCGAGCGGCAGCACGAGCCGGATCAGGGCGCCGCCCTCGGCGCGGTTGCGCGCCTCGGCCGTGCCGCCGAGCTTGCGCAGCACGTTCACCAGCAGGAACAGGCCGAGCCCGCCGCCCGGCCGCCCCTTGGTGGAGTTGTAGGGCTGGCCGAAGGCGGCCAGCGCCGCCTCGGTGAAGCCCGGGCCGCGATCCTCGACATCCAGCAGCAGCGCCTCCCCGGCGCGGCGCGCGGTGATGCGCACCCAGTCCGGCGAGGCGTCGATCGCGTTGTCGATCAGGTTGCCGATCACCTGCTTGAGCGCGGTGTCGGAGACGATGGACACGTCCTCGCCGAAGCGGTCCTCGTAGCGGATGGTTCCCGGGCGCCAGGCCTCCTGCCACTCGGCCACGATGCCGTCCAGGAACCGGCGCATGGTGGTTACCGTCGGCGCGACGCCGCGCGCCTCGCCCGCCGACATCAGGATGCTGCCGACGATCGCCTTGCAGCGCATCACCGCCGCCTGCATGTCGGCGATGTCGGCGGCGAAATCCGGGTCGTCGGCCAGCCGCGGCATGCGCTGCCAGTCGCCGAGGATCACCGAGAGCGAGGAGAGCGGCGTGCCGAGCTCGTGTGCCGCGCCCGAGGCGAGCAGGCCCATGCGGACGATGTGGTTCTCCTCCGCCGCCTGCTGCCGGCTCGCGGCCAGCGCCGCCTCGCGCTCGCGCAGGCTGCGGTTGATGCGGGTGACCAGCAGGAACAGCAGCCCGGCGATCAGCGCCAGGCTGACCAGGCTGCCGCGCAGGTACAGGCCGAACGGATCCGCGCTGTAGGGCGGCGGCAGGTCCAGCGGCTGCGAGTTGAGCACCAGCGACAGGATGGCGAAGGCGCAGGCGCCGAGCACCGTCCAGCTCAGGCGCGGCTCCAGCAGCAGCGCGCCGATCACCACGTGCAGCAGGAAGAGCGAGGCGAAGGGGTTGCTCACCCCCCCGCTCTGCTGGAGCTGCCAGGCCAGCGCCGCGACGTCGAGCAGCAGCGCCAGCGCCACCTCGGTGCCGGTGATCGCGGCGCGGCGGCGCAGTAGCGGGATGCAGACGAGGTTGACCGCCACCAGCATCGCCGGCACCGGCAGCAGCGCGGCGAGCGGCAGGTCGATGCCGAGCCCCCACTGCACCACCGCGATGGTGAGGAGCTGCGTGCCCACCGCGATCCAGCGGAGCTGCACCAGCAGGCGCATGTCGCGCCGCGTGGCCTCCGCGACCCGGCCGGACGCGTCCGCCGCCATCGGCTCCGCTGCCTCCGTCGTCGCCTCCCTGGCCGGCGGGCCGTTCCGCTGTCCCTCCCCCGCCGGGCGCTCGCGGCCGGCGGCGTCCCGGCCGGGGCGCTCCTGGCCGGGATGCTCCGGGCCGGGGACCGCCAGCGGGACGGTCATGCCTTCCCTCCGCCGCCCTCTCCTTCGGCCTCCCCCCTGTCCACCCCCGACGCGTCCCCGCGCCGGCGCAGCGCGATCCAGCCCCCGCCGAGGCTGAGGAGGGCCAGGCCGAACCAGGTCAGCGCGTAGATCAGGTGGTTGTCGGCGAAGCGGATCACGGTGAGGCCCCCGACCGGCAGCGCCCGGCCGGGCACCGGATCGGCGTCGATGAAATAGGGGGCGAGGGGTCGGGGGGCAACCGGGCCGGGCAGCGCGCGCGCCGCGCCGATGGCGGCCACGTCGCGCGAGTACCAACGCCCCTCCGCCGGGCGGTTGTCGCGCAGGAAGCCCCCTCCCGGCTCGGTGAGGCGCAGCAGGCCGGTGACGCGCACCGGTCCGGACGGGGCCGGCTCCGGCCGGGTGGCCGGCTCCCGGCGCCCGGGCGGCACGAAGCCGCGGTTGACGAGCACGGTGAAGCCCGGCGTGCGCAGCGGCGTCAGCACCCAGTAGCCGCTGCCGAGTTCGGTGGTCGCGCGGACCAGGGTCTCGCGGTCGTGCAGGAAGTCGCCCTCGGCGGTGACGCGCCGGTAGGCGTCGGCCGGCCCGATCCCCGCCCAGGCGGCCGGGCCGGGGGCCGGAACGGGGGCGGCGACGAGCGCCGCCTCGACCCGGGCGATCAGGGCGTGCTTCCACGCCCGCCGCTCCACCTGCCAGGCGCCGAGGGCGAGGAACGCGGCGGCCAGCAGCAGCGCCCCGGCGCCGATCAGCCACGGCGCCCGGGAAGGGGCCGGGGAGGCCCGCCGGCTCAAGGGCGGGCGGGCATCCCGTGCGACATCGGCATCATGTTGTCGGAGAGGTGCCAGAGCACCCAGGCCGAGCCCGAGATGGTGATGAAGACCACGATGATGGTGAAGATCAGCGCCGTCATCGTCCAGCCGCCCTCGGCGCGGCCGTTCATGTGCAGGAAGTAGACCATGTGGACCAGCACCTGCACGATGGCGAAGACGACGATGATCACCGCCGTCGTCGGGTCCGCGAGCGGGCGGGTCATCACCAGCCAGAACGGGATCGCCGTCAGCACCACCGAGAGGAGGAAGCCGATCAGGTAGTCGCGCAGCGTGCCGTGGGCCTCGCCGTGGTCGCCGTGGTGGCCGCCATGGGCATGGGCGGCGTGGCCGTGCGCCGCGTGGTGGCGGGCGGCGTGCGGCACGTCGTCGTGGTGCGCGGTATGCGCGTCCTGGCTCATCGCAGCATGCCCATCAGGTAGACGAAGGTGAAGACGCCGATCCAGATGACGTCGAGGAAGTGCCAGAACAGGCTGAGGCAGGTCAGCCGCCGCCGGTTGGCCGGCACGAGCCCCTTCAGCCCGACCTGCACCATCATCACCAGGATCCAGACCAGGCCGAAGGTGACGTGCAGCCCGTGCGTGCCCACCAGGGTGAAGAAGGCCGAGAGGAAGGCGCTGCGCTGCGGCCCGGCGCCGATGTGGATCAGGTGCGCGAATTCGTGCAGCTCGATCCAGAGGAAGGCGGCGCCGAAGCCGGCGGTGACGAGCAGCCAGAGCTGCGTCTGGAGCGCCTTGCCGCGCGCCATGGCCAGCATGGCGAAGCCGTAGGTGATCGAGGAGAAGAGCAGCATGGCCGTGTTGAGGGCCACGAGGTCGAGCTCGAACAGGTCGCGCGGGGCGGGCCCGGCGGCGTAGTTGCCGCCGAGCACCGCATAGGCCGCGAACAGCATCGCGAAGATGAGGCAGTCGCTCATCAGGTAGATCCAGAAGCCCAGCGCGGTGCTGGCGCCTTCCGGATGCTCGTGCTCCTCGATCTCGAAGAAGCGGACCTGGTCCTCGGTCGTGGTCGCGGTGCTCATGGTCACTCCGCCGCGGCCGTGGCGGCCATCTGCATGGCCCGCGCCCGCTCCGTCGCGACCACCGTCTCGGCGGGGATGTAGTAGTCGCGGTGGTAGTTGAAGGTGTGGATGATGGCGCCGAGCACCACGGCCGCGAGGCTGGCGGCGGCGAGCCACCAGATGTACCAGATCATCGCGAAGCCGAAGAGCGTGCTGAGCCCCGCCAGGATCACCCCCGCGCCGGTGCTCCTGGGCATGTGGATGGGGCGGAAGCCCTCGGCCGGGCGCTGGAAGCCGCGGCGCTTCATGTCGTACCAGGCGTCCAGGTCATGGATCACCGGGGTGAAGGCGAAGTTGTAGTCCGGCGGCGGCGAGGAGGTGGACCACTCCAGCGTGCGGCCGCCCCACGGGTCGCCGGTCGTGTCGCGCAGCCGCTCGCGGTCGCGGATGCTGACGTAGATCTGCATCAGGAAGGCGGCGATGCCGCCCGCGATCACGAAGGCGCCGAGGCAGGCGATGACGAACCAGATCTGCAGGGAGGGGTCGTCGAACACCCGCATGCGGCGCGTGACGCCCATCAGGCCGAGCACGTAGAGCGGGGTGAAGGCCAGCCAGTAGCCGACCAGCCAGCACCAGAAGGAGACCTTGCCCCAGTACGGGTCCAGCCGGAAGCCGAAGGCCTTGGGGAACCAGTACCCCATGGCGGCGAACAGGCCGAACACCACGCCGCCGATGATGACGTTGTGGAAGTGCGCGATCAGGAACAGGGAGTTGTGCAGCACGAAGTCGGCCGGCGGCACCGCCAGCAGCACGCCCGTCATGCCGCCCACCACGAAGGTGAGCATGAAGGCGATGGTCCACATCATCGGCAGCTCGAAGCGGATGCGGCCGCGGTACATGGTGAAGAGCCAGTTGAACAGCTTGGCGCCCGTGGGGATCGAGATCACCATGGTGGTGATGCCGAAGAAGCTGTTGACGCTCGCCCCCGACCCCATCGTGAAGAAGTGGTGCAGCCACACGATGTAGGAGAGGATCGTGATGCACACCGTCGCGTACACCATGGAGGTGTAGCCGAACAGGCGCTTGCCGCAGAAGGTCGAGGTCACCTCCGAGAACACGCCGAAGATCGGCAGGATCAGGATGTAGACCTCCGGGTGGCCCCAGATCCAGATGAGGTTGACGTACATCATCGGGTTGCCGCCCAGCTCGGACGTGAAGAAGTGCGTCCCCACGTAGCGGTCGAGCGAGAGCAGCACCAGCACGGCGGTCAGCACCGGGAAGGTGGCGACGATCAGCACGTTGGTGCAGAGCGCGGTCCAGGTGAAGACGGGCATCTTCATCATGGTCATGCCCGGGGCGCGCATCTTGATGATCGTGCAGATCAGGTTGATGCCCGACAGCGTGGTGCCCACGCCCGCCACCTGCAGCGCCCAGATGTAGTAGTCCACCCCCACGTCCGGGCTCGCCTCCAGCCCCGAGAGCGGCGGGTAGGCCAGCCAGCCGGTGCGCGCGAACTCGCCCACGAAGAGCGACATCATCACCAGCACGGCGCCGCCGAGCGTCATCCAGAAGCTGAAATTGTTCAGGAACGGGAAGGAGACGTCGCGCGCGCCGATCTGCAGCGGCATGACGTAGTTCATCAGGCCCGTGACCAGCGGCATGGCCACGAAGAAGATCATGATGACGCCGTGCGCGGTGAACACCTGGTCGTAGTGGTGCGCCGGCAGGTAGCCCTCGGAGCCGCCGAAGGCGATCGCCTGCTGGATGCGCATCATGATGGCGTCGGCGAAGCCGCGCACCAGCATGACGATGCCGAGGATCATGTACATGATCCCGATCCGCTTGTGGTCCACGCTGGTGAACCACTCCTTCCACAGGTAGCCCCAGAGGCGGAACTTCGTGAGGAGGTAGAGCCCGGCGGCGCCGCCCGCGGCGACGGCCAGGAAGGTCACGATCAGGATGGGCTCGTGCAGCGGCAGGGCCGCGAAGGAGAGGCGCCCGAAGATCGGGTCTGCCTCGGCGAGGTGCGAGACGGCCATGGTGGTGCTTCGTCCGGGCTCAGGATTCGGGCTGGTCGGCGGGCCGCGGCGGCAGCGCCGTGAATTCGGCGGGGTGCGACCGGCCCGGGATGGGCAGGCCGGCGCCGGCGAGCGGCGCGAGGCTGGCCGGCCGGGAGCGCGCGGGCGTGGCGCCCGCGGCCGGGCCGGCGGCGGCCACGGCGGCCGGCGCCTCGGGGATGGCGCAGAGGGCGGCGACCGCGCGCCGCGCCCCGCCGGGCTGCCTGCCCGCCCCGGCCCCGCCGGAAGGCGGGTCCGCGGCGGCGACGGGGCGCAGGTTGGCGAGCCCCGCGAGGCCGAGCCCGCCGCGCGCGTCGATCGCGGCCATCTGGTGCAGGCACATCGTGCCGGCCTCGACGCACATGCCGACCACCGCGTCGAACAGGCCGGGCTCCACCGCGGCGAAGCGGCGCACCGGCGCGGCCTCGCTCGGGCGCTCCAGCTCCAGGTAGGCGGCGCGGTCCAGGGTCCCGCCATTGCCCGACCGCGCCTCGGCCACCCAGCGGTCGAAGCCCGCCTGGTCCAGGCCGCGGAAGGCGAAGCGCATCTGCGAGAAGCCGGCGCCGCTGTAGTTGGCCGAGAAGCCGGTGAACTCGCCGGGGCGGTTGATCACCGCGTGCAGCCGCGATTCCATCCCCGGCATGGCGTAGATCTGGCCGGCCAGGGCGGGGATGTAGAAGGAGTTCATCACCGAGGAGGAGGAGATCCGGAAACGGATCGGCCGGTCCACCGGGGCGGCCAGCTCGTTCACCGTGGCGATGCCCTGCTCGGGCAGGATGAACAGCCACTTCCAGTCGAGCGCCACCACCTGCACCTCGAGCGGCTGCGTCCCCGCCGCCACCGGCTGCCCCGGCGCGGTGCGCGCCAGCGGCCGGAAGGGGTCGAGCAGGTGCGTGCCCGCCCAGGTGATCGCCCCGAGGCAGATGATGATCAGCAGCGGCGCCGCCCAGATCACCAGCTCGAGGCCGGTCGAGTGCGACCATTCCGGCTCGTAGCGGGCCTGGGTGTTGGCCGCCCGGTAGCGCCAGGCGAAGAACGCCGTGAGCGCCATCACCGGGACGATGATGATCAGCATGAGGATGGTGGAGATCACCACCAGGTCCCCCTGCTGCTGCGCCACGTCCCCGGCCGGCCGCAGCACGACGAGATTGCAGCCACCGAGCAGCGCGGGAAGGGCGAGGAGGCTGCCCAGGCGCAGGAACCGCCCGGGGGGGAGGGGCTTTGGCATCATGGCGCGTGCCGTAGCCTTCCCGCGCGCCGCGGCCCATGGGACATTTTGTCCAATCCCCCGCCTGCCGGGCATCTGTCAGAGGCGCGCTTCACACGACGGCCCGGGGTATCAGGGCGTTGACGCATCAACACAATCGCGCCGGGGTATAGATCCGGATGAACGCCCACCCTGCCGAAGCCACCGCCGCCGAGCGCGACGCCCGTGTCCTGCACGCCGACGAGCACCGCGTCACGCCCGGCGAGATCTCCATCGGCGTGGTCATCGGCCGCACCTCGGAGTTCTTCGACTTCTTCGTCTACGCGATCGCCTCGGTCCTGGTCTTCCCGAGGGTGTTCTTCTCCTACACCGACCCGCTGACGGGGACGCTCCACTCCTTCGCGGTCTTCGCGCTGGCCTTCATCGCGCGGCCCGTCGGCACGCTGATCTTCATGACGGTGGACCGGATCTACGGGCGCGGCACGAAGCTGACCATCGCGCTGTTCCTGCTGGGCGGCTCCACCGCCTCGATCGCCTTCCTGCCCGGCTACGACCAGATCGGCTACAAGGCCGTGCTGCTGCTGGCGCTGCTGCGCATGGGCCAGGGCGTGGCGCTCGGCGGCACCTGGGACGGCCTCGCCTCGCTGCTGGCGCTGATGGCCCCCCGGGCGCAGCGCGGCTGGTACGCGATGGTGCCCCAGCTCGGCGCGCCGCTCGGCCTGATCGTGGCCAGCCTCCTCTTCGCCTTCTTCATCGACCTGCTGCCGGCCGAGGACTTCCTCTCCTGGGGCTGGCGCTACCCCTTCTTCGTGGCCTTCGCGATCAACGTGGTGGCGCTGTTCGCCCGGCTGCGCATCGTGGTCACGCCCGAGTACACGGAGCTGTTCCACAGCCGCACCCTCGCCCCCGCGCCGGTCTCCGAGACGCTGCGCCGCACCTGGCGCACCGTGGTGCTGGGCGCCTTCGCGCCGCTGGCCAGCTTCGCCATGTTCCACATGGTGACGGTGTTCCCGCTCTCCTGGGTGTACCTGTTCACCCAGGAGACGCCGGTGCGCTTCCTGGTGCTGGAGGCGGAGGCGGCGGCGCTCGGCGTCGTGACGATCGTCCTCTCCGGCCTGCTGGCGGACCGCTTCGGCCGGCGCACGGTGCTGGCCGGCTGCGCCGTGCTGATCGCGGCCTTCAGCGGCTTCGCGCCGCAGTTCCTCTACGGCGGCCGGGCCGGCGAGGTCGCCTACATGCTGCTCGGCTTCGCCCTGCTCGGCCTCTGCTTCGGCCAGGCCTCGGGCAGCCTCTCCTCGGAGTTCCCGCAGCGGCACCGCTACACCGGCTCGGCGCTGACCACGGATCTCGCCTGGCTGTTCGGGGCGGGCTTCGCGCCGCTGGTGGCGCTGTTCCTCTCCAGCCGCTTCGGCCTGGTCTCCTCGGGCATCTACCTGCTCTCGGGCGCCATCGCGACCCTGGTGGCGCTCGGCGCCAACCGCGAGCTCGCGCGCCGCGGCGAGAACGAGTAGGCGCCCTCCCCCGCCGGCTCCCTTCCGCCGTCCGGGCCGGGCGCGCCCCGGCCCCGGTACCCGGCCCACGCCACTGGCACGGCGGCCCGGGATCCGCGCTACACTCTCCCGCAATGCGGCCCGGCGCGTCGGCCCCTCCGACCGACCGGCGCCGCGAGACGGGAGACGACGAGAATGACCGTTCCGACCGGGCAGCGGCTGCTGCCTGACGCATCCGGCGCGATCCGCCGGCGCGGCGTGCTGGCCGCCGGCCTCGCCGCCGCCGCGATCTGGCCCGCCGGGCGGGCGCTGGCACAGCGTTCCGACAACGTGGTGAAGATCGGCGTGCTGGACGACATGTCCGGCCCCTACGCCGACCAGCAGGGCATGGGCGACGTGGTCGCCGCCCGCATGGCGATCGAGGATTTCGGCGGCCGGGTCGGCGATTCCCCGATCGAGCTGGTCCATGGCGACCTGCAGAACAAGCCCGATGTCGGCATGGGCATCGCCCGCCGCTGGTACGACCAGGAGCGGGTGGACGCGATCTTCGGCCTCGGCAGCTCCGCCGTCGCCATCGCGGTGCAGCAACTCTCGCGCGAGAAGGGCCGCATCAGCGTCACCGTCGGCGCCGGCACCACGGAACTGACCGGCAAGGCCTGCTCGCCCCTCGGCGTCCACTGGCTCTACGACAACTACGCCCTGGCCCGCGCCACCGTCACCGCGCTCACCGGCGAGGGGAAGAAGCGCTGGTTCTTCATCACCTCGGACTACGCCTTCGGCCACTCGCTGGAGCAGAACGGCGCGGCGATGGTGCGCGCGCAGGGCGGCGAGATGCTCGGCGCCTCGCGCGTGCCGCTCGGCGAGGCGGACTACTCCGCGCACATCCTGCGTGCCGCGCAGTCCGGCGCCCAGGCGGTGGGGCTCGCCCTGGCGGGGACGGACTTCATCAACGCCGTCAAGCAGATGAGCGAGTTCGGCCTGATGCGGCGCGGCATCCAGCCGGCGGCGATGCTGTGCCTGATCACCAACATCAAGGCGATCGGCCTGCCCACGGCGCAGGGAATGGTGTTCACCGAGGCCTACTACTGGGACCAGAACGAGCGCACCCGCGCCTTCTCGGAGCGCTTCGCGCGGCTCCACGGCCGGCCGCCCACCATGATGCAGGCCAGCATGTGGGGCGCCGTCACCCACTACCTGAAGGCGGTGCGCGATGCCGGCACCGACGCGGCCGAGCCGGTGATGGCGCGGATGCGGGCGACGCCGATCGAGGACTTCATGACCACGAACGGCCGCATCCGCGAGGATGGCCGCGTGATCCGCGACATGTACCTGATGCGCGCCAAGCGGCCGCAGGATTCGCGCGGCGAGTGGGACCTGCTGGAGGTGGTGCGCACCATTCCCGGCGACCAGGCGTTCCGGCCGCTGTCGGAAGGCGACTGCCCGCTGGTGCGGCGGGGCTGAGGCGCATCGGCCGATCCTGAACGACCGGGGGATCCCGGAAGGGCCTTGCCCTTCGCCCCCGGCCCGGCCCCTACCCCTCCGCCTCCTGCCGCAGCAGCGCCCGCTTGCGCGCGACGCCCCAGCGGTAGCCGGAAAGCGAGCCGTCGCCGCGCACCACGCGGTGGCAGGGCACCGCCACGGCCAGCGGATTGGCCGCGCAGGCGCCGGCCACGGCACGCGCCGCTCGCGGCAGGCCCAGCCGTCGCGCGATCTCGGCGTAGGTGACGGTGGCGCCCGCCGGCACCTCGCGCAGCGCCGCCCAGACCCGGGCCTGGAACGCCGTGCCGCGCAGGTCCAGCGGCAGGTCCAGCCCGAGGCCCGGCCGCTCGACGAAGGCCACCACGCGCGCCACCGTCGCCTCGTAGCCGGCATCGCCGCTGACCAGCCGGGCCCGCGGGAAGCGCCGCGCGAGGTCCCGGCGCAGCGCCTCCGGCTCGTCGCCCAGCAGGATGGCGCAGACGCCGCGCCCGCTGCTCGCCACCAGCACCGCGCCGAGCGAGCAGGCGCCGATGGCGTAGCGGATCTCGGCGCCCTCGCCGCCGGCGCGGTAGGCACCCGGCCGCATGCCCAGCGCCGCCGCCGCGCCCTCGTAGAAGCGGCCGCTGGAGCCGTAGCCGGCCGCGTGTGCCGCCTCGGTGACGGTGCGGCCGGTGCCCAGCCCCTCGCGCAGCCGGCGCGCGCGCTGGCTGGCCGCGTAGGCACGCGGGGTCAGGCCGGTCGCGGCCTTGAACAGGCGGTGGAAGTGCGAGGGGCTGCGCCCGGCGGCGGCGGCCAGCGCGGCGAGGGCGGGCGGCTCCTCGGCCGAATCGATGGCCCGGCAGGCCGCGGCCACCAGCGCGGCGTCGCGGGACGCGGCGGAGGGATCGTCGGGCCGGCAGCGGCGGCAGGGGCGGCAGCCGGTGGCGCGCGCCTCGGCCAGCGTGTCGTGCAGGCGGACATTGGCCGGGTTGGCGGCGCGCGAGGGGCAGGAGGGGCGGCAATAGACGCCCGTGCTCGTCACCGAGTACCAGAACGCGCCGTCGGCGGCCGGATCGCGCGCCAGGATGCGCGCCCAGCGCGGGTCCCGCGCGGTGTCCGGACCGGCATCGGGCGGCGTGGCGGCTGGCACGGCCTCCCCGATCCGCCCCATCCCGGATGTGGTGGCCCCGGATGTCGTGGCCCCGGATGCCGTAGCCGGTCGCGCAACCATCATCCCGCTCCTCTTCCGCAACCTCGGCACGCAGCATGGCGCCGGGGCGCCCCGGCCGCACTCCGCTGCCTGCCATCCAATCCGGATTCGGTCACGGGGCGGCCGGCCCCGGCGCGGATCGCCGCCGGCAGGGCGTCCCCGGCCGGTCCGGGGCGGCATTGCCGCTTTGCCGCGCCCCGGCACCGTGGCATGGACCGACCGGTGGGGCGGCGCGGCGCAGTACCGCCGCGCGCCGGCCATCGGACCGGCCATTCGCGGCAAGGGCGGCACGCCGCCTTCGCCGGAGAGAGGTACAGCATGCTCTTCCTGCTTCCCGACGCGCGCCTGCAGGCGATGCTGCAGGAGGACGCCCCCTACGGCGACATGACCACGCAGGGTCTCGGCATCGGCGGCCTCCGTGGCCTCGCCTTCCTGCGCGCGGGCGCCGACATGACCGTCTGCTGCGCCGAGGAGGCGGAGCGGCTGTTCCTGCTCGCGGGCTGCGACACGGTGCAGCGCCCCGTCGCCTCGGGCCAGGCGCTCGCGAAGGGCGACCTGGTGCTGGTGGCCGAGGGCGACGCCGCGGCCCTGCAGATCGCCGTGCGCACGGCGCAGGTGCTGGTCGAGGTCAGCTCGGGCGTGGCGACGCGCGCGCGCCGCATCCTGCTGGCGGCGCGGCAGGCCAACCCCGGAATCGCCGTCGCCTGCACGCGCAAGCACCTGCCGGGCACCAAGGACGCGATGCTGAAGGCGGCGATGGCGGCGGGCTGCACGCCGCACCGCTTCGGCCTGTCGGAGAGCATGCTCGTCTTCGCGCATCACCGCGTCTTCCTCGGCGACGAGGCGGCGCGGGGCTGGATCGGCCGCCTGCGCGCGGCGCAGCCGGAGCGGCGCATCGTCGTCGAGGCGGAGACCACCGCGGAGGCCCTGCTGCTCGCCGAGGCGGGCGCGGACTCCATCCAGCTCGACCACATGACGCCGGAGCAGGTTGCCGAGACCGTCCGCGCGCTGGAGCGGCTGGCGCACCGCCCCGCCATCGTCGTCACCGGCGGCATCAACGAGGGCAATGCCGCGGCCTATGCCGCGACGGGCGCCGCCCTGCTGGTCACCTCCGCGCCCTACGCGGCGCCGCCGCTCGACATCAAGGTGTCGATGACGACGGTGCCGGCCGGGTCGCAGTGACCGGGCGGGACCTGCCGGGCACCGTTCCGGCCCCCCTTGTCCGGACCGCCCTGTTCCGCCCGCCCTGTTCCGCCCGCCCTGCCCGGACCGGCGCGATGACCCGCCGGAGGGCTGCTATCCGGCCGACGCCGTCCCGGCCCTGATCCGCACCGGCACCGACTTCGCGGCCGGGGTCTTCGAGGGGCCGTCGTGGTGCGAGAGCGGGATCAGCGGATTCGCCTCCGGGTAGTAGGCGCCGAGGCAGCCATCCGGCAGCGCGTAGGGCAGCACCCGCAGCCCGGCCACCACGCGCTCCACCCCGTCCGCCGCGTCGCTCACCAGCGACACCGACTGCCCCTCCTCCAGCCCCGCCCGGCGCATCTCCTCGGGGTTGATGAGCAGCACGTCGCGCGTGCCCTCGATCCCGCGCAGCCGGTCGCTGTCGCCGTAGATGGTGGTGTTGAACTGGTCGTTGCTGCGCAGCGTCATCAGCCGGTAGCGACCGGGCGCCTCGTCGAAGCCGACGCTCGACAGCACCTCGGGAACCGTGAACGCCGCCTTGCCCGATTCCGTCTTCCAGATCCGCTCGCGCGCCGAGTTGCCGCGATAGAAGCCGCCCGGCTGCCAGAAGCGGTCGTTGAAGCCGTGGAATTCCGCCGGGTAGGTCTCCGCGATCAGGTCGCGGATGCGGGCGTAGTCGGCCACCCACTCGTCCCAGCGCACCTTCGGGTTCGGCGCCAGCGTGGCCTTGGCGATCCCCGCCACGATCGCCGCCTCCGAGCGCAGCGCCTCGCCGGCCGGGGCGCGGCGGCCCAGCGAGCCGACGATGTGGCTGAACGTGTCCTCGATGCTGACCGCCTGCGGCCCGCCCGCCTGCACGTCCTCCTCCGTCCGCCCGAGGCAGGGCAGCAGGTAGGCCACGGCGCCGTTCACGAGGTGGCTGCGGTTCAGCTTCGTCGCCACCTGCACGGTCAGCCGCATCCCGCTCCAGGCCCGCTCCATCGCCGCCTGCTCCGGCACGGCGCGCAGGAAATTGCCGCCCAGCCCGACGAAGGCGCGCACCTTGCCCGACAGGATGCCCTCGCACGCCTCCACCGTGTTCATGCCCTTGGCGCGCGGCGGCGAGAAGCCGAACTGCGCCGCCAGCCGGTCGAGCGGCACCAGCTCCGGCTTCTCGGCGATGCCGACGGTGCGCTGCCCCTGCACGTTGGAATGCCCGCGCACCGGCGCGATGCCCGTGCCGTCGCGCCCGATGTTGCCGCGCAGCAGCAGCAGGTTCACCAGCATCGCCACGTTCTCGAAGCCGTGCGCGTGCTGCGTCAGCCCCATGCCGTAGAACGCCACCACCCGCTCGGCCCCGGCATAGACCCGCCCCGCCGCCTCGATCGCCGCGCGAGACAGGCCGGACTCGCGCTCGATCGCGTCCCAGCCGGTGGCGCGCGCCTTCGCCTCGAACGCCGCCATCCCGTCCGTGTGCTGGCGGATGAAGTCGGCGTCGAGGACGCGCCTGCCCTCCCGCCGCGCCGCGTCGTCGGCCTCGAAGACGTGCTTGCACATCCCGAGCAGCGCCGCGATGTCGCCGCCCGGCCGCAGCTGGTGGTACTGCTCGCTGATCCGCGTCTCCCGCCCGGTCAGCATCTCGACCGGGCTCTGCGGGTTGACGAAGCTCTCCAGCCCCTTCTCCCGGATCGGGTTGAAGGTGACGATCCTCGCGCCGCGCCTCACCGCCTCCTGCAGCGGGTGCAGCAGGCGCGGGCTGTTCGAGCCGGTGTTCTGCCCGAAGAAGAAGATCGCGTCGCACGTCGACAGGTCGTCGAGCACCACCGTCCCGACCGGCGCGCCGATCACCCGCTTCAGCGCCACCGAGGTCGTCTCGTGGCACATGTTCGAGCTGTCGGGCAGGTTGTTGTGGCCGTACAGCCGCGCGAACAGCGCGTAGAGATAGGCCGTCTCCAGGCTCGCCCGCCCCGAGGCGTAGAACACCGCCGATTCCGGCGCGATCGCGCGCAATTCCTCGCCGATCGCCCGGAACGCCTCGTCCCACCCGCACGGGACGTAGCGGTCCGTGCCGGAATCGTAGCGCAGCGGCTGCGTCAGCCGCCCCTGCTGCTCCAGGTCGTGGTCCTTCCAGCCGCGCAGCTCGCTCACGCTGTGCGCGGCGAAGAATTCCGGCGTGCAGCGGCGCGAGGTCAGCTCCCACAGCGTCGCCTTCGCGCCGTTCTCGCAGAACTCGAAGGCGTGCGGGCTCGGCGGCTTGGCCCAGGCGCAGGAGACGCACATCACGCCGCCCGGCTTGTTCTGCCGCCGCAGCGTCTCCGCCACCGCCGGCGAGTTCCATTCCTCGCCGAAGATGCGCGCGATGCCCTTCAGCGAGCCCCAGCCGCCCGCCGGCCCGTCGTAGTGCGCGGTGTCGTCCTGATCTGCCATGTGCCCCGCCCGCCGTGGAGGGCAGCCGGCACGTGCGGCGTCGGCGGCCCCGTTCTCGCCGGCATGGGCCGGACCAGGGCCAAACGACGCCGGCAATCCCCGGTTGCCGCGCCTGCCGGGGCCGGCGTCGCCTCGCGCGGGAACGTGTGCCGCGGCCCGCCCCGGCGGACGCCGCGGCGCCGGCACGCCCCCCAACGACGCGCCGCCGGCGCAATTCGCCAAGATCGGCCGCCGGGCGTATGCCCGGACTTCCGCGGCGCCTCCGGCACGCCGCGGGACGGCGGCACGGAAAGGGCACGGATCCTCATGAGCGGCACCAACCAGCGCATCGACGGCAAGCGGCTGTGGGACAGCCTGATGGCGATGGCCGAGATCGGCGCCACGCCCAAGGGCGGCGTCCGCCGCCTCACCCTGACCGAGGTCGACCGCCGCGGCCGCGACCAGTTCCGGGCCTGGTGCGAGGCGCTCGGCCTCAAGGTGCGCGTGGACGGGATGGGCAACATGTTCGCCCGCCGCGAGGGGCGCGACCCGGACCGCCTGCCCGTGCTGTTCGGCTCGCACCTCGACAGCCAGCCCACGGGCGGCAAGTTCGACGGCGCGCTCGGCGTCATCGCGGGGCTGGAGCTGATGCGCACGCTGAACGACCTCGGCATCGTCACCGAGGCGCCGCTCGAGCTCATCAACTGGACCGACGAGGAGGGCAGCCGCTTCGGCCGCTCGCTGATGGGCAGCGGCGTCTGGGCCGGCGAATACCCGATGGAGCCGATGCTCGCCACGAAGGACGTGGACGGCATCACCGTGGGCGAGGCGCTGGACGCGATCGGCTACCGCGGCGACGCGCCCACCGAGCCCTTCCCCGCCGACGCCTACTTCGAGCTGCACATCGAGCAGGGCCCGATCCTGGAGCGCGAGGGCAAGGCGATCGGCGTCGTCACCGGCGCCCAGGCGCAGGTCTGGTACGATGCGCGCGTGATCGGGCAGGACGCGCATGCCGGCACCACCCCGCCCTCGGCCCGCCGCGACGCGCTGCTCTGCACGGCCCGCATCATCGACCTCGTGGACCGCATGATGCGCGCGCGCGGCGAGGACGGGCGCGGCACGGTGGGCTTCCTGCAGGTGCTGCCCAACAGCCGCAACGTCATCCCCGGCGAGACGCGCTTCTCGGTCGAGTTCCGCCATCCCTCCACCGAGGAGATCGACCGGCTCGACGCGCAATTCCCGCGCGAGGCCGGCTTCATCGCGCGCGACTGCGGCGTGACGCTGGAGCTCGCCACCGTGTTCAAGAACCCGCTCCAGCCCTTCGACCCGGGCTGCGTCGATCTCGTCCGGCAGGCCGCCGCGAGGCTCGGCTACCCGACGCGCGAGATCGTCAGCGGCGCGGGGCACGACGCCGTCTACGTCTCGAAGTCGATCCCGACGGCGATGATCTTCACGCCCTGCAAGGACGGCCTCTCGCACAACGAGGCGGAGAGCATCCGGCCGGAGGAGGCCGAGGCCGGCTGCCAGGTGCTGTTCGAGGCGGTGCTGGCGCGGGCCAACCGCGCGCGCTGAGCGGGCCGCGCGCCCCGGCGCGCCAACCCCCTGCCGGCGCCTGCCCGAACGCCGCCCGACCACGGCCCCGGGCCCCGCCCGGCCACGGCCCCGGGCCCCGCATTGCCGCCCCGGCCCGGCCGGGGTATCCGGTCCCCCATGGAGGTCGTCCACCCCCCGCTCGACGCCGTGCATCCCGTCCCGGCCGCGAGCCGGCGGCGCCTGCCGCTGCGCTTCCGCTCCCCGCTCCCCCGCCTCGCCACCGAGGTGTTCGGCCTGCGCCCGCTCGGCGGCCGCCTCCGGGCGGTGCGGCGGATCACCTGCGCGGTGCTCTGGACGCTGGCGGCCATCCCGGTGCAGACGGTGCTGGTCGCCCTGCCCGCGCCGCTCGGGCGCGGCAAGGTGGCCTTCGCGCGCTTCTTCCACGCGACGCTGTGCCGGCTGATCGGCCTGCGCGTGCGGGTGATCGGCACGCCCTGCACCGAGGCGCCGGTGCTGTTCCTCTCCAACCACTCCTCCTGGCTCGACATCCCGGTGCTCGGCGGCGTGCTGGAGGCGGCCTTCGTCTCCAAGGAGGAAGTCGGGCGCTGGCCGGTGATCCGCACCGTGGCGCGGCTCGGCCGCACCGTCTTCGTCAGCCGCACCCGCGGCGCCACGCGCGGCGAGGCGGACGTGATGCGCGCCCGGCTCGCCGAGGGCGGCAGCCTGATCCTGTTCCCCGAGGGTACGAGCAACGACGGCTGCCGGGTGCTGCCCTTCCGCTCCTCCTTCCTCGCGGTGGCGGACGCGGCGCGGCGGGTGCAGCCGGTCTCGGTGGTGTACGACCGCATCGGCGGCCTGCCGGCCTTCCGGCGCGACCGGCCGCTCTACGCCTGGTACGGCGACATGGACATCGGCACGCATTTCTGGCGCCTCGCGCGCTATGCCGGGGCACGGGTCACGGTGGTGCTGCACGAGCCGGCGGACCCCGCCACGCTGCCGGACCGCAAGGCGCTGGCCGCCGCCGCCGGGCGCGTGGTGGCCGAGAGCGCGGCCCTGCTGCGGCAGAACCGCCCGGCGGCGCCGCTCCCCCTGCTCGCGCCCGCCGCCGCCACCCCGCCGGGCGCTTGAACCCCGCCCCCTCCGGCGCGCCCAACGGCACGCCCCCTGGCACACCCGACGGTGCCCCCCGCGACGCCAGCGCCGCCCCGCCCACCGGCTTTTCCCCAGGTGGCCCGTCCCTCGGACCGACCCCCGGCGCCGCCCTCGCCATGCTGCGCGAGGCGGCGGCCCGCGCGCCGCTCGACCTCGCGCAGCGCCGCGAATTGCTGGACCGGCTGCGCCGCGCCCTGGTCGAGCGCGCCGGGGCGCTGGTCGCGGCACTCGACGCCGACTATGGCGGCCGCGCCGCCGAGGAGACGCTGCTCGCCGAGGTGCTGCTGGTGGCCGACGCGGCGCGCCACGCCCGCCGCCACCTGCGCCGCTGGGCGCGGCCGCGGCGCGTGCCGGTGCCCCTGCCCTTCCGCCCGGCCCGCGCCGCCCTGGAATGGGTGCCCAAGGGCGTGGTCGGCGTCATGGCGCCGTGGAACTACCCGGTGCAGCTCGCCCTGGTGCCGCTCGTGGACGCGCTGGCCGCCGGCAACCGCGTGGCGCTGAAGCCTTCCGAATCGGCGCCGCGCACCGCCGCGCTGCTGGCGGCGCTGCTGGACGAGGCGCTCGGGCCCGGGATCGCCGCCACCGTGACCGGCGGCCCCGAGGTGGCGGCCGAATTCGCCCGCCAGCCCTGGGACCACCTCGTCTTCACCGGCGGCACCGGGACCGGCCGCAAGGTGATGGCCGCGGCCGCCGAACACCTCACCCCGCTGACGCTGGAACTCGGCGGCAAGTGCCCCGCGCTGGTGCTGCCCGGCGCCGATCTGGGCACGGCGGCGCGCGCCATCCTCGCCGGCAAGGCGCTGAATGCCGGCCAGACCTGCGTCGCGCCCGACACGGCGCTGCTGGTCGGCCACACGACGGCCGCCTTCGCCGCCGCCTGCCGCGCCACCGGGCCGGTGCCGGTGGAGACCGCGCTGCTCGGCCCGGCCCAGGCGGCGCGGCTGGCGCGGCTCTCGGCCGGCGCCACGCTGCTGCCGCTCGACGCGCCGGGCGGCCGGGGCGGCCTCGTCCTCGCCGAGGCGCCGCCCGACCACCCGCTGCACCGGGAGGAGGTCTTCGGCCCGTTGCTGCCGCTGGTGGCGCTGCCCGGCCTCGACGCGGCGCTGCGCTGGATCGGCGCCCGCCCGGCGCCGCTCGCCATCTACCTGTTCGGCGCGACGCCGGCCGAGGAGGCGGCGGTGGCGGCCGCCACGCGCTCCGGCGCGCTGGTCGCGGAGCGCTGCGTGGACCACGTGGCCTGGCCGTCGCTGGCCTTCGGCGGGGTCGGCGGCTCCGGCTTCGGGCGCTACCACGGGCAGGCGGGGTTCGAGGAATTCTCGAACCGGCGGGCCAGGGTGCGGCACGGCGGCTGGTCGCTGGCGCGGCTGCTGGACCCGCCGCGCGGCGCGGGGGCGCGGCGGCTGGTGCGCTGGCTGGTGGCGCAGGCGGGGCGGGGATAGGGCATTCCCGAGCCGGGCGCACGCGCCCGGCGGCCCGGAAACCGCGCCGGAGCAAAGGCCGGAACGGCTCCGGCGCCGATTCACGCCGCCGGGCGTGTCCGCCCGACGGCGATCCGCTCTGGCCATGGCGCCGCGGACCGCGCGCGCCCGTCGCCGCCGCGTCGCGCCCGCTCCTCGCCGCTGGCCAGCCGCCGGGTGCGGCCGGGAGCGGGAACGACGGTCCCGGCCAGCCCGGCGCGCGCCCCTTCCGGCGGGGCTCAGCGCACCGGCGAGAACGGTGCCGGCAGGTAGATGGTGCTGGTCATGACGGCGAGGTTGTCGGGGCCGTGCGGCGGCGGCCAGATGCCTTCCGCCACGGTCTTCGCCCGGATCGCGGCGCGGTCGTTCAGCGAGCTGTAGGGCCAGACATGCATGAAGCGCGGCGTGACGCCGTCGGTCGCGTACATCACGGCGAGGTTGGGCGAGACGGCGACGCGGCCGGGCAGCTTCGGCGCCCAGGTCTCGAGGATCTGCGGCAGCCGGTCCGGCTTGATGGTGTAGATGCGCGCCTCGAAGACCGGGCCGTGCTCGCCGGGCACGATCGGCTTCATCTCGGGGAAGGGCACGTAGGTGTCGGTGGTAGTGCCGGTGGTGTGCTCGGCGATGCCGAAGGCGTCGCCGGAGACGAGTCGGCGCTCGCGCTCCATCTGCAATTCGGCGTCGCTGTTGAAGCCGTGGATCAGCATGATCTGGTTGAGCGGGCCGATCTCGGAGAACCAGCAGGCGAGGAATTCGCCGGTCGCGCCGGCGGCGGTCCGCTCCAGCGCCTTCAGCGCCGCAGGCTGGGCGCCCACCTTCAGCGAGATGGTGGTGACGGCGTAGCGTTGCATGGCGGTCCTTCCCCGATACGGCCCGCGCGGCTGCCGGCGCGGGCGGCGGGACGGTAGGACGGCGTCCCGCCGTGTCAAGCAAGGAAGGCCGCGCGCCGGGGCACGTCAGCGGCGGCGCGTCAGCGGGGGAGCCGGCGGGCCGGCCGGGCCTGCGCCGCGCCGTCGCCCGTCGTTTCCGGGGCGGGCTTTCCGCCCCGGGCGTGTCCGCCCCGGTCAGTCGCCCGTGGCGGGGCGCGGCGTGGTCGCGGCGGGGCCGGG
>NZ_JALPRX010000004.1 GCF_023223525.1 Roseomonas acroporae | reverse complement strand
GGCGGCATCGCCCGGCTTGTAGCGCGCGCGCCGCGCCGTGCCACGGGGCTTGCGGCGCCCCGGCCCCGCGCCGCACGCGGCCCTGCGCCCGCCGGCGCCGCGGCGAGGCAGGACGGGGCGGGGCGGCGCGACGGCCCGCTGCCGCGGCACGGCCGGCCGCGCCCGCGAAATCTGTTTTGCATCGCGACGAGCCGGGGCAGTCTGCCACCCCGCCCCGGCCGGACGTCGATTCGCGCTGCCCGGCCGCGTGCCGCGCCGCGGGGCTGATGGAGGACGGCATGCCTGGCTGCGGGCGGGATGGGATGCTTGATGGGATGCCGGCCGGCGCGGGCGGGCCGGTGCGTTCCTTGGGCGACCACCGGAAGGACCACGGGAGGGCCCCTCGGGCGGGCCGCCCCGGCGCGCTCCGGCGGCCGCCGCCCTGCCACATGCTGGCGCTGGCGCTCGCCGCGTCGCTGCTCGCACCCGCGCTGCCGGGCGGCGCCCGCGCGCAGGGCCTCGCGCCCGACCCGGGCCTTCCCGCCGAGGCCCCGGCCGGGCCGAATTTCGCCCAGCGCAACATCCCCGCCGAGGCCACCGCCGAGGATGGCGTGGTGGCGCGCGAGCGGGCCCTCACCGCCGGCCGCCGCACCGCGTGGGAACGCCTCGCCGCCGAGGCCGGCGCGGCCGGCCGCCACCTTTCCGACGCCCAGATCGAGGGGCTGGTCGATTCGATCGTGATCGAGCGCGAGCGCACCTCCCCCACCCGCTACGCCGGCCGGATCACGGTGAACTTCAACCCGAACCGGGCGCGCCGCGCCCTCGGCGGCACGGCGGTGGCAGGTGGTGGCGGCGCGGGCGGCGGCGCGGCGCCATCCGGCCCGCCCCGCCCCGCCCCCGCCTCCTCGACCATCGAGGCCGAGGCGCGCTACCTCTCGCTCGCCGAATGGGTGGACCTGCAGCGGCGCCTGCGCGCCGCCCCGGACATCGCCTCGGTGAGCATCGTCACCGTGGCGGTGGACGCGGCGCGGCTCCGCCTCGGGCTCCGCGCGCCGGCCGAGGCCGTCGCCGGCAGCCTGCAGCCCGCCGGCGTGAGCCTCGCCACCGGGCCGGCGCCCGGCGGCTGGCGCGTCGGCATCGCCCGGATCAACTGACCTGCCGCACGACCGAGCCGGAAGCCAAGCCCATGCCGCCCGACCCGGCAGCGCCCCGCCCTGGCGGCCAGGGGGGCGCGCCCGCCCCGCCGACGGGCGCCGCCGGCACGTCCCGCCCCCCCGCGCCCGACGCCCCGCCGCCGGCGGTGGTGCTCACCCTGCCCAACGTCATCACGCTGATGCGGCTCTGCGCCGTTCCGGCGACCATCTGGCTGATCCTGCAGGGGCGGCTGGACGCGGCCTTCTGGCTGTTCGTGGCGGCGGGCGTCTCGGACGGGCTGGACGGCTGGCTGGCGCGGGTGCGCAACGCCCGCTCGGCCCTGGGCGCCCTGCTCGACCCGGTGGCCGACAAGGCGCTGCTGGTCTCGGTCTACGTCACCCTGGCCGCGATCGGCGTGCTGCCGGACTGGCTGGCCATCCTGGTGGTGTTCCGCGACCTGGTGATCGTGGGCGGCGTGGCGCTGCTCGCCCTGCTCGGTCCGCGGCCGCCGATCCGGCCGCTGCCCATCTCCAAGCTCAACACGCTGCTGCAGATCGCGCTGGCCGGCGTGGCGCTCCTGCTGGCCGGCCCCGGGCGGGCGCTCGGCGGCCCGCTGGGCTGGCTGCAGCCGGCGCTG
Organism: Roseomonas acroporae; assembly: GCF_023223525.1. GTDB lineage: Bacteria > Pseudomonadota > Alphaproteobacteria > Acetobacterales > Acetobacteraceae > Roseomonas_E > Roseomonas_E acroporae. The sequence continues at coordinate 34,366 of NZ_JALPRX010000004.1, read as the reverse complement.
GTCTGGCTCGTGGCGGCGAGCACCCTGGCCTCCGGCGCCGCCTATGTGCGGGCGGCGCTGCGCCCCGGCGGGGGACCGCCGGCGACCGGCCCGGCCCGCGCCCCGCCCGCCTCCGCCCAGGCCGGCCCCGCCGACCCGACCGCCTCCGCCCCGCCCGCCGCCGGCGGCGCGCCGTCCACCCCGCCAGCCGACCGGCCGGCCGGCGGCGGCGCCCCCCATGCCTGATGGCCCGCCCCCACCCCGGCCAGGATCGCCGCCGCTGCCGACCGCCGAGCCGCCCCCGCCCCGCCCCGCCGGCATGAGCCCGCTGCCGCCGGGCCGGGAGCCGCGCCGCGATGCCGCGCCGGCCCCCTCGCCGCCCGCCGCCGCCCGCCCCGCCGGCGCCGCGCCGGCCGGCCGCGCGGCGCCGGCCCAGCCCGGCTCCACGCGCGGCCAGCGCCTCGCCCTCATGCTCGGGCTGCTGCTGGCGCTGCTGTTCCTGATCTGGCTGTTCTCGGCGATCCTGACGCCCTTCGTGCTGGCCGCCTCGATCGCCTACTTCCTCGACCCGCCGACCACGCGCCTCACCCGCCTCGGCATGCCCCGCACCCTGGCCGCGGCGCTGCTCATCACCGGCCTCGGCGTGGTGTTCCTGCTCTGCGTGCTGCTGCTCTACCCGCTGCTGGTGCAGCAGGTGGCGATCCTGCTCCAGCGCCTGCCCGCCTACGTGCTCGGCATCGGCCGCTCGGTGCGCGAGGCGCTGGGGCCGCTGGAGGCGCGGCTCGGCCCGGAGGTGGTCAGCGACCGGCTGCGCGAGCTGGCCGTGGGCCAGGCGGGCTCCATCCTCTACTTCGTCGGCACCGCGCTGGCGCGCGTCATCACCGGCTCGGTGGCGCTGTTCAACGTGTTCACGCTGGTGGTGGTGACGCCGATCGTCGCCTTCTACCTGCTGCGCGACTGGCCGCGCATGATCGCCCGCGCCGAGAGCTGGCTGCCGCGCCGCTCCGCCGCCACGCTGCGCCAGCTCGGGCGCGACACGGACCGGGTGCTCTCCGCCTGGCTGCGCGGGCAGCTCATCTGCTGCGCGGGGCTGGCCGTGTACTACGCCGTCGCCCTCTCGGCGGCGGGGCTGGAGCTGGGGCTGACGGTGGGGCTGCTCTCGGGCTTCCTGACCTTCATCCCCTATGTCGGCTCCTTCACCGGGCTGCTGCTCTCGACGCTGCTCGCCATGGCGCAGTTCGACACCTGGTCACAGGTCGGGCTCGTGGTCGGCATCTTCGTCGCCGGGCAGATCCTGGAGGGCTACGTGATCTACCCGCGCCTGCTGGGCGACCGGGTGGAGCTGCACGCGGTGTGGGTGATCTTCGCCCTGTTCGCCGGGGGCGTCGCCTTCGGCTTCCTCGGCGTGCTGCTGGCCGTGCCGATGGCGGCGGCGCTCGGCGTGGTGGCGCGGTACTGGCTGCGCCGCTATCTGGAAAGCCCGCTCTACCTCGATCCCCCCCGCGCCGGGCGCTGAGAATCGGGGAGCGCCCGGCTCCCGCCATCGGGCCCCCCCGCCACCCGGCTCCAGCCGCCCCATCCCCCCAGCCCGATGAACGCCGCGCCCCGCCAGCTCGCCCTCGCCCTGCCGCAAGCCGCCTCCTACGCGCGCGCCGACCTGGTCGCGGACGCCTCCAACGCCGCCGCCCTGCGCTGGGCGGACCGTCCGGAGGGCTGGCCCGCCGGGCGCCTCGCCGTCTGGGGTCCGGCGGGGGTGGGCAAGACGCACCTGCTGCGCGCCATCGCCGCCGAGCGCGGCTGGCGGCTGATCGAGGGGCCCTTCCTGCGCGGCCTGCCCGAGCCCGCCCCGGGCGGCGGGGGCAGCCGGGGCACGGTGGTGGACGACGCCGACTGCGCGGCCGAGGAGCGGGCGCTGCTCCACCTCGTCAACCTCGCCGCCGAGCGCGGCGAATCGCTGCTGCTGGCCGGCCGCGCCGCGCCCGCGCGCTGGGAGGTGGCGCTGCCCGACCTCGCCAGCCGCCTGCGCGCCACCGCGGCCGTCGCGATCGGCCCGCCCGGCGAGGCGCTGCTGCGCGCCCTCCTGGCCAAGCAGTTCTCCGAGCGCCAGCTGCGCGTCGCCCCGGGCCTGCGGGAGTGGCTGCTGGCGCGCCTGCCGCGCGAGGCGGCGGCGGTGGCCGAGGCGGCGGCGCGCCTCGACCGCGCGGCGCTGGCGCGCGGCGTGCCGGTCACCCGCGCCCTGGCCCGCGCGGCGCTGGCGGAGTGGGAGGGCTTCGGCGGCACGGAGGAGGCGGGGGCGGCGGAGGAGGAGGCGCGGCTGCTCTGACGCGGGCGGCCGGGGATCGGACGATCCGGCCCGGCGCCACGGTTTCACGGAAGCTTCACACCGGCATGGGCCGCCGCCGCCCGGGGCCGCGCGCCGCGGCGGCCCGCCGCCGGGCCGGCCCCGGGCACCGCCGGGCGGGCGCCGTTTCCAAGTCGGATCCACGATTCCGCGCGTCCCGCCCCCGGCGATCCGGCGCGGCGGCGAGGCTGCCGGGCGCCGCCCCGGCGGCTTCCCGCGGCAGGGCCTCGCCCCGGCGCGCGCCGCCGGGGGGAGTCGCCAGAACCGTCCGTTGCCGCGAGAATGCCCGCTCCCGCCGGGACGGCACGCTCCACCGCCATCCGGTCGAGAAGGGATTCGCGCCATGTCCGTTGCCCTGTCCATCGAGCAGTCCCCGCCCGACGAGCCCGCCATCGCCCTCGATTCCCCCGACCGCTTCATCAACCGCGAGCTCTCCTGGCTCGACTTCAACACCCGCGTGCTGGAGGAGGCGGAGAACCGCCACCACCCGCTGCTGGAGCGGCTGCGCTTCGTCGCCATCTCCGCCGCCAACCTCGACGAGTTCTACTCGGTGCGCGTCGCCGGCCTGATCGGGCAGGAGCGGGCGGGGGTGGTGTACCGCTCGCCCGACGGCTGCACCCCGTCGCAGCAGCTCGTGGCGATCCACGGCCGCGCCCGCCGCCTGATGGGCCTGCAGCAGGCGGCCTGGCGCGAGGTCGCCGGCCAGCTCCGCGATGCCGGGCTGATGCTCTGCGGCACGGAGGAGCTGACCGAGGCGGACCGCGCCTGGCTGGAAGGCTGGTTCATGGACCGCGTCTTCCCGGTGCTGACGCCGCTCGCCGTGGACCCCGCCCACCCCTTCCCCTTCATCGCCAACCTGGCGCTCGCCATGGTGCTGAAGCTGGTGCGCGAGGAGGATGGCGGCACCATGCGCGCCCTGCTGCCGCTGCCGCCGCAGATCGAGCGCTGCATCCGCCTGCCCGCCCTCGAGGGCGAGGCGGGCGCCGGCGGCGCGCCGATCCGCTTCCTGCTGCTGGAGGACCTGATCGGCCTGTTCCTCGGCCGCCTCTTCCCCGGCTTCATCCCCGCCGAGCGCGGCCTGTTCCGCCTGATCCGCGACACCGACGTGGAGTTCGAGGAGGAGGCCGAGGACCTCGTGCGCTCCTACGAGACGGCGCTCAAGCGCCGCCGGCGCGGCATCGCCATCTGGGTCACCGTGGATTCCCGCATGCCGCAGGACATGATGGACTTCGTCGCCGACGAGCTGGGCGCCGCCCGCGCCGGCATCAACGTGGTGGACGGGCTGCTCGGCCTCTCCGACATCCGCCAGCTCATCGTGGACGACCGGCCGGACCTGCTGTTCAAGCCCTACACGCCGCGCTTCCCCGAGCGCATCCTCGACTACGGCGGCGACTGCTTCGCGGCGATCCGCGCCAAGGACATCGTGGTCCACCACCCCTACGAATCCTTCGACGTGGTGGTGCAGTTCCTCCGCCAGGCGGCGCGCGACCCGAACGTGGTGGCGATCAAGCAGACCCTCTACCGCACCACCGCCGACAGCCCGATCGCCAAGGCGCTGATCGACGCCGCCGAGCACGGCAAGAGCGTCACCGGCATCGTCGAGCTGAAGGCGCGCTTCGACGAGGAGCGCAACATCGCCCTGGCCCGCCAGCTCGAGGCGGCCGGCGTGCAGGTCGTGTTCGGCTTCGTCGAGCTCAAGACCCACGCCAAGGTGAGCCTGGTGGTGCGCCGGGAGGGCGGCGGGCTGCGCTCCTACGCGCATTTCGGCACCGGCAACTACCATCCCGTCACGGCGCGCATCTACACCGACCTCAGCTTCTTCACCGCCGACGCCGCGCTGACGCGCGACGCGGCGAAGCTGTTCAACTACATGACCGGCTACGCCCGGCCCGAGAAGATGGCCGCGCTCGCCTTCGCGCCGCTGACCATCCGCCCCTCGCTGCTGGCGCTGATCGAGGCCGAGATCGAGGCGGCACGGGAGGGGCGGCCGGCCGGCATCTGGCTGAAGATGAACAGCCTCGTGGACGAGCAGCTGATCGACGCGCTCTACCGCGCGAGCCGGGCCGGGGTGAAGATCGACTGCGTGGTGCGCGGCATCTGCTGCCTGCGCCCCGGCGTCCCCGGCCTCTCCGACAACATCCGCGTCAAGTCCATCGTCGGCCGCTTCCTGGAGCACAGCCGCATCTACTGCTTCGGCAACGGCCACCGCCTGCCCTCGCGCAAGGCGCGCGTGTTCATCTCCTCGGCCGACTGGATGGCGCGCAACATGGACTGGCGGGTCGAGACCATGGTGCCGGTGGAGAACCCCACCGTGCACGCGCAGATCCTCGACCAGATCATGGTGGTCAACCTCAAGGACACGGCGCAGAGCTGGGAGCTGGGCGTGGACGGCAGCTGGCGCCGCGTCGCGCCGCGCGGCGGCGAGCCCTTCTCGGCCCACGAGTACTTCATGACCAACCCCTCGCTCTCCGGGCGCGGCTCGGCGCTGCACCGGCCGCCGCGCGCCGCGCCGCACAAGCGCCAGCGCCCGGACCGCGTCCGGCAGGACTGACGGCGCACCCGGCGCCGGGCGGGAGGCCGGGCCCTCCGCGCCTCCCCGCCCCCCCCGCCCCCCCCTGCCCCGGGCCCGCCTGCCGGCCCCGCCCGGCCGGGAGCCGGAACCGGCACCGCCGACGGCCGTCCGCCGGCCATGCGCCCGCGACGCGGGCACGCCGCCGGCCTCCCGGCCGCGCCGATTGCGCGCCCGGCGACGCAACCTTATTCGTGCACGGGCCTTCCAGCCCACGCGCCCCGACAGCCGGATCCCGATGCGATGGCAGACACGCCACCCCGCCACGAAACCCGCTCCGCCCCCCGGGCCGCCGTGGTCGATCTCGGCTCCAACTCCGTCCGCCTCGTGGTGTTCGAGGGGCGCGGCCGCAATCCGCACGCCATCTTCAACGAGAAGGCGGTGCTCGGGCTCGGGCGCGGCCTGCAGTCCACGGGCCGGCTGAACGAGGCGGCGATCGCCCGCGCCAAGGTGGTCCTCGGCCGCTACCACGCCGTGGCCCGCGCCATGGGCGCCGAGCCCGTCGAGGTGATGGCGACCGCCGCGGCGCGCGACGCCTCCAACGGGCCGGAATTCGTGACCGCGCTGGAGGCCTGCATGCCCGGCGTGCCGATCCGCATCCTGACCGGCGCCGAGGAGGGGCGGCTTTCCGCCGAGGGCGTGTTCCTCGGCTTCCCCGACGCGGACGGCATCCTGGGCGACATCGGCGGCGGCTCGCTGGAGGTGGTGAACCTCGCCGGCGGCGGCATCGCCGAGGTGGCCTCGCTGCCGCTCGGCACGATCCGCCTCGCCGAGCGCGCGGGGGGCGACCCGGCCCGCGCCCGCGCCGTGGCCGAGGGCGACCTCGCCGGCGTGCCCTGGCTGAAGGAGGGATCGGGCCGCGACCTCTACCTGGTCGGCGGCGCCTGGCGGGCGCTGGCCAAGCTGCACATCGACCAGTCCGGCTACCCGCTCTCCATCGTCCACCACTACGTGCTGCCGCGCGAGGCGGCGCGGACGCTCACCACCTCGGTGATCGCCACCCCGGTCAAGGCGCTGGAGCGCCTGCCCGGCGTCTCCGCCAAGCGCGCCGCGGACCTGCCCTTCGCCGCCGTCGCCATGCGCCGCCTGCTGCGCGCCACCGGGGCGCGCCGCGTCGTGTTCTCGGCCAACGGGCTGCGCGAGGGCTGGTACGGCCGCCTGCTCGACCCCGCCACGCGGGCCGAGGATCCGATGCTGGCCGCGGCGCGCGAGCTGGCCACGCTCTGCTCGCGCGACACCGACCTGCCGCCGGCGCTGCTGCGCTGGACCGCGCCGCTGTTCGAGGAGGCGCCGGAGGCCGAGGGCCCGGCCGCCCGCCGGCTGCGCGAGGCGGCGTGCTGGGTCTCCGACATCGGCAGCCGCGACCACCCCGACTACCGCGCCGAGCAGGCCGTGCTGCGCGTGCTGCGCCAGTACGGGGCGGGGCTCGACCACCCGGCGCGCGCCTTCCTCGCCCTGGTGGTGGGGCTGCGCTACGACGCCCCGGAATCGGCGCCCTGCCTGCTGCCGGCGCGTCAGCTGCTCGACCCGGCCTCGGCGCGGCGCGCCACGCTGCTCGCCGCGGCGCTGCGTCTCGCCTACACCCTTTCCGGCGGCACCCCGGCGCTGCTCGCCAACACCACGCTGGAGCGGCGCGGCGGCCGGCTGGTGCTGCGCCTCGTCGAGGGCACCGGCGTGTTCGTGGGCGAGGGGCTGGAACGGCGGGTCGAATCGCTCGCCGCCGCCTTCGGGCTGCAGGCCAGCGTCGAGGTCGGCGGCTGAACCGGGGGCCGGCCCGCGCCGCGCCCGGTCCCGGCCCGGGACGGCGCCGGCCTTCGCCCCGGCGCGCTCTCCGGGCGGCCGGGTGCGCCCGCCCTGCCGGAACGGCCCCGGCCCTCGACCCGGCGCCTCTTCCGAGCCGCCGGGCGCGTGCGCCCGGCCCGGGAATGCTCTAAAGCTGTTCCAGCCTGACTGTATCAGGCCGGAACGGCTCTAGCCTTTGATTTTTCGCATTTTCCGAGCCGCTGAGCGAGGACGCTCAGCTTGAAAATGCTCTATGGGCCCGGCGGCGCGCTCCCCGCCTGCCCGCGCGCCCACGCCTCCCGCCAGGCCGCGTAGTCGGCGAAGGCCTCCGCCTCGCCGTAGGCGGCGGCGAAGCCCACCTCCCGGCGCAGCCGCTCCACCGCGAAGGGCGGCCGGGGCCGCGGCGCCCCGCCCCCGACATCCGCCGCCGCCTCCGGACCGACCAGCGTGTAGGCGAAGCCGGGGTGTCGCGCCGCCAGCCGCGCGCACCAGGACTCCACCGACCAAGGCCGGCCGGTCGCCACCTGGTACACCGCCCCCGGCAGGGAAGGCGCCGCCAGCAGGCGCGCCACCGCCCCGGCCACGTCGGTGGCGTAGACCCAGTCGGCCGAGACCGAGGCCGGCACCCGCGCATGCCGCCCCGCCTCGGCCAGCAGGGCCAGTTGCAGCGGCAGGCTCAGCGTGTCGCGCACGCCCGTGTCGTACTCCCAGCGCCCGAACACCACGCCGAGGCGCGCCACCGCCACGTCCAGCCCGCGCGTGCGCCGGTAGCGCAGCGCCACCCGCTCGGCCGCGTACTTGGTGATGCCGTAGAGGGATTCCGGCACCGGCGCGTCGCGCGCCTCGTCGAGCAGCGCGACCTGCACCGGCTCGCCGAACACCGCGCCGGTGCCGAATTGCACCACCCGCCCCACCCCCTCGGCCAGCGCCGCCTCCAGCATCTCGATCGTGCCGATCAGGTTGACCTCGGCGATCTCGCGCGCCTGCGTCGCCTCGCGCGGCTGCGCGGCGGTGATGGCGGCGCCGTGCACCACGCGCCGCACGCCGTGCCGGCGCAGCACCGCGCGCAGCGCAGCGCCGTCGCGCACGTCGCCGGTCTCCACCGCCAGCCGCCCGGGCAGCGGGGCGAAGGCGGCCAGCGCCGCGCCCGGCGGCGGGGCGCGGTCGAACAGCACCACCGCCTCTCCCTCGCCGAGCAGCGCCGCCGCGACGTTCAACCCGACGAAACCCGACCCACCGGTGACCAGGACGGCCATGCCCAACCTCCTTTCCGATAACGGAACCGCATTCCGGATTCTCCCCCGGCCGGGCGGGTCCGCCCGACGGCGACGCCGAACGGCGCGACCCGGCGGCAGCGCCCGACGGTGCCCCCCAGGCGGTGCCCCCCCCAGGCGGTATCCCCCCTTGGGCGGCACCCCCTGGCGGTTCCGCCCGACGGCGCCACCCGCGCCACGATGCGGGAGCGATCCGGCCCGCCGCGCGTTCGTTCCGGCATGATCCGCCACCAGCCCCGCCGCCCGCCGCCAGCCATGGCCCGACCCGCGCCGCGGCCGCCCGGCCTCCGGGCCGCCGCCCCGCCCCGGCAACCCGACCGCCCGCGCCCCGCCTTCCGGCGCACCGCGCTGGCCGCGCTCGCCCTCCTCCCGTTCTGCGCCTTCCTCCTCTGCGCCGGCCCCGCCGCCGCCGAGGATCCGCCCGCCCGCAACGTGCAGAGCGGCGTCGCGGAGATCCGCGCCATCATCCGCCAGGCCGAGGCCTGCCACTTCCCGCTCACCGACGCCGCCCGTCGCCGCGCCGCCGAGATCAACGCCGCGCTGGAGGCCGCCGTGCCGGCCGGCTCGCGGGACCGCGTGCGCGCCACGCCCGTGCCGACCGTCCCCGCCACGCCCGAGCTCTGCGCCGAGCGGCACGAGGACTTCCAGGACCTGGAGGACTACCTGACCGGCCCGCGCGGCACCGACCTGCTCACCCAGCTCACCCGTGCCCAGCCCCCCACGCCGGGCGGCAGCAGCCCCGCCGAGCGCGCCGGGGACGGCACCAGCCGATGAGCCCGGCGCCGGCGGTCGGGCCCCGGTCCGCCGGCGCGCTGGCTCTCCCTACGCCTGCCCCGCCGGGCCATCCCGGTGCCGGCCCTATCCGGGCCGCCGCAGCAGCGCCCGCACCACCTCCGCCTCGCCCTGGTGGCGCGGCCCCTCGTCGAGCCGCACCGTGCCCTCCAGGCACTCCAGCACCTCCAGCCCCGCGAAGGCCTCCCGCACGATCGCCCCGCTCCACAGCAGCGCGCGGTCCCTCGGCCCGCCGCTGCGCCGCCCCTCCTGCGCCGGCGTGAAGCACTCCAGCGCCAGCAGCCCGCCCGGCGCCAGCGACGCCGCCGCCCCGCGCGCCGCCACGGCCCGGTCCGCCGGTGGCAGGTGCACGAACACCCACGCCACCAGGTCGAACGCCGCCGCCGGCCAGTCCCACGCCGCGAGGTCCGCGACCACCGTCCGCAGCGCCACGCCCTCCCGCGCCGCCAGGGCGCGCGCCTTGGCCAGCCCCGCCGCCGACCAGTCCACGGCGGTCACCGCCAGCCCCTGCCGGGCCAGCCACACCCCGTTGCGCCCCTCGCCGTCGCCCACCGCCAGGGCGCGCATGCCCGGCCGCAGACGGGGCGTCAGCGATTCGAGGTAGCGGTTCGGTGCCTCGCCGAACTGGAAGTCCCCGCCGCCATAGCGCGCATCCCATGCCGTTGCGTCGCTCACTGTGGATGCTCCCGGATCGTGGCGGCGGGCAGGATAGAGCGGATCGCCGGCGGGCGGACACGCCCGGCGGCGCGAAGCCGCGCTGAAACAACGCGCTGCAGCAAACCGCGGCCCCAACCGGACTGCGGTTCGCCGCGGCGCGGCGAGGCGGGAAGGCGCGGGGCGGAACGGATGCGCCCGCGCCTTTCCGGGCCCCGCCCTCGTCCCGAGGGCGTCGCCCTCCCGGACCACCGAACAAGGGGCACAGGGCCGCCGGAACCCGGGATTCCCGGGGGACGTGCGCCAGTCCGGGTCAGGTCCGGATGGACGACAGCGCACCGCATTCGGCCTTCAGAAGGCCGACGAGGTGGGCTGCGAGGTGGCAGGGCGGCCGGTCCGACGGGCGGACCAGCACCGTCTCGATCGGTATGCGGGGCCGGAACGGCCGCAGCACGATCGGCAGCCCCGCGAGCGCGCGGGCCGCGACCGGATCGACGATGGCAAGCCCCAGCCCTTCGGCCACGAGGCCGCAGCGTGCCGCCGTGTACTGCGCCATGAGGTTGCAGCGCGGCTCCAGCCCCGCCTGCGCGAAAGCGGCCTCGACCGCCTGCCGGAAGAGGCCCGGGCCGCCCACGATCATCGGCTCCCCCGCGAGATCCCGCACCGCGACCGCCCGCCTGCGGGCGAGCGCATGCCGCCGCGGCATGGCACAGACCGCATCGACCGTGAGGAACGGCTCGCACGCCACCCCCGTGTAGCCGGCACGGGGCCGCACGAGGCCGATGTCGCACCGGCCGGACGAAGCCCATGCCCAGATCGTGTCGGGCTCCGGCACGTGGACCGCGACGCGCACGCCCGGGAAATCGGCCTCCAGCCGCCGGATGGCGCGCGGCAGCAGCCGGGCGGCAAGCGAGGGCTGGCAGGCCACGCGCAGCGGCGCAGAGCCGAGTTCCCGTATCTGGCGGGCGACGTGCCGAAGATGGTCGAGCCCGGCCTGGGTCCGCTCGACCTCGCGCGCGAAGGCCTCCCCCTCCCGCGTCGGCAGCGCGCTCCCGTGCCCGCGGACGAACAGGGCGAAGCCGAGATCGGCCTCCAGCTGCGCGATCGCGCGGCTCACATGCGGCTGGCCGATGCCGAGCGCCGCGGCGGCCCGCGTCATGCCGCCATGGCGCCGCACGGCGCAGAACAGGTCGAGGTGAGCCGGGTTCATCATGCCCCATCCGCATGGAAATCCGCATTCCGGGCATTTGACGGCATGGCCTGCCGGTGTTCGTCAATGGTCTCGCGACGCCCCGCCGGGACGCCGCGACGATGCCCCCACGAACCGGCCACGGACCGATGCCCGACACCCTTCTCCCCGCCGCCCTCGCCGTCCTGGCAGGGATCAGCATCGTCGTTCAGCAGGCGCTGAACGCCAATCTGCGCGCATCCCTGAGCTCGGCCGCCTGGTCGGGCTTCGCGAGCTACGCCGTCGGCCTCGCCTGCATGGCGCTGCTCGCCTGCGCCCTCCGCGATCCCCTGCCGCCGGCCGGGGTGGCGTCGCGCATCCCGTGGTGGGGGTGGAGCGGCGGCCTGTTCGGCGCGCTGTTCATCGGCCTCGGCATCCTGCTCGTCCCGCGGCTCGGGGCCGCGACCTTCCTTTCCCTGCTTGTCGCGGGCCAGATGCTCGGCTCGGTGGCGTTCGATCATTTCGGCTGGCTGAACCTCGACCGGCACCCGATCGACCTGCCGCGCCTCGCCGGCGCCGTGCTGCTGATCGGCGGCGTGATCCTGATCCGGCGCTGAGCCGGCGCGTCGGGGACCGGAAAGCGGCGCATGCTCCCGAAGCCCCCGGTGGCTCCATGAGCGTTCCGGAGGAGGAAGCCGCCCCGCCTGCCCGGCCCCGCCGCCGGCAAGCCCCTCCACGGCGCGCAATGGGCCGTCCTCGCCCCCACCAGCACACGGCGGCCGCTTTCTCGCCGGTCGTCCCACCCCACCCTCGCGCCCGCCCGCCGCCCGAGGCACCATGCCCGCCACCATGCCGCCGACGCCCCCGGCTCCGGACACCCCTGCCCCGCCCGCCGTCCACGCCCCGCCCCGGCGCCGCCTCGCCGGCATCCCCGTCGCCGCGCGCCTGCCGCCGGCCGAGGACTGCCCGGCCCCCTTCCCGCCCGGCCTGCGGCGTACCCTCCACGAGCTCTATTTCCGCCCCACCCCGCGCGCCGAGCGCTTCCGCTACGCCCTGCTCGGCCTCGACCTCGCCACGGTGGTCTTCATCGCCGCCACCTCCTTCGTGCGGCGCGGCCCGGCGGTCGAGGTGCTCGACGTGCTGTTCGGCCTCGTCCTTCTCGCCGAGCTGGCCGCCCGTCTCCTCGCCAGCCCGCGGCCGCTGCGCGAGGCCGTGCGCCCGGTCATGCTCGCGGACATGGTGGCGGTGGCCAGCTTCCTCGTGCCGCTCGCCGGCGAGGGCGTGGCCTTTCTGCGCGCGCTGCGCGTCCTGCGCCTGCTGCGCACCTACCGGCTGCTCGAATGCCTGCGCCGCGACTTCCCGGCCTTCGCGCGCAACGAGGAATCGATCACCGCCACGGCCGACCTGCTGGTCTTCATCTTCATCATGACCGGCCTGGTCTACGAGACGCAGCACCGCCACAACCCGCAGATCGGCAACTACGCGGACTCGCTCTACTTCACCATCACCGCGCTCACCACCACCGGCTTCGGCGACATCACCCTGCCCGGCACCACCGGCCGGCTGCTCGCCGTGGTCATCATGTTCTGCGGCGTCACGCTGTTCCTGCGCCTCGCGCAGTCGATGTTCCGGCCGCACAAGGTGCGCTTCCCCTGCCCGCGCTGCGGCCTGCAGCGGCACGAGCCGGACGCGGTGCACTGCAAGGCCTGCGGCCGCATCCTCAACATCCCCGACGAGGGCGAGTGAGCCCCGCCTGCTTGGGCGCGCCCTGGAGCGGATCGCCGGGGCGGCGACGCCCGGGGGCGTGAAGCCGCCCGGAAAGCAACGAGCCGGAGCGGAACGTAGTCCCGACCGGACTGCGTTCCGCTCCGGAGCATTTTCAAGCCGGGTGTACTCACCCGGCGACCCGGAAAATGCGGGAAGCCAAAAGGCTGGAGCCGTTCCGGCCTGATACGGTCAGGCCGGAACGGCTCTAGTCCGCCGAGATGTTCGCCGCGCGCGCGATCGACTGCCAGCGCGTCGCGTTGGCCGCGACCCAGCCGGCCAGCTCGGCGTCGGGGATCTCCAGCGGGTCCACATAGGCCCGGCGCAGCCGCTCGGCCGTCTGCGCCGTGCGCGTGCGCGCGAGCGCCTGGCGCAGCCGCGCGAGCACCGGCGCCGGCGTGCGCACCGGCACGAACAGCCCGAACCAGATGCCGAGGTCGTAGCCGGGCAGCCCCGCCTCGGCGAGCGTCGGCACCTCCGGCAGCGCCGAGGTGCGGCGCGCCGTGGTCACGGCGAGCGGCCGGAACGCGCCGGAGCGGGCATGCGCGGTGGAGGTCGCCGTGGTGTCGAAGCCGAAATCCACGTCCCCCGCCAGCATCGCCGCCACCAGCGGCGAGGAGCCGCGATAGGGAACGTGCGTCGCCTCGATGCCGAGCTGCTTCAGGAACACCACCGCCGAGAGGTGCGAGGAGCTGCCGTTGCCCACCGAGCCGTAGATCAGCGGCCGCCGCTTCGCCTCGTCGGCCAGTTCCCGCACCGTCTTCGCCTCGATCCGGCTCGGCACCACGGAGAGCACGTTGGCCGTCTCGGCGATGGTGCCGAAGCAGGCGAAGTCGTGCGCCGCGTCCACGCCGGAATTGGGGTAGAGCACCGGGTTCACGCCGAACATCGCCGTGGTGCCGAACAGGATGGTGTGCCCGTCCGGATCCGCCTGCGACGCGGCCACGGTGCCGATGTTGCCGCCCGCCCCGGCGCGGTTCTCGACCACCACCGGCTGGCCCAGCTCGGCCCCCAGCGGCTCCGCCACGATGCGCCCGACGATGTCGTTCACGCCGCCGGGCGGATAGGTCACGATCAGCCGCAGCGGCCGCGACGGCGCCCAGCCCGCCTCCTCCGCCCCGGCCCGCGCAGCGGTCGCCGCCATGATCGCGCCGAAGGCCGCGAGCGTTTCCCGCCTCGTCCGCATTCCGTCCTCCCTCCCGTCCTCATCGGCTCCGGCCCGGGCGGCGTCGGCCGTCCCGGCGGACTCCGTGGAGGCACCATAGCGTCAACCCTCCGCCTTGGCGCTCCGGTCCGGCCACGCGGCCGGCGAGCCGCCCTCGACCCGACCTGCCCCAATGCCCGTGCCGGCGCATGGCCGGTCCCGCGGGCTGGGCAGGGTCGGGGAGCGGTGCCGGCGGGCCATCCCCGGTGCGTCCGGCCCGATCCACCCGGATTCCGTCTCACGGGGCAAGCTTCCGTGCGGGCGAGTATCCCAAACGAGAAGAAATCTCTTTTTATTGACAATCCGGGCGGTTCCGCCTACCGTCAGGCACCCGCAGGCGGACTTCACAATGACCTCTCTCGCACCCACACTGGACTGGCAGCATCAGGCGGATGGCGACGCGATGCTTTCCCGGATCAGGACCGGCGCAGGCAGCCTTCTCCGCCTCGCGCTGCGCGGGCGCGGCACGGCGCATCCCTTCGCGATGGACGGGGACCGGGCGCACCGCGAGCCCGCGCTGATGGCCAGGGTCGGGCGTCTCGCCGGCAACCGCGTCGGCGCCACCTGGTACGAGCGCCTGCCGGACGGCACCCGCCCCGGCCATGCCGCGTCCTACATGAGCTTCCACAGCGAGGCGGCGGCACGCCGCTGGATCGCGCGGCAGGCCCGGCACCGCCCCTTCACCTGGATCGACTGACCAGGGACCTCTCGGCGCGTTCCGGGGCAGGAAGGGCCCGCCCCGGTGCCTGCCACCGGTCAGCCGGGCTGGAGCCGTTCCGGCTCGGCATGGTCGGGCCGGAACGGCCCCGACCGCTGGATAACGGCCCATGCAGGTCCCGACCTGCGCGGGCCAACCCCGCGCGCGGGGTTGGCGGGGCGGCCGCGCGCCGCTCTACCTCACATAGTAGCCCGGCGGCGGCGGGGGCGCATAATAGACGGGCGGCGGCGGCGCATAGTACGGCGGCGGTGCGACGTAGACCGGACGCGGCGCGTAGTACACCGGCGGCGGGGGCGGCGCGGCCAGGGCGCTGCCGATCAGCGCCCCCGCGCCGAGGCCGAGCAGGGTGCCGGCGACGACGCCGCCCGGCCCAGGCCCATGCCAGCCGGGACCACGCCAACCGGGACCGCCCCAGCCGGGACCGCCCCAGCCGGGACCGCCCCAGCCGGGACCGCGCCCACCCCAGCCTGGACCACCCCAGCCCGGACCGCCGGGCCCATGCGGGCGCCATTGCGCCTGGGCGGCGGGCGCCGCCGCCAGAAGGCCCAGCGCCAGCATCGGTGCGGCGAGCAGGAGACGCTTGCGGGAGGTCATGGTCCACCTCGTTGCTGCGGGTGACGCGGAGCGCCACCGTTCCCTTCGAGATAGTCGGCGACCATGGCGCCTTCGAGGCATCGGCATGCCGGGATCACGGCATCGCGTTCCCGCCGCGCCCGACTTCGGGGGGCGATGGCCCCGGTTGACGGGCCCGGCCCGGTGCGTCGGAATGCCGGCGGCATCCGGCCCGAGGCCCACGCCCCGGCAGGACGGAGGAGGAAACACCCATGCCAGCGGCCGCCCCGCGACGTCCGGCGTCGCCGCGCCCCGCGCCCGCGCCGTGCCGGCCTTCACCCCTGCCTCCGCCATGCGCCGCCGCCCGCCGATCGTCCGGCCGGGCGGCTCCCGCCGGGCCGATGCGCGCGTGGCGCGCCGCGCCGCGTCCCCGCGGCCATGGTCCGGCGCACGCGGCCGTCCATGCCGGCGACGGGACGCGCGGGCCGGGAGACGGCCGATGAGCGACGCGGCGGCGCTCCTCGCCCCCGAGGAATTGGAGGCGCGCCTGCGCGCGATCGGGGCCGAGCGCTACCACAGCCTGCACCCGTTCCACCGCCTCCTGCACGACGGGAAGCTGAGCCGGGGCCAGGTGCAGGCCTGGGCGCTGAACCGCTACTACTACCAGGCGCGCATCCCCGCGAAGGACGCGACGCTGCTCGCGCGCCTGCCGACGCCGGCGCTGCGCCGGGAGTGGCGCCGCCGGCTCGTGGACCATGACGGCGATGGCGGGCGGCCGGGCGGCGTCGAACGCTGGCTGGCGCTCACCGACGGGCTCGGGCTGGACCGCGGCTACGTCACCTCGCTCGCCGGGCTGCTGCCGGCGACCCGCTTCGCGGTCGATGCCTATGTGGACTTCGTGCGCGACCGCTCCGTGCTGGAGGCGGTCGCCTCCTCGCTGACCGAGATGTTCTCGCCCGCCATCATCTCCGAGCGGGTCAGCGGCATGCTGCGCGGCTACCCGTTCGTGGACGCGGCGACGCTCGCCTACTTCACGCCGCGCCTGACCCAGGCCCCGCAGGACGTGGCCTTCGCGCTGGACTACGTGAAGGCGGAGGCGCGCACGCGCGCGGCGCAGGAGTCGGTGCTGGCCGCGCTGCGCTTCAAGTGCGACCTGCTCTGGGCACAGCTCGACGCGCTGCACCACGCCTATGTCGTGCCGGGAGCGCCGCCGCCCGGCGCCTTCCGGCCGTGACCCGCCGGGACGACGCCCCGCCGCCGGGTGCCACGCCGGAAGCCCCGCGCGCCGAGACGCCGGTCGGTCCGCGCGCCGAGACGCCGGTCGGTCCGCGCGCCGAGGCATCGGTCGATCCGCGCGCCGAGGCGTCGGTTGATTTGCGCGCCGAGGCGTCGGTTGATTGGCGCGCCGAGGCGTCGGTTGATTGGCGCGCCGAGGCGTCGGTTGATTGGCGCGCCGAGGCGTCGGTTGATTGGCGCGCCGAGGCGTCGGTTGATTGGCGCGCCGAGGCGTCGGTTGATTTGCGCGCCGAGGCGGCGGTTGATTTGCGCGCCGAGGCGTCGGTTGATTTGCGCGCCGAGGCGCGACGCATCGACGGCACCTCGCGGCCGGCCCTCGCGCGCGGCATGCGGCTGCGGGAGGACCGGGCGCGCGGGCGGCAGGTGGTCGTCGGGCCGGAGCGGCTGTTCGTGCCGGACGACACCGCGCTCGCCATCCTGTCGCTGCTCGACGGCGAGCGCAGCGTCGACGCGGTGGTGGATACGCTCGCGGCGCGCTACGCGGCGCCGCGCGCGGTGATCGCGGCGGATGTCGTGGCGCTGCTGCAGGACCTGCTGGATCGCGGCGTGCTGGCGACCGACGGCCCCGGCCGGCCTGCGCCCCCCTGATCCGGGGGCGCCCGACCGGGCCCGCGCCGCGCGGCGGACCTCACCGCTCCGTCGTTTTCCATCCGGCGCGAATTCGCTCTAGCCTACCCGTCGCGCGGGCGCGCCGCCGGCGCCGGGAACGACGTGCACGGGGAAGGCCCGGGAGGATTCCCGGCGCCTCCGAACGGGCGCGGCGCCCCGCGAGACTCCCCGGGGAAACACCCGGGGAGGCGTGCAAGAAGACGGAGGAGAACGCCATGGCACGACGCCGAACCGGAGGGCCGCTCGCGCTCGCCCTGCTCGCCCTGCCGATGCTGCACGGCCTTGCCGCGGCGCAGCAGCCGGCGCCGGCGGCGCCCGCCTGGCAGCAGGGCCGGCCCAGCGGCATGGCCGCCTCGCCGCTCGCGCCCAACGCGCCGCGCCTGACCGTGACGCCGCCCGACCGCATTCCCGTCGCGCAGATCCGCGTGCCGGACGGCTTCCGGGTGGAGGTCTGGGCCTCCGGCATGCCCGGCGCGCGGATGATGGCGCTGAGCGAGAATGGCACGCTGTTCGTCGGCACCCGCACCATCGGCCGCGTCTATGCCGTGACACAGCAGGACGGCCAGCGCCGGGTGCGCACGCTGCTGCAGGGGCTGACCGAGCCGAACGGCGTCGCGGTGCGCGACGGCGCGCTCTACGTCGCCGCGATCAACCGCGTGCTGCGCTACGACAACATCGACCGCAGCCTCGACGAGCCGAAGCCGGTGGAGCTGACCGGCAACTTCAACCTGCCGACCGACGCGCACCACGGCTGGAAATTCCTGCGCTTCGGGCCGGACGGCAAGCTGTACCTGCAGGTGGGCGCCAACTGCAACATCTGCCGGGTGGACGATCGCCACGCCACGATCGAGCGCTACAACCCGGACGGTTCCGGGCGCGAGGTGGTGGCCCACGGGGTGCGCAACAGCGTCGGCTTCGACTTCCACCCGGTGACGGGCGAGCTGTGGTTCACCAACAACGGCCGCGACTGGGCCGGCGACAACACGCCCGAGGACACGCTCGGCCACGTGCGCCGCGTCGGCGAGCATTTCGGCTTCCCCTGGTGCCACATGGGCACGATGCAGGACCCCGAGGTCACGGGCCGGCAGTGCTCGGAGTTCTCGCAGCCGGCCCTGCGCCTCGGCCCGCACACGGCGGCGCTGGGGATGCGCTTCTACACCGGCGGCATGTTCCCGGCCGAGTACCGCAACCGCATCTTCATCGCGCGCCACGGCTCCTGGAACCGCACGCAGCGCAGCGGCTACGACGTGGTGATGGTCTCCTTCGACGCGAACGGGCAGCCGCGCATGGAGCCCTTCATGACCGGCCTGCTGGACGGCGCGAACAACCAGTTCCTCGGCCGCCCGACCGACGTGCAGCAGCTTCCCGACGGCTCCCTGCTCGTCTCCGATGAGCAGAACGGCGCCATCTACCGCATCGCCTACGGGCGCTGAGGGTGCGTCGCCCACGGACGCGGAACGTGCGTCATCTCGCGGCCGCGCTGCCGCTGGCGCTGGCGGCGCTCGCGGGCGCCGCCCTGCCGGCCCGGGCGGGCGATGCGTCGCGCGGCGCGGCGCTGGCCGAGCCCTGTGCCGCCTGCCACGGGCCGCGCGGGCGCTCGGCCATGGAGAACGTCCCCTCCCTGGCCGGGCAGCCGGAGACCTACCTGACGCTCCAGCTCATCCTGTTCCGCGAGAAGCTGCGCGACGTCGAGCCGATGAGCACGCTGGTGCGCGAGTTGACCGACGCGCAGGTGGAGGACATCGCGGCCTACTATGCCGGCCTGCCGCCGGGCTTCCCGCCGGGGCAGATGCCGCCGCCCGGCGCCGCGCTGCTGGCGCGGGCGAGGCCGCTGGCGGAGGCGGCGCACTGCAACGTCTGCCACCTGCCGAGCTATGCCGGGCGCGACAACGTGCCCCGGCTGGCGGGCCAGCGGGAGGACTACCTGCGGCACGCGCTGCAGGGCTACCGCGACGGCAGCCGCACCGGGGCGGACACGCAGATGAACGGGATCGCGGCGGCGCTGTCGGCGGAGGACATCGCGGCGCTGGCGCATTTCCTGGCCCGGCGCAACTGAGCGGGCGACCCCGGGCAGGCGGCCCCTGACGGGCGGGGCGGCCGGGCCGGCGGCCCCGCCCGCCGGTCGGCGGGGCGGGATTTAGGGCCTCGCGCATTCGGCCGTCGCGACCGATAAACGGCCGGAGGTCGGCAGGGCCGCCCGGGCGCCGGCGCCATCCGCCGGGGCCGGAGGGAGCCCGGCGGCACCCGACGAATTCCGGCCGAAGACCGAGGTAAGCCATGCCAGCCGACGACCCGTCCAGCCCGCCTGCCCCCTTGGCCGCCCCCTTGGCCGCCGCCCCCTTGGCCAAGGCCATCGCGACCGTCTGCCTCTCCGGCAACCTGCCGGACAAGCTGGAGGCCGCCGCCTCGGCCGGCTTCGACGGGGTGGAGATCTTCGAGAGCGACCTGCTGAGCTACAGCGGCTCCCCGGCGCAGGTGCGGCGGATGTGCGAGGATCTCGGCCTCGCCGTCACCATCTACCAGCCCTTCCGCGACTTCGAGGCGATGCCGGACGCGCTGCGGGCCCGCAACCTCGACCGCGCCGAGCGCAAGTTCGACGTGATGCAGGCGCTCGGCACCGACCTCGTGCTGGTCTGCTCCAACGTCCAGGCCGCCGCGATCGACGATCCCGCGCGCGCCGCCGCCGACCTGCGCGAGATGGCCGAGCGCGCGGCGAGGCGCGGGCTGCGCATCGGCTACGAGGCGCTGGCCTGGGGCCGGCACGTCAACCGCTGGCGGCAGGCCTGGGACATCGTGCAGCGGGCGGACCACACGGCGCTCGGCCTGATCGTGGACAGCTTCCACACCCTCTCGGTGCGCGACGACCCGGCCGGCATCGCCGAGGTGCCGGGCGGGCGCATCTTCTTCGTCCAGCTCGCCGACGCGCCGCGCCTCGACATGGACGTGCTGAACTGGAGCCGCCACTACCGCAACTTCCCCGGCCAGGGCGACCTGCCGGTGGCGGAATTCACCCGCGCCGTGCTGGCGAGCGGCTACGGCGGCCCGCTCTCGCTCGAGATCTTCAACGACGAATTCCGCGCCGCCCCCGCGCGCCGGACCGCGCGCGACGGGCTGCGCTCGCTGGTGCTGGTGGAATCCGAGGCCGGCGCCGCCACCCTGCCGCCGCCGCCGCGGCTGGACGGCTTCGAGTTCCTGGAATTCGCCGTGGACCACACCACGCGCGGCCTGCTGGCCGACTTCCTCGGCACGCTGGGCTTTCGCCTCGCCGGGCGGCACCGCTCGAAGGAGGTGGAGCTGTACCGGCAGGGCCGCATCAACCTCGTGCTGAACAGCGAGCCGGACGGCGCGGCCGCCGAGCACTTCGAGATGCACGGCCCCTCGGTCTTCGCCATGGGCCTGCGGGTGGACGACGCGGCCGCGACGCTGCAGCGCGCCCGCGCCCTGCTCTGCGCCACCTGGCAGGAGCGGCTCGGCCCCGGCGAGCGGCCGATCCCGGCGGTGCGGGCGCCGAACGGCACGCTGGTCTACCTCGTGCAGTCAGAGCCGGGCCGGCGCAGCATCTGGGAGGACGATTTCGAGCTGCTGCCGCCCTTCTCCGCCCTCGGGACCGGGGAGCCGGCCAACAGCGACGCGGAGCCCGAGCTGTTCGCGATCGACCACGTGGCGCAGGCCCTCGCGCCGGGCCAGATGGACGGCTTCGTGCTGTTCTACCGCGCCGTGTTCGGGCTGGAGCCGGAGCCGTTGCAGGAATTGCCCGACCCGCAGGGGCTGGTGCGCTCCCGTGCCATGGTCAGCCGCGAGGGCAGCGTGCGACTGCCGCTGAACGTCTCGGAAAGCCGGCAGACCGCGACGGGGCGCTTCATCTCGGCCATCGCCGGCGCGGGCGTGCACCACATCGCCTTCCGCGGCGCCGACGCGGCGCATGCGGCACGCGAGGCCGCCGCGCGCGGCGCGCCGATGCTGGCCATCCCCGAGAACTACTACGACGACGTCGCCGCCCGCTTCGGGCTGGACGACGCGACGCTGGCGGCGCTGCAGGCCGCGGGTCTACTCTACGACCGCGACGCCTCGGGCGGCGAGTTCCGGCACGCCTACACCGGCGCCTTCGAGGAACGCTTCTTCTTCGAGATCGTCGAGCGCGACGGCGGCTACCGCCAGTTCGGCGCCGCCAATGCCGGGGTGCGCATGGCGGCGCAGGCGCGGCGGCAGGCCCGGCACGGCCAGGGCCTCGGCGCAGAGGAGCTCTGATCCGATGGCGGCAGGCGACACCTCCGGGGACACCCAGACAGCGAACGCCGCCGCCTCCCCCACCCCCGCGCCACGCCCGGGGCCGACGCCGGACCGCACGACCCTGGCCGGGCTGCACCGCATCGTGATCGTCGGCGGCGGCGCCGCCGGGCTGGAGCTGGCGACCCGGCTCGGCGACACGCTGGGCGACAAGGGGGGCCGCAAGCGGCACGCCACGGTGACGCTGGTGGACCGCGCCCGCGGCCATCTGTGGAAGCCGCTGCTGCACGAGGTGGCCGCCGGCAGCATGGACGTGGACGAGCACGAGCTGGACTACCTCGCCCAGGCGCACTGGCACCATTTCCGCTACCGCTACGGCGAGATGATCGGCCTCGACCGCGCCCGGCGCGAGGTGCTGCTCGCCGCCACCCATGACGACGAGGGCCGCGAGATCACGCCGCCCCGCAGCGTCGGCTACGACACGCTGGTGATCGCCGTCGGCAGCACCACCAACGATTTCGGCACCCCCGGCGTGCGCGAGCACGCCATCGCGCTGGAGACCACCGCCCAGGCCGCGCGCTTCAACCGCCGGCTGGTGAATGCCTGCCTGCGCGCCCACACCCAGGCCGGGCCGGTGCGGCCGGCGCAGCTCCATGTCGTCATCATCGGCGCCGGCGCCACCGGCACGGAGCTGGCGGCCGAGCTGCACCGCACCGCCCGCGCCGTCGTCGCCTTCGGCATGGACCGGGTGGACGCGGAGCGCGACATCCGCATCACCCTGGTCGAGGCGGCGCCGCGCGTGCTGCCCGGCCTGCCCGAGCGGATCTCGGCTTCCGTGACGAAGCTGCTGCAGGACCTCGGCGTCGCCGTGCTGACCGGGGCGCGGGTGAGCGCGGTGCAGGCGGACGGGGTACGGTTCGCCGATGGCCGCTTCATCGAGTCCGAGCTGGTGGTCTGGGCCGCCGGCGTGAAGGGCCCGGACGTACTGCGCGACCTGGACGGGCTGGAGGTCAGCCGCAGCACCCAGCTCGTCGTCACGCCCACGCTCCAGACCACGCGCGACCCGAGCATCTTCGCCATCGGCGACTGCGCCTTCTGCCCGCGCGAGGGGCACGAGGCGCCGGTGCCGCCGCGCGCCCAGGCCGCGCACCAGCAGGCCAGCCACCTGCTGAAGCAGATCCCGCGCCGGATGCGCGGCCAGCCGCTGAAGCCCTTCACCTATCGCGACTTCGGCTCGCTGGTCTCGCTCGGCGAGTACTCCACCGTCGGCAGCCTGATGGGCTTCGTGGCCGGGCGCAGCATGCTGGTCGAGGGGCTGTTCGCGCGGCTGATGTACCGCTCGCTCTACAAGATGCACGAGCGCGCGCTGCATGGCTGGACCAAGACCGCGCTCGGCTCGCTGGCACGCCTGATCACGCGGCGGACGGAGCCGCGGGTGAAGCTGCACTGAGCGGCACGCCCACGGCCCGGCACGGCAGCAACAACGAGAAGCACGGCACCATGACCTTCTTTCCGCCCGACTCCACCCTGCTCGGCCCGCTCTTCACGACCGAGGCGATGGCCGGGGTGTTCTCCGACCGTGCCCGCCTCGCCACCATGCTCGCCATGGAGGCGGCGCTGGCGCGGGCCGAGGCGGAGAGCGGCCTCGTGCCGGGCACGCTGGCCGGGGCGGTCGCCGCCGTGGACACGGACACGCTCGACCTGCCGGCGCTCGGCGCGAAGACCGCCCTTTCCGGCGTGCCGACCATTCCCTTCCTCAAGGCGGTGGAGGCGCGCCTGCCGCCCGACCTCGCCGGCGGCTTCCATCGCGGCGCCACCACCCAGGACGTGGCCGACACCGCCCTCGCGCTCCAGATGCGCGACGCCTTCGCCCTGCTCGCGGCCGAGCTCGGCCCCACCCTCGACGGGCTCTGCCGGCTGGCCGAGGCGCACCGCGCGACACCCTGCGTCGGCCGCACCTACGGCCAGCACGGCGCGCCGATCAGCTTCGGCTTCAAGGCGGCGGTCTGGGCCGCCGGCATCGGCGAGGCGGCCGCCGCCCTGCCGGGGCTGCGCGAACGCGTGCTGACCGCCTCGCTGGCCGGGCCGGTCGGCACGCTGGCGGCGCTGGGCGAGAAGGGGCCGGCGGTCTCGGCAGCCTTCGCGCGGGCACTCGGCCTCGGCGTGGCGCCGATCGCCTGGCATGCGCGGCGCGCGCGGATGGTCGAGGCGGGCGCCTGGCTCGCCACGCTGATCGGCGCCCTGGCCAAGATGGCGACCGACATCGCCAACCTCGCCTCCACCGAGGTCGCGGAGGTGGCCGAGCCCTACGTGCCGGGGCGCGGCGGCTCCTCGGCCATGCCGCACAAGCGCAACCCGGTCTCCTGCACCGTGATCCTGGCGGCGCAGGCGGCGGCGCCGGGCCATGTCGGCACGCTGCTCAACGCCATGGCGGCGGCGCATGAGCGGCCGGTCGGGCTGTGGCAGGCGGAATGGCTGGCCCTGCCGCCGCTGTTCGGCCTCGCCGCCGGCGCGCTGCGCGAGGCGCGGGCGCTGGCCGAGGGGCTGGAGGTCCATCCGGACCGCATGCTGGCCAATCTCGACGCGACGCGCGGCCTGCTCTTCGCCGACGCGGTGGCCGGGCGGCTGGCGAAGCATCTCGGGCGCGAGAAGGCGCACGCGCTGGTGGAGCACGCGGCAGGCGCGGTGCGCGACAGCGGCCGCTCCCTGCGCGAGGTGCTGGCCGAGGACCCGTCCCTGGCCGACCCGGCGCTGCGCGCGGCGCTGGACTCCGCCTTCGATCTCGGCCCGGCCGTCGCCGCGGCGGCGCTCTGGGCGGATCGGGGCGTGGCGGCGGCGCGGCAGGCCGCGGCGGCGCTGGCGGACGAGGCCCCCGGCTGAACGGCCGGCGCGGGGCCGCTCCGCGCGACCTGCCGCCCGACGGCACCGGCACGCGCGTCCAGGCGGGCAGCAGCCGCCCGCCGTGCCCGCCTGCCGCGCCCGTTCAGGGAGGTGCCTCCGGCCTGGCCCGCCCGTCGAGCGGCAGCGCCATCAGGATCTCGTCCACGAAGGCGTCGCCGACCCGGAGCGTCCCGGGCATCGGCGGGCGATCAGACGGGCACGCAGTAGAGCTGGGCATGCGTCAGCCCGGCGAGCCAGACGGGGTCCGGCGAGCGGCCGACATCCATCGCCCGCGTGAAGTCGTCCACCCAGAGGTAGTAGCCGAACTCGTCGAGGATCCGCAGGATCCCGGCGACGGTCTGCCGGCGATCCCGGAAGAGGAAATTGTGCAGCTCCAGCATCAGGTAGGGCCGGGCGGACAGGATGCGCCGGGCGCCGCGCAGCGCGTGCAGCTCGTGCCCCTCGACGTCGATCTTCAGGAAGTGCACCGGCATGGCGGGGTCGACGTCGTCGTCGAGCCGCACGATCTCGATCCGCCCCGTCTCCTCGAGCTCCGCGGCCGCGCCGAGCACGACGATGTTGCCGTGGTTCTCGTTGATCGGCACGAAGGCCGGCTCGCTGCCGATGCCGCGCGGATGCACCACGATGTTCGTCCGGCCGTTCAGCGCCGCGTTGCGCGCGATCAGCGCCGCGTTGCGCGGCAGCGCCTCCCACGCGTGCACCGTGCCGGCGGGGCCGGTGCAGAGGGAGAAGAGCAGCGTCATCAGCCCCTGATGCGCCCCGCAGTCGAGCACGTTGAAGCCGGGGCGGATGGTGTCGATGCACCATTGCCGCTCGCGCTGCCACTGGTCGGGCTCCACGTCGTACCACTCCCTGGCCACGGGGTCCTTGATGTGCATGTCGAAGCGGTACGGCCCGACATGCCTTTCCCGGGCGACGTAGGGGGAGAAGCTCTCCGGCATTTCCGCACTCCTGATCCCGGCCGGGCACCGACCCCGTGCAGCCCGGGCGCGGCCCGGGCGCGTCACCTTGGGCACAGCCTCCGGGCACGACGGTAACGCGACTGTATCAAGCAGACCACAGTGAACCGCAGTCCGGTCGGGACTGCGGTTCGCTGTCGCTCGTCGTTCTCGGCGCGGATTCACGCCGCCGGGCGTGCCCGCCCGCCGGCGATCCGCTCCAACCCGGCGGACATCGGCGCCGTCTCGGAAAAAGCGCCGGACGGCGGCGATGACGATGAGCGGCTCCCGACGCATGGCGGCCCGCCGTGCGGCGGGGGCTGAAGGGCTTCAGTGCCGGCGCGGCGGCTTCCGAACGAAGAAGGCGGTGGGCCGGCGGGCGGCGCCGGACCGTGGAGCGACGGGGACGCGATGCGCATCCTGGTGATCGAGGACGAGCCGGCGATGGCCGACCAGCTCCGGCAGGGACTGGGCGAGATGGGCCACGCGGTGGAAGTCGCGCCCGACGGGCGCCAGGGGCTGCACCGCGCGGTGACGGAGCCCTACGACATCATCGTCACCGACCGCATGCTGCCGGGCCCCGACGGGCTGACCATCCTGCGGGTGCTGCGCAGCGCCGGCATCGCGACGCCGGTGCTGGTGCTGACCGCGCTGGGCGAGGTGGAGTCGCGGGTCGAGGGGCTGGACGCCGGCGCCGACGACTACCTGACCAAGCCCTTCGTGTTCGAGGAGCTGCGCGCCCGGCTCCAGGCCCTGGCGCGCCGCCCCGCCGGCGGGGCCGAGACGCATCTGCGCGTCGCCGACGTGGAGATGGACCTGCTCAGGCGCGTGGTGCGGCGCGGCGGCCGGGTGGTCGAGCTGCTGCCGACCGAGAAGCGGCTGCTCGAATACATGCTGCGCCATCCGGGGCAGGTGCTGACCCGCACCATGCTGCTGGAGCAGGTGTGGGAGTTCAATTTCGATCCCAACACCAACATCGTGGACGTGCATGTGAGCCGGCTGCGCCGCAAGCTCGACGCGGGCCGGGAGGGTCCCTCCACGCTGATCCGCACGGTGCGCGGCGTCGGCTACGCCATCGGAACCGCCGGTTGAGCGGCGGCGCGCCGCCCCCGATGGACGGAACGTCGCCCCGGCGCCCCCCGGCCGACCCGCCCTCGCCGGCCGGCACGGAGCCAGCCGCGCCGGGCGCCGGCGGCCGCGCATCGCCCCTGCTGCCGCGCAGCTTCGCGCTGCGCGTGGCCCTCGCCTCGGCGGCGGCGGTGTTCCTAGTCTGCCTGCTCGGCTTCGGCCTCGCCACCCTGCGCGCCCAGATCCGCCTCGAATCCAGGCTGCGCGACCATGCCGACAGCAGCCTCCAGCAGGAGCTGGCCAGCTACATGCCGCCCACGCTCAAGCAGGCGCTGGGCCAGGCCGAGCTGGTGGACGAGGTGGCGCGCCACAACGTCAACCCCAAGCTGCTGTTCCGCGCGGCGCTCTGGACGGCGGAGGGCGCGCTCCTGCTGGGCCCGCTGCCCGGCGCCGCCACCGGCTTCACCGACTGCCGCAGCCTGCTGCCTGCCGGGGGGCCGCCGCTGCGCGCCTGCGGCCTCGCCTTCCCCGCCATCGAGGGCCGGCCGCGCCCCCTGATCCTGGTGGCGGCGATGGAGGTGACGCGGATCGAGGACGATCCGCTCTGGCCGCTCACCCTGCTGCTGCTCGGCCTCGCCGCGGCGCCGGCGGCGGCCGGGGTCGGCTTCGCCTACAGCCGCCGCCTGGAGCGGCGCCTCGCCGCGGTGACCGGCGAGGCGCGCGCGGTGATGGCGGGCGACCTCGCCCGACGCCTGCCCCTGCAGGGAACGGGCGACGAGATCGACCGGCTGGTCGGCACCGTCAACGTCATGCTGGCGCGGATCGAGGCGCTGGTGCGCGACCTGCGGGAGG
Organism: Roseomonas acroporae; assembly: GCF_023223525.1. GTDB lineage: Bacteria > Pseudomonadota > Alphaproteobacteria > Acetobacterales > Acetobacteraceae > Roseomonas_E > Roseomonas_E acroporae. Next base: position 7,678 of record NZ_JALPRX010000004.1, on the reverse strand, counting down.
TGACCGACAACATCGCGCACGACCTGCGCAGCCCGCTGGCGCGGACGCGGCAGATGCTGGAGGCCGCGTTGCGGCGCGCGCGCGACCCGGAGGCCGATTCGGCGACCCTCGCCCGGGCGGTGGCGGAAACCGACGCGGTGCTCGCCACCTTCGCGGCGCTGCTGCGCATCGCACGGGTCGAGGCGGGGCTGCGGCAGGCGCCGCCGCGCGCGGTGGCGCTGTCGGCGCTCGTCGGCTTCCTCGGGGAGACCTACGAGGCGGTGGCGGAGGAACGGGACCGGGTGCTGGCGCTCGACGTCGCCCCCGGCATCACGGTGCCGGGCGATACCGCGCTGCTGCGCGAGGCGGTGACCAACCTGCTGGAGAACGCGCTGCTGCATGGCGGGCGGCGCCTGTGCCTCTCGCTGTCGCGGGACGCCGCCGGCGGCGCGGTGCTGGCGATGCGAGACGACGGCCCCGGCATCCCGGCCGGGGAGCGCGCGAAGGTGCTGCAACGCTTCTACCGGCTGGACCGCAGCCGGAACACGCCGGGCACCGGGCTCGGGCTGGCGCTGGTGGCGGCGACGGCGCGGCTGCACGGCGCGTCGCTGACGCTGGGCGATGCCGGGCCGGGCCTCGTCGTGACCCTGCGCTTCCCGGCGGCCGGCTGAAGGCGCGGCCGGCCGGGTTGCGGGGCGTTCAGGCTCCGGCCGAAACCGAGCGCTTCGGCCGGGAACCGCGTCAGTCGCGCCGCATGGTGCAGGCCGCGAGATAGGCGGCGAGGACGCCGGCCGCGGCGGCGATGCCGATGGCCAGGAAGGGCCGCTCCCGCACCACCCGCACCGCCCGGTCGGCCCCGTCGGAGGCGTAATGACGGGCCTCGCGGCCGTAGCTGCTGATCGTGTCCGCGGCGTCGTCGAGCGCGGGGCGGACGCGGTCGCGCATCAGGAACTCGACCTGCTTGCGCAGGCGCGCCAGCTCGGAGCGGGCATCGGAGGAAAGCTCCCGCGAGCGGCGCGCGGCATGGTCGGAAACGTCGTCGGCGACCTCGCGCCAGTCGGTGCCGCGGATGCGGCGGGCGGCGTCGTTGATGGTGTCGGCGAGGGACATGCGCTCTCTCTCCTGCAGGCTGCGGTTCCCGTGCGTCGGCACGGCCTGCCATCCCAACGTGGTGCCACCGCACGGGTTGCGTCCGGGGACAGGTGACGTGGGGAAGGCACGACGGCGCCCCGGCCCCGTCGCCGGTCCCCCGGCCGCGGGCCGCTCAGCCGGCGAGGCGGTGGATCTCGTCCTCGCCCTCCTGCCCTCCGGCGGACGACGATGGCAGGGAGCGCGCGTCGAAGCCGCCCCCCTCGGCGAGCGGCGCGTCGATGCTGCATCGCACGCCCTCCAGCGCGAATTCGGTGCGCACCGCCCCGCCGAGGTCGCGCGCGAGGCCGCGCTCGATCAGGCGGGAGCCGAAGCCGCGCCGGCGTGGCGGCTGCACCGGCGGGCCGCCGGACTCGATCCAGCGCAGCCTCAGATGGGTCTGCCCGCCCTCGCGCCGCAGCGTCCAGACGATCCGCACCTGCCCCTCGGCCGCCGACAGGGCGCCGTACTTGGCGGCGTTGGTGGCGAGTTCGTGGAAGGCCATGGCGAGGGCCAGGGCGATGCGCGGCGGCAGCACCAGCTCCGGCCCCTCGACCTGCAGCCGCTCGGCGCCCACCCCCATGTGGCGATAGGGATCGAGGGCCTGGGCGATGACGTCGTGCAGGCGGGCCCCCTCCCAGTTCTCCCGCGTCAGCACGTCGTGGGCACGGGCGAGGGCCATCAGGCGCTGCTCGAAATCCTCGCGTGCCTGGGTGGTGGACTCGGCGTTGCGCAGGGTCTGGGCAGCCACCGACTGCACCGTGGCCAGGGTGTTCTTGACCCGGTGGTTCAGCTCGTTGATCAGCAGCCGGAGCTGCTGCTCGCTGCGCTTGCGGTCGGTGATGTCCATGATCACGCCGAGCAGCCGGACGCAGCGCCCGCCCTCGAAGGTGCCGTGGCCCTTGGAGGCGAGCCAGCGCTCGCGCCCGTCGGCGGCGTCCAGGACGCGGAATTCCTCGTCGAAGCTGCCCTTCCCCGCCTCGATCGACTGCTTCACCGCCGCGTCCACCCGCGCCCGGTCGTCCGGGTGCAGCCCGGCCAGGAAGGTGGTGTCGTAGTCGACCGGCGCCGCGGCCGGCACGCCGAACAGCGCCCGGCAGCGCGCATCCCAGGTCAGGCTGCCGGAGACGAGATCGTAGTCCCACGTGCCCAGCCCGGCCGCCCGTAGGGCAAGGCGGGAGGTGGCCTCGGCGGCGCGCAGCGCGGCGGCGGCGCGGCGGCGCTCGGTCAGGTCCTGGACGATGGCGAGGGCGTATTGCGGCGTGCCCTCGCCGCCGGTCAGGGAGAGCAGCGTCTCGGCCCAGACCGGCCTGCCATCGGCGCGCAGGTAGCGCTTCTCGATCCGCCGCGACGATCCGCTGGCCGCCAGCCCGGCCAGGGCGGCCTCGGTCGCGGCGCGATCGTCGGGATGGGTGATCGAGGTCTTGGGCTGGCCGATCAGCGATTCCGGCGTCCGGCCCAGCATCGCGGCGAAATGCTCGTTGACGAGGACGATGCGGCCGTCGCGGTCGAATTGCATGATGCCGACCGGCGCCTGCGCGATCAGCGTGTCGAGCCGCGCGCGGCTCTCGCGCAGCGCCGCCTCGGCGGCCAGGCGCTCGCGCCGCTCGCGCCGCTCGGCCACCGCGCGGCCGACCGCGACGGGCAGGCGGGTCAGGCGCTGCTTGACCACGTAGTCGGTGGCGCCGTTGCGCATCGCGTCGATCGCGGTCTCCTCGCCCAGCGTGCCGGAGAGGAACACGAAGGGGACGTCCGGCGCCTCGCGGCGGGCGATGTCGAGCGCCGTGAGGCCGTCGAAGGTCGGCAGGCGGTGATCGGCCAGGATCAGGTCGAAGCCGCCGCGCGCCAGGGTGTCGACGAAGGCCTCGCGCGTCTCGACGCGCTCGATCTTCGGGTGCATGCCGGCACGCGCGAGCGCGGCGGCCGCCAGCTCCGCGTCGAGCGGGCTGTCCTCGAGATGCAGGATGCGGCAGGCGCGTAACCCTGGGTCCGGGGCCTCGGCGCCGCTCACCGCCCCATGCCTTCCGCGCCGTCCGGGGCATCCCGCTCGTCGGGGCGCGGGCGCAGCGGCGCCTCGTTCACCGCGGTCCAGAACACGCCCAGGTCGCGGATCACCTCGAAGAACTCCTGGTAGCCGACCGGCTTGACCACGAACGCGTTGACGCCGAGGTCGTAGGAAAGGACCAGGTCCTCCTCCTCGCGCGAGGAGGTCAGCATCACGACGGGGATGTTGCGGATGGCCGGATCGCGCTTGATCCGCTCCAGCACCTCCAGCCCGTCCACGCGCGGCAGCTTGAGGTCGAGCAGCACCACGGCCGGGATCTCGGCCGGCTGGCCGCCGGTCGCGCCCCCGGGCGCGCCGCCGGGCAGCAGGTATTCCAGCGCCTCGACCCCGTCGCGCGCCACCACCACCGGGTTCGCGACCCGGCCACGGGCCAGGGCGGCCAGCGTCAGCTCCACGTCGTTGGGGCTGTCCTCGACCAACAGGATCGGCCGGATGGGGGCAGACGTCATCCTCACTCCGTCGACGCCCTGCCGGAGCGCGCCGCCTCGTCGCGGGAGGTCGGCTGCGGCCCCTGATCGGAAGCCGGCATGGCTTCCGCCTCGGGCGGCACCCTATCATGTGGGGCGGCGCGTGGCAGGGTGAAGAAGAAGGAGGCGCCGAGGCCGAGCTGCCCCTCGGCCCAGACCCGGCCGCCATGCCGCTCCACGATGCGGCGGACATTGGCGAGGCCGATGCCGATGCCCTCGAAGTCCTCCGCCCGATGCAGCCGCTGGAACACGCCGAACAGCTTGTGGGCGAAGGCCATGTCGAAGCCGGTGCCGTTGTCGCGGACCGAGAAGACGAACTCCTCGTCGGTCGCCTGGCAGCCGACCTGGATGACCGCCGGCTCGCGGCCGCGCGTGTACTTGACGGCGTTGGAGACCAGGTTCTCCAGCACCAGGCGCAGCATCACGGGGTCCCCCGCGACCACGGGCAGCTCGCCGATCCGCCACTCGATCCGGCGCTGCGCGATGTCGGGCGGCTGGGTCCGCAGCACGTCCCGCAGCACCGCCGCGGTGTCGACCGGGACCTGGGCGAAGCGCGAGCGGCCCATGCGGGAGAAGTTGAGCAGCGCGTCGATCAGCGCGCCCGCCGTCTGGGCGCTCTCGATAATGGTGGCCACGAAGCGCCGGCCCGTGGGCGACAGCGTCTGCGCCTCCAGCTCGCGCAGCAGCTCAGAGTAGCCGACGATGTGCCGGAACGGCGCGCGCAGGTCGTGCGAGACGGAATAGGAGAAGGCCGCCAGCTCCTTGTTCGAGCGCTCGAGCTGGGTGGTCAGCTCCGCCATCTCCTCGGCCTGGCGCAGCACGATGCTGATCACCGCCGAGCGCAGGTCGCGCGCCGCGTCGATCTCCGCCGCGCTCCAGGCCGCCGCCTGCAGCCGCACCGTCTCCTGCCAGGCGGCGAAGGAGTGGCGCGGCCCCAGGGGCGCGCCAACGGCCGCGCCTCCCGCGCCCGCCCCGCCGGCCGCCGTGCCGCCCGAGCCCATGGCACCCCGGCCCGCAGCATCCTGGCCCGCAGCATCCTGGCCCGCAGCATCCTGGCCCGCAGCATCCCAATCAACGTCATGCCGGGCCGCGTCATCCCGCCCCGCCGTGCCCGCGGGCGGGGCGTCGGCGGGCGGCTGCACCGGCTTGCGCGGGTCGCCGCCCCAGGTGACGGTGGTGACCAGCTCCGGGCGGAACCAGAGCACGAAGTTCGGACGCAGCTCCGAGATGCGGATGGCGAGCAGGCCGGCCGCCCTCTCCGCGAGGCTCGCCGCCTCGGGCATGACCTGCGCGAGCGAGGCGGTCTCGAACTGCTCGACCCCGCGCTGCTCCAGCATCGCCGCGATCCGCCGCACCGCCGGCTCGGCCGGGGTGCGCCCGATCAGCGTGCAGTGCCCCTCGAACAGCACCGCCGCGCCGGCGGCGCCGGTCAGCCCGCACAGCGTGTCGGGCTCGGTCACGAGGCCCTCGATGAAGCGGCCGGCCGCCGCCATGTGCGCCAGCAGCCGCCCCTCCAGCCCCTTCAGCCGGGCACGCTCGCGCGCGTAGAGCGTCTCCTCCCAGGCGGCGGCGCGTACCGCCAGCATCTGGGCGATCAGGTCGCATGCCTCGCGCGCGGCGAAGGGCACGCGGCGCGGCGCGGCATGGTGGCAGGAGACCAGCCCCCAGAGCGTGCCGTTGCGCAGCAGCGACACCGACATCGAGGCCGGCGTGCCCATGTTGCGCATGTAGGCGCGGTGCACCGGCGAGACGCTGCGCAGCACCGAGAAGGACAGGTCGGGCAGCGCGGGGTCGGTGGCTGCCGCGGCCGCCGCGCCGCCCGCCGGTCCGGGATCGCCGGGCCCCGCCGGGAAGCGGGCGCGCAGGGCCGGCGCGGCCAGGATCGGCACCTCGACGTAGTCGGCGTCGGCGATCAGCCGCTGGCGGTTCAGCGTGTAGAGATGCCTTGCCTGGGCCGGGATGTCGGAGGCGGGGAAGCGCAGGCCGAGATAGGCGGGCAGGCGGTCGTTGCGGTCCTCCGCCACCACCGTGCCGTCCCAGTCCGGGCCGAAGCGGTAGATCAGCACGCGGTCGAAGCCGGTGATCCGGCGCACCTCGGCAGCGGCCGCGGCGGTCAGCGCCTCGATGCCGTCGGCGCGGCCGAGCCGGTCGAAGGCGTCGCGGATCAGCGGGTAGAGCCCCTCCAGCGTCTCGTGGTTGAAGCGCGGCGCCTCGCCGTCGACGGCGCCCGCCTCCAGCTCCAGGATGGCGTAGCCGTCCGGCGAGCGGTGGCCGATGGCCTGGAACAGCCGGCCGCCGGCGCGGCACGGGCCGAGCTGCACCGTGCCGCGCTCCGGCAGGTGCCGCAGCGCGTCGCGCAGCGCCGGCATCGGCTCGCCGCGGAACACGGCCTCGAAGGGCCGGCCGAAGGCGTCGTCGAGCGGTTCCCCCAGCAGCGGGCCGGCGGCGGCGTCGGCATGGGTCAGGCGCAGATCCTCTCCCGCGAAGGCGAGGAGATGACCGTGCGGCTGGATGCTGCCGGGACGGTGGATCGGCTCGCGGTCGCAGGCGGTCAGGTCGATGCCGTCCGCCCGCCCGGCGGCGGGCGGCAGCGCGGCGTCGGCGAGATCCGCCGCCGCCGCGGCATCCGACCGGGCGCCCGCCGGCGATGCACCCTGCCCCGGCCGGTCGGTCACGGCTGCGTGGCCGGCGGGCGGCGGGAGGGAAGGAGGCAGGCGGCGAAGCGGGCGAAGACGGCGCGCGCGGCCGGGCAGAGCGCCGCCTCCTCGCCGGGCGACAGCGGCGCCGCCTCCAGCCGGGCGAGGAAGCCGCGCCACATCGCGCCGCGCCGGGCGCCATGGGGATCCAGGAAGCGCAGCGCCGGCGGCGGGACGCCGACCTCGCGCAGCCGGCGCGCCAGCACGGCCCCTCCCAGGGTCGCGCCCTCCAGCACGTAGAGGCCGGCGAGCACCGCGCCGCGTCCCGCCGGCACCGGCAGCACGGCCGGCGGCACCGGCGCGTCGCCGAGCCGGGCGAGGGCCGACCGCCCCAGCGGCGCGCGGCGGCGCGCCGGCCAGTCGGGCAGCAGGGCGGCGGCGCCGGCCAAGTCCAGGGCCGCCTCCAGACCCTGCTGCAACGGCAGCACGGCCAGGAGGTAGCGGCGATAGCCCATGGCGTCGTCGAAGTAGCCGGCGCCGGTCAGGGCGGCGTCGAGCGCCGCGTGGAGCTCGGCGGTGCCGTGCCGCAGGCGGTCGCGGCGCCCGCGGCCGGACGGGGTCCCGCACGCTCCGGCCCCGCACGCTCCGGCCCCGCACGCTCCGGCATCGACCGCCGCGCCGGCTGCCGGGCTGGGGGCCGCGCCCACGGTGCCGGTCACGGCCTCATGCGCCGATCTGGCCTCGTCGGCGGCGATGTGGTGCATCGGGGGTTCCAGCACACGGAGCGGCGGGACGAACGGGGGAACGGCCCGGCGGCCGCCTCGCCTCCGGAATTGGGCACCGGCCCCGATCCGCCCGGATCGCCGGCAACGCCCGGCTTTGCCGCAGACCACTCCCTGCCACGAATCACGGGCCCTGACGGAATCGCAATGCGGTGATGGGCGGCCGCCCCGACGGGCGCGCCCGGTGCCCGGACGGGGGCCGGGGAAGCGGTTCAGGCCTCGCCGCCGCCGGTGCGGACCTCGATCCAGCTCGCGACCTCGCCGATGGTATGGAGATCGTGCCAGGCGTCGTCCGGGATCTCGGTCTCGAAGGCCTGCTCCAGCGCCATCTGCAGGGAGATCGCGTCCAGGCTGTCGCCGTACAGGTCGTCGACGATCCGGGTCTCCGGCGCGACCCGGGCTGCTTCGACCCCGAGCTGGGCCGAGACGATGTTGGCCACGAGGGCTATGGCCTCCGACATGGCGAGCCTACCTCCACTCCGTTCCTGCTCCGTCCCGGGCTGGCGGTTCCGGGTCGTTGCCGCGGCCCCGATGGGCAGCCTGCACCGGCCGCGACGGCGATGGCAACGATCCCCGGCGGGCCTCGGTTGCCTCGCGGGACGGGCGCGCCCGTCCCGCGGG
>NZ_JALPRX010000039.1 GCF_023223525.1 Roseomonas acroporae | reverse complement strand
GGGGCCGGGCGCCGGCCCGGCGGCGGGGCCGGTGGGCAGGCCGGCGGGCGCGGCCAGCCGCGCCGGGCCGTCGCGCAGCTCGTCGCGGATCTCGGTCAGCAGGGTCTCGGTCAACGACGGACCGGTGACCTTCTCCTCCTTCACGTAGAGCTTGGACAGGGTCTTCACCACCCAGAACACGGCGAAGGCGACGATGACGAACTTGATGATGGCGTTGAGGAACACGCCGACGTTCAGCGTCACCGCGCCGACGCGCCGGGCCTCGGCCAGCGTCGCCGCGTGCTCGCCCTTGAGCGTGATGAACCAGTTCGAGAAGTCGATGCCGCCGATCAGCAGGCCGAGGAGGGGGTTGAAGATGTCCTCGACCAGCGAGCTGACGATGGCCGTGAAGGCGGCGCCGATGATGATGCCGACGGCGAGGTCGACGACGTTGCCGCGCAGCACGAACGCCTTGAACTCGTTCAGCCAGGCGGGGCCGTGGATCGGGATCGGCGCTTTCATGGTCGGGATCCTGTTCATGATGTCGTTCGGCGCCGCCGCCTGGCTGTCGGCCGGCACCGTGGAGTCGGCGCATTTCAGGGCAGGCCGGCGACGAACGCAACGCCCGCGCGTCGGGAAAGGCGCGGCGCGCGCGCAGGATCAATGCATGACGTGAATGTGTAGTGGGCCGCCCTGCCGGCCCTCAGAGCCTGTTCGAGAGGCCTGCGGCGGAGGGATGGCGAGGGATTTTTCGTGCCGGGAAGGAAGGGACGCCGGCGCGATGCGGGGCATCGTGCCAGGGCCCTGACGCTCCCGGCGCGGAAAAGACCCGCCAGACCGACCCGCAGGCTTCTCAAACAGGCTGTCAGCGGGAGAGCAGGTAGTCCGGCAGCCAGGTCACCAGCGCCGGGAACACCGTCAGCAGCACGATGGTGACGACGAGGCAGAGGAAGAAGGGCAGCGCCGCCTTCGCCACCACCATGCCGTCCTTGCCGGTCATGGTCTGCATCACGAACAGGTTGAAGCCGACGGGCGGCGTGATCTCGGCGATCTCGACCAGCAGCACGATGAAGATGCCGAACCAGACGAGGTCGAACCCGGCCTTCTGCACCATCGGGATGACGATCGAGGTGGTCAGCACGATCATCGAGACGCCGTCGAGCGCCGTGCCGAGCAGCACGTAGACCACCGTCAGCACCGCGATCAGCCCGTAGGGGCCGAGGCCGAGATGCGTCACCCCCTCGGCCAGCGCCGCCGGGATGCCGGTATAGGCCATCGCCATGGTGAGGTAGGCGGCGCCGGCCAGGATGAACATGATCATGCATGAGAGGCGCGTGGCGCCCGTCAGGCTGTCGATGAAGTTGCCCCAGGTGAGGGTGCCGGTCAGCGCCGCGAGCAGCAGCGAGCCGAGCACGCCGAAGGCCGCGGCCTCGGTCGCCGTCGCCCAGCCGACGATCATGGTGCCGATCACGCCGATGATGAGCAGCGCGCAGGGGATGAGCTGCAGGCTCTGGCGCAGCTTGGCGCCGAGCGACATGGCAGGCTCGGGCCGCGGCTGCTTGTGCGGGTTCAGCAGCGCCCAGGCGACGATGTAGGCGCTGAACAGCGCCATCACGAGCAGCCCGGGGATGCAGCCGGCGATGAAGACGCGGATGATCGAGACCTCGGCCGCGACGGCGTAGACCACCATGATGATCGAGGGCGGGATCAGGATGCCGAGCGTGCCGCCCGTGGCGAGCGAGCCCACCGCCGTGTCCACGTCGTAGCCGCGCCGCGTCAGCTCCGGCAGCGCGATCTTGGAGACGGTGGCGCAGGTGGCGGCGGAGGAGCCGGAGACGGAGCCGAAGATGCCGCAGGCGAGGATGTTGACGTGCAGCAGCCCGCCGGGGATGCGCCGCACCCAGGGGGAGAGGCCGTTGAACAGCTCCTCGGAAAGCTTCGTGCGGAACAGGATCTCGCCCATCCAGACGAACATCGGCAGCGCCGCCAGCGTCCAGGAGCCGGTGGCGCCCCAGAAGGCGGTGGCGAGGTTCAGCCCCGGCGTCGGCGAGGCCCAGAGCATCGCGACGTAGCCCGTGATGGCGAGCGCCATCGCGATCCACACGCCGCCCGCGAGCAGCACGCACAGGATCGCCAGCAGCGCCAGCGCCAGTTCCAGCGTTCCCATGATCCTACACCTCGGCCGAGAAGTCGCCGCGCGCCAGCCGCTCCTCGGCCAGCACCACGTAGGTCGGCCGCTCGCCGCGCAGCACGCGCGCCAGCTCGTCCACCACGGCGACCAGGAACACGGCGCTGCCCAGCACCATGGAGAGCTGCGGGATCCAGAGCGGGATCGGCACCGTGCCCTGCGCCACGTCCTCGATCTCCCAGCTCTGGTAGGTGAAGGTCGTGGTCCACCAGAGCAGGTAGGCGAGCGCGACGGCGGCGATGGAGAGCGCCACGATCTCGGCGATCCGCTGGGCGCCGGCGGGCAGCCGCTCCAGCAGCAGGCCGACGCGGATCAGCTCGCCGCGCCGGAAGGTGTGGGCGAGGGCGAAGAAGGTGGTGGCGACGCAGAGATAGGCGCTGATGTCGTCCGAGGCCGGCACCTGGATGGCGAATTCGCGCAGGATCACCTGCGCCATCATGATGAGGAAGATGCCGAGCAGCGACAGCGCTGCCAGGGCCGCCGAGAGGGAATAGAGCAGGTCGAGCGCGCGCCGCACCGCCGGGCCTCCCTCAGCCGGCCCGGTAGGCGTCGATCACCTTGCGCCCGTCCTCGCCGGAGCGCGTCAGCCATTCGTCCACCATGGTGCGGCTGACCGTGGCGAGGCCGGCGAGCAGCTCCGGGCTCGGCCGCGCCACCGTCATGCCGTGCGTGGCCAGCGCCGCCTCCTGCGTGCGCTGCGCCTCGGCCGAGGCGGCCCAGCCGCGCGTCTCGGCCTTCGCGGCCGCCTCCTGCACCGCCTTGCGCTCCTCGGCCGACAGGGTCTCGAAGGCGCGGCGCGAGACCATCACCATGTTGCGGGTGAAGGTGAAGCCCACGGGGGTGAAGAACTTCGCGTAGTCCCAGGCCTGGGTGTCGACGCCGGTCTGCGCCGAGGTGACCATGACGTTCACCACGCCGGTCGCGAAGGCCTGCGGCAGTTCGGCCTGCTGCACCAGCGTCGGCGCGGCGCCCACCAGCGTCGCGAAGCGGTTGGTCATCACGTTGAAGGTGCGCAGCTTGGTGCCGCGGAGCTGCTCGACCGAGGTCAGCGGCGCGTTGGTGTAGAAGCCGCCGGGCGGCCAGGGCACCTGGAACAGCGGCACCAGCCCCTGGCGCGAGAAGCGCGCCTCGATGAAGGGCAAGGAGAGGCGCATCAGCCGCTTGGCGTCGTCGTAGCTGGTGACGAGCTGCGGGATGCTGTCCAGCTCGAAGAACGGGTCCTCGTTGCCGTAGGCCGAGAGCAGGATCTCGCCCATCTGCACCTGGCCGGTCTGCACGCCGCGCTTGATCTGGTTCATCGGCAGCAGCGCCGCGTTGCTCTGCAGCTGCACCTGCAGCTTGCCGCCCGTGGCGGACTGCACCTCCTCGAGGAAGGCGCGGACGTTGCGGGTGTGGAAGTTGCCGTCCGGGTAGGCGGTGGCCATCTGCCAGCGCGTCTGCGCCGCGGCGGGGCGGATTCCGGCCAGCGCGCCGGAAGCGGCGGCGAGGCCGGCGAGAAGGTGGCGTCGGGTGGTCGGCATCTCAGCCTCCTGGCGCTGCGGCAACACGTTGCGGCGCATCATCGGGACGGCGCGCGCCGGTGCAAGGGCCGGATGGCGGCAAACCGGGCCGCCGAAGCGCGGGAAGGGGCGGGGTTGCCCGCATTCTCGGCAGGGCGCCCGGCCCTTGGGCCGTTCCGGGGCGGGCACCACCGTTCCCCGGGACCGCCCGGCAGGCGAGTCGCGGGCCGGCGGGTCACGCCCCGGCCTTCGTCCCGGCCTGCGCCCCATCCGGCGCTCCATCCGGTGCCGGCGCCGCGTGCCGCTCCCCCGTGACCGGATCCCGCGCCCAGTCGGGCACCGCCGCGATGCGCGCCACGGCGGCGTCGTGCCCGCCGGAGTCGGCGGTCAGGAGGTCGTAGTCGCGCCCGCCATCGTAGGCGCCCACCACCAGCAGGTCGTCGCTGCCGCCGAGGTTGCGGTGCCCCGTGCCCGCCGGCAGCAGCACCACGTCGCCCGCGCGCAGCCCGACCGCCCGGCCGCCCGGCCCGCCCAGCATCACCCGCACCGTGCCGGCGACCACCGCCAGCACCTCGTGCGCCGTGGAGTGGTAGTGGTGGTAGTCGAAGATCCCGTTCCGCCACGCCCGGGTCCAGCCGTGCCGGGCGAGGCGCGCCTCGGCCGCCGCCGGGTCGCCGGGCGGCAGCGCGCCGCGGTAGAGGAGCGCCGGCAGCCGCGGGTTGTTCGGGATGCCGCCGGCATCGCCGAAACTGAGCGCCTCCACCCGCGCCGCCGCCCCTTCGCCGGCCTGCCCCGACGCCGCTCCGCCCGCGTTCCGTTCCGGCATGCGCCGCCTCTCCCGCCTCATGGCCCGGCCCCGCGCCGACGCGGCACCGTTCCCCGTCCGTCGGCATCGCATCCGGCGAGCGGTCGGGGAAGGTAGCCCGGGAAAAGGCCGGGGAGAGCGGGTCCGCAGATGCGCGACGGGCCGCGGCGCCCGCGGGACGGGGCAGGCCAGATGGGGCAGGCCAGACGGCAGGCCCCGCGCGGGCGGACGCTGCCGCCCGGTTCGCCCCGCAAGCGGGATGGCTGGCGCCCACGCCCCGCCATCGCTACATCCGGACGATGGAAGATGCCGAGTTGCTGGAGCTGGCCGCAAGCCTCGCCCGGCGCGCCGCCGCCGCGATCCTGGCCGTGCGCCGCGCCGGCTTCGCCGTGGACCGCAAGTCCGACCTTTCCCCCGTCACCGAGGCCGACCGGATCGCCGAGGCGCTGATCGTCGAGGGGCTGCGCGCGGCGACGCCCGACATCGCCGTCGCGGCCGAGGAGGAGATCGCGGGCGGCTATCTCTGCGAGCCCGGCGAGGCCGGCTGCCGCCTCTGGCTGGTCGACCCGCTCGACGGCACCAAGGAATTCGCCGCCGGCCGCGACGAGTTCACCGTCAACATCGGCCTGGTCGAGGGCGACCGGCCGCGGCTCGGCGTGGTGGCGGTGCCGCACACGGGCGAGCTGTTCGGCGCCATCGTCGGCCAGGGGGCCTGGAAGGAGATGAGCGCCTGGAAGGAAGCGGGCAACGGGGAGCCTCCCTGGGAAGGCCCGCCGCCGCCGCGCCGCCCGATCGCCGTCCGGACCCCGCCCGCCGAGGGGCTGACCGTGCTGACCAGCCGCAGCCATGGCGACGAGGCGCGGGTGCGCCGGCTGCTCGGTGAGCGTCCGGTGGCGCGTCTCGAACGCTTCGGCTCGGCGCTGAAGATCTGTCGCGTGGCCGAGGGCGCGGCGGATCTCTACCCGCGCTTCGGCCGCACCATGGAATGGGACACGGCCGGGCCGCAGGCGGTGCTGGAGGCGGCGGGCGGCCGGCTGGTGACGGCCGACGGCGCCCCGCTCGGCTACGGCAAGCCGGAATTCGAGAATTCGGACTTCCTGTGCTGGGGCCGCGACGCCGCATGAGCGGCCCATGAACGCCCCCGGCCCGCCCATCGCCACCGAGCGCCTGCCGCCCGACGCCGTTCCCCGCGCCGCCGCGCTGCTCGCCGCCGGCGCGCTGGTCGCCTTCCCGACCGAGACGGTCTACGGCCTCGGCGCCGATGCGCGGAACGCCCGCGCCGTCGCCTCGGTGTTCGAGGCCAAGGGCCGCCCGCACTTCAACCCGCTGATCTGCCACTTCCCCGAGGCCGAGGCGGCCTTCGCCGAGGTGCTGCCGGATGCCCGCGCCCGCCGCCTCGCCGCCGCGTTCTGGCCCGGCCCGCTGACCCTGGTGCTGCCGCGCCGGCCGGAATCCCGCATCGACCTGCTGGCCGGCGCGGGGCTCGACACGCTGGCGGTGCGGGTACCGGCGCATCCGCTGGCGCTGGCCCTGCTGCGCGCGGTGGCGCTGCCGGTGGCGGCCCCTTCCGCCAACCGCTCCGGCGCGGTCAGCCCGACCAGCGCCGCGCACGTGCTGGAGGGGCTCTCGGGCCGCGTCGCGGCGGTGCTGGACGGCGGCGACTGCCCCGTGGGGGTGGAATCCACCGTGCTCGACCTGACCGGCGCCGGTCCCGTGCTGCTGCGCCCCGGCGGCGTGCCGGTGGAGGCGCTGGAGGCCGCGATCGGGCCGGTCGGGCGCGCCCTGCCGCTCGCGGCGGCCGAGGCGAGCCGCACGCTGCGCTCGCCCGGCCTGCTGCTCTCGCACTACGCGCCCGGCCTGCCGGTACGACTGGCGGCCGGCTCGGTGGGGCCGGACGAGGCGCTGCTCGCCTTCGGCGCGCCGCTGCCGGGCGCCGGGGCGACGTGGAACCTCTCGGAGTCGGGCGACCTGGCCGAGGCGGCCGCGCGCCTCTTCGCCGGGCTGCGCTGGCTGGACGCGGAGGGCACGCGGCTCGGGCTGCGCGGCATCGCGGCGATGCCGGTGCCGGAACGCGGGCTGGGCCTCGCGATCAACGACCGGCTGGCGCGGGCGGCGGCGCCGCGCGGCTGATACGGCTCCCGGCTGATCCGCTCCGATCGCGGGGCGCCGCGCCCGGTGCGGGAGGCGGCTCCGTGCGCGGGGATCGGCCAAAAGCCGCGGGAGGCATCCGCAGGGGAGGAGGGGCGCCGCCCCGTCAGGCCCCTTCCCGGCCCTGCTGCGGCGCGGGCGGGAAAGGCCGCCCCGCCCCCGCCAGCGGCGACACGGCGGGGGCGGCGACGGTCTGGCGCCAGCGCACCGTCGGCAGCCGTGCCGTCCTGCCGGCGCGCACCGGAAGCCCCGCCATCGGCCGCACCGCGCCGGCGGGCTGCGCGCGGGCGAGCGGTGCCGGACGCCCGGCGGAACGCCTGGGCACCGCCCGGACCTGCGCCGTGCCGCCCGCCGGCGCCTGCCGCCGGGTCATCGGCGTCTGCCGCGGCGCCGGGGCGGGCGCGGGCAGGTCGGCCGGATCGTCGAGCAGCAGCGGCGCCCCGGAGGGCGTGTCGGGCGAGCGGACCGGACCGGTGCCGATGCTGCCCCCGGGCACCGCCAGAACCTCCACCACCGGCTCGGTGGTGCGGCCGATCTCCGCCTCGCGCTGCTGGCGCACCACGGAACGCAGCCGGGCGTAGAAGTCGATCGAGGTCTCGCGCAGTTCCCGGAACTCGTCCTTGTGCTCGGCCAGCAGGTCGAGGCCGCCCAGGCCGCCGCGCCCGAGGTTCAGCGCGTTGGCGACGCCCGCCGTCGCCGCCTCGTTGATCGCGATCGAGATCGGGTTCATCAGCGCGTCCACCCCGTCGCCCACCGCGTCGCGCACCTGCGAGGGGCCGAGCACCGGCAGCATCAGATAGGGGCCGGAGGGCACGCCGTAGCGGTAGAGGGTCTGGCCGAAGTCGCCCGTGCGCCGGGCGATGCCGGAGGGGCCGGCGATGTCGTAGAGACCGCCGATCCCGGCCGTGGTGTTGAGGAAGAAGCGCATCGTCGTGTGGCCCGCGTCCAGGAAGCGGCCCTGCAGGACGTTGTTGGCGAAGATGATCGGCTCGCCGAGGTTGCGCAGGAAGTTGCGCAGCCGGGTGCGGACGTAGGTGGGCACCACGACCCGGTAGGCGTCGGCGATGGGCCCGAAGAGGTGGTCGGTCAGGGCGAGGTTGAAATCGAGCACGCCCCGGTTGATACGTTCGAACGGATCGTTCTGGTCGTCCGGATTCTCGTCGGCCCCGCCGGCGGCGGGGTCGACGAGGATGGTCGGCGCGGTGGCGGGCAGGCCGCCCGCCGGACCGCTCGCCGCACCGCCCGGGAGGCCGCCGCCCGGCACCGCGGCGGGGCGGGCCGGATCGTCCAGCACCATCGGCACGACGTTGCCGGCCGCGGCGAGCCGCAGCGGCGGGCGGGGTACCGCCGTCACCGCCTGCGCGGGCGCCGCCGCCCGGCCGCTGTCGGCTCCGCCGGCACAGCCGGCGAGCGGTGGCAGGGCCAGCAGCAGGGACAGGCCACGTAGGTCGATTCGCCGCATGCGGGTCGGGAGTCCGATCGGGGGAGCAGGGTTGGTCCATTGTAACGGGAACCGCCGGACGGGGCGATGGCGCTCTGTCTCCTCGCGGTCGCGGGGGGGGCCGTCGCCGCGCGGGCCGGCACGGCCGGCGGCGGAGACCGGCCGGCCGGCCGCTTCCCGAAGCACCACCCTCCCGGGCAACTCCCCGGGCAACTCCCCGGGCAACTCCCTGGGCATCCTCCTGGGCCTGCGCCCGGGCGGGCGGCGGGGCGGGCCGAAGGACGGACCGGAAGCCGCATGCTAGGTTTCCTCGCGGGGCTGCCGCTGCTGCTCGCCGCGCTCGGCACGCTGCAGGCGCTGGCCGCCCTGCCGGCCCTGCGCCGCTTCCGCCGCCGGGGCGCGGCCATGCCGGACGCTCCTTCCCCGGGCGCCGTGCCGGCCGCGCCGGTCACCGCGCTCAAGCCGCTGCACGGGCTGGAGCCCGGCCTCGCCGGGCATCTCGCCAGCCTGCTGCGCCAGCGGCACGCGGCCCCCCTGCAGGTCGTCTTCGGCGTGCGCGACCCGGCCGACCCGGCGGCGGCGGTGGCCGAGGCGGCGCTGGCCGAGGCGGCGGGCGACCTGTCGGGGCCGGGCGGGCCGGGGCTGAGCGGAACGGTGGTGCGCGCCCCCGCCCAGCACGGCCCGAACGGCAAGGTCTCCAACCTGATCAACATGCTGCCGGCCGCCCGGCACGCGCTGCTGGTGATCGCCGATGCCGACATGCGGGTGCCGCCGGGCTACCTGGCGGCGGTGACGGCGCCGCTGGCCGATCCGGCCGTGGGGCTGGTCACCTGCCTCTACCGCGGCGTGCCGCTGGATGGCGGGCTCGCCTCGCGGCTGGCGGCGGCGGGGATCAACTGGCACTTCCTGCCCGGCGCCGCGCTGGGCGAGACGCTGGGCCTCGCCGATGGCTGCTACGGCGCCACCATGGCGCTGCGGCGGGAGACGCTGGACCGGCTCGGCGGCTTCGAGACGCTGGCGGAGGCCCTGGCCGACGACCATGCACTGGGCGCCGCCGTGCGCGCCGCCGGCCTGCGCGTGGCGGTCTCGCCCCTGCTGGTGGACCACATGATGGCCGAGCCGACGCTGCGCGCCCTCTGGGCGCACGAGCTGCGCTGGGCCCGCACGGTGCGGCTGGTGAACCCGGCGGGCTATGCCGGGATGGTGCTGACCCACCCGCTGCCGCTGGCGCTGCTGGGGCTGCTGCTGTGGCCCGGAAGCCTCTCGCTCGCGGTCGTGGCGGGGGCGCTGGCCGCGCGGCTTGCCTTGGCAGCCGGGGTCGCGCATCTATGCGGACCCTGGGACGTTCCCGGGGGCCGGCCGGCGCCCGGCCTGCGCCTGCTGCCGCTGCGCGACCTGCTCTCCTTCGCGGTGTTCCTGGGCGGCCTGTTCGGCGGCGGCGTGTCCTGGAAGGGCCGGCGCTACCGGGTGGGACGCGACGGCAGGATGGTCGAGATCGGGGCGTGAACGGCCGCGCCGGCCCGGCGGCCTCAGGCCGGCTGGCGGGATCGGCCGGGATGAGATTTCGGCGTGCCGGACATGGGCGGGTGGCCCTGCCGGCCCGTGGCCGCCCCCGGTGGATCCCGCGGGGGCGGCCGAGGCTTTGTCGCGGTGCCCCGTCCCTTCCGCCCGCTCCGGGCGCGGCGGACGGAAGGGACGGGGCACCAGGTCCTTTCGCACTTCCGCCGGCGGGCGGCATGCCCCCCGCCCGGAAATGCTCCAGCAGGGAGCCCGCCTGGCGCGGGGCTCGGGCGATGATGCGTACGCTTTTCCTCCAGGCCCCGTCCTTCGACGGCTTC
Source organism: Roseomonas acroporae (assembly GCF_023223525.1). GTDB lineage: Bacteria > Pseudomonadota > Alphaproteobacteria > Acetobacterales > Acetobacteraceae > Roseomonas_E > Roseomonas_E acroporae. Next base: position 11,644 of record NZ_JALPRX010000039.1, on the reverse strand, counting down.
GACGGCGGCGCCGGCTCGCGCTACCAGGCGCGCCGCGAGATCAAGTCCTTCTGGTTCCCGACCTGGCTCGCCCAGCCGGCCGCGCTGGTCGAGGGCTCGCGCCTGCTCGACGCGCCGCCGCACAAGATCGGCATCGAGACCGTGGCGCCGCTGGCGCGCGACTTCGACCTCGCCGTGCTGCACACCTCCACGCCCAGCTTCGCGCAGGACGTGAAGGTGGCCGAGCGGCTCAAGGCCGAGAACCCGAACCTCAAGGTCGGCCTGGTCGGCGCCAAGGTGGCGGTGCAGGCCAACGAGAGCCTGCGCGACGCGCCGGTGATCGACTTCGTCGCCCGCTCCGAGTTCGACTTCACCGTCAAGGAGGTCGCCGAGGACCGGCGCTGGGCCGACATCAAGGGCCTCAGCTTCCGCAACGCCGAGGGCGCCATCGTCCACAACCCGGAGCGCCCGGTGCTGGAGGACATGGACCAGCTCCCCTTCGTCTCGCCGGTCTACAAGCGCGACCTCGACTACAAGAAGTACTTCATCGGCTACCTGAAGCACCCCTACATCTCGATCTACACCGGGCGCGGCTGCAAGAGCCGCTGCACCTTCTGCCTCTGGCCGCAGACCGTGGGCGGCCACCGCTACCGCACCCGCTCGGTCGGGCACGTCATCGAGGAGATCCGCTACTGCATGTCGGCCTTCCCCGACGTGAAGGAGTTCTTCTTCGACGACGACACCTTCACCGACGACCTGCCGCGCGCCGAGGCCATCGCGAAGGAACTCGGCAAGCTCGGCGTGACCTGGTCCTGCAACGCCAAGGCCAACGTGCCGCGCGAGAGCCTGAAGGTGATGCGCGAGAACGGGCTGCGCCTGCTGCTCGTCGGCTACGAGAGCGGCAACCAGCAGATCCTGCACAACATCAAGAAGGGCATGCGGGTCGAGGTGGCGCGCAAGTTCACCAGGGACTGCCACGAGCTCGGCATCGCCATCCACGGCACCTTCATCCTCGGCCTGCCCGGCGAGACGAAGGAGACGATCCAGGAGACGATCCGCTTCGCCACCGAGATCAACCCGCACACCATCCAGGTCTCGCTGGCCGCGCCCTACCCGGGCACCTTCCTCTACGACCAGGCGGCGCGCGAGGGCTGGCTCGACACGGCCAACACCGAGTACGTCGATGCCCACGGCGTGCAGATCGCGCCGCTGCACTACCCGAACCTCAGCCACCAGGAAATCTTCACCTCGGTGGAGGAGTTCTACAAGAAGTTCTACTTCCGCGCGCCGAAGATCGCCTCGATCGTCGGCGAGATGGTGCGCGACCGGCAGATGCTGGTCCGCCGGCTGCGCGAGGGGGTGGAGTTCTTCCACTTCCTGCGCGAGCGGAAGCTGGCGGCCTGAGCTTGCGCCGCCCCCGCCTGCCTCGTCCCGCCTCCCCTGCCCTGCCGGCCGCCCTCCTCGCCTCCGCCCTCGCCCTGGCTGCCTGCTCCTGGCAGCGCACCCAGCTCGCCGGCGAGGCCCGGGGCGAGATGCGCGGCATGACCCGCGAGCAGGTGCTGGCCTGCATGGGCCAGCCCCTCTCGACCCGGCGCGAGGGCGGCACGGAATTCCTCCGCTACAGCTCCGCCATGCGCGCGGGCGGCGCCGAGACGCTGATCCAGCGCGCCGACCGCCGCCTGGGCGACCCGCCCGAGCCGGTCTGCACCGTGGAGGTCGCGCTGGAGCAGGGCCGCGTCGACCGGCTGCGCTACACGGACGAGCAGGGCCGGCCGCTGCAGCGCACCGGGCAATGCGCCGTCGCCGTGCAGAACTGCCTGCAGGACTGAGGCGGTCCGGGAACCGGCCGCACATCCTTCCGCCCACGCGCCGGGCCGCCCCCGCGCCGGAAACCCCGCGCCGGGCACCTGCTCCGGGCCTCCCCCCGCCCCGAAGAGACACGGGCCGCATGACCCGCACCCCACCCAGGACCCTGCCAAGGACCCTGCCAAGGACCCTGATCGTCACCTCGGATGATTTCGGCCTCTCGCCCGAGGTGAACGAGGCGGTGGAGCGGGCCCATCGCGAGGGCATCCTCACCACCGCCAGCCTGATGGTCGGCGCCCCCGCCCTGGCGGATGCCGTGGCGCGCGCACGGCGCCTGCCCGGCCTGCATGTCGGCCTGCACCTCACCCTGACCGATGGCGAGCCGGTGCTGCCGCCCGCGCGCATCCCCGCCCTGGTCGGGCCAGACGGCACCTTCCGCGACGACATGGCGCGCCTCGGCGTGACCCTTGCCGCCTCGCCCGCCGCGCGCCGGCAGCTCGCGGACGAGGTCGGGGCGCAGCTCGCCGCCTTCCGCGCCACCGGCCTGCGCTGCGACCACGTCAACGCGCACAAGCACTTCCACCTGCACCCGGTGATCGCCGACACGCTGTTCCGCGCCGCCGCCGCCCTGGGCGTGCCCGCCGCGCGCGTGCCGTGGGAGCCGCCGGCGCTGGTGCGGCGGGTCGATCCGGCGGCGCCCGTGGCCGCCTCCCGGCTGCTGCGGCCCTGGACGGCGCTGATCCGCCGCCTCGCCCGCCGCCACGGCCTCGCCACGCCGGACCGCGTGGTGGGGCTGGCATGGTCCGGCGCCTTCACCGCCGAACGCCTCGCCGCCGTGCTGCCGCTGCTGCCGCCGGGCAGCACCGAGGTGTACCTGCATCCGGCGACCGGGGCCGGCTTCCGCTGGGCGGCGCCGGGCTACCGCTACGCCGAGGAGCTGGCCGCCCTGCTGGACCCGGCGGCGCGCCGGGCGGCGGCGGGCTTCCGGATGACGGGCTATGCGGGGCTGGCGGGATGATTCTCGTGCCGGCGGGGAAGGCTGCGCCGTCCCCGGCACCCCTACCGTCGGGGAGGGCGTTGCCCTCCCCGGACCCCACCCACCAGGAACCTCAGGTTCCTGGACCTCCGCCGGCCTTTGGCGGCCCGGGGGTCGGAACGCGCGAGGCAGGAAACCGAACGGGGGTTCCAAGGGGGCTTCGCCCCTTGGCGGGTGGGGTCCAGGGGAGGGCAGCGCCCTCCCCTGGCACTGGAATCCCGGCATGACGCGCGGCGGCATCCTGCTCGCCCTCGGCGGCCTCGCCCTCGCCCTGCTGCTGCTCGCGCAGCAGGACCTCTCGGCGGTCTGGCGCCTGCTCGGCACGGCCGGCTTCGGCCTGGTGCTGGCCGCGCTGGCGCACATCCCCTCCATGGCGCTGAACGCACATGCCTGGGCGCTGCTGCTTCCCGGCCGCACCCGGCCGGCGTTGCCGGGCATGACCGCGATCGTCTGGATCCGGGAATCCGTGAACGGCCTGCTGCCCGTGGCCCGCATCGGCGGCGAGGTGGCGAGCTACCGCCTGCTGCGCCGGCGCGGCGTCCGCGTGCCGGCCGCCTCGGCCAGCCTGCTGGTGGACGTCACCATCGGCATCCTCAGCCAGCTCGCCTTCGCGCTGATCGGCCTCGGCCTGCTGGCGCTGGAGGGCGGCACGGTGGGCTGGGTGGGGCTCGGCCTCTCCATCGGCCTCGGCCTCGCGCTCGGCGGCGGGCTGGTGGCGGTGCAGCGGGCGGGGCTGTTCGGCCGGGTGGTCGGCGCGCTCAACAAGGTGGCGGCGGGCCGCCTCTCGGCGCTGACCGAGCATTCGCGCCGCATCGACCGCGCCACGCTGCTGCTCTGGGGCCGGCGCCGCGCCATCCTGGGCTGCTTCCTCTGGCAGCTCGCCGGCTGGATGGCCGGGGCACTGGAGATCTGGCTCGCCCTGTACTTCCTCGGCGCGCCGGTGGGCGTGGTGGAGGCGCTGGTGATCGAGTCGCTGATCCAGATGGTCAGCAGCGCCGCCTTCCTGCTGCCCGGGGCGCTGGGCGCGCAGGAGGGCGGGTTCCTGGCGATCGGCGCGCTGCTCGGGCTGGACCCGGCCGTGGCGGCGGCGCTGGCCGTCTCCCGCCGGCTGCGCGACCTCGTCATCTTCCTGCCGGGCCTGCTGGCCTGGGTGCTGGCGGAGCGGCGGCCGGGAGGAGGCGCGGCGGGGGAGCCGGGGAAGGGCCCGGGGCTGCGCGAGGCGTGACGGCCGCGCGCCTCACGCGGCCGGGACGGAGCCCTGGCGGCGCGAGGACATGGCGCGGACCATGCCGAGACCACGCTGGACCAGGTCCGGCTTGATGACCAGCAGCACCGCCGCATAGACCGCCGCGCCGAGCGGCACCGCCGCGGCGACGTACAGGGCCGGCGTCCCGGTCCAGCGGTGCAGCGGCTCGGAGGTGAGCAGTAGCACGGCCGCCATGGTGACGGCGGCGAGCAGCGGCGGGGCGAGGTCCTGGGCGAGCGGCCACAGCGGCACGCCGACATCCCGGCGCAGCAGCAGCAGCTGCAGCGGCAGGATCAGGAAGTTGGTGGCGATCGCCGCCGCCGCGACGGCGAGCAGCCCGTACGGGGCGGCGAGGAGGGAGAGGCAGACCATCACGGCGAACTGCACCACGGCCAGCAGCAGGATGTCGCGCGAGAGGTTGAGCGCGCCGAAGACCGGCCCGACGAAGAAGCTGATCACCATGGGCAGCGCGGTCAGCGCGGCGATGCTGCCGAGCAGCCCGCTCTCGGCCCAGCGGGCGCCGAACAGCAGCGGCACGAGGTCCGGCGCGATGGCGCCGTAGCCGAGGATGGCCGGCCAGGTGAACAGCGCGGCCAGCAGGGCGAACTGGCGGAACACCCGGATCAGCGCCTCGCGATCCTCCTGCAGCCGCGCGAGGCTGACCGTGGCCACCGCCACCACCGGCTGGATCGTGACCTGGGCGGCGAGGTCGATGATGCGCATGGAGACGCGATAGATGCCGACGGCGTCGGTGCCGATCATGCGGCCGATGATCAGGTCCTGCGCGCGCATCAGCATCAGCCAAAGCAGCTGCGTCACCATCATGCTGGTGCTGAAGGCGAGCATGCCGCGCAGCCGGGCCCAGCGGAAGCGCAGGCGCGGGCGCCAGGGCAGGTCGCGCCAGGTGAGCACCAGCATGACGCACTCGGCCGTGACCTGCTGCGCCACCAGGCTCCACACGCCCAGCCCCGACAGCGCCGCGATGATCGCCGCCGTGCCGCCGAGGAGGTTGCTCGCGATGCTGCGCGCCGCCACCGCCTTGTGCCCGAACTCGCGCAGCCGCCGGGTGGTGTGGATGCTGCTCGCCGCGGCGAGCGGGACCAGGGCGCCGAGGAACCAGAGCACCGGCACCACGCCGGGCTCGCGGATCTGCGCCGCGTAGAAGCCGGCCGTGCCCCAGATCAGCAGGCAGACGGCCACGCTGAGCATGAAATTGGCCCAGAAAACGGTGTCGGCGAGTTCCTCGTCCAGCTTGCCCACGCGCATCACGGCGTCGCTGAGACCGGCCTGGGCGATCACCCGGGTGAACTCGACGTACACCGTCGCCAGCGCGAACAGGCCGAATTCCAGCGGCGTCAGCAGGCGGGCGAGGAGGAAGAAGACGACGAAGCTGAAGACGTTCGTCGAGCCGCCACGGATGGCCGACCAGAGGATCGAGTGGGCCGCCTGGAATTTCAACGTGACCGCCATCTGCCGAGGAATGTTCGAAGGAGCAGCGAGGCTGCCCTACTTCCTTATCCGATTGTCGACCGGGATACCACAAAACACCCATATCTTATGAAATTTAAACAAAACCTAATACACTTCCGCAGCTATGCATCTTATTGGGAATTTTCTACAAATTCATACAACCCAAAGTCGATGGACGACGAACGATCGCAACGCGCTTCGAATATCGCCATGACCGGACATCATGTGAAAACAATGGGCTGGCCGGCCAGCCGGTCATGCGCGGGTGGTCGGGCCGCTGCCACACGCGGCGGTTCGCAGGACCGGGAACGCGGCGGGCAGGCCGGAAGTGGCGGGGGCGGGGCGCGGCGACGATCACGAGACGTTGCGTCGGCCGGCGCCCGCCGGGCCGCGTGCGGGCGCCCCCATGCGGGCGCCGAGGCGGCCGGTGCCGTGCGGCCCCGCCTGCGCGCGCCCGGCGCGCCGCCCGCCGGCGGCGCGTGACCCGGTCAGCGCAGCTTGAGCTGGGCCAGGATCGCGAAGGGTGAATCCGGGTTGGGCCGGGCGGCGGCGCGGCCCTCGCCTTCGTTCCGGCCCTGCTGCCGGCCGCCGGCTCCACCCTGCGGCGGGCGCGGCCCGCGCGGGCCCTCGCCGGGGCGTCCCTCCTGCCCCTGACTTCCCTGGCCGGCCCCCTGGCCCTGCCGGTCGCCCTGGTTCCGCTCCCGGCCGGCCGGCGCGCCGCGGCGGCCCTCCTCCCCGCGTGGCTTGCCCGCCCAGGGCTTGCCCTGGCGCTGCCGCTCGCGCGGCGGACGCGCCTCACGGGCCGCGGCGTCACCCCCCGCACCGGCTTCGGCGCCCGCGGCGGCATCGACGGCCGGCGCGCCCTCGCGCGGGACAGCCGACGCGCCTTCGCGGGCGGCCTGGTCCTCGTGCTGCCGCTGGCGCGGCGCGCCGCCCTGTCGAGACGGCTGCCCGTGACCCTGCCCGTGACCCTGGCCATGCGCCTGGCCGCGGTGCGGGCCGCGATGCCGGTTGCCCTCGGCCGGGCGCGCGATGGCGACGCGGGTCGGCAGGGGCGGGCCGAATTCGTTCTCGGCCAGCGGCGGCGGGGTCAGCAGCCGGAAGCCCAGCGCCGTGAGCGCCGCCGGCAGCGCGTCCGCCCGCACGCCGAGGCGCGAGGCGAGGTCGCCCGGCAGCACCGCCGGCGCCCGCCGCGTCGCGAAACCCAGCTCGCCCGCGATGCGCTCGGCGACGTCGAGGCGCAGCAGCATCGGCCCCGCCGGCAGCCAGCCCATGGTGGCGGCGAAGCCCGGCGGCCAGTCCTCGGGCACCGGCACGGCGACGAGGCCGGGATTGGGCAGGGCGGGCGTCGGCACCTCGCGCAGCAGCGACCAGAGCTGCGCCCGCAGCGCCATGGCGCGCGGCTTCAGCGCCTCGGGCACGTAGAGGGCGAAGCGCCCGGCGCGCACGCCGATCGCCTTGAGCTTGCTGCGCAGCTCCGGCCCCACCTCGCGCTCCGTGGCGCCGGGGGCGAGGCCGAGATTCTCGCGCAGGGTGAAGGCCGGGCCGCGCAGCGCCCCGTCCTCGGCCGCCTTCTCCTCCACCGTGCGCAGCGCCCCCAGCTCGCGCGCGATCTGCGCGTCGAGCCAGCGGGCGAGGCGGAGGCGGATGCGCTCGCGCTGCGCGCCGTCGAGGAATTCGGAGGCCAGCACCTCGATCTGCGGCTTGCCCGGCTCGGGGCCGGCGCGCAGCCGCGCCACCTCGGCCGGCTCCTGCGTGCCGGGCGCGCCCGGCGGCAGCCCGGGCAGCCCGGCCACCCAGGTGACGTGGTGCGTCGGCGTCAGGGCGAAGACGTTGTCGGCGGCGGATTCGAGCAGCCCGACGCGGCGCGGCATCTCCTCGCGCAGCGCCCGGCGGGCGGCGCGCAGCACCAGCTTTCGATCCTCCTCCTTGGTGGCGGAGGGGTCGGGGGTGAAGGAGAAGCCCTTGATCTCGCCGACATTGTGCCCCTCCACCGCCACCTCGCCGCGGCGGGTGACGGCGGAGAGCAGATCCTCCTCGCTGTCGTCGAGCGAGCGGATCAGCTGGGCGGCGCGGCGGTCCACGAAGCGCGCGGTCAGGCGCTCGTGCAGCGCGTCGGAGACGGCGTCCTCGGCGGCGCGGGTCTCGGCCTGGAAGCGCGCGGCGTCGGTGGTCCAGTCGTTGCGCGCCGCGACGTAGGCCCAGACGCGGATGCCGGCGAGGCGCGCCATCAGCGTGTCGAGGTCGCCGTCGATGCGGTTGAGCTGCGCGATCTGGCCCTCGATCCAGTCCGCCGGCACCGCCCCGTCGTTCACGAGGTGGCGGAACAGGCGCGAGCAGAGCGCGGTGTGGCTGTCGTCGGCGAGCTTGCGGAAGTCGGGCACCTGGCAGGCGTCCCAGAGCTGCTTCACCCGCCCCGGCCGGTCGGCCAGCGCGCGCACCTCGGGCTCGCGCGAGAGCGCCTCCAGCGTGATGTGGTCGGTGGCGTCGTTGCCCTTGGCGAGGCCGGGCTGCTCGGGCGGTCGGGCGAGGCTGTCGAGCAGCCCGTCGATGCTGGCGAAGTCGAGGTCGCTGCTGCGCCAGGCCAGGGTCTCCAGCGGCTCGAAGTGGTGGCCCTCGATCTTCTCCACCATGCCGTCGTCGAGCGGCTCGCACTCGCCGGTGACGCCGAAGGTGCCGTCGCGCATGCCGCGCCCGGCGCGGCCGGCGATCTGCGCGGCCTCCTGCGCGGTGAGCGCGCGCGGGCGGTGGCCGTCGAACTTGGTCAGGTTGGCGAAGGCGACGTGGTCCACGTCCATGTTGAGGCCCATGCCGATCGCGTCCGTCGCGACCAGGAAATCGACCTCGCGGTTCTGGTACAGCGCCACCTGGGCGTTGCGGGTGCGCGGCGAGAGCCTTCCCATCACCACGGCGCAGCCGCCGCGCCGGCGGCGGATGGCCTCGGCGATGGCGTAGACCTCGCCGGCCGAGAAGGCGACCACGGCGGAGCGGGCGGGCAGCCGGGTCAGCTTGGCCGGCCCCGCGTAGGTGAGCTGGGAGAGGCGCGGGCGCGTCTCGATCTCGGCGCCGGGGACGAGGCGCTGGAGCAGCGGCCGGATGGTCTCGGCGCCGAGGAACATGGTCTCGACCATGCCGCGCGCGTGCAGCAGCCGGTCGGTGAAGACGTGGCCGCGGTCGGGGTCGGCGCAGAGCTGGATCTCGTCCACCGCGACGAACTCGGCGCGCCGGTCGAGCGGCATCGCCTCCACGGTGCAGGCGAACCACTTCGCCTCCGGCGGGACGATCTTCTCCTCGCCGGTGATCAGCGCGACGTGGCGCTCGCCCTTGGCGGCGACCATGCGGTCGTAATTCTCGCGCGCCAGCAGGCGCAGAGGGAAGCCGATGATGCCGGAGGCGTGCGCCAGCAGCCGGGTGATCGCGAGGTGCGTCTTGCCGGTGTTGGTCGGCCCCAGGACGGCTCTCACGCGCGGGGCGAACATCTGCGGCGGGACCCGGGAGGAGGCGAGGTTGGACATGCGGCGCCATGTGTGGCCCGACCACGGCGCCCTTGCAACCGCATTGGCGCCGTCCCGGCGCCGCGATCGCCCGGCGGGCCGCCGCGAAGGCCGCTTCCGCCCGCCCCGGCGCCGTGCCGCTCGTGCCCGTCCGGCGGCCCGCCCGCCCCCGGCCGGCCGTTCGCCGGCCTGTCGGCCAGGCGCCGCCGGGCACCGGGCCGCGGCGGGGCACGGGGCCGTGCCCCGTCCTCCGGCCGCCCCCCTTCGCTCCCCCGGCCCCGACCGCGCCGGGACCCGGCCACGCCGGGAGAGGCACGTTCCGGCTGCCGGGCGAGGGTTCCGGACGCCCGGCAAATCCCCTACATGGGGGCCCGCCCCGCGGCCGGCGGTGCGGCGGGGCCGCGCCCGCCGCCCGGAACCGTCACCGGCGCCACCAACGGCGCCCCCGATGGCTCACGCCGGGACCCGCCAAGCCGGGGCCGGCATCGGGGCCCCGCCCGGCAGCCGAGCGGCAGGCCGTGCGGGCCCCGTCGGCGCGCCCCACCACGATCCGACAGCGGAGCACGCATGCGGCCTCGACTGCCTGTCCTCGTCTGTGTCCTGCTCGCCGGCGCCTGCGCCCCTGTCAGCGACGCCCGGTACGCGCACCGGGCGCAGGCCGAATTCCTCGGCCTGTCCGAGCTGGACCTCGCCACCTGCATGGGGGCGCCGCTGCGGCGCCTCAAGATCGGGGAGGCGGAGATCCTGACCTACGAGCAGGTCTCCTCCAGCACCGTCAGCGTCAGCCTGCCGTTCGCGGGCGGCATGAGCGTGGGCGGCGGCGGCAATTGCCGCGCCAACGTCCGGCTCGACCACGGCCGGGTGACCGCGATCCGCTACACTGGCGAATCCGACACCTTCTTCACCAGCGACTCCTACTGCGCCCCGCTGGTGCGCAACTGCCTCCGCCACCCGCTGATGTATGCCCCGCCCGAACCGGGCGGCGCGCCCCGGCCGGCGGAACGCTCCTTCGGACCGGCGCCCGACCGCCAGCCCCCCGCCGCCCCTGCCGACGCGCCCTGACCAGGTTCCGCGCCCGCGGGGCCGGCCCCGCCGATGAGCGGTCCATGGCGGGCGCATTACGGCCGTCGCATCCCGCAGGGGTCCAGCATCCGGGCGCATTTACCGGGCAAGCTTCAAGTGGCTTGGCAACGACGCCGTTTTCATGGCAACCACCCGCCGCCATCGTTCGACTCGGAATCCGGGCGCGTGCGGGCCACCGGGGAAGCCCCCGGGCCGCATCACCGCCGGAAGCCGGAGGCGGGGGCGGTTCGGCCTAGGCTGCCCCCCGGCATCCCTGGCCAGCGAACGGCCGGCCGCCCGACATGGGTACTTGTGGGAGTTGCGCGACCCCTCCGCTCCCATGCCGCACTGCCGATCGTCCACGCCTTTTGAGGAAGCGCGACACGATGCCATCCACCACCCAGACCGCTCCGCAGCGCGGGCGGCGCGGCCGGGCCGCCGGCGCCCTGCTGCTGGCGCTGCTCACCGTCGCCCCGCCGGCGCTGGCCGCCACGCGCTGCCCGAGCCCGGACGACCAGTCCCTGTTCGAGGTCGCGGCGCTGAAGACCGAGCTGATGGTGGCCGCCGTCGCCTGCCGGCAGGAGGAGCGCTACAACAGCTTCGTGCAGCGCTTCCAGCCGCAGCTCGCCGCCGCCGACCGCTCCCTCACCGGCTGGTTCGACCGCCGCTACGGCCGCGGCGGCGCCCGCGCCTATGACGACTTCATCACCTCGCTGGCCAACGGGCGCTCGCAATTCGCCCACTCCATCGGCAGCGACTTCTGCCCGCGCAACCTCAGCCACTTCAACGAGGTGATGTCGCTGCCGAGCGGCGCCGAGCTCGCCGCCTTCGCCGCCGGCAAGGACCTGATCCCGGAGAATCTCGGCGCCTGCGCCAGCGGCGGGGGCGGTGCCACCGCCGCCGCGTCCTCCCGCGGCCGCGCCGCGCCGGCCCGCTCGACCGCCCCGGCGCACCGTCGATGAGTCGCTCCAGCATGCGTCCCGCCGGTCGTCCCGCCGGTCGTCCCTCTTGGCGTCTCGTCCTGCCCGCCGGCCTGCTGGCCCTCGCCGCGCTGCAGGGCTGCGCCGGCACCATCGGCCCGCAGTCGCCGCGCCTGCCGCTCTACGCCGTGGACCTGCAGGGCGGTGCCGCCGTCTGCACCGTGCCGCGCAACCTGGAGGTGCGGGTCGGCCAGACCACCGAGGCGCCGATGACCGTCGGCAACGATGGCGGCTGGTGCGGCCTTCCGGTGTCGCGCAACGACCAGCCCTTCGAGGCCGGCCTGCTCACCGGTCGCCCGGAGCATGGCGAGGTCTACATCCACAGCGTCGGCAACGTCACGCGCATCGACTACACGCCGGATGCCGGCTTCAGCGGCACGGACGGCTTCATCGTGCGCCTGCTGCCCGGCGACGCCACCATCCGCGCGGTGGTGACGGTGCAGCCCGGCCAGCGCCCGGCCGCCGCGGCACCGGCCGCCGCCACGCCGCCGCGTGCCGCCACGCCGCCGCGCGCCGCCACGCCCCCTGCCGCGGCGCCGGCCACGCGCTCCTCCTCGTCGCGGTCGCGGCG
>NZ_JALPRX010000038.1 GCF_023223525.1 Roseomonas acroporae | reverse complement strand
GTACTGCGTCAGCGAGAGCTGGGTCCGCCTGACCCTGGGCAAGACGCTGGACCGCAAGGGCAACCCGATGACCATGAAGTTCCAGGGCACGGTGGAACCCTATTTCCGCGACGACCAGGGCTAGAGCATTTTCAAGCTGGGTGTACTCACCCAGCGACCCGGAAAATGCGAAAAACCAAAAGGTTGGAGCCGTTCCGGCCTGATACAGTCAGGCCGGAACGGCTCTAGTCGGTTGCCCCGCCATCCGCCCTCGGGCGGGTGGCGGGGATCGCCTGCCTGCCCCCGTGCCGGGGCGGCAGGATGCCGGGAAGGCGGTGCCTGCCCGGCCCGGGGACCGGGACGGCCCCGCCCCCGCATGCCGCTGCCCGGCAGACCACCCCGGTCGCCCTCCCCGGCCGCACGCCGTGCTTGACTCCCCCGCCCGCCCGGCCTAGCAAGCCCCCCTTTCGGGCCTCTCCCGAGACCATCCAGCGCTCCCGCCCGGCGGGACGCTCCGTCGCTCCGCGAAGGCTCGCGCAGCGGCGCGATCGGTCTTGGGCGGGCCGCAACCAACGGGGATCAGGCCGCCACGATGTTCGAGGCGCTGTCCGGCAAGCTGAACGGGGTGTTCGACCGGCTGCGCCGACGCGGCGCGCTGGGCGAGAACGACGTGGCCGAGGCGCTGCGCGAGGTGCGCATCGCCCTGCTGGAGGCCGACGTCGCCCTCCCCGTGGTCAAGGACCTGGTCGCCAAGGTGCGCGAGCGCGCCGTGGGGCAGGAGGTGCTGCGCGCCGTCGCCCCGGCGCAGCAGGTCGTCAAGATCGTCCATGACTGCCTGGTCGAGGCGCTGGGCGGCAGCGTGGACGCGGAGGGCGAGCCGAAGGCGGCGCCGGGCCTCGACCTCAACGCCCCCGCCCCGGTGCCGATCCTGATGGTCGGCCTGCAGGGCTCGGGCAAGACCACCACCTCGGGCAAGATCGCGCTCCGGCTGCGCGAGAAGCAGAAGAAGAAGGTCCTGCTCGCCTCGCTCGACGTGCACCGCCCGGCGGCGCAGCTCCAGCTCGAGACGCTGGCGCGGCAGACCGGCGTGACCAGCCTGCCGATCGTCCCCGGCCAGACACCGCTCGAGATCGCGGCGCGCGCCATGGAGACGGCGCGGCGCGAGCTCTACGACGTGGTGGTGCTCGACACCGCCGGCCGCCTCGCGATCGACGAGGCGCTGATGGCCGAGGTCGCCGAGGTCAAGCGCTTCGCCAACCCGCACGAGACGCTGCTGGTCGTCGACGCCATGACCGGCCAGGACGCGGTGGTCACCGCCCGCGCCTTCCAGGAGAAGGTGGGCGTCACCGGCATCGTCATGACGCGCATCGACGGCGACGCGCGCGGCGGTGCCGCGCTCTCCATGCGCTCGGTCACCGGCGCGCCGATCAAGCTGCTCGGCGCCGGCGAGAAGCTGGACGCGCTGGAGGACTTCCACCCGGACCGCATCGCCGGGCGCATCCTCGGCATGGGCGACATCGTCTCGCTGGTCGAGCGCGCCGCCGAGACGATCGACCGCGAGGACGCGGAGAAGCTCGCGGCGAAGATGGCCAAGGGCCAGTTCGACCTCGACGACTACGCCAAGCAGCTCAAGCAGATCGGGAAGATGGGCTCGCTCTCGGGCATTCTCGGCATGCTGCCGGGGGTGGGCAAGCTCAAGGCGCAGATCGAGGACGCGAACCTCGACAACACCATCCTCAAGCGACACACGGCCATCATCGCCTCGATGACGCCGAAGGAGCGGCGCAGCCCCGACATCATCAAGGCCTCGCGCAAGCGCCGCATCGCCGCTGGCTCCGGCGCCACCGTGCAGGAGGTGAACCGGCTGCTGAAGCAGTTCGACGACATGTCCGCGATGATGAAGCGGATGACCAAGCTCGGCCAGAAGGGGCTGATGCGCGGCGGCCTCGGCGCGCTGCTCCCCGGCGGCGGGCGTGGCGGCCTCGGGGGCGGCCCCGGGGGCGGCCCCGGCGGCCTGCTCGGCGGTCCCGGCGGCATGCCCCCGAAAGGCGGCCGCCGGCCCTTCTAGCCAACCCCTTCACCCCGGCGGCCCGGCCTTCCGGCCCCGCCGCCGGCCCCTCCACCACCAACCGCACCGCCCGGCCCCGCCGGGCGACGCACCTTCCCGCACACCCAGGAGCGACTGGAACACAAGATGGGCCTGAAGATCCGCCTCGCGCGCGCCGGCGCCAAGAAGCGCCCCTACTACCACATCGTGGTGGCCGACAGCCGCTCGCCGCGCGACGGCCGCTTCATCGAGAAGGTGGGCAGCTACAACCCGATGCTCCCCTCCGAGCACGCCGACCGCATCCGCCTGCAGGGCGAGCGCCTGACGCACTGGCTGGGCCAGGGCGCGGTCGCGACCGACCGCGTGGCGAAGTTCCTGGGCAATGCCGGCCTCGCGCCGAAGCCCGAGTTCCGCGAGCAGCCGAAGCAGTCCGCGCCGAAGAAGAAGGCGCAGGAGCGCGCCGCCGCGGCCGCCGCCGCGGCCGGCTGAGCCCGGCCGGGCGGGCCTGACGGGATCTCCAGCGGAACCTCCTGAGCCATGGCGCAGCGGCGCATCCTGGTGGGCGAGATCGGCCGGCCGCACGGCGTGCGCGGGCTGGTGAGGCTGCGCAGCTTCACCGCCGAGCCGGGTGCGATCGCCGATTACGGCCCGCTGACCGACGAGCACGGCACGCGGCGCTTCGCGCTGACGCTGCTGGCCGACGGGCTGGCGCGCATCGAGGGCGTCGCCGACCGGGACGCCGCCGCGCGGCTGACCGGCACGCGCCTCTACGTCGAGCGCGAGCGGCTGCCGCCGGCGGACGAGGAGGAGTTCTACCTCGCCGACCTGATCGGCCTCTCGGCCGAAACCATGGCGGGGGAGGATCTCGGCACGGTCCGCAACGTGGAGGACCACGGCGCCGGCCCCTACCTCGCGCTGCACGGCCCGGACGGGACGGAACGGCTGGTGCCCTTCACTCGCGCCGCCGTGCCGGTCGTCGACCTGGCCGGCGGCCGTGTCGTGGTGGCCCCACCCGGGGAGGTGTCGATCCCGCCGGAGCAGTTCGAGCGGCAGGACCCCGGATCGGAGGATGCCGCGTGAGCTGGCACGCCACCGTCCTGACCCTGTTCCCCGAGATGTTCCCGGGGCCGCTCGGCCTGTCGCTCGCCGGGCGCGGCCTGCGCGAGGGGCGCTGGCGGCTGGAGGCGCGCCAGCTGCGCGACTTCGCCACGGACCGCCACCGCAGCGTGGACGACACGCCCTTCGGCGGCGGCGCCGGCATGGTGCTGCGCCCGGACGTGGTGGACGCGGCCTGCGCCGACGCCATCGCGGCAGGGCCGGACCGGCCGCTGATCTACCTCACCCCGCGCGGCCGCCTGCTCGACCAGGCGCTGGTGCGGGAGATCGCGGCGGGGCCGGGCTGCATCCTGCTCTGCGGCCGCTACGAGGGGCTGGACCAGCGGGTGATCGAGGCCCGCGCCATGCGCGAGGTCTCGGTGGGCGACTACGTGCTCTCCGGCGGCGAGCCGGCGGCGCTGGTGCTGCTCGATGCCTGCGTGCGCCTGCTGCCCGGCATCATGGGGGCGACCGCCAGCGCCGAGGAGGAGAGCCACGCGGACGGGCTGCTGGAATACCCGCACTACACGCGGCCGGCCGCGTGGCAGGGCCGCGCGGTTCCGGAAGTCCTGCTCTCCGGCCATCACGCCGAGGTGGCGCGCTGGCGCCGGGCCGAGGCGGAAAACGCGACCCGGCAGCGCCGCCCCGACCTGTGGTTGCGACATCATGGCCGGAACAGCGACGCATCGTTGCTTGTTCCCGGGCCAACCGACACATAAATATTACTTCGAGAAGGACCTTCGAGACATGAACCTGCTCCAGCAGTTCGACGAGGCGCAGCGCTCCCGCCTCCTCGCCGCCCGCGCGGTGCCCGAGTTCGAGGCCGGCGACACGGTGCGCGTGATGGTGCGCGTGGTCGAGGGCGAGCGGACCCGCACCCAGGCCTACGAGGGCGTGGTGATCGCCCGCTCCAACAAGGGCGTGCACAGCAACTTCACCGTGCGCAAGCTCTCCTACGGCGAGGGCGTGGAGCGCGTCTTCCCGCTCTACTCGCCGAGCATCGCCGAGATCGCGGTGGTGCGCCGGGGCAAGGTGCGGCGCGCGAAGCTCTATTACCTGCGCGGCCGCACCGGCAAGTCCGCCCGCATCGTGGAGAAGCTGACCGCCGGCCGCGCGCCGAGCACGGCCGACAGCGTCGCCCGCGCCGGGGCCAATGTCGAGGCGCCCGCCGAGCAGTCCGTGGGGCAGCAGGACTGATCCGGTACCGTCCCGCGCGGAACGGCGCGCGGGACGCAACGCTGGCCCTCGTGGCCGGCGGCCTTTCGCGCCTTGTCCGGTGCCGCCGCTGCGGCAAAGTCGGACGGGGCTGAAGCCGCCGGCCAACGAGCCGGCCGGCGGGCCCGCTGGGGGATGAGAACGATGACCGAGCCGACGCCGCGCACCCTGTACGACAAGATCTTCGATGCCCACCTCGTCGAGACCACCGAGGACGGGACCGGCCTGCTCTACATCGACCGCCATCTCATCCACGAGGTCACCAGCCCGCAGGCCTTCGAGGGGCTGCGCCAGGCCGGGCGCAGGCTGCGCCGGCCGGAGGCGACCATCGCCGTGGTGGACCACAACGTCCCCACCGACGCCAGCCGCCACACCACCATCGTCGAGCCCGAGAGCCGGCTGCAGGTGGAGACGCTGGAGCGCAACGTCGCCGCCTTCGGCGTGCCCTACATCCCGCTGGCCAGCGAGAAGCAGGGCATCGTCCACATCATCGGGCCGGAGCTGGGCCTCTCCCTGCCCGGCATGACCATCGTCTGCGGCGACAGCCACACCTCGACGCACGGGGCGCTCGGCGCCCTCGCCTTCGGCATCGGCACGAGCGAGGTGGAGCACGTCTTCGCCACCCAGACCCTGCTGCAGAAGCGCGCGAGGAACATGCGCGTCACGGTGGACGGGACGCTGCCGGCCGGCTGCACCGCCAAGGACATCGTGCTGGCGATCATCGCGAAGATCGGCACCGCCGGCGGCACCGGCCACGTCATCGAGTTCGCCGGCGAGGCGATCCGCGCCCTCGACATGGCCGGGCGCATGACGGTCTGCAACATGAGCATCGAGGCCGGCGCCCGCGCCGGGCTGGTGGCCCCCGACGAGACCACCTTCGCCTACGTCAAGGGCCGCGAGCACGCGCCCAAGGGCGAGGCCTTCGAGCGCGCCGTCGCCTGGTGGAAGACCCTGCCGAGCGACCCGGGCGCGCGTTTCGACACCGAGGTACGCCTCGATGCCGCCGGGATCGTGCCGCAGGTGAGCTGGGGCACCAGCCCCGAGGACGTGCTGCCGATCACCGCCACCGTGCCGGACCCCGAGGACGCGGCGGACGAGGCGCGCCGCGCCCAGCTCCGCCGCATGGTGGAATACATGGGCCTGACGCCGGGCCAGCCCCTGCGGGAGCTGGCGGTGGACGTGGTCTTCATCGGCTCCTGCACCAACGGCCGCATCGAGGACATGCGCGCGGCGGCCGCCGTCGCGCGCGGCCGCCGCGTGGCGCCGGGCGTGCGCGCCATGGTGGTGCCGGGCTCCGGCCTCGTGAAGAAGCAGGCCGAGGCCGAGGGGCTGGACCGCGTCTTCCTGGAGGCGGGCTTCGAGTGGCGCGAGGCGGGCTGCTCCATGTGCCTCGGCATGAACCCGGACAAGCTGACGCCGGGGCAGCGCTGCGCCTCCACCTCGAACCGCAATTTCGAGGGCCGCCAGGGCCCGGGCGGGCGCACCCATCTCTGTTCCCCCGCCATGGCCGCCGCCGCCGCCGTCACCGGCCGGCTGACCGACGTGCGCGACCTGGCGCCGGCGCCCGCGCCGCTGCCGGAACGGCAGGCCGCCTGAGCGCCGGGCAGGAGAACGCATCATGACCCCCTTCACGACGCTGACCGGCATCGCGGCCCCCCTGCCGATGGCCAATGTCGACACCGACAAGATCATCCCCGCGCGCTTCCTCAAGACCATCGCGCGCACCGGCCTCGGCAAGAGTCTGTTCGCCAATCTCCGCTACAAGTCGGATGGCGAGGAGAACCCCGACTTCGTGCTGAACCGCGAGCCCTACCGACACGCCGAGATTCTGGTCGCGCACGAGAATTTCGGCTGCGGCTCCTCGCGCGAGCACGCGCCCTGGGCGCTGCTCGACTTCGGCATACGCTGCGTGATCGCGCCCGACTTCGCCGACATCTTCCACGGCAACTGCTTCAAGAACGGCATCCTGCCCGTGAAGCTGCCGCGCGCCGTCTGCGACCAGCTCATCGAGGACGCGCAGATGGGCCCGAACGCCCGCCTGACGGTCGACCTGCAGAAGCAGGTGGTGATCCGCCCGAACGGCGAGGAGATCCCGTTCAGCGTCGATCCCTTCCGCCGCCACTGCCTGCTCAACGGCCTCGACGATGTCGGGCTGACCATGCAGCGCGGCGCGGTGATCGACGGTTTCGAATCGCGGCAGAAGGCCGCGCAGCCCTGGCTGTACCCGTGATGGCTGTCCCCATGATTCCGGGCTCGGGCGCCCCTTCCTGACGGAGTAGTTCCTGCATGGCCGCCAACAAGAAGCTCCTCGTTCTGCCCGGTGACGGCATCGGGCCCGAGGTGATGCGCGAGGTACGCCGCGTCATCGACTGGATGAGCCGTCGCCGCGCCGTGAGCTTCGAGTTGGAGGACGGGCTGGTCGGCGGCGCCGCGATCGACGCCGAGGGCACGCCCTGCTCCGATGCCACGGTCGAGAAGGCGCGCAACGCCGACGCCGTGCTGTTCGGCAGCGTCGGCGGCCCGAAATGGGACGGGCTGCCCTTCGAGCAGCGCCCCGAGCTCGGCATCCTGCGCCTGCGCAAGGAGCTCGGCCTGTTCGCCAACCTGCGCCCCGCCAAGGTGCAGGACCCGCTGGCCGACGCCTCCTCGCTCAAGGCCGACCTCGTGCGCGGCCTCGACATCATGATCGTGCGCGAGAGCACGGGCGGCATCTACTTCGGCGAGCCGCGCGGCATCGAGACCATGCCGGACGGCAAGCGCCGCGGCATCGACACCGAGGTCTACACCGAGGACGAGATCGCCCGCGTCGCGCGCGTCGCCTTCGACCTGGCGAAGAAGCGCGGCGGCAAGCTCTGCTCGGTCGAGAAGGCCAACGTGATGCAGTCCGGCCGCCTGTGGCGCGCCGTGGTGGGCGAGATCGGCCGCGCCGAGTACCCCGAGGTCGAGCTGACCCACATGTACGCCGACAATTGCGCGATGCAGCTCGCCTCCCGCCCGAAGCAGTTCGACGTGATCGTGGCGAGCAACCTGTTCGGCGACCTGCTCTCGGACCTCGCCGCGGCGCTCACCGGCTCGCTCGGCATGCTGCCCTCGGCGACGCTCGGCGCGGTCGGCGCCGACGGGCGCCGCGCGGCGCTGTACGAGCCCGTGCACGGCTCGGCGCCCGACATCACCGGCAAGGGCATCGCCAATCCCTGCGCCCAGCTCCTCTCCTTCGCGATGCTGCTGCGCTGGTCCTTCGACATGGACGAGGATGCGACGCTGATCGAGCAGGCGGTGGAGAAGGTGCTGGCCGGCGGCCTGCGCACCGCCGACATCATGCAGCCCGGCATGGCGCGCATCGGCACCAGCGTGATGGGCGAGGCGGTGCTGCGCGAGCTCGACAAGCTGGCCGCCTGAATTATCCTCGCCAGGCCGGGGAAAGGGGGGTTGCGCGGCGCGCGCCGCTCCGCTATTTCCCCGGCCGCGCCGCGATGCGGCGGATGCGCCCATAGCTCAACTGGATAGAGCGCCAGACTACGGATCTGGAGGTTGGGAGTTCGAATCTTCCTGGGCGCGCCATCTTTCACGTAGTCGCGATGCGCAGCCATCGCCGGCTTCCGCCAGCCGGAAGCCACTTCCACCCCGGGGACCGGGTGGCTGCGACAGGTCCCTGCTCCTCCCGCCCGCCTGCCAAGCCTTTCCTGCCAGACATCGATAGTGCCGGCGGTCACGCACCGTGACGCGAGGCATGTGCGGGACGGCGATTCGCCGGAACGCCTTGCGCGGCGGGAAGCGCTACGCCGAACCGCAGTCCGGTTGGGACCGCGGTTCGCCGTGGCTCGTTGTTCCCGGCGCGGATTCACGCCGCCGGGCGTGTCCGTCCGTCGGCGATCCGCTCCAGGCAGCCTGCCTCGCCCCACCTGTTCCAGGGAATCGCACCCCGCCTTCGCCCTTGCCAGCAGGAGCGGGGCGAACCCTTTCCGGCCATCCCGGTTTCGTGCCCGGCGACGCCCGGCCTCCCGCCGGGCGTCCGCTTGCCGCCGGCGTCAGCCGGCCGCCACCTCGCCGAGCGCCTCGTCCATCGCCGTCAGGAACAGCGTGGCATGCTCGCGCCCGAACACCAGCGGCGGGCGGATCTTGAGGATGTTGGCATGCGGCCCGGCGGCGCTGATCAGCACGCGCCGCGCGCGCAGCGCGTTCACCAGCCGCGCCGTGGCGGCGGTCGCGGGCGCGCGCGTCGCGCGGTCCGTCACCAGCTCCATGCCCACGAACAGCCCGGCGCCGCGCACGTCGCCGATCAGCGCGTGGCGCGCCGCCAGCTCGCGCAGGCCCGCGCGCATCATCTCGCCGACCACGCGCGCATTCCCGATCAGCCCTTCCTCCTCGATCACGTCGAGCACCGCCATGCCCACCGCGCAGGAGACCGGGTTGCCGCCGAAGGTGTTGAAGTAGCGCGTGCGCTCGCCGAAGCCGCGCAGCAGGTCGGAACGCGCCACCAGCCCGGCCACGGGATGGCCGTTGCCCATCGGCTTGCCCATGGTGACGATGTCCGGCACCAGCCCGTGCCGCGCGAAGCCCCACATCCCCTCCCCGGTGCGGCCGAAGCCCGGCTGCACCTCGTCAGCGATGAACAGCCCGCCTGCCTCGCGGATCGCGGCCACGGCCGGCCGCAGGAAGCCCGGCGGGTCGGAGAGCACGCCGTCCGAGGAGAAGATCGTGTCCACCAGCAGCGCCGCCGGCCGGATGCCCTGCGCGGCGAGGTCGGCGACGGCCGCGCGCACTTGGGCCGCGAAGCTTTCCCCGACATCCGCGCCGCCGGCACGGTAGAGGTCCGGCGCCGGCACGGTGCGCACGTTCGGCAGCAGCGGCTGCTGCGGCCCGAGCGAGGGCGACATGCCGGCCAGCACCGACGTCACCCCGTGATAGGCGAGCCGCGTGACGACGAAGCCCGTGCCGCCCGTATGGGCGCAGGCGATGCGGTAGGCGAGGTCGTTCGCCTCGCTGCCCGTGCAGGTGAACATCGCGTGGCCCGCGCCCGGCGCCAGCCCCGCCGGGAAGGTGGCGAGCAGCCGCTCGGCGTAGTCCAGGATGCCGTCGGTGATGTAGCGCGTATGGGTGTTCAGCACCGCCGCCTGCCGCGACAGCGCCGCCACCACGCGCGGGTGGCAGTGCCCGACGCAGGCGACGTTGTTGTAGACGTCGAGATAGGCGTTCCCGTCCGGGTCGTACAGCCAGACGCCCTCGCCGCGCACGACGTGGACGGGGTTGGCGTAGAACAGGCGATAGGCCGGCCCCAGCAGGCGCTCGCGCCGCGCGATCAGCGCCCGCTCGCGCTCGGGGATCGCCGTGGCGGCGTTGGCGTCGTAGGCGTTGATCATCGACATGGCGCTCTCGCCTCTTCCGTCGGGCGCGCGGCCCGGCTGCGGATCGCGCGGGCATGCGGCCCGCGCCAGGGATGCTGGCCCGGCCGGCACCGCCCGGGCTGTCGTCTCGTCCCGGTCCGCATCCAGGCGGTCCGGCACGCTTCCTCGGCCCGGCGCGGGGGCGTTGTCAGCCCGTCGGGCAGGCGGCGCGCAGCGCGGCCACGGCCGCCTCGCGCGGGATGGCGTCGAGCCGGCGTAGCCCCTCCCAGGCACGCCCCTGGTTGCGCAGGATGTAGGCCGCGTTGCCCGGATGCCGCGCCGCGCGCCAGGAGCTGATCGCGATGGTCAGCACGAGGCGCGCGGCGGTGAGGTCGGCCAGGACCGCCACCTCCTCGGCGCGCAGCGGCAGCACCGCGTGGAAGGCCGCCGCCAGCTCGGCCACGCCGTCGAGCCCCGCCGCCGAGAGCTGGTAGGCCGCCGCCGTCGCCACGTCCTGCACCAGCGGCGCGCGCACCATGTCGCCGAAGTCGATGATGCCGGCGACGCGCCGGTCGTCATCCCCGGCCGCCAGCACGTTGTGCGGGTTGAAGTCGTTGTGGACGAGCTGCGCGCGCAGCCCTGGCAGAGCGGGCAGGACGTGCGCCTCGAAGCGGTCGAGGAAGCGCAGCGGCAGGTCGCGCCGGTCGGCCGGCACCTCGGCCAGCAGCGGCCGCACGCGCGCCATGCGCTGGAGGTCCCAGAGCAGGTCGTGCCCCTCGGCCGGGTGGCGGAAGTCGCCCAGCGCCAGGTCGAGCCGCGCGAGGCAGGCGCCGATCGCGCGGCGCTGCGCCGCGTCCGCCGGCACCTCGGCCAGCGGCCGGCCGGGCAGATAGGTGAGCAGCCGCACCATGCGCGGCGGCAGGCCGGGCGCCTGCCACGCCGCCTGCGGCGCCCCGTCCGCCAGCAGCACGCGGGGCACCGGCAGCGAGGGGTCGCGCGCGGCGACATGCAGCAGGGCGCGGCCCTGGAGGTCGAGCACGGCCGGGTCCTCGGCCGGATGGCCGACCTTGAGCACGTAGTCGCGGCCGGCGGCGTCGCGCAGGTGGAAGTTGCGGTCGCGCTCGCCGGAGAGGGCACGCGCCCGGGCCTCGACTCCGAAATGCGCGCGCGCCAGGGATTCCGCCTCGGCCTCGGTGGCGGGCGGGGCGGGGAGGTCGAGCGCGGCACCGAGGGATTCGGCGGACTGCATGCGTGTCGGCTCCTTTCGGGGCGCTGCCCCGGACCCCGGCAAGGAGGGCACCGCCCTCCTTGCATCCTCCCGCCAAGGGGCGAAGCCCCCTTGGAACCCCCGTTCGGTTTTCGCCCCCGACGGTTCAACCCGCGAGGCCCAAAACGCCGGCGGAGGTCCAGGAACTTGAGGTTCCTGGCGGATGGGGTCTGGGGAAGGCTGCGCCTTCCCCAGGCGGAAGGGGTGCAGGGGAAGGCGCAGCCTTCCCCGCCACGGCGAACCGCAGTCCGGTTGGGACTGCGGTTCGCCGTAGCTCGTTGTTCCCGGCGCGGATTCACGCCGCCGGGCGTGTCCGCCCGCCGGCGATCCGCTCTAGCCCTGCTTCTCCATGTTCCAGAAGAACTGGGCCGGCGCCAGCACCATGCCCCGGAGGCTCTTGCGGTACGCCATCGGCTGCTGCACCTGCCCCATCGGCACGTAGGGCAGCGACTGGAAGGCGCGCTGCTCGATCTGCCCCGCCAGGGTCTTGCGCGCCGCGTCGTCGGTGGCGGCCAGCCACTGGTCGCGCAGCCCCTCCAGCGTCGTGTCCTCCGGCCAGCCGAACCAGGCGGCCGAGCCGTTGGCGCGCAGCAGCGTGTGCATGGCCGGGTTCAGCGTGTCGGCGCCCGACCACAGCGTGTGGAACATCGACCAGCCGCCCGCCTCCACCGGGCCGCGGTTGGCGCGGCGGCCGATGAAGCTGGCCCAGTCCGTCGCCACGAGGTCGACGTTCATGCCGAGCTGCTTCAGCAGGTCCTGCGAGACCAGCGACTGGTTGTAGGCGATGGGCTGGTCGGCCGGCGCCAGCAGCACGACGCGCTCGTTGCCGTAGCCCGCTTCCTTCAGCATCGCCCTGGCGCGGGCGAGGTCGGCGCGCATCGCCTCGGCGCCGCCGGCGCCGGTGGACATCGGCGTGCCGCGGGTGAAGAACGACTTGCTCTCGGCGTAGTAGTCGGGCGAGCCGACCACGGACTGCATGTAGTCCGCCTGGTTCGCCGCCATGGCCAGGGCCTGGCGCACCTTCGGGTTGTTGAACGGCGCCTGGGTCTGGTTGAAGCGCATGATGAGCGACAGGCCGAGGGGGACGTTCACCACCTCGATGTTGCGGTCGCGCCGAAGGACGGGCAGCAGGTCCACGGGCGGCTGCTCGTACCAGTCCACCTCGCCCTGGGTGATCGCGCCGACGGCGGCGGCGGGCTCGGTCAGGGCCAGCCACTCGATGCGGTCGATCTTCGCCACCTTGCCGCCGGCGGCCCAGGAGGGCGCCTCCTCGCGCGGCCTGTACTTCGCGAAGCGCTCGTAGCTCGCCGTCTGGCCCGGCACCCAGCCGGATTGCAGCATGCGCCAGGGGCCGGAGCCGATCGCCTCGGCGATGTTGCGCATCGGATCGGTGCTGGCGATGCGCTCGGGCATGATGAAGGGCACGTTGGACGAGATCTTCCCGAGCGCGTCCGGCAGCAGCGGGAAGGGGCGCTTGAGGCGGATGGCGAAGGTGCGCGCATCCACCGCCTCGTAGCCCTCGACGAAGCCGGCCAGCGTCTGCCCGAAGGCGTCGCGCGCCGACCACCTTTTGATCGAGGCGATGCAGTCCGCGGCGCGCACCGGCGTCTCGTCGTGGAACAGCAGCCCGTCGCGCAGGTGGAAGGTCCAGCGCAGCCTGTCCGGGGCGGTGTCCCAGCTCTCCACCATCTGCGGGCGGATGTTGAAGTGCTCGTCCGTCGCGAAGAGCGTGTCGTAGACCAGGTAGCCGTGGTTGCGGATCACGTAGCTCGTGGCGCTGATCGGGTCGAGCGAGGGCAGCGGCGTCGAGGGGATGAAGCGCACCACGCTGCCGCGGCCACCGGCGCCTCCGCCGGTTCCCTGGCCGAGGCTCGGCCGGCCGAGCGTGGCGGCGGCGAGGGCGGCGGCGCCGCCCAGCATGGCCCGACGATGGAGATGCATGGGCTGTTCCTGCTTCCTGAGGGTCGTGCCGCGCCAGTCCCGCGGGGTGTTGCCCGCCGGCCGGCCTCCTCCTGTCGGTCTGCTTGCGGCCCTGCGCAGCGGCGGGCCGGAATGTCTTGTTGGCCATCTTTGTAGATTTTATAAAATCCTTGTGTCAATGTCCGACGCATGACGATCGACACCAGGACAGCCGCGCCGCGGCCGGTGGCCCGTCCCGCGGCGCACGGCAAGGGGCTGGCCCACCGGACCGTCTCGGCCGCGCTGGTCGAGGAGATCCGGCAGCGCATCCTGGACGGCCGCTACGAGGCCGGCGCGCAGCTCCGGCAGGACGTGCTGGCCGGGGAGTTCGGTGCCAGCCGCATCCCGGTGCGCGAGGCGCTTTTCCAGCTCGAGGCCGAGGGGCTGGTGAAGCTCGCCCCGCATCGCGGCGCCACCGTCTCGGAGCTTTCGGCCGAGGGCATGCTGGAGGTGTACGAGCTGCGGGCGGACCTGGAGCCGCGCCTGCTCGCCGCCTCCGCGCCGCTGCTGACCGAGGCCGACCACGCCGCGCTCGACATGATGCAGGCCGAGTACGCGGCGGCGCTGCGCGGGCAGGACATCGGCCGGTGGGGCGCGTTGAACACGGCGCTGCACCTCGCCCTGTACCGGCATGCCGGACGGCCGCGGACGCTCGCCCTCGTCACCACGCTGCTGCAGGAATGCGACCGCTACACGCGCATCCAGCTCTCCGCCTCCGCCGGGGCATCGCCGCGCGCCGAGCACGAGCATGCCGAGCTGCTCCGCCTCTGCCGCGCGGGCCGTACCGAGGCGGCCTGCGCGCTGCTGCGGCGGCACATCGACGATGTCGCCCGCACGCTGCGCGCCCTGCTGCGTCCCGGCGAGGCCGCGCCGGGCTGATCCCCGCCCGCGCACGCTGCCCCCGGCGGGCGGCGCGGGATGGCCCTGCACGGGAGGGCCCTGCCCGGCGCGACGCCGCCCGCATGGCACCGGCCCGCGGCGCCGGCCGCGGCCGGCGTCAGAATTCGGCGTCCACCTCGAGTTCGGTGATCTGCTCCGGCTCGCGCTTGGCCTCCGCGACCCATTCCGCCATGTCGGGCCACTTCATGATGGTCTCGGCGTAGCCGGCCGAGAGCGGGTCGAGCTTCACGTCGTAGGTCAGGAAGCGCGTCACCACCGGCGCGTACATGGCGTCGGCGATGCTGGGCCTGGCGCCGAACAGCCAGGGGCCCTGCCAGGTCTCCAGGCATTCGCGCCAGATGGTCTGGATGCGCTCGATATCCGCCTTGGGGCCGGACCAGAGCAGGAAGCCCGGCCGGTGGGCGCGCAGGTTCATCGGCAGCGAGGCGCGCAGCGCGCCGAAGCCGGAATGCATCTCGCCGGAAATGGCGCGGCAACGGGCACGCGCCGCCTTGTCCTTGGGCAGCATGCCCGCCTTCGGGAATTGCTCGTTGAGGTGCTCGGCGATCGCGAGCGTGTCCCAGACCGAGATGTCGCCCTGCACCAGGCAGGGCAGCAGGAAGGAGGAGGCCCGCATCAGCAGCTCGGCCTTGGCCACCGGATCCTCCGGCGAGACCACGGACACCTCGAAATCCAACCCCGCGAGCCGGCACAGCAGCCAGCCACGCAGCGACCAGGAAGAGTAATTACGGCTGCTTATGAGCAGCTTCGCTTCCGCCATGCGGCCGGCTCCCTCGTTCACACCCCATCACGGCGATGCCCGGCGGGTGCCGCGGACGGCGCCGCGCACGATTCCGGGTCATCACAGGGCCGTTCGCTGTAGCACGAACGGTGCCGTCGGCACGAACGGCGCTGCCAGCACGAACGGCGCTGCCAGCACGAGCGGTGCCGCCGGCACGAACGGCGCCATCATCACGGGCGGTGCCATCAGCACAAACGACGCTCTCAGCACGAACGGTGCCACCGGCACGAACGGCGCCGCCGGTGCGGGCGACGGCGACGCGGATCGCAACCCTGCCCATGCCGTTTGGGCTTCCCCGGACGCTGCACTGCGATAGAGTGGCGCCAGCATGCAGGAGCGGCGGCGCAGCCGGAGCGCCGCCCGCGCTGATCCCGGGACACCGCCCTCGAATGAATTACGAGCTATTCCAGGCGCAGGCCGATTTCATGGCCCCCTACCAGGACTACGCACGCGGCATGGCGCGCCTGCTGTGGCCCTCCCACCCGCACCAGTACGGCGCCTCCAGCATGCGCCGGATGTCGGCGGCGCTGGACGTGATGGGGAATTTCCGGGTCACCCACAGCCGGCCGGACTTCGGCATCAGCCGCGTGCGCGTGGGCAACCGGATCGTGGACGTGCGCGAGGAGGTGGCGCACACCACGCCCTTCGGCAAGCTCCTGCACTTCCGCAAGGACATCGACGTGCGCCAGCCGCGCCTGCTGGTGGCGGCGCCGATGTCGGGGCACTTCGCCACGCTGCTGCGCGGCACGGTGCGCACCCTGCTGCAGGACAACGACGTCTACATCACGGACTGGACCAACGCGCGCGACGTGCCGCTTTCCGCCGGGCGCTTCGACCTCGATGCGTTCGTCGACCACATCATCACCTTCCTCGAGGTGATGGGCGAGGACCCGAACGGGCAGGGCACCGAGGGCCCGGGCAGCCACGTGCTGGCGGTGTGCCAGCCGACGGTGCCGGTGCTGGCCGCCGTCTCGGTGATGGCGCAGACGCGCAGCCGCTTCCAGCCGCGCTCCATGACGCTGATGGCCGGCCCGATCGACACGCGCATCAGCCCGACCAAGGTGAACGAGCTGGCCCGGGAGCATCCGATCGAGTGGTTCGAGCGGAGCATGATCGACACCGTGCCCTGGCGCTTCCAGGGGGCGGGGCGGCGCGTCTATCCCGGGCTGACGCAGCTCACCGCCTTCATGTCGATGAACATGGAGCGGCACATGCGCGCGCACCTGAACCAGTACAAGGCGCTGGTGGAGGGCGAGCTGGCGGCGGCCGAGGCGCACCGGCGCTTCTACGAGGAGTACTTCGCGGTGATGGACCTGCCGGCGGAGTTCTTCCTGCAGACCGTCAAGGCCATCTTCCAGGACGACGACCTGCCGCTCGGCCGCATGAAGCATCACGGCGAGACGGTGCGGCCGGCCGCGATCCGGCGCACCGCGGTGCTCACCGTGGAGGGGGAGAACGACGACATCTGCTCGGTGGGGCAGACCATGGCGGCGCTCGACCTGTGCGAGGGCATCCCGGTGACCATGCGCCGCCACCACCTGCAGACCGGCGTCGGCCACTACGGCGTGTTCAACGGCAAGCGCTGGAACGCCCAGATCTATCCGGTGGTCCGCGACCTGATCCAGGCGACGAACTGACGCCCGCCCGCGGCCGCCGCGGGCGGTTCGCCGCAGCTCGTTGTTCCCGGCGCCCGCCTCTCGCCCGCCCCCCGCGCCGTCCCGCCCGCCCCGCTCCCCCGCCCCCGCCCCCCCCCCGCACGCGGGGATCGCGCAGCCGTGACCCCTGGCCGCGCCCGCCCGCCATCATCGCGCCGCGATGCCGAACGATATTGCCAGGCGTCACACGGTCCGCCCGAAGGGCTGGCACGGGAGCGCCCGCCCCCGGCCGGTCGCAACGGTTGCGCAACGCGCACGCTTGTCGCCAACTGGGGGCGCTGCTAGGCTAAGATTATGGAA
Organism: Roseomonas acroporae; assembly: GCF_023223525.1. Taxonomy (GTDB): domain Bacteria; phylum Pseudomonadota; class Alphaproteobacteria; order Acetobacterales; family Acetobacteraceae; genus Roseomonas_E; species Roseomonas_E acroporae. The sequence goes on along the minus strand of NZ_JALPRX010000038.1, from coordinate 165,910 downwards.
AGTCTCGATTAAGCAAGCGGCCGGTAAGCTCCGGCGACGATGCTGGGACGACCCGGGGGCAGGCCGCCGATCTGGCGGATCGTTTCCGTCGTCACGGGCCGCCCCCCGGCAGGGCGGGACGGCGTACAGGCCGGGAGGGATGAGCAGGTGAGTACGACCGTCGATCTGGAAGCCGAAGTCGCGAAGCTGATCGTCGAATCGCTGCATCTCGAGGTGCAACCCGCCGAGATCGCCCCCGACGCCCCGCTGTTCGGCGAGGGCCTCGGCCTCGATTCGATCGACGCGCTCGAGATCGCGCTGGCGATCTCGCGCCGCTACGGCTTCCAGCTCCGCTCCGACGACGAGCGCAACCACCGCATCTTCGCCTCGCTCCGCTCCCTCGCCGCGCATATCGAGCAGCACCGGACCCGCTAGGCCATGGATGGGCCGGCAACGGCACCGCACACGCCAGGGGACACGCCAGGGGAACGGAACCGGGACCCGGCGCCGGCCTCGGCGCGGCACCCGGTATCCTGCCCACCCCGCGCCGACGGCCCCAGCCACCCGCCGGCCCTGTCCCCGCGGCCGACGGGGCGGATGCCGGGCAGGCTGGTCGTGGCGGCGCTGGGCGGCCTGCTCCTGTTCCTGGCGCGCCTCGCCGGCGTGGCGGATCTGGCCGTGGCCGTGCTGGCCGGGCTCGCCGTGGCCTTCGCCCCCTCCTGCATCCCCTGGAGCCCCATCGGGAGTGCCGCCGGCGGCGTCCGGGAAAGCGCCCGGGCGGGCCGGGCGCGGCTGCTGGCGGGCCTGGCGACGGCGCTGGCGCTGGCGCTCTGCGGCCACTGGCTCTGGCCGCGCCTGGCGGAACGGGCGCTGCCCCTGCTGCCGGCGCTGGGCCTGCTGGCGGCGTCGCTGCATTTCGCCTCGACGCTGCGGCCGGGACGGGAGGCGCTCATCATCCGCTACATCCGCCTCGACCACGGGCGGGTGCCGCCGGAATGCGTCGCCTATGCGCGCGGGCTGACCGGCTTCTGGGCGGCCGTGCTCCTGGCCCTGGCGGCCTTCCAGGGGGCGTCGCTGCCCGCGTCCGCCGGCACGGCGGGCCCGGTCCCGGCGTTCACGCCGGTCCTGCTGGCGGGGCTGTTCCTCGGCGAGCACCTGGTGCGCCGGCGGCGCTTCCCGCACCTGGCCGCCTCGCCGCGGCGCACCCTCGGTGCCGTCTGGCGGTTCCATGCCGGGCAGGGCCGGGCCGCCCCGGGCGCGCTTCCCCATGCCGGCTGAGCTGCCCCTGCTGGGCCGCGCCGCCGACGCGGTTCTGGTGCGGCGCACCGCCGGCCTGCCGGCGGGGCAGGCCGAGGCGATCACCGGCCATCGCTTCCTGGCCGAGGTCGCGCTGCTGTCGGCGCGGCTGCCCGCGGACGGCGCACCGGCCTCGGTGGCCGACGACGCCCCGGCTGCCGGGGGCGCCGCGCGTCACGCCATCAACCTCTGCGCCGACCGCTACCACGCCATCCTCGGCTTCGCCGCCGCGCTCGCCCGTGGCCACGTCACGCTGCTCTCCTCGGACCGCTCGCCGCGCCGCCTGCGCGAGCTGGCCGCGGCCTATCCGGGCGCCTACGCGCTGTGCGACGAGCCGATCGACGACGCGCCGCTGCCGGTGGTGCCGGTGTCCTCGGCGCCGCAGCCCGGCGGGATGCCGGCCGGAGCGACGGCCCCCAACCCCGCCATCCCGGCCGGGCGCGTGGCCGCCATCGCCTTCACTTCCGGCAGCACCGGCGTGCCGGTGGCGCACCGCAAGCCCTGGGGCTCGCTGGTCACCGGCGCCGGGGCCGCGGCGGCCCGCTTCGGGCTCGACGACCCGGCGGACCCCGCCACCGTGGTCGCCACCGTGCCGCCGCAGCACATGTACGGCTTCGAGACCTCCGTGATGCTGCCGCTGCAGGCCCCCTGCGCCGTGCATGCCGGGGCCGCCTTCTATCCGGACGACGTGGCGCGGGCGCTCCGGGCGATGCCGGGCCGGCGCGTCCTGGTCACGACGCCGCTGCAATTGCGCAGCCTGCTGGTCGCCGCCGAGGGCGCGACCGACCGGGCGGCGGGAGAGCGGGGCGGGTCCGGCCAGGGCGAGGAGGGCCAGGATGAGGGGAGCCGGGGCACGGGCGGCCTCTCCCTGCCGCCGCTCGGCGCGCTGATCTCCGCCACCGCGCCGCTCGCGGCCAGCCTCGCCGAGGCGGCGGAGGCCGCCCTCGGCGCGCCGGTGCTGGAGATCTACGGCGCCACCGAGGTCGGCTCGATCGCCAGCCGCCGCACCCTCGCCGGGCCGGACTGGCTGCCCTACCGCGGCACCACGCTGCGCCTCGACGGGGCGGGCGAGGCCTGGGCCGCCGTGCCCGGCCTGCCGGAAACCGCGCTCGCCGACGAGATCGCCCTGACCGATTCCGGCGGCTTCCGCCTGCTCGGCCGACGCGCGGACATGGTCAAGCTGGCGGGCCGACGCACCTCGCTCGGTCATCTCAACCGGCTGCTGAACGCGATCCCCGGCGTGCAGGACGGCGCGTTCATGGCGCCGGACGATCTGGAGCGGAACCCGGCCGCGCGCCTGGCCGCCTTCGCCGTGGCCCCGGGGCTGACCGCCGCCGACATCCTCACCGCGCTGCGCGAGCAGGTCGAGCCCGTCTTCCTGCCGCGCCCGCTGCTGCTGCTGCCGCGCCTGCCGCGCGACGCCGTCGGCAAATTGCAGCGCGGCACGCTCGACTCGCTGCGACGCGGTGCCCTGTCGGGCGTTCCGGCCTTCCCATGACCCCGCCCCCGGCAACGGTCCCGATGCCCGGGAAGGGCGGCACGCGCCGCGCGCAATTCACCGTGCCGGCCAGCCATCCGTCGCTGCCCGGCCACTTCCCCGGCCATCCGGTGGTGCCGGGCGTGGTGCTGCTGGACGCGGTGCTCGCCGCCCTGACGGCCCCGGGGGCGCTTCCAGGGGATCTCCCAGGGGATCTCCCGGGGGCGGTCCCGGAGGCGGGACCGGCGCCAAGCCTGCCGAGCGGCCCGGTCCGGCTGCACCGCGCCAAGTTCCTGGCCCCGGTCGGCCCCGGAGAGACGGTGACGCTGGAATTGCGCGTCGGCGCGCCGCGCATCGCCTTCACCGCGCTCTGCCGCGGCACGGTGGTGCTGACGGGCGAGTTGGAGGCGGCGGACCCCGCCCCGGCGTGGGGCGGGGCGTGAGCCGCTCCCTCACCCTGCCCGCCGCCACCCATGCCGGCTGGGCGACGCAGCGCGAGCGCGGCAGCCTGGGCGGGATGCGGCTGATGGCCCGCCTCGCCCTGCGGCTCGGCTGGGGCGCCGTGCACTGGCTGCTCTACCCCGTCACCGCCTACTTCCTGCTCTTCTCGCCGGCGCCGCAGCGCGCGGCGGCGCGCCGCTACCTCGCCCGCGCGCTCGGCCGCGCCCCGGCCCGGCGCGACCTGTTCCGGCTCTACTTCACCTTCGCCTCCACCATCCTCGACCGCGTCTTCCTGCTCAGCGGCCGCCTGCGGGGCTACGAGATCCGGGTGAGCGGGCTGGAGGCGGTGCAGTCGCGGGTGGATGCGCGGGAGGGCTGCATCCTGCTCGGCGCGCATCTCGGCTCCTTCGAGGTGCTGCGCGCGCTGGCCGCCTCGGGCTGCCCGGTCGAGGTGCGGGCGCTGATGTACGAGGACAACGCGGCGCAGGCCAACGCCTTCTTCAACGCCATCGCCCCCGGCGTCGCCGCCATGGTGATCCCGCTCGGCCGGCCGGACACCATGCTGCGCGCCAAGGAGTGCCTGGAGCGCGGCGGGCTGATCGGCATCCTCGCCGACCGGGCGCCGCACGGGGAGCGGACGGTGCCCGTGCCGCTGCTCGGCGCCCCCGCCGCCCTGCCGGTCGGGCCGCACCTGCTGGCCAGCGTGCTCGGCGCGCCCGTGGTGCTGGCCTTCGGCCTGTGGACCGGCCCGCGTCGCTACGAGATCCGCTTCGAGTCCTTCTCCGAGCGCATCCGCCTCGACCGCGCCGACCGCGCCGCGGGCCTCGCCGCCAGCGTCGGCCACTACGCCGCGCGCGTCGAGGCGCTGTGCCGGGAACACCCCTACAACTGGTTCAACTTCTACGACTTCTGGCAGGAGCTCGACCCGCCATGCGCGCCCGCCGACGCGACCTCCTGAGGGCGGCGGCCCTGCTCGCCCTCCCCGTGCCGGCAGCGCGCGCCCGGGCGGGGGGAGCCCCGGCAGCGGCCCTGGAACCGGCCCCGGAAACGACGAGGATCGAGACGCTGATGCGCCGCTTCGCCGCGGTGCGCGAGAGCCGCGCCACCTTCACCGAGGAGAAGGCGATCCCGGAGCTGGAGCTGCCGCTGCCCAGCCGCGGCACGCTGCGCTGGTCCGCGCCCGACCACCTGGAGAAGATCACCACCGACCCGAGCCCGGAGCGGCTGATCGTCGCCGGCGACCGGCTGCTGCTGGAGCGGCCGGACCAGAACGTCCGCACCGAGCTGAGCCTGGACCAGGCGCCCGAGATCCGGCCGCTGGTGGAGGCGATCCGCGCCACCCTGGCCGGCGACCTCGCCACGCTGCGCCGCTACCACGAGGTCGGCTTCACCGCCTACGCCGACGACAACTGGAAGATCACCCTGGTGCCCCTCTCGGTGCGCGTGCGCGCCGTGGTGCAGCGGATCGTGCTGAGCGGCACGGGGCCCTTCGTGGCGGCGATGGAGACGGACGGCTCGGGCGGCACCACGCGCATGTGGATCCGCCCGGCGGGCTGAACCCCGCCGCCGCGCGGGAGACGGAGGCAAGGGCCCCGCCCGCGCCCGCCGCCTGCCCGCCCCGCCTGCCCCCCCCCTGTCCGTCGGCCTCCGCTCAGCGCCCGCGGAACCGCGGCGCCCGCTTCTCCATGAACGCCGCGCGCCCCTCGGCGGAATCCTCCGTCGTGAACAGCAGGCCCTGGGCGTCCGCCTCGGCGCGCAGCGATTCCTCCAGCGGCGCCAGCGCGCGGTTGAGCAGCGACTTGCTCATCGCCGCCGAGAGCGGCGCCGTGGCCGCGAGGTCGCGCGCCAGCGCCCGCGCCGCCTCCAGCGCCCCGCCCGCCTCGGCGAGCCGGTCGACGATGCCGAGGCGCTCCGCCTCCGCCGCCTCGACCGACTTGCCCAGCAGCATCAGCGTCTTGGCGCGGCCGAGCCCCATGCGCCGCGACAGCGTCCAGGCGGCGCCGAGATCCGGCACCAGGCCGATCCTGTTGAAGGAGCAGGTGAAGACCGCCGCGCGCGAGGCCACCACGATGTCGCAGGCCGCCGCCACCGAGAGCCCCGCCCCCGCCGCGTGCCCCTCCACCGCCGCGATCACCGGCTTGTCGCCGTTGACCAGCAGCTTGATGAGGTCGTGGCCCCAGCTCAGCCGGTTGCGCGTCTCGATGCCGGAGTTGCTGCTCATCCCGGAGATGTCGCCGCCGGCGCAGAAATGCCCGCCCGCGCCGGTCAGGATGATGGCGCGGCAGTCCGGGTCGGCCATGCCGCGCTCCAGATGCGCCACCAGCGCCTCGCGCAGCTCGCGCGCCAGCGCGTTGCGCCGGCGCGGGTAGCTCATGGTCAGCTCGAGGATGCCGTCCTCGCGGTGCGCCAGCGTGGTCGGCGCCTCGTCCCTGCTCTCGCTCATGCCTGTCTTCCTCCCCTGTCGGAAACGCGGGATCGCCCGCCCTGCGCCCTCGGCCGGCGGCGTCTCCTCCGATGGCCGCTCCCGGGGGGCGCTGCTATGCTGGCCGGACGCCAGCGGAAGGGAGCCGCATGCACGAGGACGTCGCCGCGATCCGGGCCGTTCGGGCCATCATGATCCTGTACCGCGAATTCGAGCAGGCGGCACGCGGCAGCGAGATGAACACCGGCCAGTACCGCACGCTGCTGTTCCTGCGCTCCGGCCCCAAGCGCGCCGGCGAGATCGCCGAGGCGGCGATGCTGAAGAAGCCCACCGTCACCAGCCGCCTGAACGGGCTGCGCGAGAAGGGCTGGATCCGCGACAGCGCCGACCCGCGCGACGGCCGCGCCGCGCGCATCGAGATCACCCGCGCGGGCGTCGCGGAGATGAAGTCGTTCGAGCGGCTGCTGCTGCGCCGCTTCGCCGAGCTGTTTCCCGGCGACGAGCTCGACGGGATGCTCGCCATGCTCTCGCGCATCTACATGCTGCTCGGCGAATCCAAGGAGGCGCGCATGCTGGAGGTCGAGGAGCTGTGGCTGCGCTGAACGCGCGCCGCGCCGAAGCATCCCGATCGCCCCCTGCCGCAGCCGCCTCGCCGCATCGATGACCAGCCTCTCCCCGGCAGGCCGCCGTTTCCCCGGCGCGGCCCGGCGCGGACCGTCCGCGGCCGGCGGCCGCGCCGCGATCCGCCGTCCCGGCGGGCACGGCATGCCGCTGTAGAGGCAACCGGTTCCAAGCAGCAAACTATTTTTTGCGCGGGCCACGGCCCTGTCCTACGCTTCGCCGCCGCGGCCGCCCCTGGCCGGCGAGGTCGGGCGGAGCCTGCCTGCGCCCGCCGATTCGCAGGGTGGCGGACACCCCCGACCAAGCGGGGCCCAGGCAGCGGCGCACGGGAGGAGAACGGCATGATCGACGCGCGAGGCCCCGGGGGCCGACCATCCGCAGCCTCGTCGGGGCGGCCCATCCGCACCCCGGCGCGCCGCCGGTGAGCGCCGACCAAGGCGTGCCCGCCTCCACCCCGGCCGCGCCGGGCCCGCTTTCCGGCCTGCGCGTGGTGCAGATGGCCGCGATCGGCCCGGTGCCGCTCTGCACCATGCTGCTGGCCGATCTCGGTGCCGAGGTGCTCTGCATCGAGCGGCCCCAGGCCGATACGCCCCAGGCCGGCACGTCCCAGCCCGGCACCTCCCAGGCCGGCACGTCCCAGCCCCGCCCCCCCGGGACCGGTCCGGGCAGCGCCGGCGGCCCCGCGCGCATCGACATCATGCGGCGCGGCCGCACCTTCGTCGCGGTCGACCTCCGTCGCGACGAGGGCCGCGCCCTCGCCGCCGCGCTGCTCGACCAGGCCGACATCGTGCTCGAGGGCTTCCGCCCCGGCGTGATGGAGCGCCTCGGCCTCGGCCCCGAGACTGCGCTCGCGCGCAACCCGCGCCTCGTCTACGGCCGCATGACCGGCTGGGGCCAGGAAGGGCCGCTCGCGCGCAACGCCGGCCACGACATCAACTACATCGCCCTCTCCGGCGCGCTGCACGCGATCGGCCGTGCCGGCGAACGGCCGGTGCCGCCGCTCAACCTCGTCGGCGACTACGGCGGCGGGGCGCTCTACCTCGCCTTCGGGGTGGTGTGCGCGCTGCACGAGCGCGCCCGCTCCGGCCGCGGCCAGGTGGTGGACGCGGCGATGGTGGATGGCGCCGCGAGCCTGATGACGGCCTTCCAGGGCATGCTCGCCGATGGCCGCTGGCGCGACGAGCGCGGCGTGAACCGCCTCGACGGCGGCGAGCCCTGGTACGACACCTACGAGACCGCCGATGGCCGCCATGTCGGCGTCGGCGCGCTGGAGCCGCAATTCTGGGACGAGCTGCTGCGCCGGCTCGACATCGACCCTGCGAGCCTGCCGCCGCGCGACGACCGCGCCGGCTGGCCGGCGATCCGCGCCCGGCTGACGGAAACCTTCCGCGCCCGGCCGCGCGACCACTGGGCCGCCGTGTTCGCCGAGAGCGATGCCTGCGTCGCGCCCATCCTCTCGATCGGCGAGGCGCCGTCGCACCCGCACCACCGCGCGCGCGGCACCTACGCGACGGTGGACGGCGTCACGCAGCCTGCCCCGGCCCCGCGCTTCGGCCGCACCCCCGGCGCCATCCGCCCCGCCACCGTTCCCGACGCCGCCGGATTGCCGGCGCTGCTGCGGGACTGGCAGGTACCGGAGGCCGTCATCGCCGCCGCGCGCGACGCCGCGGCGCTGCCGGGCGGGTAGCAACGGGGGCGGCGTTCGCGCCGGCCCGTCCCCGTGCACCCCACCCGCGGCCAAGGCGATGCGGCGGGCAGGAACGCAGGCCCGCCGGAGCCGCGAACCGGGCAGGCGGCCCGGCGACGACCGCCCGCGCCTGCGGCGGCCGGGCCGCTACGGTTCCGGCCGCAGCGGCGCCTCGAAGCCGCGCAGCGCCAGGATCGCCTGTCCTTCCGGCGAGAGCAGGAACAGCGCCAGCCGCGACGCCTCCGGCCGGTCCGACAGCACCGCCATCCCGTATGCCGACACCACCGCCAGCTCGGCCGGCAGCGGCAGCACGCGCGCTCCGGCCACCTGCCGCGCCGCGGCGGCGGCGGCCGAGCAGCGCGCCAGCACCAGGTCGGCGCGGTCGGTCGCCAGCGGGGCCGCCTCCGGCAATTGGCCGGGCGGCGGCGGCGGGCTGCCGACCAGGCGAAGCGCCTTCTCCTCCAGCATGACACGTGCCCCGGTCCGGACCGCCTCGGCACGGGCGAACAGCGCGAGCGCGTCGTCGCCGGCCGGATCGCTTCCCGGCGGCGCGATGGCGAGGCGCGTGCCCCGGTTCAGCAGCCTGTCCAGCAGCCCGTCCTCCTCCACCAGCAATCCCTGGCGCACCAGCACGCAGAGCCGGTCCCGGGCGAGCAGCACCGCCGGGCGTCCCTGCGCCTCGGCTAGCGCCGCCGCCGGCGCCATCCCGGCGGAGAGGAACAGGTCCGGCCCGTCCCCGGCGGCGATGCGTGCCGCCACCGCCGGCGCGCCGCCGAAGGCCACGCCGATCGGCGCGGTGGGCGCGCCCTGCCGGAACGCCTCGATCGCCTCGGTCAGCGCGGTGCGCAGCGGCGCGGCGGCGACGACCCGCAGCGGCGCGGCCACGGGCGACGCCGCGACGGCCGGCGGCGCGCCGCGCGCCTCACCGCCCGTTGTCTCCCGGTCGGGCGTCTCCCGGTTGGGCGTCTCCCGGTCGGGCGCCTGCCCATGCGCCGGTGGCGGCAGCGCGGCCAGCAGGAACAGCGGCAGCAGGGCCGCCCGCAGACGCGGGCGTGGCGACGTTCGGCGGCGGATCATCCTCGGGACTCCGGCTCGGGCGCCGGCAGGGCTATCACGGCGCTTCGCCGGGCCGGAAGGCGCCGGGATGCACGGCGCCGCCTCCCGCGACGGCGCGGGGCGCCGCTACGCTCCGGCCCCGCCCGACAAGGCCCCGGCTCCCACGCGCGGCCGCGCCGGCTGCCCCACGCGCGATCGCCCCGCACGGGTCGGGGCGTGTGCGGGGCGGTGTCCGGGACCCGCGCGGACCGGCCTCAGCGCCTGAAGTCCACCTTGGCGACCTCGCCCGGATGCGGCGGCTCGCCGGTCAGGCGCGCCTTCAGGTAGCCGTAGGCGTAGACCATGGTGGAGGAGGGCGCGTCCCAGTACTCCGCGCCTTCCACCGTCACCTTGAGCAGCGCGAGGCCCGGATCCTCGGCACCCTTGGGGAACCAGGTCCGCATCCCTTCCGACCACAGCTTCTTCTGCATCGCCGCGTCGCGCACGATCTCGCCCTTCCCCGCGACCGAGACATAGTCCTGCGAGGAGGGGTTGCTGTAGCTCAGCAGCAGCTGCGGATCGCTGCCGATCTCGTCGGCGACGCCGCCTTCCGCGGGCGTGAAGAACCAGAGCGTGTCGTTGAACGGCTCGTCCTGCACCGCGACCATCGGGCGTCCGTGCAGGTGGCCATCCGCGCCGTTGGTCACGAGCACCGCGACCTTCACGTCGCGGATCATCTCCCAGACCTTGGCCTTGGCGTCGCTGTCGCTGCGTGTCTCCGGCATGGCTTCCTCTCCCGGATGTCGGTCGGGAGAAGGAGCGTCGGGAGCGGGGCCCGGTTCCCTGGGAGGGGCGCGGGTGGCGTCGCGTCAGCCCGCGGTGGTGACGTATTCGCGCAGCGCCTGCGCCTCGTGCTCGGCCGCCTCGATGCGCGCCTTCACCAGGTCGCCGATCGAGACCATGCCGCACAGCTTGCCGTCCTCCAGCACCGGCAGGTGGCGGACGCGCCGTCCCGTCATCATGCCCAGCGCCTCCACCACGCTGGTCTGCGGCGTGACGGTGTGCAGCACCTTGGTCATCAGGTCGTCGGCGCTCATCTGCAGGGTCGCCTCGGCGCGACCGGCCAGGGCGCGGACGACGTCGCGCTCGCTGACGATGCCGAGCACCGCGCCGGCCGCGTCGCGCACCAGCGCGGCGCCGATCCGGTGCTGCGCCAGGGTCCGCACCACCGCGGCGCAGGTCTCGCCGGGCCCGATGGAGACGACCTGCGAGCCCTTCTGCTTCAGGATCATGGCGATGTTCATGGAAGGCCTCCCGATTATGGCGGCCGGCATCCTCCGCCTCGCCCGGAGCCGGGCGGGCACGGGCCGGCGGGGCGACGCAGGGCGATCACCGGTCATGGGTGGATGCGCATGGGCGCACGCCCTGGACCACCCCCGGACCGCCCCCTGGACCGCCCGGCTGTCGATACGCGTGCGAGCGTGCCAGGATCGCGGCCGGCAATGCAAGCATCGCGCGACCGGCCGGAAGGAAAATCGCCTTGTCGTGCGAGGCACGATGCCGAAAGCGTGAAGCGCGGCGGGAGAGGCGCGCGGCCCGTCGCCCCGGCCGCTGCCGGGTCGCGCGATTCCGCCGACGCGGCCCGGGCGCCGGCGGCGGACCGGGCTGCCGGCCGGACGCGAGAGCCCGGCCCCGGCGGGTGGACGGTAAGGGCAGGCCCGCGGGAAGGCGGCGCCGCCCCGCCGTCACGCCGCCGCGTGCGCCTGCGCCGCCGGGTCGGTGGCGAGCTGTGTCCTCACCAGCTCGGCGAAGCGGCCGCCCTGGCGCACCAGCGCGTCGAAGGTGCCGCGCTCCACGATCCGCCCGCCCTCGAACACCATGATCTCGTCGGCATCCCGCACCGTGGAGAGCCGGTGGGCGATGATGAAGGTGGTGCGCCCGGCCATCAGCGCCTTCAGCGCCCGCTGCACCCGCGCCTCGGTGGCGGCATCGAGCGCGCTGGTCGCCTCGTCCAGGATCAGCACCGGCGGATCCTTCAGCAGCGCGCGCGCGATCGAGAGGCGCTGCCGCTGGCCGCCCGAGAGCGTGGCGCCGCGCTCCCCCACCATCGTGTCGTAGCCCTTGGGCTGGCGCAGGATGAAGTCGTGCGCCTCGGCCATGCGGCAGGCGCGCTCGATCTCCTCCTGCGTCGCGTCCGGCCGCCCGACCAGCAGGTTCTCGCGGATGGTGCGGTTGAACAGCATGCTCTCCTGGAACACCACGCCGATGTTGCGCCGCAGCGACTCCAGCGTGATGTCGCGCAGGTCGTGCCCGTCCAGGGTGATGCGCCCGTCCACCGGGTCCCACATGCGCTGCAGCAGCGCCATGGCGGTGGACTTGCCGGCGCCGGTCTGCCCCACCAGCGCCAGGGTCCGCCCCGGCGCCGCGGCGAAGGAGACGTCGGCCAGGATGCGCGGCCCGCCCGGATAGGCGAAGGAGACGTTCTCGAACGCCACCTCCCCCTTGATCCGGCCGATGTCCACCGCGTCCGGCTTCTCCGGCACGGAGGAGCGCGCATCCATGATGCCGAAGAAGTCGCGCAGCGAGGGCATCTGCAGCACGAGGCGGGAGATGAAGCCGACCGCCCCCTCCAGCTTGCCGATCAGCAGCGTCGCGAAGCCCATGAAGGAGACGATCTCGCCCACCGTCGCCTGTCCGCGCAGGTGCAGCACGGTGCCGAGCATGAAGATCGAGATCACCGTGATGGTGCTGGCCGCGCGCGTCATCACCGTGACCACGGCCCACCAGTTCAGCACCGGGAACTGGTTCGCCAGCACGTTGCGGCTGATCTCGCCGAACTGCCGCGCCTCGTACGTCAGGCGCGTGAAGGACTGCACCACCACCACGTTGGAGAGCGCGTCCTGCACGTTCCCCGCGAGCTGCGAGTGCAGGTCCTCCACCCGCCCCTGCGCCGCCTGGGTGCGGCTGATGACGTAGGCCGTCAGCGCCGCGAACAGCACCACCAGCACGATCAGCAGCAGCCCGAGGCGCCAGTTCATGGTCAGCGTCAGCGGCAGCAGCACCAGCACGCCGATGATGGTCATCAGGTGCTCGCGGAACAGCGCCAGCCACAGGCCGAACAGGTTCTCCGCCCCGACCAGCATCATCTTGATCAGCCGCCCGGACTGCGTGTCGCCGTGGAAGGAGAGCGGCAGCGCCAGCACGTGCTGGAAGTAGCGCGCCATCACCGCCAGCCGGTTGCGGTGCGACATGCGGTCGGCCAGCAGCGAGACCGCCACGTTGGCGCCGATCGCCGAGAGCCCCACCGCCGTCCAGAGCGAGAGCAGCGACAGCGCCTCGGACCACACCATGGCCGGCGTCTGGGTCGCCGCGTGGGCCAGCACGTCCACCACCCGGCCGAACAGCACCGGTTCCAGGAATTGCAGCCCGGCCAGCGCCAGGTTGGCGAAGGCCAGCCCGATCGCCACCCCCTTGTCCGGCGCCAGGGTCGCGAGACCACGGGCGTACACCTTGACGAACTGCATCTGGTCCCAGTCCCCCGCTGCGCCGCCCGGCGGGCGCCGCCCTGTTGCCATGCCCCTTCGCCGCGACGCCGCGCGCCACGGATCGTTCCGTCCCGCCACCGGGCCCGCCACCGGGCCCGCCACCCTGGCCCGCCACCCTGGCCCGCCACCCTGGCCCACCGCCCCGGACGGACGATCCCGGAGCGACCGCCCCCCGGGACGACCGGCCCTGGGGCGGCCGGCTCCGGAACGGATGGCGGCGCCGGGCCGCGACGGTGTGGCCGCAGCGGCATTCCCGGCCATTGCGCGGCGTTCCGCCGGCATGGACTCTGCGGCCGACAGCCCGGCGGGCCCGCGCGCGGGCAGCATCCGGTGAAGGTCCGGCCAGCGCAACCCGGGCCGGCGGCCGCACCGGTCGCCGGCCGGCCGCCAAGTCCGCCCGGGCCGGATGACGGCCACATCAGGTCCGGGCCGGATGACGGCCACATCAGGTCCGGGCCGGATGACGGCCACATCAGGTCCGGGCCGGAGACGGCCACACTAGGTCCGGGCCGGAGACGGCCACACCAGCAGGAGGAAACCATGCACCCGACCCACCGCGACGCACTCGGAACCATCCTGGGGACCACCCTGTGGACCGCCCTGGGCGCCGCCCTCTCCGGCGGCCGCCCCGGCGCCGCCGCCGCCCAGGAGGCCCCCCGGGACGCGTCGAGGGACGCGCCGTGGCCGTCCCGCCCGATCCGGCTGATCGCCCCCTTCCCGCCGGGCGGCACGGTGGACCTGATGGCGCGCCTGGCGGCGGAGCGGCTGCAGCCGCGCCTCGGCCAGTCCATCGTGATCGAGAACCGCGCCGGCGCGGGCGGCAACCTCGGCACCGAGGTGGCGGTGAAGGCCGAGCCGGACGGCTACACGCTGGTGCTGGCCACCATCGGCGGCAGCGCGATCAACTACGCGCTCTACGGCGCCCGCATGCCCTACCGGCCGGAGGACCTCGCGGCGGTCGGGCTCATCAGCACCGTTCCCAACGTCCTGCTCGCCACGAAGGACCTGCCGGCGCGCGACGTGGCCGGGCTGGTGGCGCTGGCGAAGGCGCGGCCGGGCGCGCTCAACCTCGGCAACACCGGCGTCGGCGCCAGCACCCATGTCACGGCGGAGATGTTCAAGCTCGCCGCCGGCATCGACATGGCCAGCGTGCCCTTCCGCGGCGCCGGCCCGATGCTGACCGAGCTGATGGCCGGCCGCGTCGAGGCGGGGGTGGACAACCTGCCCTCCTCGGTCGAGCACATCCGCGACGGGCGGGTGCGCTGCCTCGGCGTCACCTCGGCCACCCGCTCCTCGGCGCTGCCCGACGTGCCGACCCTGCGCGAGCAGGGCCTCGCCGGCTTCGAGGCCACCGCCTGGTTCGGCCTGCAGGCGCCGGCGCGCACGCCGCGCCCGGTGGTGGAGCAGGTGGGGCAGGCGCTGGACGCGGCGCTGCGCGAGCCGGCGATGCGCGCGCGCCTCGCCGCCCTCGGCGCGGAACCCGCCGCGCTGCCCCCGAACGGCGGCACCTCGCCGGCGGGCTTCGAGGCCTTCCTGGAGTCCGAGCGCGGGAAATGGGCCGAGGTGGTGCGCCGCGCCCGCGTCACGGTGGAATAGCGATGGCGGCGCCCGCACGATCGATCCCGAAGGCCGTGGCGATCCCGGAGGCCGTGGCGATCCCGCCCGGCCGCTTCCGCATGGGCTCGCCGGACGACGAACCCGGCCACGAGGACAGCGAGTCCCCGGTGCGCGAGGTCGCCATCCGCGCCTTCGCGCTCGGCCGCACCCCCGTCACCTTCGCGCAATGGGATGCCTTCGCCGACGCGACCGGCGGCTGGCGCCCGCCCGACGAGGGCTGGGGACGCGGCGGGCGCCCGGTGGTCAACGTCTCCTGGCACGATGCGCGGGCCTACTGCGCCTGGCTCGCCGACCGCACCGGGCAGCCCTGGCGGCTGCCGGGCGAGGCGGAATGGGAATACGCCGCCCGCGCCGGCACCGGCACGCCCTGGTACTGGGGCGCCAGCTTCGAACCCGGCCGCGCCCACTGCTTCGCGCCGGGCTGCGCCCTCGGCGGCGAGCGCACCGTGCCGGTCGGGCAATTCCCGCCCAACGCCTTCGGCCTGCACGACATGCTCGGCAACGTCTGGGAATGGGTCGAGGATTGCTGGAACGAGTTCCACCTCGGCGCCCCGCCCGACGGCACGCCCCGGCTGGAGGGCGATTGCGGCCGCCGGGTGCTGCGCGGCGGCTCCTGGCTCGACGTGCCGCGGCAGATCCGCTGCGCCGCGCGCAACCGCAACGGGCGCGACTTCCGCTGCGACGACTACGGCTTCCGGGTGGCGCACGACACCTGAGCCGCGCGACCGGCGGCAGGCGTCGCGCCGCCCCGCCCCGGCGCGGCCGGCGACGGCCCGCGCCCCCGCCGGTTGACATCGCCCCGGCCGGCTCCTTGGCTGCCCACCCGCCTTCCCCACCAGCGGAGTCCGCCATGACCACGCTCGAACGCATCCGCGTCCCCGGCCACTTCAAGGTGTCCGCGCCGATCACCCCGGCGGTCCGCGCCGGCAACCTGCTGTTCGTCTCCGGCATCCCCGCCTACGACGCCGAGGGCCGGCTCGCCATCGGCGACTTCCCGGCGCAGATGCGCCAGGTGATGCGCAACGTCGGCGAGATCCTGGCCGAGGCCGGCACCGGCTGGGAGCACGTCGCCAAGGTGAACATCCTGCTCACCCGGCGCGAGGACTTCGAGGAGATGAACCGGATCTACGCGGCGCACTTCCCCGACGGCCAGTACCCCGCCCGCACCACCGCCATCGTCTACTCGCTGCCGCGCGCCAACTTCCTGCTGGAGATCGAGTGCACCGCCGTGATCCCGTGACGGCGGCCCGCAGCCCCGCCCGCAGCGCCTCTGGGATCGCCCCCGACGGGGACGCCCCTCAGCCCGCCTCCAGCATCGGGCAGCCGCCCCAGGCGGCGGCGCGCTCGTAGGCCGCCGCCACGCCGAGCAGCCGCGCCTCGGCGAAGTACGGCGCGACGAACTGCACCGAGAGCGGCAGCCCGCCGGCCGACAGCCCCGCCATCATGGCGACCGCGGGATGGCCGGTGACGTTGAACGGCGTGCGCGCCTGCCGCGGATAGGTGCGCGCCACCTCGGCCGCGTCGTCGATCGGCGCCGAGGCGTGCATCGAGCTCGCCGTCAGCAGCAGGTCCGCCTCGCCGAACGCCGCCTCCACCGCGGCGATCATCCGCCCGCGCGCCCGCTGCGCCCGCACGTAGTCCTCGGCGGTCAGGAAGGCGCCGGTCAGCAGCGCGGTGCGGGTGATGCGCGCGTAGTCCCCCGGCCGCCCGCGCAGCCAGGGCGCGTGCAGCGCGAAGGCCTCGGCGTGCAGCAGCACGCGGTTCACCGCCGCGAATTCCCCGAGCGGCGGCAGCGACACGTCCCGCACCGACGCCCCCGCCTGCCGCAGCCAGCCGGCCACCGCTTCCAGCGCCGCCGCCACCTCGGCATCCGCCGGCAGGTCCGTCTCGTGGAAGTGGCGCACGAAGCCGACGCGCAGGCCGCGCACCCCGCCCGCCGGCAGCGCCGCCGGTACCGCCGCCGGCGGCGCGACGCTGCCCGGGTCCAGCGGGTCGTGCCCCGCGATCGCCGCCAGCAGCAGCGCCACGCCCGCCACGTCGCGCGCCATCGGCCCGACATGGTCGAGCGTCCAGGCCAGCGGGAACACGCCGCGCCGCGAGACCAGCCCGTAGGTCGGCTTCAGCCCGACCACGCCGCACTGGCTCGCCGGGTTGCGCACCGAGCCGCCCGTGTCGGTGCCGAGCGCCAGCGGGAACAGCCCCGCCGCCAGCCCCGCGCCCGAGCCGGAGGAGGAGCCGCCGGGATGGTGCGCCGTGTTCCACGGGTTGCGCGCCGGCGGGAAGGGCAGGTCGAAGGCCGGCCCGCCGATGGCGAATTCGTGGGTCGAGAGCTTGCCGAAGGGGATCGCGCCCGCCGCGCGCAGCCGCTCCACCACGGCCGCGTCGGCGGCGGCGACGTCGCCGAGCCGCAGGCGCGAATGGCAGGTGGTGGGCAGGCCGGCGACGTCGATGATGTCCTTGATGCCGACCGGGATGCCGTGCAGCGGCCCGCGCCGCCGCCCCGCGCGCAGCTCGCCCTCCGCCACCGCCGCCGCCGCCAGCGCCGCCTCTCCCTCGACGCGGATGAAGGCGTTCAGCCGCGGGTCGAGCGCCGCGATCCGCTCCAGCAGGTGCCCGACCAGCCGCGTCGGCGTCAGCGCGCCGGAATCGTAGGCGGCGGCGATCTCGGCCGCCCCGAGCCGGTGCGGCGGCCTCACCGCGCCGGTCCCACCCGCAGCGGCGGGAAGGGCTCGGCGGCCGGGTCCGGCGCCGCCGGCGCCGCCCCGGGCAGCGCCCGCCGCAGCGCCCCGGCCTTCGCCGCCGCCTCGGCGACGTCGGCGGGAAAGTCGCGCAGCGCGGTCCCGAGCCCGAGCGCCCGGGCCTGCGCCTCGATGAGGTCCCTGTCCATCGCCGCAGGCTGGCCCGGCGCGGCCGGGGAAGGCAAGCCGACCGGGAAAAGCCGCGCGGGGAATGCCCGCGCGGGCCCGCCCGGTCGGCGCGTCGCTCAGGCCAGGTAGTCGTGCAGCACCCGCCCGAAGGGCAGCACGAAATCCACCACCTGGTGCCGCCCGCCGACGACGCGCCGCACCGGCAGGTCCGCCACCCGGCAGTTCACGTGCGGGATCAGGTGCAGCCGCGCCTCGCCCTCCCAGGCGCCGTGCACCACGATCTCCTCGAGGTTGTAGCCGACGAGCTGCGCCACCTTCGGCTTCCCGTCCACGTCCGGTATCAGCTTCAGGTTCACCTGCAGCTTGCCGAGGCCCTGCCTCACCTCGTCCAGCCGGTCCGCCAGGCTGTGGTGCTTGTAGGTCATGGTGCCGAGCGCCACGCGCTCCTCGTCGTAGTACAGCGCGCCGGTCAGCGTGTCCTTCATCACCTTCAGGCGCGGCTGCCCCCACTTCTTCGGAAAGCCCCAGATCTCGCGCCCCGCCGTGATCGGCGGCTCGTCGTCGACGTACATCTGCACCGAGAACAGGCAGGGCTCGCCCTTGTACAGCGCGTGGATGCCGCTGCCGCTCTCCTCGTAGTCGCCGAAGCCCGAGGAGTCCGGCATCTTCATCCACTCGTAGAAGGCGAGGTTGCCCGGCGCCGGCTCCAGCGGCTCCGGCAGCGCCGCGCGCAGCGCCGCCGGGTCCGTCTCGTAGGTCACGATCAGGTACTCGCGCCCGACGAAGCGGTAGGGCCCGTGCGGGTAGCTCGGCGAGAAGGCCGGCATCGAGGATGCCTTGAGGATCTCGTCGCGGGTCATGTCGGGTTCTCCTCGAAGCAGGCCCGGGCCGCGCGGGCGCCCGTCGTCCCGGGGACTGCGTGTGTGGGGGGTGGCGACGGCGGCGGAGACGGCCTCAGGGGTCCCTGCCGGGGTCGATCACCAGCACGCCGCCATCCTCGGGCAGGGGCGGCCGCGCCGGCCGGCGGGCGAGGTAGCGCCGCGCGTCGGCGACGCCCGCCGACCAGTGCTCCAGCATGGTCTGGCGCGAGAATTCGTAGTCCTTCACGCCGCCCTCGTAGGGCTGCTTGCGGTAGATGAGGTGCACGACGACCACCGAGTTCTCGCGCGCCAGCTCGTGCAGCAGCGCCGCGTCCTCGCTGTCGGCGAGCTCCGGCGGCAGCTGCCCGATCACGCGCCGCAGCGCCGCCTTCGCCGCGTGCAGCCGCATCTGGGCATCGGTGTTGAGCCGGGTGCGGCTGGAGTAGCGGATGTCCTTCTCGCGCTCGTCGGCCTCCAGCAGCGTGCGCGGCACCGGCCCACGCGCGCTGAACAGGTCCACCTGGCAGATGACCAGGTCGCAATCCGCCGCGTCCATCACGAATTCCAGCGGCGTGTTGGAGACCACGCCGCCGTCCCAGTAGAGTTCGCCGTCGATCTCCACCGGCGGGAAGCCCGGCGGCAGCGCGCCCGAGGCCATCACGTGCTCGGGCCCGATCCGCATCCTGGTGTTGTCGAACACCGCGTAATTGCCGGTGCGGATGTTGACCGCGCCGAGGCTCACCCGCACGCCGTCGTCGTTCAGCCGGTCGAAATCCACCAGCCGCAGCAGCGTCTCGCGCAGCGGCGCCGTGTCGTAGAGGCTGAGCGCCGCCGGCGTGCCGGGGGCGGCGAGCAGCGGGCCGAGCAGCTGCGGCCGGAAGAAGCCGGGCGCGCCGAGCGTCGCCACCAGCGCCGCGCTGAGGTGGTTGACGGTGGCGCGCGCCCCCACGCCCAGCGCCGCCGGCACCTTCGGCGCCACGCCGCCGGAGACGCCCTCCCAGAACTCGCGCAGCCGCGCCACCCGGTCCTCGGGCCGGTTGCCCGCGATCAGCGCCGCGTTGATGGCGCCGATCGAGACGCCCGCCACCCAGTCCGGCGGCGCCGTGTCGCCCTGCGCCAGCGCCTCGTAGACGCCCGCCTGGTAGGAGCCGAGCGCGCCGCCGCCCTGCAGGACCAGCGCCCGGCGCAGCGGCCGGTCGGGCGCGGCCCCGGCCGGCGAGGCGCCGGGCGACGCGGCAGACGGCGCCGCGGGGCTTCCGGCGAACGGCGCGGCGTGGCTGCGTGGCTGTCTTGTCCGGGCGCTGCGCCCGATCCGGTCCGTGCTGTCCATGCCGGCCATGCTGCACCGCGCCACGGCCGTTGCGGAAGCCTGCCAAGTGTGAATCGGTGTTCATCGGACGCGGGCAGCCGGGTTGCACGCCCGATCCGTTCCTCGCGTGTCCGAGTTCGTGCCTTGGCCCGGAGGACCCGCCCCACCGCCCCGCGTCGCGCTCCACGGCATGCGCCTCCGCCAGCGGCGCTCCGACCGTTCCGGCCTGACGCCCTCCGGCCGTTCCGGCCTCGCGCCCTCCGGCCGTCCCGGCCCTGGCGCATCCCGGCCGTCCCGGCGGCCCTAGCGCATCCCGGCCGTCCCGGCCCTGCCGGCCCCCGTCCGGCACGGCCATGCGCCACCTTGACCGCGCCACGCCGCCGGTCCCTCCTGGCCGCCCGGATTTCCCACCCGCCGCGCCGGACCGGCGCGCAGGACCAACGCCATGACCCTTCCGGCCCCCGCCCCGCTCGCCCTCACCATGGGCGAGCCCGCCGGGATCGGCGCCGAGATCGCGGCCGCCGCCTGGCGCCTTCTGCGCGCCACCGGCCCCGCCTTCGTCCTGCTCGACGACGCCGCCCGCATCGCCGCCCTCCCCGGCGGCTGCCCCGTCGAGCGCGTCGCCACGCCCGAGGACGCCGCGCGCGCCTTCCCGCAAGCCCTGCCCGTGCTGCACCGGCCGCTGCCCGCCCCGGCCGTCCCCGGCCGCCCGGACCCCGCCAACGCCCCCGCCGTGATCGCCGCCATCGCCGAGGCGGTCGCCCTGGCGCAGGCCGGCCGCGTCGCCGGCCTCGTCACCAACCCGATCCAGAAGGCGACGCTCTACGCCGCCGGCTTCGCGCATCCCGGCCACACGGAATACCTGGCCGAGCTGGCCGGCACCGGCCGCCCGCCCGTGATGCTGCTCGCCTGCCCGAGCTTGCGCGTCGTCCCCGTCACCATCCACCTGCCGCTGCGCCGCGCCATCGAGACGCTGACCACCGGGGCCATCGTGGAGACCGCCCGGATCACCGCCGAGGCGCTGCGCCGGGACTTCGGCATCGCCCGGCCCCGCCTCGCCCTGGCGGGCCTCAACCCGCATGCCGGCGAGGACGGCACCATGGGCACGGAGGACGCCGCCATCGTCGCCCCCGCCGTCGCCGCGCTGCGCGCCGAGGGCATCGAGGCGCGCGGCCCGCTGCCCGCCGACACCATGTTCACCCCGCGCGCCCGCGCCGGCTACGACGCGGCGCTCGGCATGTACCACGACCAGGCGCTGATCCCGATCAAGACCCTCGACATGGATGGCGGCGTCAACGTCACCCTCGGCCTCTCGGTGGTGCGCACCTCGCCCGACCACGGCACCGCGCTCGACATCGCCGGCACCGGCCGCGCCGATCCCGGCAGCCTGGTCGCCGCGCTGCGCCTCGCGGCGGAGATCGCGGCGAACCGGGCGCGCGCCGCTTGAGTCCGACGCCGGGCAGGCCGGGCCCGCGCCGCCTGCCGCCGGTGCCCGGACCGCGGCCCGCCGGGAGGCGGCCCCGCCCTGCCCGGCGGGACACGCCGCCCCGCCATCCTCTCCCGCCCCGGATGCCCCGCGCATGAAGCTGGCGCGCTACCGCGACGAGTGGTTCGGCAACGTCCGGCGCGACGTCCTGGCCGGGCTGGTCGGCACCTTCGCGCTGATCCCGGAGGTGATCGCCTTCTCCTTCGTGGCGGGGGTGGACCCGGCGGTCGGGCTCTACGCCTCCTTCGTGATCGGCGTGGTGATCGCCTTCGTGGGCGGCCGGCCGGCCATGGTGTCGGGGGCGGCGGGCTCGGTGGCGCTGGTGGCGGCGGCGCTGGTGCGCGGGCACGGGGTGCAGTACCTGCTCGCCGCGACTCTGCTGACGGGCCTGCTCCAGCTGCTGTTCGGCCTGCTGCGGCTCGACGTGCTGATGCGCTTCGTCTCGCGCTCGGTGCGCACCGGCTTCGTCAACGCGCTGGCGATCCTGATCTTCTCGGCGCAGGTGCCGCAGATGCTGGGCGTCTCCTGGCCGACCTACGCGCTGATCGGGCTCGGCCTGCTCATCATCTACCTCGTGCCGCGGCTGACCGAGGCGGTGCCCTCGCCGCTGATCTGCATCCTGGTGCTGACGGCGCTCAGCGTCGGGCTGGGCCTCGACGTGCGCACCGTGGCCGATCTCGGGCACCTGCCGGACAGCATGCCGGTGCCGGTGCTGCCCGAGGTGCCGCTTTCCTGGGAGACGCTGGCGGTCATCGGCCCCTACGCCGTGGCGATGGCGACGGTGGGGCTGCTCGAATCGATGATGACGGCCGGGGTGGTGGACGATCTGACCGACACCAACAGCTCCAAGCGCGCCGAGTGCACGGGCCTCGGCATCGCCAACGTGGCGGCCGGGCTGTTCGGCGGCATCGCCGGCTGCGGCATGATCGGGCAGACGGTGGGCAACGTCCGCTATGGCGGGCGGGGGCGGCTCTCCACCTTCTGCGCCGGGCTGTTCCTGCTGGTGCTGATGGTGCTGCTGCGGCCCTGGGTGGCGCAGGTGCCCGTGGCGGCGCTGGTGGCGATCATGGTCATGGTCTCGGCCAGCACCTTCGCCTGGGGCTCGCTGCGCGACCTGCTGGTGCATCCGAGGGTGTCGAGCGCCGTGATGCTGGCGACGGTCGCGGTGGTGGTGGCGACCAGCAACCTCGCCCTCGGCGTGCTGGTGGGGGTGCTGCTCAGCGGCGTGTTCTTCGCCTTCAAGGTGATGCGGATGATGCGGGTGGAAAGCGGATACGACCCGGCCACCGATACCCGCACCTACACCGTCTCGGGGCAGGTGTTCTTCGCCTCGGCCGACATGTTCGCCGACAGCTTCGACCTGCGCGACCCGGCCCGGCAGGTGCGCATCGACCTCCGGGCGGCGCATCTGTGGGACATCACCGCCGTGGGGGCGCTGGAGGGCGTGGTCACGAAGCTGCGACGCAACGGCCGGGCGGTGGAGGTGGTGGGGCTGAACGAGGCCAGCGCCGGCATGGTGGAGCGGCACGGCGGATTCAGCCCGGTGGAGCCGTGAGTGCCCTCGCCCGGGTCCCGCGGCGCGCCACGGCCGCTGCCCGGCCGCGTGCCGGGCGGCCGGCCCCGCGCCGCCCGCCCGTCACGCCGCGCCCGTTCCGCCTGTCGGAAGGGGGTCGCGCATCGGGGCAAGCTGCCCTAACCTCCCCTTCCGTTCCTGCGCTGCAGCAAGAAGGCGGATGCCCATGCCCGACACACTGAGCTTCGACCCGACCCGGATGCGCTTCGGTGTGGGCCAGCCGGTGCCGCGCAACGAGGACCCGGTGCTGCTGCGCGGCGAGGGCCGCTACACGGACGACCTGAGCCTGCCCGGCCAGGCCTGGTGCGTGATGGTGCGCTCGCCCTACGCGCACGGCGTCATCCGCGGCATCGACGTGGAGGAGGCGAAGGGGATGCCGGGCGTGCTCGGCGTCTTCACCGGCGCCGACCTCGCGGCCGAGGGCTACGGCGTGCTGCGCTGCGGCCTGCCGCTGAAGAACCGCGACGGCTCGCCGATGAAGGCGCCGGAGCGCGCGGCGCTGCCGACCGACAAGGTGCGCTTCGTCGGCGACGCCGTCGCCTTCGTGGTGGCCGAGACCAAGGCCCAGGCGCGCGACGCGGCCGAGGCGATCATGCCCGACATCGACGCGCTGCCCGCCGTGACCGAGGCCGCCGCCGCGCTGGAGCCGGGCGCCCCCGTACTCTACGACACCCACCCCGACAACGTGGCGCTCGACTTCCTCTACGGCGACGAGGCGAAGGTGGCGGCCGCCTTCGCGCAGGCGGCGCACGTCACGACGCTTTCCATCCGCAACAGCCGCATCGTGGTCTGCGCGATGGAGCCGCGCAGCGCCATCGGCGACTACGACCCGGAAACGGGCAAGTACACGCTGCGACTCGGCTGCCAGGGCGCCTTCGGCATGCGCGCCCTGATGGCGGGCGACATGCTGAAGGTGCCGAACGAGAAGCTGCGCATCCTGACCGGCAACGTGGGCGGCTCCTTCGGCATGAAGGCGGCGCTGTATCCGGAATATGTCTGCCTGCTGCACGCGGCCAAGGTGCTCGGCCGCCCGGTGAAGTGGACCGACGAGCGCAGCGGCTCCTTCCTCTCGGACGCGCATGGCCGCGACCACGAGATCGAGGCCTCGCTGGCGCTGGACGCGGCGGGCAGGTTCCTCGCCGTGCGGCTCAAGGCCTACGGCAACCTCGGCGCCTACATGACCAACGTCTCGCCGATGATGGCCTCGGCCAACCTCACCAAGAACGTGCAGAGCAACTACACGATCCCGCTGATCGAGGTGGCGACGAAGTGCGTGATGACCAACACCACGCCCGTCTCCGCCTATCGCGGCGCCGGCCGGCCCGAGGGCAACTACATCATGGAGCGGCTGATCGAGGCGGCCGCCGCCGAGATGGGACTCGATCCCATCGAGATGCGCCGGATCAACCACATCCGCCCCGAGCAGATGCCCTACAGCGCCGCCTCCGGCAGCACCTATGACAGCGGCGAGTTCACCGCCGTGCTGGACGAGGCGCTGCGGGAGGCCGACTGGGACGGCTTCGCCGCGCGCAAGGCCGAGAGCGCGGCGCGCGGGAAGCTGCGCGGGCGCGGCATCGGCAATTTCCTGGAGGTGACGGCGCCGCCGCAGAACGAGCAGGGCGGGCTGCGCTTCGAGGCGGACGGCACGGTGACGATCATCACCGGCACGCTGGACTACGGCCAGGGCCACTGGACGCCCTTCGCCCAGGTGCTGCACGCCCAGCTCGGCGTGCCCTTCGAGAAGATCAGGCTGCTGCAGGGCGATTCCGACGAGCTGATCGCGGGCGGCGGCACCGGCGGCTCGAAGTCGCTGATGGCCTCGGGCGCCGCGATCATGAAGGCCGCCGGCGAGGTGATCGAGAAGGGCCGGGCGGCCGCCGCGCACCTGCTGGAGGCGGCGCCCGCCGACATCGAGTTCGACCCCGCCGAGGGGCGATTCGCCATCGCCGGCACGGATCGCGGCATCGGCATCATGGAGCTGGCGGCGCAGCTGCGCGCGGCGAGGGAGCAGCCGGGGGCGCTGCCGGAGGGCGTGCCGGACGACCTCGGCGTGCGCACCGTGTTCGAGAGCGCCCCCTCCGCCTACCCGAACGGCTGCCACATCGCCGAGGTGGAGGTCGATCCGGAGACCGGCATCGCGCATGTGGTGCGCTACGCCACGGTCAACGATTTCGGCGTGATCGTGAACCCGCTGCTGGTGGCGGGCCAGGCGCATGGCGGCATCGTGCAGGGCATCGGCCAGGCGCTGTACGAGAGCGTGGCCTACAGCGAGGACGGCCAGCTCCTCTCCGGCTCCTTCATGGATTACGGCCTGCCGCGCGCCGAGGACGTGCCGAGCTTCGGCTTCGCCTCGCACGCCGTGCCGGCCAGGACCAACCCGGTCGGCGCCAAGGGCTGCGGCGAGGCGGGCTGCGCCGGCTCCCTGCCCGCCGTGATGAACGCGCTGGTGGACGCGCTCTCGGAATACGGCGTGCGGCACATCGACATGCCGGCGACGCCGGAGCGGATCTGGCGCGCCATCCACGAGGGGCGCGCGGCGGCCTGAGCATTCCCGCGGCCGGGCGCGTCCGTGCCCGGCGGCAGCGCCGCCACGGATGCCGCCGGCGGGAGGGGGCGAGGCGCCGATGAGCGAGGCACGGACGCGCCGGCGGATCGGCGCGGCAGCGCGCCGGCTGGATCCGGTCAGCCTGCGCCTGTTCCGCGCCGCCGTGGAGGAACGCAGCCTGGCCCAGGCCGCCGAGCGCGAGGCGATCGCGCTCTCCGCCGCCAGCCGGCGCATCGCCGAGCTGGAGGCGCGGCTCGGCACGGCGCTGCTGCGCCGCCACGACCGGGGCGTCGCGCCCACGGCGGCGGGCGAGGTGCTGATGACGCATCTCGCCACGCTGTTCGACCTGCTGGACCGCATCGGCGCCGACATGGACGCCTTCGCCGCCGGCGCGCGCGGGCATGTGCGGCTGCAGGCCAACATGTCCGCCGTCTCCAGCGTGCTGCCCGAGGCGCTGGCCGGCTTCCTGCCGGCGCATCCCGGCATCCGCCTGACGCTGGAGGAGCGCTACAGCGCGGACATCCTGCACGCGGTGCGGACCGGCTCGGCCGATATCGGCCTGCTTTCCGGCACGGAGCGGGCGGCGGGGCTGCACCTGCTGCCCTGGCGGGAGGACCGGCTGGTGGTGCTGCTGCCCGAGGGGCACGCGCTGCTGGCGCGCGACGCGCTGCGCCTCGCCGATCTCGACGGGGTCGACTTCGTCGGGCAGTCGCCGGAAACCGCGTTGCAGAAGCTGTTCCGCCGGCAGGCGGCGGCGCTGGGGATGGCGCTGCACGAGCGGGTGAACGTCTCGGGCTTCGACGGGGTGCGACGGATGGTGGAGGCGGGGCTGGGCGTCGCCATCCTGCCCGCCACGGCGGCGCTGCCCTATGCCGGGCTGATGCGGATCGCGACCCGGCCGCTGGCCGAGGACTGGGCGAGACGGCCGCTGGTGCTCTGCACGCGCGAGCCGGCCACGCTGCCGGCCGCGGTGAAGGTGCTGGTGGCCTACCTGCTGCGGCCGGCCTGATGCCTCCTTCCCGGAGGGCCCTGGCCGGGATCAGTCCATCCGCAGTCCGGCCGAACGGACCAGCGCCGCATGGCGCTCGATCTCGTCGGCCAGGAGGCGGCGCAGCTTCTCCGGCGGGCCGCCGGAGAAGCGCTCCGTGATCTCGAGCCCCTGCTGGCGCAGCCGCTCCCGCAGCGGCCCCCGGAGCAGCTCGTTCACCGCCCCGTTCAGCGCGGCCACGACAGGCGCCGGCGTGCCGCGGGGCGCGAGCCACGCGAACCAAGTGCCCATCACCACCGCCGGATAGCCCTGCTCAGCCGCGGTGGGCGAATCCGGCAGCACCTCCACGCGCTGCTCCGCCAGCACGGCGAGCACCCGGACCTGCCCACCCTGCAGCAGCGGCACCGTGCCGGGGGCGCCGAGGAACATCGCGTCGAGGCGGCCGGCCAGCAGGTCGGCGGTCGCGGCGGCGGCGGAGGTGTAGGGGACGTGGGCGAGCTGCGTGCCGCTCGCCTGCGCCAGCACCGTGCCGGCGAGGTGCATGGAGCTGCCGTTGCCGGTGGAGCCGTAGGTGACCTCGCCGGGCCGCGCCTTCGCCAGCGCGACGTAGTCGGCGAGCGTCCGCAGCGGCGAGTCCCGCCCGACGATCAGCGTGTTGGAGATGGCGCCGAGCAGCGCGATCGGCTCGAAGTCCCGCTGCGACTGGAAGCCGGGATTCGGGTACAGGGCGAGGTTGGTGGCCAGCGGCCCCGCCCAGCCGAACAGCAGCGTGTGGCCGTCCGCCGGCGCCCTGGCGGCCGCCACCATGCCGACATTGCCGGAGGCGCCCGAGCGGTTCTCCACCACGAAGGGCTGGCCGAAGCGTTGCGTGAACTCCTGCGCGCAGAGGCGCGCCAGCGGGTCCGAGGAGCCGCCCCCGGCGGCCGGCACGATGATCCGCACCGGCTGGCGCGGCCAGGGCGCCGCGTCCACCGGCGCCGTCCCGCCCTGCGCACCCCCGCCCTGCCCGTCCTCGCCCTGCGCGCCCCTGCCCTGCGCCCACGCGCGCCCGACGAGCCCGGCCCCGACCGCGCCCAGCAGGGCACGGCGCCCCGTCCGCATGCCCATTCCCGAAACCTTCCTCCGCTTCCGCCCTGCGGCGGTTTCCGCCGCAATTTCCCGGGCGGCGGCGTTTTGTCCATAGGCGCGCCGGGCCGGCCGCCGCTGGCGATGCAGCGAAACCTGCCTTGCCGAAACAGAGGTGGCCGCGCGCGCCGACCGGCGGCATGGTCGCGGCAAGCAACGCCGCCGGTGCCGTGCGGCACAGGCAGGAGGACCGGTCCATGCACCCGACACGACGATGCCTGCTCGCCACTCTGCCGGCCAGTCTGGCGGCCAGTCTGGCAACCGGTCTGGCGGCCGGGCTGACCGGCCACGCCGCCCGCGCCCAGGGGACGGGCCAGGCGACAGGCCAGGGCGCGCTGCCGTCCGGTCCGGTCACGCTGATCGTGCCCACCGCCGCCGGCACCACCGACTTCGCCGCCCGCCTGCTGGCCGAGCCGCTGGCCCAGCGCCTCGGCCAGCCCGTGGTGGTGGAGAACCGCGCCGGCGCCAACGGCGCCATCGGCAGCGGCGCCGTGGCGCGCGCGAAGCCCGACGGGCTGACCCTGCTGGTGCAGTACTCCGGCTACCACGTCGGCTCGCCGGCCGTGGTGAGCAACCTCGGCTACGACGTGCGCAAGGATTTCGCGCCGGTGGCGCTGCTGATGGACAGCCCGCAGGTGCTGTTCGCCAACCCGCGCGTGCCGGCGCGCACCCTCGCCGAGCTGATCGCCTACGCGAAGGCGCATCCGGGCGAGCTGAACTACGCCTCCTCCGGCAACGGCTCGATGCAGCATCTCGGCACGGAGCTGCTGAAGCAGCGCGCCGGGATCGACCTCGTGCACGTGCCCTATCGCGGCACCGGGCCGGTGACGCAGGACCTGCTCGCCGGCCGCGTCGAGCTGTTCATGACCACGCCGCCGCCGCTGATGCCCTATCTGCGCGACGGCTCGCTGCGGGCGCTCGCCATCACATCGGCCGAGCGCCACCCGGCGCTGCCGGACGTGCCGACGCTGGCGGAATCCGGCCTGCCGGGGCTGACCATCGTCGCCTGGTTCGCCGTCTTCGCCCCCGCCGCCACGCCGGCGCCGGTGCTGGCACACCTCACGCGTGCGATCGACGCGGTGGTGGCGACGCCGGATTTCCGCCGCCGCGCCGAGGAGCAGGGTGCCGTGATCCGCGCCATGACGCCGGCCGAGCTGGGCCGTCGCGTGAACGACGAGCTCGACGAGTGGACCCGCGTGGTCCGTGCCGCCAACATCCGCGCGGAGTGAGCATCATGACCGAACCGAACCGCGACGACGGCTCCAACGACGGCCCCTTGGCCGGTTTCCGCGTGCTGGAGCTGGGCCACTACGTCGCCGCCCCCTTCGCGACGCGCCTGCTCGGCGATCTCGGCGCCGAGGTGATCAAGGTCGAGCCGCCGGGCGGCGATCCGGTGCGGCAATGGGGCGCCCGCTACAAGGGCTCGGCGCCGTGGTGGAGCGTGCATGCGCGCAACAAGCGCTGCATCAGCCTCGACCTCAAGAAGCCCGAGGCGCGCGCCGTGGTGCTCGACCTCGTGAAGCACTGCGACGCGCTGGTGGAGAATTTCCGCCCCGGCCAGCTCGCCCGCATGGGGCTGGGCGAGGCGGAATTGCGCGCCGCGCGGCCCGACCTCGTGATCGCCCGCGTCTCCGGCTACGGCCAGGACGGGCCGGACCGCGACAAGGCGGCGTTCGGCGTGATCGGCGAGGCGATCGGCGGGCTGCGCCACCTGACCGACCACCCGCCCGGCACCTCCGACCTGCCGCCGGTGCGCGTCGGCGTCAGCATCGGCGATTCGGTGGCCGGCATCTACGCGGCGCTCGGCGTGGTGGCGGCGCTGCTCAGGCGCGAGCGCACCGGCCGGGGCGGCGAGATCGACGTGGCGCTGACGGAATCGATCTTCAGCCTGCTGGAAGGCGCGCTGCCGGAATACGGCACGCTGGGCACGGTGCGACAGCCGACGGGCGGCGCCATCGCCACGGCGGCGCCAACCAACGCCTACCGCGCGCGCGACGGCGTGTGGATGCTGATCGCGGCGAATTCCGATCCGCTGTTCCGCAGGCTCGCCGCGCTGATGGGCCAGCCGGGTCTGGTCGAGGATCCGCGCTTCGCCGGCAACCAGGCGCGCTGCGCCAACACGAAGGTGCTGGACGCGATCATCGGCGAATGGGCCGGCGGGCTGGACGCCGACGCGCTGGAGGCGGCGCTGCGCGACGCCAACATCCCGCACACCCGCGTCTACACCGTGGCCGACATCGCGGCGGACGCGCAGTTCCGCGCCCGCGGCATGGTGCAGGAGGTGGCCGACCCGATGCTCGGCGCCGTGCTGCACCCCGGCGTGGTGCCGCGCATGGACCACACGCCGAACGCGCCCCGCTCCACCGGCCCGGCCGTGGGCGCGGACAACGCCTCCGTGCTGGGCGAGGTGCTGGGCTACGACGCGGCGCGCATCGCGTCGCTGAAGGAAGGGGGCGTGCTGTGAAGGCCACGCTGATCGAGGTCGCGCCGCGCGACGGCTTCCAGCCCATCGGGCCCTTCATCCCGACCGACGACAAGGTCGCCTTCGTCGAGGCCGCGCACGCCGCCGGGCTGCGCCGGATCGAGATCGGCTCCTTCGTCAACCCGAAGGCCGTGCCGCAGCTGCGCGACACCGCCGAGGTGCTGCGACGCACCGCCCATCTGCCGGGGCTCGACGCGCAGATCCTGGTGCCGAACCCGCGCGGCGTGGCGCTGGCGCTGGAGGCGGGGGCGCGGCACCTCGTCTACGTCATCTCGGCCTCGGACGCGCACAACCGCTCCAACGTGCGCCGCGACACGGCGGATTCGACGCGCGAGTACGGCGAGGTCATGGCCGGGCTGCCGGCGGGGATCAGGGTTCGGCTGAACCTCGCCACCACCTTCGACTGCCCCTTCGACGGGCGGATGGACCAGGCCCTGGTGCTGGACCGGCTCGCGCGCATGCTCGAGCACCGCGCCGATGTCGAGGTCGGGCTCTGCGACACCACCGGCCGCGCCGATCCGGACCACGTCGCGGCGCTCTCGGCCGAGTGCCTGCGCCGCTTCGGTGCCAGCGGGGGAGAGGGCGGCACGCGCTTCGTGTTCCACGGCCACGACACCTACGGGCTCGGCCTCGCCAACGTCGCCGCCGCCTGGCATGCCGGCATCACCGGCTTCGACGCGGCCTTCGGCGGGCTCGGCGGCTGCCCCTTCGCGCCGGGCGCCACCGGCAACACCGCCACCGAGGACGTGGTGTGGATGCTCCACCGCATGGGGGTGGAGACGGGGGTGGATCTCGACGCGCTGGTGCGGCTGGCGGCGCGCGCGGCGGCCCTGCCGGGCGCCTCGCCGGGCGGGCGGGTGCGCGCGGCGATGACGGGCGCCTGCGCGGCGTAGGGCGGGGGCTTCGCCCCTGCGACCCCACCAGGGAAGGCTCTGCCTTCCCCGGACCCCATCCGCCAGGAACCTCAGGTTCCTGGACCTCCGCCGGCCTTGGGCCTCGCAGGGTGAACCGTCGGGTCTGGAATCCTGACGGGGGGTCCGGGGGGCTTCGCCCCCGGCGGGGATGCAAGGGGCAGCGCCCCTTGCTGGGGTCGCAGGGGCGAAGCCCCCGCACCCCCGCCGGCGCAAACCTCCCCGCGCGCCGCCGGCGCGAAGCCTCCCCGCACCCCCGCCGGCGCGAAGCCTCCCCGCGCACCGCTGGCGCGAAGCCCCCACCCGATGCAACCTCCCCCTGCCGGGCACTGGGGAAGAACGCGATGACCGCCAGACCCTTGCTGGCCGCCCTGCTCGGCGGCGCCCTGCTGCTGGCCGGCCCGGCGCGTGCCGTGGACGAGGACGCGCCGAACCGGCGCCCCGTGCGCGTGGTGGCGCCGGCGCGCCTGCCGGTCGCCACCCCGGCCGGGCAGGGCGTGCTGCCGCTCTACGTCTCGCAGGACTGGTCGCGCCCGTTGCCGGGCGTGACACGCGCGCTGATCGTCATCCACGGCCGGCTGCGCGACGCCGACGTGTACGACGCCACCGGCGAGCGGGCGGTCGCGGCCTCCGGCACCGGTGCCGCCACGCTGCTGGTCACGCCGCAATTCCTGGCCGGCATCGACGTGCCGGCGCATCGCCTGCCCGACGACACGCTGCGCTGGACGCTGGAGGGCTGGCAGGGCGGCGACCCGGCCGAGGGCCCGGCCCCCCTCTCCTCCTTCGACGCGCTGGACGCGATCCTGGCCCGGCTGGCCGACCGCGCGCTGTTCCCGGCGCTGCGGCAGGTGGTGGTGGCCGGGCATTCCGGCGGCGGGCAGGTGGTGCAGCGCTACGCGGTGCTCGGGAAGGGTGGCGAGGCACTGGGGCGGGCCGGCGTGGCGCTGCGCTACGTGGTCGCGAACCCGTCCTCCTACGCCTATTTCGGCCCGGAGCGGCCGGACGGTCCCCCCGGGGAGAATCGCGGCTTCGCGCGGCCGGACGCGGCCGCCTGCCCCGGCTACGACCGCTGGAAGTACGGCATGCAGGGGCTGCCGCCCTATGCCGGCAACGCCGCGCCCGCCGCGCTGGAAGCCGGCTACGTGGCGC
Source organism: Roseomonas acroporae (assembly GCF_023223525.1). Taxonomy (GTDB): domain Bacteria; phylum Pseudomonadota; class Alphaproteobacteria; order Acetobacterales; family Acetobacteraceae; genus Roseomonas_E; species Roseomonas_E acroporae. The sequence continues at coordinate 134,495 of NZ_JALPRX010000038.1, read as the reverse complement.
GCGACGTGGTCTACCTGCTCGGCACCGCCGACACCAACCCGCGGCATCCGGCGCTGGACCGCTCCTGCATGGCCGAGGCGCAGGGGCCGTACCGCTACGCGCGCGGCCTCGCCTATCTCGCCGACCTGCGCCGCCGGCACCCGGAGGGGCTGCGCCACCGCCTGCTGGAAGTGCCGGGCGTGGGGCATGACGGCAACGCCATGCTCACCTCGGCCTGCGGGCTGGCGGCGCTGTTCGACCGGCCGGGCTGCGGCGGGCCGTAGCGGCCTGCCGCCCTACGGCGAACCGCGGTCCGGTCGGGACTGCGGTTCGCCGTAGCCCGCTGTTCCCGGCGCGGATCCACGCCGCCGGGCGTGTCCGCCCGACGGCGATCCGCCCTATTCCAGCCGCTCGTCGGGCGGGGCGATCACGGTGGCGAGGTCGCGCAGCAGCCGCTTGTTCGGCAGCGGGTCGAGCCGCATCTCGCGCGGCTCGAGGCGCGCGGTGCAGGCGTACACCACGGCCCCGTCCAGCAGCATCATGCACTCCTTGCAGGCGTTCGCGTTGAGGCAGGCGTAGCGCACGGCGAGAGTCGGGTCCTGCTCGGCGCGGATGCGGCGCAGCGCGTCGAGCACGGACTGGCCGGGCTCGAAGGGCACCTCGAAGGCCTCATGGCGGGGCGGCTCGGCGGCGGTGCCGCGCCGGATCAGCAGGCGGGCGGTCTCCATCACGCGGCCTCCGCGAGGACCGGGGCGCGGTCGAGGCGCAGCGCGCCGCCGTCGAGGCGGACGATCTGGTTGAGCGTCCAGCCCGGGTCGGTGTCGGGGAAGTCCTCGCGCTGGTGCGCGCCGCGGCTCTCGGTGCGGGCGGCGGCGGCGAGGACCACGGTCTCGGCGACGAGCAGCATCTGCCGCAGGTCGAACCAGTCGAGCCTTGCGAGGTCGTGCGGCCGGGGCCGGCCGGGCGGCAGCGCGCCGGCCTCGGCGCGGATCGCGGCCAGCGCCCCGGCGGCCCGCGCCAGGCCGTCGGCGGTGCGGAACGGGCCGACATGGTCGGACATCGCCGCCTGCAGCCGCGCCACCAGCGCCGCCATGTTGGGGGCGGCGCCGGCCGCCGGCTCCGGCCCGCCGGCGCCGGCGAGGGCCAGGGCGGCAGCGGCGGCGGCCGGGTCGAGGCGCGGCGCCACGCCGGCGGCGACACGGCGCGCGGCGGTGCGGCCGGCGGCGCGGCCGAAGGCCAGCGCCTCGGTGATGGCGTTGCCGGAAAGCCGGTTGGCGCCGTTGGCGCCGCCCACCACCTCGCCGGCGGCGAGCAGGCCGGGCACGCCGGTCTCCATGTCGGTGTCCACGCGCACCCCGCCCATGTGGTAGTGGGCGATCGGCGCCACCTCCACCGCGTCCCGCGTCAGGTCGATGCCGTTGCCGGCCAGCCGGTCGATCACCGGCCCGAAGGCGGCGCGCAGCTCGGCCTCCGGGATGTGGGTGAAGCTCAGCCACGCCCCGCCATGCGGCGAGCCGCGCCCGGCCGCCACCTCGCGCGTGATGGCGTAGGTGGCGAGGTCGCGCGTGGCGCGGTAGCGGCCGCCATCCTCGGCGCCGTAGCGGTCGATGAACTCCTCCATCGCGCCGTTCAGCAGCCGGCCGCCCAGCTTGTAGCGGAACGGGTCCCACATGATCGGGTCCATGCCGACGAGCCGCGGCGCGAGGTGGCCGATCGGGAAGAACTGCACGAATTCCATGTCGAGCAGCGCGGCGCCGGCGCGCAGCGCCAGCGCGTAGCCGTCGCCGCCCATGTTGGAGGAGGCGCTGTTGCGGCGGTAGAGGCGCGTCAGCCCGCCCGTGGCGAGGATGGTGGCGGCGGCGGCGATGGCGAGCGGCGCGCCCGTCGTCATGTCGAAGCCGACCGCGCCGGTGACGGTGCGGCCCTCGGGGCCGTCCTGCAGCACGAGGTCGGTGACCACCACGTCGCCCAGCCGGCGGATCGCCTTGTGCCGCTGCGCCTGGGTGCGCAGCGTGCGCGAGACGGCGGGGCCGGTGCTGAGGAAGTCGACATAGACGCAGCGCGGCCGGTCATGGCCCGGCGCCTGCACCTGCCGCAGGCCGTCCCCCTCGCGTGCCCAGCCGACGCGCCAGCGATCCATCTCCAGGATGCATTCCGGCCCCTCGCGGCAGAGCAGCGCGGCGAGGCGCGGGTCGCACAGGCCGCGCCCGGCGGCCAGCGTGTCGTGGAGGTGCCGGCGCCAGTCGTCGTCGGGCGCCACGGCGGCGGCCACGGTCATCTGCGCCATCACCGTGGCGCCGCCGCGCCCGATCAGCGAGCGGTCGAGCAGCAGCACGCGCGCCGCCCCTTGCCCCTCTCCCAGGCCCTCTCCTTGCCCCTCTCCCTGGCCCTCTCCCTGGCGGGCCGCCTCGATCGCGGCGTAGAGGCCGGCACCACCGGCGCCGATGACGAGGATGTCGGTTTCCATCTGGATCGGTGCTGCGGGCAACGCGCCTGGTCCTTCTACGTGCCGATGCCGGGCCGGGCACGCAAGATATGTGCCGGCAACCACCCATCCACCGGGTCCGGAATCCTCCCGGCCCCGCCGTCACGGACGATTCGGCCAGGCCGGAAGGCGGCATGGCCGCCGGGTCCCGGAAGGCGGCGCCTGGAGGGACTCGGGAAGGCCCGTGCGGCCTCAGCGGGCCGGCAGCAGGGCGACGACCGGTCGCCGGAGCGCCGCCGCCGCGCCGGCCCGGACGAGCTGGTCGGCATAGCCGTCGTCCGGCACGCGGTGGCGCGGGGTGGTGCGCTGGCCTTCCGGCAACGGGTGGTACCAGGCCGGTCGCTGCGCCTCGTCCGCCATGTCGGCGCACCCGGCCAGGGTGGCCGATGCCAGGACCGCGAGCAGCAGCCTGCGAACTCCCATGCTGGTCCCGCTCTCCGTCGCCATGCGGGAAACGGCGGATGCCGGGCCGGCACGCATCCCGCAACGCGCCGCCGGCCGGCCCGGACAGGACCAGGGCGCCGGCCTGCCGCCATGCTAGCCCAGCCGGCGGATGCGGGATACCGCCCGGGCCGCGGCGGCGGCGTCCGCGACGGGGCGGCGGGTCATTCCGGCCGTGACGCTTCCGGCCGGGCCGCCCCCACAGGCGCCACCCCGACAGGCGCCGCCCCCACAGGTGCCGCCCCCACAGGTGCCGCCACGGCGGGAGACGCGCCGGGAGTGGCCGTGCCGGGGCGGGGTGCCTCCGGCCTCGGCGGCTCGCCGCGCAGACAGGCGAAGCGCGGGCGGCGCGGCGAGACGAACAGCATGCTGGGCGGGCGGCGCTGCGCCTCCGGCGTCAGGAAGCGCCGCGCCTCCTCCGGGCCGCCGACCAGCAGGGTGGCGACGTAGCCCGCCGCGCAGCTCGGCGCCACGGCGGGCGGCAGCGGCACGGCGCCGCCGCGGTCCCAGGCGTTGCCGAGCTGCGCCATGGCGACCCGCCGGTAGTAGGCGGCGCCGCGCACCACCTCGCCGGAGTGGTAGCGCGCGATCGCCAGGCCCCAGTCGCCGGTGCGGCTGCGCAACGTGTTCAGGAAGCGGATCGCGTAGCGGACGTTGGCGAGCGGGTCGAACGCCTCCTCCAGCGTGGCGAAGGCGGCGGGGTGGCTCTGCAGGTTGATCTGCATGCAGCCCACATCCACCGAGCGGACGCCGCGCCCGAGCAGCGCCGCCACCTCGGCCACGGCGCGCGCCTTGCCGGGCGGCACGTTGCCGTCGCCGGCGGCGTTGTAGGCCCAGGGCCAGGGCTCGGCCCGGCCGGCGCCGGGAATGGCGCGGCCGCTCTCCACCAGCGCGATGGCGCCGAGCAGGCCGGGCGGGATGCCGGAGCCGGGCTCCAGCGCGGCGATGGCGCGGCGGCAGAGCGTCCAGTCCTCGCCGGCCGCCGGCTGGGCGCGGGCGGTGCCGCCGGCCAGGAAGGGCAACGCCAGGAAGGGCAGCGCGAGAAGGGGCGGAAGCCGCGGCATGGCCCTGTTTGGCCCGCCCGGCGCGGGGTTGGCAATCGCGCCGCGGGCCGGGGCCGAGGCGGGGGCGGGGGCGGGGGCGGCGCTACAGGGGCAGAGGCCCGTCGGACTTCACCTCCTCCATCACGGCGTAGGTGCGGGTCTCGCGCACGCCGGGCAGGCTGAGCAGCACGTCGGAGAGGAAGCGGCGATACGCGGCCATGTCGCGCACCCGCGTCTTCAGCAGGTAGTCGAAGCCGCCGGCCACCATGTGGCACTCCAGCACCTCGGGCGCCCGGTTCACCGCCGCGGCGAAGCGGTCGAAGACATCCGGCGTGGTCTTGTCGAGCAGCACCTCGACGAAGACCAGCAGGCCGAAGCCCAGGCGCCGCGTGTCGAGGCGGGCGCCGAAGCCCGTCACCCAGCCTTCCTTCAGCAGCCGCCGCATCCGCTCGCTGGCCGCCGCCGGCGACAGGCCGACGCGCTCGGCCAGCGCCAGGTTGGTGATCCGGCCCTCGCGCTGGAGGATGCCGAGGATCATGCGGTCCGTCCGATCCACATCCTGCATCCGTTTCGGCTCCTCCGCCGCCCGACCGTCGATGATTCGGACAGACTGCCGAATAGCCGATGGAGATTCGGCGCGGTCAACACCAGAGTCGTCGCCACCTGCTCCCGGGTGTCCTCCTGCCGGAACGAGGCCGACGATGTCCCCCGACGCCCTGCCCATGCCGGCCGCGACCGCCGCCCCGCCCCCCTTCGACGCCTTCGCCCGCGAGGTGCGCGATCAGGCGGAGCGCCGCACGGGGCTGCGCGCCGCCGTCACCGCCGCCTGCCGCCGGCCGGAGCCGGAATGCCTGCCGCCGCTGCTCGACGCCGCCGCCCTGGCGCCGGCCGAGGCGGACGCGGCCGCCGCGCTGGCGCGCCGGCTGGTGGCCGCGCTGCGCGGCCGGCGGCGCGGCGGCGGGGTGGAGGCGCTGGTGCAGGAATTCTCGCTCTCCTCCCAGGAGGGCGTGGCGCTGATGTGCCTGGCCGAGGCGCTGCTGCGCATCCCCGACACGGCGACGCGCGACGCGCTGATCCGCGACAAGATCGGCGGCGGTGCCAAGGGGGGCATGGACTGGCGCCGGCATCTCGGCCATTCGCCCTCGCCGTTCGTGAACGCCGCCACCTGGGGGCTGGTGGTGACGGGCAGGCTCGCCGCGACGAACAGCGAGGCGGGGCTGGGCGCCGCGCTGACGCGGCTGATCGCGCGCGCCGGCGAACCGGTGATCCGGCGCGGCGTCGACCTCGCCATGCGGCTGCTGGGCGAGCAGTTCGTCACCGGCCAGACCATCGGGGACGCGCTGGCGCGCAGCCGCGCCATGGAGGCGAAGGGCTTCCGCCACTCCTACGACATGCTGGGCGAGGCGGCGACCACGGCGGCCGATGCGGAGCGCTACCGGCGCGACTACGAGGCGGCGATCCACGCGATCGGCCGCGCCTCGGCGGGGCGGGGGATCGTCGAGGGGCCGGGAATCTCGATCAAGCTCTCGGCGCTGCACCCGCGCTACGCCCGCGCGCAGCGCGGGCGGGTGATGGCCGAGCTGCTGCCGCGCCTCGCCGATCTCGCCGCGCTGGCGCGCCGCTACGACATCGGGCTGAACATCGACGCCGAGGAGGCGGACCGGCTGGAGCTGTCGCTCGACCTGCTGGAGGCGTTGTGCCACGACGCGCGCCTCGCTAGCTGGAACGGCGTCGGCTTCGTCATCCAGGCCTACCAGAAGCGCGCGCCCTTCGTGGTGGACTTCGTGATCGACCTCGCGCGCCGCACCGGGCGGCGGATGATGGTGCGGCTGGTCAAGGGCGCCTACTGGGACGGCGAGATCAAGCGGGCGCAGGTGGACGGGATGCCGGGCTTCCCGGTCTTCACCCGCAAGGTCCACACCGACGTCTCCTACCTCGCCTGCGCCCGCCGGCTGCTGGCCGCGCCCGACGCGGTGTTTCCGCAATTCGCCACGCACAACGCGCACAGCCTGGCCGCGATCCACGAGATGGCCGGCCCCGCGCACCACACGCCCGGCCAGTACGAATTCCAGTGCCTGCACGGCATGGGCGAGCCGCTCTACGAGGAGGTGGTCGGCCCCGGGAAGCTGGACCGCCCCTGCCGGATCTACGCGCCGGTCGGCACGCACGAGACGCTGCTCGCCTACCTCGTCCGGCGGCTGCTGGAGAACGGCGCCAACTCCTCCTTCGTGAACCGGGTCAACGACCCGGCGGTGCCGGTGGAGGCGCTGGTCGCCGACCCGGTGGCGGCGGCGCGCGCCCTCGTGCCCGTCGGCCGGCCGCATGACGGCATCGCCCTGCCGCGCGACCTGTTCGGCGCGTCGCGGCGGAATTCCGCCGGGCTCGACCTGAACGACGAGGACCGGCTGGCCGCCCTCGCGCCGGTGCTGGCGTCGGCGGCGCCGTTGCGCGCCACGCCGCTGCCGCCGGCCGAGGGAATGGCAGGGGGGGCGATGCGCGAGGTGCGCAACCCGGCCGACATGCGCGACCTGGTCGGCCACGTGGCGGAGGCGACGGCGGAGACCGTGGCGGCCGCCCTGGCCCGCGCCGAGGCCGCCGCCGCCGGCTGGGCCGCGACGCCGGCCGCCGAACGCGCCGCGGCGCTGGAACGCGCGGCCGACGCGATGGAGGAACGGATGCCGGCGCTGCTCGGCCCGCTGGTGCGCGAGGCCGGCAAGTCGCTGCCCAACGCGGTGGGCGAGGTGCGCGAGGCGGTGGACTTCCTGCGCTACTACGCCGGCCAGGCGCGCGGGCTGGATGCCCCGGCGCACGCGCCCCCGGGAAGGCCGCTGGGGCCGGTGGCGTGCATCTCGCCCTGGAACTTCCCGCTGGCGATCTTCACCGGGCAGGTCGCGGCGGCGCTCGCCGCGGGCAACCCGGTGCTGGCCAAGCCCGCCGCGGAGGTGCCGCTGATCGCGCACCTCGCCGTCTCGCTGCTGCACGGGGCGGGCGTGCCGGCCGGGGCGTTGCAGCTCCTCCCCGGCGACGGCGCGGTGGGTGCGGCGCTGGTGGGCGACGCGCGGGTGCAGGGGGTGATGTTCACCGGCTCCACCGAGGTGGCGCGGCTCATCCAGCGCGAGCTGGCGCGGCGCCCGGGCGCCGGCGGCCGCCCCGTCCCGCTGATCGCCGAGACCGGCGGGCAGAACGCGATGGTGGTGGATTCCTCGGCGCTCGCGGAGCAGGTGGTGGCGGACGTGCTCGCCTCGGCCTTCGACAGCGCCGGGCAGCGCTGCTCCGCGCTGCGCGTGCTCTGCCTGCAGGAGGACGTGGCGGACCGCGTGCTGACGATGCTCAGGGGCGCGATGGCGGAGCTCGCGATTGGCAACCCGGACCGGCTCGCCACCGATATCGGCCCGGTCATCACCGGGGAGGCGCGCGCCGGCATCCAGGGCCATGTCGACGCCATGGCCGCGCGCGGCCACGCGGTGCATGCCATGCCGCTGCCCGGACCCTGCCGCCACGGCCATTTCGTCGCGCCGACGCTGATCGAGATCGGCCGGATCGCGGACCTCGAAGGCGAGGTGTTCGGCCCGGTGCTGCACGTGCTGCGCTTCCGCCGCGACGGGTTGGCGGCGCTGATGCGCGACGTCGCGGCGACCGGCTACGGCCTGACCTTCGGCGTGCACTCGCGCCTCGACGAGACCATCGGGCGGCTGTCGGCGCTGAGCACCGCCGGCAACCTCTACGTCAACCGCAACCTGATCGGCGCGGTGGTCGGGGTGCAGCCCTTCGGCGGGCACGGGCTATCCGGCACCGGCCCCAAGGCGGGCGGGCCGCTCTACCTGCGCCGCCTGCTCGCCGTCGCCCCGTCGGCGCCCGACCTGCCGCCGGTGCCGCCCCGCCCGGCGGTGGCGGCGCTGGACGCCTGGCTGCGCGGGCGCGGCGAGACGGCGCTGGCGGCACGCTGCGCGGCGCAGGCCGCGGCGTCGCGCGTCGGGCTGGAGATCGCGCTGCCCGGGCCGGTGGGCGGGCGGAACCTGTATTCGCTGCACCCGCGCGGCACGGTGCTGTGCCGGGCGGAGACGGCGGCGGGGCTGCTGTGCCAGCTCGCCGCCTGTCTGGCCACCGGCAACGCGGCGCTGGTGCGCGCGCCGGAGGCCGTCGCCGCCGTGCTGCGCGGCCTCCCGCCCGCCCTGGCCGCCCGCATCGCCCCGGCCGCGGACGTTGCCGCCTGCGACGCGGTGCTGTTCGAGGGCGACGACGCGGCGCTGCGCGCGCTGCTGCGCGAGGTGGCCGAGGCGCCGGGCGCGGTGCGACCGGTGCTGGCGCCCGAGGCGGACGGGAACTGGCGCCTCGACATGCTGATGGCGGAACGCGCCGTCAGCACCAACACCGCCGCGGCGGGCGGCAATGCCAGCCTCATGAGCCTCTGACACCGGCGGCGGGACCGCCCGACCGGCCCCGCGGAAAGGCGGGCGAAGGGTCTTTCAGTTCTTCGCGGGTGCCGGGGCGGAGCCCCGGGCGGTTCGGCCGGCGGCGAAATCCACCTCGGTGCACGCGCGGCGAATCAGGCGATCCTGCCGGCACGGCAGTCCAGGACCGCCCGCGCGAACGCCTCCGGCGCCTCCTGCGGCAGGTTGTGGCCGACGCCGGGCACGGCGCGGTGCGCGTGCGGGCCGGTGAAGCGGCGGGCATGGCTGGCGGTGCCGCCGATCGAGGAGACGCCGTCGGCGTCGCCGTCGAGCGTGATCGCCGGCACGGCGATCGGGGGCTGCGCGGCGAGGCGGCGCTCGATGTCGAGGCAGGCCGGGTCGCCTTCCACCAGGGCGAAGCGGTGGCGGTAGGAGTGGATCACCACGTCGACGAAGTCGGGGTTGTCGAAGGCGGCGGCGCTGCGTTCGTAGGTGGCGTCGTCGAAGCGCCAGGTGGGGGACCAGAGCTGCCAGAGCAGGCGGCAGAAGGCGCGCCGGTCCTTCTCCAGCCCGGCGCGGCCGCGCTCGCCGTGGAAGTAGTACTGGTACCAGAGGCGGTGCTCCATCGCCGGCGCGGCGGGGCGCGCGGCGCGGGCGATGTCCTGGATGTTGTAGCCGTTGACGGAGACGAGGCCGCTCGCGCGCTCCGGCCACAGCGCCGCGACGACGCAGGCGGCGCGGCCGCCCCAGTCGTAGCCGGCCAGCAGCGCGTGCCCCAGCCCCAGCGCGTCGAGCAGCGCCAGCAGGTCGGCGCCCAGCGCCGCCTGCTCGCCGGAGCGGAGCGTCGCGGGCGAGCGGAAGCGGGTCGGGCCGTAGCCGCGCAGCCAGGGCACGATCACGCGCGCGCCCTCGGCGGCGAGTCGGGGCGCGACCTCGGCATAGGCGTGCACGTCGTAGGGGAAGCCGTGCAGCAGCACGACCGGCCACCCGGCGGGATCGCCGGTCTCGAGATAGGCGACGTCCAGCGTGCCGGCCTCGACGTGCTTCAGCATGGCGTGTCCTCCCGGCCACCGTGGCGGCGCGGCGTCGCGCCGGCGCGTGGCGGCCATGCCCGCGCCCGGGGCCGGCGCCGGTTCATGGCACGGCATCCTCGGCCGCATCCCCGGGCACGCCGTCCCCGGGCACGGTGTCTCCGCGCGCGGCATCGAGCAGGGCGCGCATGCGGGCGATCGCGGCGGGCAGGCCCTCGAACACGCTCTGCGCGATCAGGAAATGGCCGATGCTGACCTCGGAAAGTTCCGGCAGGGCGGCGACGGGGGAGACGTTGCCGTAGGTCAGGCCGTGGCCGGCGTGGCAGGACAGGCCGGCGGATCGCGCGGCGGTGGCGCCGTTCCGCAGGCGGGCGAGATGCGCCTCGCGCGCCGCGCCGCCGGCCTCGGCATAGGCGCCGGTGTGCAGCTCGACGGCGGCGGCGCCGATCAGGTGGCAGGCGGCGATCTGCGCGGCGTCCGGCTCGACGAAGATCGCGACCTCGATGCCGGCGGCGGCGAGTCGGGCCACCTGCGGCGCGAGGGATTCGGCGAAGCGCAGCACGTCGAGCCCGCCCTCGGTGGTCAGCTCGGCGCGCTTCTCGGGGACGATGCAGCACGCCTCGGGGCGCAGCCCGCAGGCGAAGGCGACCATCTCCTCGGTCGCCGCCATCTCGAAGTTCAGCCGCGTCGGCACCTCGGCGCGCAGGCGGAGCACGTCGGCGTCGCGGATGTGGCGGCGGTCCTCGCGCAGATGCACGGTGATGCCGTCGGCGCCGGCCTCGATGGCGAGGCGCGCGGCCTCGACCGGATCGGGGAAGGTGCCGCCGCGCGCGTTGCGCAGCGTGGCGACGTGGTCGACGTTCACCGAGAGTCGGAGTCGCTGCATCGGGCCGGGAGCTTCCTTCGGGGCTTTCATCGGCAGGGGGCGCCGCGTCGGGGCCCGGCCGGCGCGTGCCGGCGGCGCGGCGGCACCCCCGGCCGCCCGGCGGCGACACGCGGCGGGCGGCGCGGACCGGAGGATGCGGGAGGCGCGCCCGGCGGTCTACAGCGGAACGCGGTCCGGCGCGGGCGGGCGCTCCGTGGCCTTCCTTCGCGTCCCGTGCGGCCTCGCGGCCGCGGGCGCTGCCGCCTTCCGGCGGTTCGCGACGGCAGGTCGGGCTGGCAGGTCGGGCCGACCGGTCGGGCCACCTGTCGGGCCACCGGGCGGCCGGCCAGGGCGCGGCACCCGCCCGGCGTCCCGGCCGCCGCGCCCGGCCCCTGCCCCGTCAGCCCGTCACGTGCACCGCCGGCCGCCGCCCCGCGTTCCAGCGCCCGTCGAGCGCCCGCTCCATCTGCGCCGCCAGCTGCAGCAGCAGCCCGTCGCCGGCCTGCCGCGACAGCGCCTGGATGCCCATGGGCAGTCCGTTCTCCAGCATGCCGAAGGGCAGCGAGATGCCCGGGATGCCGCAGAGGTTGGCCAGCGGCGTGTAGGCGAAGTGGCGCCAGAGGTTGGCGAACCAGTCGTGCACCGAGGGATTGTCGCTGATCGTCAGCAGCTCGGTGGTGCCGACCGGCGGCGTCGGCGCGGCCATGGTCGGCGTCAGGATCACGTCCCACTTCTCGAAGAAGTCGCCGAAGGCGCGCGAGGTGGTGTTGAACACCGCCTGCATCCGCGCCCGCTCCGTGTAGGAGGTGCCGATGCCGGCCTCCCACAGCCTTATGTTCATCGGCTCCACCAGCCCCTCGGGCGGCCGCTCCAGCCCGCGCGGCGCCAGCAGGTTGGCGATGGTCTGCGCGAAATTGCTGATGTAGCAGGTGGTCTGCGCGGCGAAGGCGGAATCGAAGTCGATCGGCGGCAGGACATGCTCGACATGGTGGCCGAGCCCTTCGAGGAAGCGGCCGGCGCGCTCCAGCTCGGCCACGATGTGCGGCGTCGGCCGCGCCGCGCCCCATTCGTGCGAGAGGGCGATGCGCAGCGGCCGCGGGTCGCGCTCGATCAGCGTCGAATACGGCTCCTCCGGCTGCCAGAAGGGCATGAACTCGCCCGGCGCGCCGCCGCGGCAGGAATCGACGAACAGCGCCGTGTCGCGCACCGTGCGGCTCTGGCAGCCCTGGATCGAGACCAGGCCGGAGAGGTCGGAAAGCCCGGGCGCGATCGAGAACACGCCGCGCGAGACCTTGAGGCCGATATTGCCGCACACCCCGGCCGGGATGCGGATCGAGCCGCCGCCATCGGTCGCGTGGCTGAGCGGCAGCACGCCCGCCGCGACGGCCGCCGCCGTGCCGGCCGAGGAGCCGCAGCTCGTGTAGCCCGTGTCCCACGGGTTGCGCGTGACGTAGACGGCCGGGTTCTCGGCCGAGGAGCAGACGCCGAATTCCGGCGTGGTGGTGCGGCCGATGATGTTGAGCCCGGCCTGCCGGATGCGCCCGGCGAGGAAGCTGTCCGCCGCCGCGCGGTTACCGCGCATCAGCAGCGAGCCCATCTCCTGCAGCCGCCCCTTCAGCGTCGGGCCGAGATCCTTCATCAGGTAGGGCACGCCGGCGAAGGGGCCGTCCAGCGCGGTGCCGTTCCCCGCCGGGTCGGCGACCGCGTCCCCGAACACCTCGACCACGGCGGAGACGGCCGGGTTGACCTTGGCGACGGCGGCGGCGGCCTGGGCGGCGATCTCGGCGGGGGTCAGCTCGCCCGCGCGCACGCGGCCGGCCAGCGCCACCGCATCGTGCCGCGTCCACTCGTCCCAGCTCATCGCCAATGTCATGTCGCGTGCCGCTCCGGATCGTTCGGGGCGGGGAGCGTAGGGCATTTCCGGGCCGGGCGCGCGGGACGGGGCGGAAAATGCGCCGGGGGGGGGCGGCGCGGCGCCAGGGCGCCGAGGGCCTGTCGGTCGCCTTCCGTGAAGGCCGGAGGACGGCGCGCTCGACGGCGCAGCCTTCGAGCCGTCGCCCACGGAAAGGGCGAATGCCGGGATCGACGCGCGGAAGCGCGCCGGCCGCCGGAACCGGCCTGCCGCCCGCACGGCGCCGTCCCGGGCCACGGATGGCGGCGCCCGCCGCCTGCCGGCAGGGGCACGGACGGGGAATCAACCCGGCGGGGCGACCGGCGTTCATCGACCGTGCCCGCGGGAGAGCGCCGACGAGCCGGCGGTCGCCCAACGAGGCAGCGGGGCTGGTGCGTGGCGCGTCCCGCCGCCCCTCCGGCGCCACCCTTCAACGACGGACCCTTCCCGACCATGATCCCGCGCACATGAAGATCGCCATCATCGCCCACCTGAAGTATCCGATCTCGGACCCGTTCCAGGGCGGGCTGGAGATGCACACGCATCTCATCGCGCGGCACCTCATCGCCCGCGGGCACGAGGTCACGCTCCACGCCTCGGAAGGATCGGACCCGGCGCTCGGCCTGTGCCCGGTCGGCCCGCCGACCGGCACGCCGCGCGACGACCGCGAGGAGCACGCCATCGCGCTGGCCGAGGCCGCGGCCTACGCGGAGATCCTGCGGCGGATCGCCGCGGGCGGTGCCCCGGGCAGCAGCCCGGGCGGCTGCGACCTCGTCCTCAACAACAGCCTGCACTACCTGCCGCTACTGGAGGCGCACCGGATTCCCGCGCCCATGGTCACCGCCTTCCACTGCCCGCCCTTCCACGAGCTGGAGAACGGCGTGGCGGAACGGTCGCGCCGCGACCTGCGCTTCGTCGCGGTCTCGGGCGTCGTGCGCGGGATGTGGGAGCGGTTCGTCGCCGTGGACGAGGTGATCCCCAACGGCATCGACCTGGACCTGTTCGCGGCCCGGCTGGCCCCGGGCGGCGGGCGCCACGCGATCTGGTCCGGGCGCCTGGTGCCGGAGAAGGGGCCGCACCTCGCCATCGCCGCCGCCCGCCTGGCGGGGGTGCCGCTGCGCATCGCCGGGCCGCGCAGCGACCCGGCCTACTGGGCCGGGCGCATCGCGCCCGCCCTCGGGGACGGCATCGAGTATGTCGGGCATCTCGACCACCGCTCGCTGGCGCGGGAGGTGGCGGAGGCGGCCGTCGCCGTGGTCACGCCGTGCTGGGAGGAGCCCTACGGCCTGGTGGTGGCGGAGGCGCTGGCCTGCGGCACGCCCGTCGCCGGCTTCGCCCGCGGCGCCCTGCCGGACCTGACCGACGCCGCCACCGGCCGGCTCGCCCCGGCGGACGACCTGGACGCCCTGGCGCGGGCGATCCGGGAGGCGATGACCCTCTCCCGCCCCGCCTGCCGGGCCAGGGCCGAGGCGATGTGCGACGCCCAGGTGATGATGGACCGCTACGAGGCGCTGTTCCGCGCCGAGATCGACCGCCACGCGCGGTCGCGCGCCAGCGTGGCGACGGCATGATCCCGCACGTCGTCTGCGTGCCGGCCCGCGACGAGGCCGCGGCGATGCCCGGCCTGCTCGCCGCCCTGGCGGGGCAGGAAGGTGTCGGGCCGGTGCGGGTCGTGCTGCTCGCCAATGGCTGCACGGACGGGACGGCGGCGGCCGCGCGCGAGGCGGCGCGGCGCCACCCTGTGCTGGCGCTGCGCGTGATCGAGGCCACGCTGCCGGCCGGGCAGGCGACGGTCGGCCGGGCGCGCGGCATGGCCATGGAAGCGGGCGCCGGATGGCTCGGCGCGGCGGGAGGCGGCGGCGAGGGCCTGCTGCTCGGCACCGATGCCGACGCGCTGCCGCCGCCGGGCTGGATCGCCGCCAACCTGCGCGCCGTCGCGGCGGGGGCGGAGGCGGTGGGGGGCGAGATCCGCCTCGCGGGGGAGGAGGGCCTGCCGGGCTGGCTGCGCGAGCGGCGCGCGCTGGTCGCGCGCTATTGGTCGGCGGTGCGCGCCCTGTCGGACCGTCTGGACCCGCTGCCGCACGACCCGCCGCCGCGCCACGGCGACCATACCGGGGCGAGCCTCGCCGTCACCGTCGCCGCCTACCGCGACGCGGGCGGCGTGCCGCCGCTGGCGACGGGCGAGGACAACGCCCTGGTCGCGGCGCTGGAACGCAACGGCGCCCGGCTGCGCCACGCGCCGGATGCCTGGGTGGCGGTCTCGGCGCGCGAGGATGGCCGGGCGCCCGGCGGCATGGCGGCGGAGATGCGCCGCTGGCGGCGGATCGCGGAGACGGGCGAGCCGCACCTGCTGCCCGGCCCGGAATTCTGGGCCGGCCTGTTCGCCCGCCGGCGGGCCCTGCGGGACGGCTTCGCCGGCGGCGCGGGAAGTGGCCCGGGGGGTGGACCGGGGAGCGGGCTGGAGACGGCGGCGGCCGCGACCGGCATCGACGTGGCGGTGCTGCGCGCCGTTGCGCGCGAGAGCGTCAACGCCATCGCCTTCGTCGCCCGCGCGACGCCGCTGCTGCCGCCAGCCGACACCGCCGAGGCGGAGATCGTCGCGGCGACCGCCGCGCTGGAACGGATGGCGACCGCCGCGCTGGAACGGATGGCGACCGACGCGCTGGAGGGAATGGCGACCACTGCGCCGGAAGGAGTGGCGACCGCCGCGCCGGAGGCGGCGACCGGACCGGCGGAGCGAGGGACGGCGGTCGGCCCGGCGGGACGGGCGGCGGCCGGTTCCCGCGCGGCATGAGGCCGGTCGGCTACTACGTCCACCACCAGGGCGCCGGCCATCTGGCGCGGGCCGTCATCCTGGCGCGGCGGATGCGGCGGCCGGTGACGCTGATCGGCACGATGGACGCGGCCGCGGCCGCCGCCGCGCCGCTGCCCGTCCTCGCCCTGCCGGACGACGCGCCGGCCCCGGATCCCGGTGCCGGCGAGGTGCCGGGGCTGCACTACGCCCCGCGCGGCCATGACGGGCTGCGCCGGCGCGGCGCCGCGATCGCCGCCTGGATCGCCGCGCACCGGCCCGCCCTGCTGGTGGTGGACGTCTCGGTGGAGGTGGCGATGCTGGCGCGCCTGCTCTCCACCCCCGTGGTGTACGTCCGCCTGGCGGGGCGGCGGGACGATGCGCCGCATCTCGGCGCCTTCCGCGCGGCCGAGGCGCTGCTGGCCCCCTTCCCGGCCGCGCTCGAGGATGCCGCGACTCCGGGCTGGGTGCTGAAGCGGAGCTTCCACGCCGGCTTCCTCGCCGCCCCGCCGCCGCGGCCCGCGGCCGAGCCGGACAGCGTCGTGGTCGCCTTCGGGCGCGGCGGGGCGGGCGGGGACGGCGAGGCGCTCGCCGCCGCCGCGCGCGCCGTGCCCTGGCGGCGCTGGCGCGTCCTCGGCCCCGCCACGATGCCCGCCGCGCTGCCGCCGAACCTCGAATTCCTGGGCTGGCGCGAGGACGCGCCGACGGTGCTGGCGCGGGCCGGGCTGGTCGTCGGCGGCTGCGGCGACGGGCTGCTGGCCGAGGTCGCGGCGCTGGGCCGGCCCTTCCTCTGCCTGCCCGAGCCGCGCCCCTTCGACGAGCAGGGGGCCAAGGCGCGGCGGCTCGCGGCGCTGGGCGCCGCGGTGGTGCGGGAGGCGTGGCCGGCGGCGGGCGACTGGCCGGCGCTGCTGCGCGAGGCCGAGGCGCTCGACACCGCCCGAATCGCCGCCCTGTACGACCCCGACGCGCCCCGCCGCGCCGCCGACTTCCTCGACGAAACGGCGGACCGCGCGGAACGCCACGGGCAGCGGGCATTCCCGGGCCGGGCGTCCTCGCCCGGCGACACGGAAGACGCGCCCGATCGGGGGCCGGGACCGCTCCGGGGCGGTCAGTAGACCCGTTCGGGTCCCTGGCGCGCGGCCGCCACCTCCGCCGCCGTCGGCGGCCGCAGCACGCGGAGCGGGCCGTCCCCCGGCGGGTCGATCAGGCCGAGCCGGGCGAAGGCGTCGAGCCAGCCGTCCATCGGCCAGAAGCCGTGCCGTTCCCGGAAGCGCGAGGCGTTGGCCACGATGTCCGCGAAATGCTGCAGCGGCGGGTCGTACACGCCGTGATGCTGGTGGAACGCCACGGTGGAGGCGGTGAACAGCAGCGGCACGCCCGCCGCGCGCGCGCGGAAGGCGAAGTCCGTGTCCTCCGCGCCGTAGCCGGTGTAGCCGGCGTCGAAGCCGCCGATCCGCCCGAAGGTCGCGTGCCGGACGGCGAAGGCCAGCGACCAGAAGAGGCCGGCATTCGGCTCCGCCCGCATGCCGGCCGCCGGGAACGGGCGGACATGGTGCCGGCGGCCGAGCGCGCGCAGCCGCGCCTCGGGCGCGTCCGCCGCGCCGGCCGGCAGGTAGAGGATCTCCGGGCAGACCAGCGCGTCCGCCGCCGCCACGTCGGCGGCGAGCGCGGCGACGAGGTTCGCGGCGGGGATGCAGTCCACGTCGAGGAAGATCAGCGTCGCCGCCCCCGCCCCCGTCTCCGCACCCGTCTCCGTTCCTGGCCCCATCCCCGCCAGCCGCGCCGCCGCGTTCCGCGCGGCGGCGAGGGGCAGCCCGGCGGCGGGCAGGCGGTGCAGCGTCAGGGGCAGGGTTGTCGGGCCGATCGCGGCGGGCGACTCGCCCATGTCCACCACGACGAGGCGGTCCGGCCGGCGCGTGCCGCGCTCCAGCGCCGCCATCACGCGGCGCAGATGCGCGTCGCGTCCCTTCACGAGGGTGAGGACGGCGACCCCGGGCTCCGTCATCCTCGCCTCCCGCCTGGACCGGCGCGACCCATACCAGGGGCGGCGCATCGGCGCGAGGGATGCCCGGGACGGGGCGACGCCGCCGCGGGAGCCCGCGCACCGGCGGTGGCCGGGCAGCCGCTGCCCGACGCCGACCGGGCCGCGCGCGGCGCGGCTCTCCCGGCCGCACGGCCTCGTCAGACGCCCGCCGGCTTCCAGCTCACCCGCGCGCCCAGCACCATCTCCGTCACCCAGGACATCAGCAGCGCCGCGTAGGCGCGCTGCGCCTCGGGGCTGGAAAGCCCGTGATCGGCCCCTTCCATGCGGCGGTAGCTCAGCGAGCGCACCTGCGCGAAGGCGCCGAGGTAGTTCGCCACCACGGCATGCGGGATGCGGTCGTCGTGCTCGGACTCGACCACCAGCACGTCGCCCCGGAACTCGGCGCAGGCGGCCAGGGCGCGGTTCTGCGACGGGCTCACCCGGGCGCGCCGGTAGGCGTTCAGCGAGTCCCGGCTGAGCCCCTGCTTGGGCACCGTCCAGTCCTCGTCGCGGTACAGGGCGGGCACGCGCAGCGTCAGCCAGCGCACCGGCCGCAGCGAGGTCAGGATCGCCGCCAGGTAGGCACCGTAGCTGCTGCCGATCACCCCCATCGCCGAGGCGTCCACGCCGGGCTGCGCGGCCAGCGTGTCGTAGGCGGCGACGAGGTCGCGCAGGTTGTCCTCGCGCGTCACCGTCTCGTGCCGCGGGTCGTCGCGCGCGACGCCGCGCGGCTCGAAGGTCAGGCCGATGCAGCCGAGCGCCGCGATCTGGCGGGCCCGGGGCAGGTAGACATCCTGGCTGCTGCCCCAGCCCTGCACGAACAGGATGCCCGGGATCGCCGTCGCCGGCGCCACCAGCGTACCCGGGATGCACCGGCCCTCGACCGGAATCTCCACCGCCTCATCGCGCGTTGCCATGGGCCTCGACCGTTGCGTACTTGCTGACGAACCCCACCGCCGGATCCAGGCCATGGAAGTAGACGGTGGCCCCCGGCGGCGGCTCCCCGGCCGCACCATAGACCTCGACCGTGGCGGCCCGCACCACCGGCGGCGCGTCCCCGGCCAGGAGGGCGGCCCGGAAGGCGGCCAGCGCCGCGACCTCCGCCCCGCTCGCGCCGCCGATGCGCCAGGACTGCTCCAGCACGCCCGAGCGCCAGCGCCCCGCCGCGTCCCGCCCGCCCAGCACGTCGTAGTTGCGCCGCGACAGGATCAGGCCGGGGAAGCAGGCGGCCGCGGCCTCGTCGTAGAGGCGGGCCTGGGCCACGGCGACACGCAGGGCCGGCGACGACACCTGCCCGAGCAGCGCGTCGAATTCGCCGCACACGCAGAACAGGCGGGAGCCGCCATACACCTCGGCGCCCTCGTTGTTGCGCGTCAGCCGCTGGGTGCCGACGTAGCTGCAGACGAGGTCGTCCACCCGCACCTGGCCGACGCTGTAGGTGGTGACGTCGTCGAGGTTCGGCTCGAACACCAGCCCGTCGCGGGCGATCGACTCCGGATCGAGGCGCGCGAGCACCGCGTCGAGCCCGTCGGGGCCGGTCAGCACGACCTGCCCGAGCCCGCCCGTGGCGCGCACCTCCTTCAGCCGCATCGGCCCGCCTTCCAGCAGGCGGCGGCCGGCCAGGCGCGCATCCCCGAGGTCGAAGGCGGACCAGCCCGGATGCACGGCCTGCCGCACCCGCTCCGGGAATTCGTGCGACCAGCCGGGCGGCGCGGCGGCCGACCCGGCGACCAGCGGGTGGGTGATGGCCTTGGTCGCGGCGACCGCGCAGGGCGCCACGCCGCCGAACAGGTCGTGCGGCCCGGCGAGGCCGAGCCGGGCGGCGGCGGCCGCGCCGATCACCGTGTCGCTCGGCACGAGGTAGGTGGGGCCGGCCGGGCTGGCGTCGAGGTCGAGCGCGCCGCCGAAGCCGAAGCCCTTCAGCGCGGCGAGCTGGCGGGCGATGCCGGCGCGGCTCGCCTGCTCATGCGCGCGGGCGTAGTGGCGCGGGTCGAGCGCGTGCACGAGCACCGTGCCGCCCGCCCGCGCCGTTGCCGTCCCGGCGGCGCCCATCCGGTCCGTTCCCGTGCGAGACGGCTCCGCCCGTGGCTGGGCCGGCTGTGGCTGTTCTGGGGGCAGTCCCGGCATGCGCACCGCCAATCGGTCCGAGGGCGCGGCGGGCCCGGCGCCGCCGCCGGCGGCGGAGCGGCCTTGGCTGCCGGACATGGACGCGTGTGCATCAAAGGCCGCGCCGGGCGGTTCGTTCGAGGCCGCCCGATCACCTTTCAGGCAGGCAACGAGGCGCGGACGGGCCACCCGGCCGACGGCGACGGACGATCCGTCGCGGATCGCGGTCCGGCCGGGCGCGCGGCCTGGCGCGGGTCCCTGCTTCCGTCGGGGCGGCGGGGCTGCCCGAGCGGTCCGCGGGGGAGATTCCAGGGGGCTTCGCTTCCAGCGATTCCCCGTCGGGGGCCGGAGCGGGGCCCGGTACGGGCCTGGACGGGTCGGCGAGCGCCGCCGCGGCCATCGGAGCGGCGCCATGCCGCCGGGCATCGCCGCCCGCCGGCGATCCGCCTCGGCATCCCGCGCCGCGGAACCCGATGGATGCCCGGGCGGGGAACCTCAGCCGGCCGCGGGCAGCTCGCGCAGCGCTTCCCGCAGCCCCGCGGTCAGCTCGTACACCGCGGGCTTGCGCACGATCTGGTAGTGGTCCGTGTCGATCGACCTGGTGCGGATCTCCCCGTCCAGGAAGGCGTGCCAGCCGAAGGCGAGGCGCGTGTGCAGCCAGTTCCGGAACCGTGGTGCCGTGCGGTCGAACCAGCTCCGGCCGCAGGTCACCAGGATCGTCCTGCCGTGGAAGCGGCGGGGCTGCCAGTCGCGTTCGGCCTGCAGCATGGCCGCGGTGATGTCCCGGTAGGCGGGCGGGATCCATTCCGGCACGTGGCGCTCCAGGAAGACCTGGCGGGCCGCCTTCGGGCCGCGGGTGCAGAGCGCGTAGGCGGCCTGCCGGGTCCGCTGCCTGATCTCCCGCATGTCGACCGAGAGGCGCTGGGCGATCGGGTCGATCAGGATCAGCGTGACGGTGCGCCCCGCGGCTTCCAGCGCGCAGGCCAGGTCGACGGCCGGGATCGCGCCGGCCGAGTACCCGACCAGGAGGCAGGGCCCGTCCGGCCACAGCTGCTCGATCTCCCGCCGGTAGGCCCGCGTCAGCGCCTCCAGCGAGGGCGACGCGATGACCTCCGCCTCCAGCGGCCCCGGCAGCAGCCCGTACACCGGGCGCTCGCCGCGCCACTGCTGGGCGAAGCTGAGGAAGCTGACCGGGCGGCCGAACACGTCGGGCAGGCAGAACAGCGGCACCCCCTCCCCGAGCGGCTGCATGACCGTGAGGTGGCCACGCGCCTGGTCCTTGCTTTGCAGCATCGGCGCCAGCGCCGAGGCGGTGCGCCCGTGATGCAGCAGCGCGCTCGGCACGACGAGGCCGAGCAGCTCCTCGAGGCGCAGGGCGGCGTTCACGGCCAGGAGGGAATCGCCGCCATGGTCGAAGAAGTCGTCGTCCTTGGTGAGGCCGGGCTGGCGGAGCACCGCGCGGAAGACGGAGAGGATCACCTCCTCGAACGGGCTGAGGATCGGGTCGGCGACGCCCTCCGCCTCCTGCCCCGGCGCCTCCTCGACGGCGGGGAGCACGAGATGGCGCAGGGCCTGCCGGTCCGTCTTGCCCGATGGGGTGAGCGGCATCGTGGCGACGGTGACGAGCTTGGTGGGCAGCATGGCCGCGGGCAGCGATTCGCGCAGCGCCTGGCGCATGGCAGGCAGGGTCAGCGGTGCCCGGGCGGTGACGACGGCCACGAGGTCGTCCACCGTGCCGTTCCGCTCGACCGGCAGGATCACCGCCTCGGCGACGAGGTCCAGCCGGCACAGCGCGGCCTCGATCTCGTCGAGCTCCATGCGCACGCCGCGGAACTTCACCTGCTGGCCGCTGCGGCCGACGAAGTGGAGCGCGCCGTCGGGCGCGCGCCGCACCAGGTCGCCGGTCCGGTACATCCGGGCGGCGCCGCCGACGAAGGGATCGGGCAGGAAGCGTTCGGCGGTCAGGTCGGGCCGGTTCAGGTAGCCGGCCGCCAGGGAGGGACCGCCGATGAACAGCTCGCCGACCTCGCCCGCCGCGACCGGCTGCAGCTCGTCGTCGAGCACGTGCAGGAGGGCGCCGGCGATGCCGTGGCCGATGGGCGGGTCCACCTCGGCATCCGGCGTCACCAGCGCGACGCAGGTGCAGATCGTGGCCTCGGTCGGGCCGTAGTGGTTCCAGACCTGCTCGACGCGGGAGGCGGCGTAGATCTCGCGCGCCAGCCGCGCCGTCAGCCGCTCGCCGCCCACGTTGATGACCCGGACCGAGTCCGGGATCCGCCCGGCCCTGGCCAGCTCGGCGAAGGCGGAGGGCACGCCGTTCAGCAGCGTCGGCCGCTCGGCGGGGTCGAAGGGCTGGAGCAGGTCCTTCTTCAGCACCATCGTGCCGCCCAGGCTCAGCGGCGCGAAGATCTCGAACACCGACGGGTCGAAGCAGATGGAGGTGGTCGCCGCGACGCGGGAAAGCTCGCCGCTGGTGAAGATGCCCGCGGCCCACTCGATCATGGCCGTCGCCGTGTGGCGCAGCGCCACGCCCTTCGGCCGCCCGGTGGAGCCCGAGGTGTAGAAGACGCAGGCCAGGCCGTCGGTCGCGGCGTCGCGCTCCGGCGCCTCGCGGGGGCAGTCCTCCACGCGGCGCGGCGGCCGGTCGAGATCGAGGACCGTGCCGTCGTAGCCGAGGCGGTCCCGCGCCTCGCCGCGGGTGAGCAGCACCGAGGGCCGGCTGTCGGCGAGCATCAGCCCCAGCCGCTCGGCCGGATAGGCTGGGTCGAGCGGCACGTAGGCGGCCCCGGCCTTCAGCACGGCCAGGACGGCGGCGACCAGCATGGGCGAGCGGTCGAGGCAGAGGCCGACGAGCGAACCCGGCAGGGCCCCGTTCTCGCGCAGCAGGTGGGCCAGCTGGTTGGACCACTCGTCGAGCTCGCGATAGGTCCAGCGGCGGCCGTCATGCAGGATGGCGGTGTCGTTGGGCCGCGCCCTCGCCCAGCGGACGAACTTGTCGTGCAGCCGCTCGTTCCTGGCGGCGGCGGATGGCGGCGTGGCCGTGGTGCCGGGGCCCGGCTGCCCCGCCGCCAGCAGACCGTCGGCGCGCCATGGCGCCGGGAACGTGCTCGCTGCAGCCTGGTGCATCTGGCGACCAATCCTTGCCAAGCCGGAGGGGAGTCGCCGCCGGCAGCCCCGGATGTGTGCAGGCCGGCGGCGGATCGGCCTCCGTGCCGTCAGGCCTCGGCGGCCACCAGTCGCGACGTGCCGGCCCGCTCGGCGAGCAGTTGGCCGATGGCCTCCGCCCGGTGCGGCGGGCAGCTGCCGTCGGCCAGCATCCGAGCCAGCCGCTTCGCCCCGTCCTGGCCGAACTCGTCCAGGTAGCTCCGCACATAGCAGTCCTGGTCCAGCAGGAAAACCACGTCGTTCGCCATCATCCGGCGCACCGCGAGGCCGCAGAAGCTGGTGTCGAGCGGCCTGAAGTCGGGGTTGTGCAGCCCGGGGGCGGCGCAGCCCGGGAAGAACTCGCCGATCATCAGCCCGACGGAGACGAAGAACGGCTTCAGCTCCCGCTGGACGCTCTCGACCAGCGGGGCCGCCTCGCTCGTGTCCAGGCCCGTCAGGACGACCAGGATGGCGCGCAGCTTCGCTTCCTCGGGCGTCCCGCCCATCTCGATGACCATGTTCCTGACGCCGTGCATAACCTGCGCGAGGGCGTCGTGGTCCGGCGTGTCGAGGGACAGGGAGGTCAGCAGGATGCTCTGGCGCTGCAGCCCGCCCGCGGCATAGGGACAGACCGAGCCCGATCGGCCGAGTTCCGGGTGCGGTCTGGTCAGGCTGAGGACGTAGTTGGCCGCCTCGCCGAGAGCCTGGAGCTCCCTGGCTTGCGCCGGATCCTCATTGAGACGGATGGCATCCAGGGCAGCGCGTGGGGTGCGAAGCGGCCCGAGCAGTCCAGCGTTCACGTGACTCTCCGGTCGATCAGGAATCTCACTTAGGCGAAAGAAGGCGGAATTTCGAAGGGGCTATCCAAAAAGTAAGATTGCCTTCTTTGTACATGTTCTTAGCTAATTCATACGTGTTGCTGTGCAGCATTGCCATCGAAAAATGGACTGGATTCATTCCATTCTCACGTTTGTGAGCCAATGATCGCCGCGCCGGCGCCCCGCTGGCACCCGGACGCGCGGGATCCCGGCCCGCGACGCAACGCCCGCCCGACGCTTTCCTCCCTGAAATATCTTCGGAATATCTCGACCGACTGCCGCTGCCGCCGTCCCGAAGAATGGAATCGGGCCCTGCCGCCGACGGTCTCCGGACCCGCCCCGACATCGAGGTGGGCCTGGAGGCGATCGCGGAAGATGTTAGCACGAACGAGTTGTGGGAGGCATGCAATGATGCAACCGCTTTCATGCATCGACTCTCGGGCTGGCGGATCGGCCGGCCGGACCGGAAGCGCGCCCTCCCCATGGCAGGACGGAGACGCAACGCAGGGGCCGCAACGCAGGGGCCGCAACGCAACGGGCGCGCGGCGGGATCGTCCTTGACCGAGCGCAATGCCGTCGCCGGCGACGGGCGCTAGAGCCGTTCCGGCCTTCTGGTTTTTCGCGTTTTCCAAGTCGCCGGGCGAGTACACCCAGCCTGGAAATGCTCTAAGCGAACCGCCGGAGGCCCGCGAACGGCGCGGCCGGCCGGGCCGGCCGGGTACCGCTCGCGGGGAAGCCGTCCGGTCGGGGCCCGGGCCGGAAGGCCCCCGAACCGATCGGATCCCGCTCGGGAAGGGAACATGCTGGCCGATTGCCTGCACGATCTGACTGCCCTCGGGACGGGGGGTCTGGCCACGCTCTGCGGCACGCTGTTCCTGGCCGGGCTGGCGGGCGGCGTGACGCATTGCGCCGGGATGTGCGCGCCGTTCGTGCTGGTCCAGTCGGCCGGGCTGGCCGGGGGGCCGGCGTTGCGGCGGCTCGCCGGGGCGGCCCTGCTGCCTTACCACCTGGGCCGCATGCTGGGCTACGGCCTGCTCGGCGCCCTGTCGGGCGGGCTGGCCGGGCTGGCGGCATCCGCCTCCGGGCTGCGCTGGCCGCTGGCCTTCCTGCTGGCGCTCGGCGCGGCGACGATGCTGCTGCGGGCGGCTGGCCTGTCGGGCCTTCCCCTGCCCGTGCCGCGGCTCCCGGTCGCGCGGCTGGCGGCCTGGTCGCGTTCCCTGCACGGCCTGACGCTCGGCCTCATCCTCTCCGCCCTGCCCTGCGGCCTGCTCTACGGCGCGCTGGCGGCGGCGGCGGCCTCGGGCAGCGCCCTGGCGGGGTGGCTGTCGATGCTGTGCTTCGCGCTCGGCACGGCACCGGCGCTGTCGGCGGTCGCCCTGCTCGGCGGCGCCATCGCCCGCCGCCACGGCCAGCGCCTTCGCCTCGTGGGCGTTGCCGTGCTGGTGCTGAATGCCGTCGTGCTGGGCGGGCTGGCGGTGCGCGTCCTGGCCTGACGGCGCGCGGGACCGGCAGGCGGGACTGGCAGGCGGGACTAGCCGCGTGCCGGCCCCCGGCGCCCCCCCGGCGGCCCCGGTGCCGGCGGCGGGCCCCGCGCGGGCACCGGGGCCGGACCGGCGACGCGCCGCGCCCGCGATGGGCACCCGCGGCGGGATGCGCCGGCCCGAAGGTGCCGCCCGCGCGCCCGGCGGGCCGCCATGCCCGGCCGGCATGCTGTGGCCCCGCCGACACGGCCACCCGGGCTTCCGCCCGCCCGCCCCGGCGGCTTGACCCACATCAAGGCCCCGCCGGCGCCGTTCGCGATCCTGGCAGGGCGGAGGCGCGGGATCGTGCCCCGTGCCAGGAGGGGCCGGGCGCCGACGCGGCCGGCCGCCCCTGGCCCTGCTCACGCGCCGGAACGCCCGAGGCTGGCGGCCGGCAGGTCGCTCCAGGGGAGACCAGGGATGATGGACGGCAACGTTGCCGAAAGGCCGGGCGGCGTGGCCGAGGCGAGGCCGGCCGCACCGGAATACGTGGACGGGCCGATCCGGGCCTTCGCCATCGCGACCGTGTTCTGGGGCGTGGTCGGCTTCCTGGTCGGCGTGGTGGCGGCCTCGCAGCTCGCCTGGCCGCAGCTCAACCTCGGCCTCGAATGGACCAGCTTCGGGCGGATCCGGCCGCTGCACACCTCGGCGGTGATCTTCGCCTTCGGCGGCTGCGCGCTGTTCTGCACCACGCTCTACGTGGTGCAGCGCACCTGCCGCGCCCGCCTGTTCGGCGGCGAGCCGATGGGCTGGTTCCTGTTCTGGGGCTACCAGCTCTTCATCCTGCTGGCGGCGAGCGGCTACGTGCTCGGCTACACGCAGGGCCGCGAGTACGCCGAGCCGGAATGGTACACCGACCTGTGGCTGACCCTGGTCTGGGTGATCTACCTCGTCGCCTTCGTCGGCACGGTGATCCGGCGCGAGGAGCCGCACATCTACGTCGCCAACTGGTTCTTCCTCGCCTTCATCATCACCGTGGCGATGCTGCACCTGGGCAACAACATCGCCCTGCCGATCGACCTGCTGCACGCCAAGTCCTACAGCGTGCCCTCGGGCGTGCAGGACGCGATGATCCAGTGGTGGTACGGCCACAACGCGGTGGGCTTCTTCCTGACGGCGGGCTTCCTCGGGATCATGTACTACTTCATCCCGAAGCAGGCCGACCGGCCGATCTACTCCTACCGCCTGTCCATCGTGCACTTCTGGTCGCTGGTCTTCCTCTACATCTGGGCCGGGCCGCACCACCTGCACTACACCGCGCTGCCGGACTGGGCCTCGACCCTCGGCATGGTGTTCAGCATCATGCTGTGGATGCCCTCCTGGGGCGGCGCCATCAACGGGCTGATGACGCTCTCGGGCGCCTGGGACAAGCTGCGCACCGATCCGGCGCTGCGCTTCTCCGTCGCCGCCGTCGGCTTCTACGCCATGGCCACCTTCGAGGGGCCGGTGATGTCGATCCGGGCGGTGAACTCGCTCTCGCACTACACCGACTGGACCATCGGCCACGTGCATTCCGGCGCGCTGGGCTGGAACGGCTTCATCACCTTCGGCGCGCTGTACTGGCTGATCCCCGTCCTGTGGCAGCGCCGCGCCATGTGGTCGACGCGGCTGATCTCCTGGCACTTCTGGCTCGCGACGCTCGGCATCGTGCTCTACATCACCGCGATGTGGGTGGCGGGCATCATGCAGGGGCTGATGTGGCGCGCCTACGACGCCAACGGCTTCCTCCAGTACAGCTTCGTGGAAGGCGTCGCGGCCATGCACCCCTACTACGTGATCCGCCTGCTGGGCGGCCTGCTCTACCTCGGCGGCGCCCTGCTGATGGCCTTCAACGTCTGGCGCACCATCGCCGCAGCGCCGCAGCCAGCCGCCGCGATGCCGGCGCCGGCCGCCGCCGTCGCGGCCGAGTGAGGGAGGGAGCCATGCTCAAGCGCTTCAGCCACGCCATCATCGAGCGCAACGTCATCCTGCTCGGCGTGCTCACCCTGATCACCGTCTCGATCGGCGGCCTGGTGCAGATCGTGCCGCTCTTCGCGGTGGAGACGACGATCGAGCGCGTCGAGGGGGTGCGCCCCTACACGCCGCTCGAGCTGATGGGCCGCAACATCTACATGCGCGAGGGCTGCTACAACTGCCACAGCCAGATGGTCCGCCCGCTGCGCGACGAGGCCGAGCGCTACGGCCACTACAGCCTCGCCGCCGAGAGCATGTACGACCATCCCTTCCAGTGGGGCTCGAAGCGCACCGGGCCGGACCTCGCCCGCGTCGGCGGCCGCTACTCCGACAGCTGGCACGTGCTGCACCTGCGCGACCCGCGCTCGGTGGTGCCGGAGAGCATCATGCCGGCCTACGGCTTCCTCGACCGGCCGCTGCGCTACGACGACGTCGCCGACCACCTGCGCACGCTGCGCGCGGTGGGCGTGCCCTACACCGAGGCGATGATCGCCAGCGCCGTGGCCGACCTCGAGGCGCAGGCGCGCCCCGAGCGTGACGGCACCGCCTTCGCCGGCCGCTACGGCCGCGCGCGGCAGGCGAATTTCGACGAGGAGGACGGGCCGGTGACCGAGATGGACGCGCTGGTGGCCTACCTGCAGATGCTCGGCACCCTGGTCCGCTTCGGCGACGTGACGCCGGACCGGGTCCGGCAGCAATAGGGGCGCGCCGCCATGGACGGGCTCTACGCTCTCTACCCGCTGCTCAGGACCATCTGGATCGTGTGGTTCTTCGTGCTCTTCGTGGGCATCCTGGCCTGGGCCCTGTGGCCCGGCCGCCGGCAGCGACTGCAGCAACTCGCCGATATCCCGCTGCGCGACGACGCGCGGCCCGGCCGCTGAGGGGGAGGCATCCATGCCGACCAAGATCGAGAAGGACGCCATCACCGGCACCGACACCACCGGGCACGAGTGGGACGGCATCAAGGAGCTGAACACGCCCCTGCCGCGGTGGTGGCTCTACGTCTTCTACGCCACCATCGCCTTCGCCGCGGTGTGGGTGGTGCTCTACCCGGCGCTGCCCATCCCCGGCGCCACCGGCCTGACCGGCTGGACCGCGCGCGGCGCGCTGCGCGAGGAGCTGGCGGCGGGCAGCCAGCAGCAGCAGGCGATGCTGGCGCGCATCCGCGCGGCGACGCCGGCCGAGGTCGCGGCCGATCCGGAGATGCGCGCCTTCGCGCTGGCCGGCGGCCGCGTCGCCTTCGCCAACACCTGCGCCGCCTGCCACGGCGCCGGCGGCCAGGGCGCGGCGGGCGGCTTCCCCAGCCTCGCCGACGACGACTGGCTCTGGGGCGGCAGCCTCGCCGCGATCCACCGCACCATCACCCACGGCGTGCGCGCCGACGACGACAACGACACGCACGCGACGCTGATGCCGCGCTTCCTGGCCGACGGCATGCTGAACGCGGCGCAGGTGGGCGACACGGCGGAGTTCGTGCTCTCCCTCACCGGCCGCGCCGACGACGCGCCGGCGGCGCGGCGCGGCTCCCTGCTGTTCGCGGAGAACTGCGCCTCCTGCCACGGCGACCGCGGCCAGGGCAACCAGGAGATGGGCGCGCCGCGCCTCGACGACCAGGTCTGGCTCTACGGCGGCGACAAGGCCTCGATCGTGCGTTCCATCGCCTATTCCCGGCGCGGCGCCATGCCCGCCTGGGGCGTGCGGCTGGACCCGGCCGTGGTCAACATGCTCGCCGTCTACGTCCACTCGCTGGGCGGCGGCGACTGAGGCGGGGCACGTGACGGAGAAGCCGACGATGAGCCGGATCGATCCGCGGCCGCCGGTGGCGGCCGGCGCGGACGGGCATGACGGGGCGGGCCAGAGCCCGGCGCCGCTCTACGCCACGCGGCAGAAGGTCTACCCGCGCGCCGTGCACGGGCCGGTGCGCCGCGCCAAGTGGGCCGTGCTCGTCGCCTGCCTCGCCCTCTACTACCTCGTGCCCTGGCTGCGCTGGAACCGCGGCCCGGGCATGCCGGACCAGGCGGTGCTGGCCGACATCCGCCAGGCGCGCCTGTTCCTCGGCCCGATCGAGATCCTGCCGCAGGAGGTGTACTTCATCACCGGCCTGCTGATCCTGGGCGCGGTGGGGCTGTTCGCCGTCACCTCGCTCTACGGCCGCGTCTGGTGCGGCTTCACCTGCCCGCAGACGGTATGGACCGACCTGTTCATGTGGGTGGAGCGGCGCATCGAGGGCGACCGCAACGCCCGCATGAAGCTGGACGCGCAGCCCCTCTCGGCCGGCAAGGCGCTGCGCAAGGTGGCCAAGCACGCGGCCTGGCTGCTGATCGCGCTGCTCACCGGCGGCGCCTGGATCATGTACTTCATCGACGCGCCGACGGTGGTGCGGGAGTTCTTCAGCGGCCGCGCCTCGGCCGAGACCTACCTCTTCGTCGGCCTCTTCACCTTCACCACCTACCTGCTGGCCGGCTGGGCGCGCGAGCAGGTCTGCACCTACATGTGCCCCTGGCCGCGCTTCCAGGCGGCGATGCTCGACGAGAACAGCCTCGTCGTCTCCTACCGCGCCTGGCGCGGCGAGCCGCAGGGCAAGCCCTCGCAGCCCGGCGTGGGCGACTGCGTGAACTGCCATGCCTGCGTGCATGTCTGCCCGACCGGCATCGACATCCGCGACGGCCAGCAGCTCGAATGCATCGGCTGCGCGCTCTGCGCCGATGCCTGCGACGACGTGATGCACCGCCTCGGCCGGCCCGGCGGGCTGATCGCCTTCGAGACGCTGGGCAACCTCGCCGCCGCGACCGCCGCGACCGCCGCCCTGCCGCCCGGCGCGGCGCGGCGCGACCCCGGCATGGCGGCGCGCCGGCCGATGCGCGCGATCCGCCCGCGCACCCTGCTCTACGGCGCCGTGATGCTGGTGGTGGCCGCGGCGATGGGCACGGCGCTGCTGCTGCGCGCGGACCAGGACCTCGCCGTGCTGCGCGACCGCGCGCCGGTCTACGTCCGGCTCTCGGATGGCGGCATCCGCAACGGCTACACGCTGAAGCTCGGCAACCGCGGCACGGGCGAGGCGGTGCTGCACCTGGAGCTGGACGCCCCGCCGGGCTTCTTCTTCGTGGTGCAGGACGCCGAGCCGGACACGGAGGGCCGGCCGCTGCTGCCGCTGCAGCGCGACGGCATCGGGCAGTGGCGCGTGCTGGTCACCGCCCCGGCCTGGGTACGGGCGCATGACAGCACCGACATACGCTTCCGGGTGGTGGACGAGGCGGGCCGCACCGCCGCCTCGGCCGCCAGCGTCTTCCTGGGACCGAGGCCCTGACGCCATGCTGCTGCGCTTCACCACCGGCCAGCCCGCCACGCCGCCGGGGCCGCCCTCCGGCCCCGGCGGCAATCCCGGCGGCGGCGCCACCGGCCGGCCACGCCGCTCCGCCTGGATCCCCTGGGTCTTCGTCGGCGCCATGGGGCTGGTGATCGCGGTGAACGGGGCGCTGGTGTACAGCGCGCTCAGCACCTTCACCGGCACCACGGTGGGCCATGCCTACGACCAGGGCCGCGCCTACAACGACGTGCTGGCCGAGCAGCGGCGGCAGGACGCGCTGGGCTGGACGGCGCGGCTGCGGGCGGAGGGCGGCGCGCTGCGCCTCGCCGCCAACGACGCCGCCGGGCCGCTGGCGGCCGGGGCCGGCGGGCGGCTGGTCCGGCCGCTCACCGGCGAGTCGGTGGCGCTGGAATTCGTGCCGGAAGGGGCGGGTGCCTGGCGCGCCGCGCTGCCGGCGCTGGCGCCCGGCCAGTGGGAGGCGCGGCTGGTGCTGCGGCGCGGCGCCGACCATCTCGACCTGCGGCAGCGCGTGTTCCTGCCGTGACGCTGCTCGATCGCCCGCGCCCGGCACCGGCGCCGCCATCGGACGGCCCGCCTGCCGTCCCACCGGCCGCGCCGCCGGTCGCGCGGCCTGCCCCGCCTGCCGTCCCACCGGCCGCGCCGCCGGTCGCGCGGCCTGCCCCGCCGGCTGCCCCGCTGGCCACCCCGCCGGCTGCCCCGCTGGCCGTCCTGGCGGCATCGCCGCCACCCGCCGCCCCGGCGGATGGCGGCACCGGGCCGGTTCCGTGCCGCCATTGCGGCGCACCCGTCCCCGGCGGCAAGGCATCCGGCGCGGCGTTCTGCTGCGCCGGCTGCGAGGGCGCCAACGCGCTGGTGCGCGGCCTCGGGCTGGATGCCGTCTACGCCCGCATGACCGCCGCCGCCGGCACGCTGCGGCCGCAGGGCCCGCCCGCCTTCGCCGCCGCGCCGCTGGCCCGCGATCTCGGCAACGGCGCGCACGAGCTGGAGCTGATGGTCTCCGGCCTGACCTGCGGCGCCTGCGTGTGGCTGCTGGAGCAGGCGCTGGGCAACGAGCCGGACGTCACCCGCGCCCGCGCCAACCTCTCCTCGCGCCGCCTGACGCTGCGCTGGCGCGGTCCTGCGGGGCGCGCCGACGAGTTCGTGCGCCTGATCGCCCGGCTCGGCTTCCGCCCCGCCCCCTGGTCCCCGGCCTGCCTGCGGGCCGAGGAGGATGCCGAGCAGCGCGAGCTGGTGCGGGCGCTGGGCATCGCCGGCTTCGGCGCGATGAACGTCATGCTCGTCTCCGTCGCCGTCTGGGCGGGCAGCGACATGGGCGAGGCGACGCGGGCGCTGATGCACTGGCTGGCGATGCTGTTCGCCCTGCCCACCGTGCTGGTCGCCGGCATGCCCTTCTACAAGGGCGCCTGGCGCGGCCTGCGCGCCGGCCGGCCGACCATGGACCTCGCCGTGTCCCTCGGCGTGCTGCTGACCACGGCGATGAGCGTCTCGGAGACGCTGCGCAACGCCGACTACACCTGGTTCGACGGCGCCACGGCGCTGCTCGCCCTGCTGCTGGTCGGCCGCGTGCTCGACCGCGCCGCGCGCCGCCGCGCCCGCCAGGCGGCGGCCGGGCTGCTGGCGCTGCAGGAGGGCACCGTCACCCGGCTCGAGGCCGACGGCGCCGCGCGCCCGGTGCCGCCCGAGGCTGTGGCCGCCGGCGAGCGCATCCTGGTCGCCGCCGGCGAGACGGTGCGGCTGGACGGCGTGCTGGAGGGGGAGGAGGAGGCGGTGCTCGACCTCGCCGCCACCACCGGCGAGAGCCTGCCGCGCCACTGCCCGCCCGGCGAGGCGGTGCCGGCGGGCGGCGTCAACCTCGGCCAGCCCTTCACGCTGCGCGTCACCGCCGCCGCGAAGGACGGCTCGCTGGCCGCCACGGCGCGGCTGCTGGAGCGGGCCGAGGGCGCGCGCGGCCGCACCGTGGCGCTGGCCGACCGCGCCGCCGGGCTCTACGTGCCGGTGGTGCACGCCGTGTCGCTGGCCACCTTCCTGGGCTGGTGGCTGCTGGGCGGGGTGACGTGGCAGGCGGCGCTGGTGCCGGCGGTCGCGGCGCTGATCATCACCTGCCCCTGCGGCCTCGCCATCGCCGTGCCGGCGGTGCAGGTGGTGGCGGCCGGCGCGCTGTTCCGGCGCGGCGTGCTGCTCGCCTCCCCCGACGCGCTGGAGCGGCTGGCCCAGGCCGACCACGCCGTGCTGGACAAGACCGGCACGCTGACCGAGGGGCGGCCGGAGCTGCTGCCCGGCGGGGCGGCCGCGGCCGACGATCTCGCCCTGGCCGCCTCGCTCGCCGCCGCCTCGCGCCATCCGCTGGCCCGCGCGCTGCGCCGCGCCTGCCCGGACGCGCCGGCGGCGACGGGCGTGCGCGAGCATCCCGGGCTGGGGCTGGAGCGGGACGGGGTGCGGCTCGGCAGCGCCCGCTTCCTCGGCCTCGGCCCAGACGCGGCCGACGGGGCGGCCAGCGGGGCGGCCGATCCGGCGCTGACCCTGTGGCTCGCCCGGCCCGGCCATGCGCCGGTCGCCTTCCGCTTCGCCGACCGGCTGCCGGCGGACACCGCCGCGGTGGTGGCACGGCTCGGCGCGCTGGGGCTGGAGTCCGAGCTGCTTTCCGGCGACGGCGCGCCGGCCGTGCGGGCGGTGGCCGAGGCGAGCGGCATCCGCGACTGGCGCGCCGCGGCCGGCCCGGAAGACAAGGCGGCGCGGATCGCCGCGCTGGTCGCCCTTGGCCGCCGGCCGCTGATGGTGGGGGACGGGGTGAACGATGCGGCGGCCCTGGCGCTCGCCCACGTCTCGGTGGCGCCGGATGGCGCGACCGACCTGGCGCAGACGGCGGCCGACATCGTGCTGCGCGGCGGCCGGCTCGCGGCCCTGCCGGGGGCCATCGCGCTGGCGCGGCGGGCGCGCCGGCTGGCGCGGCAGAACCTGGGCTTCAGCCTCGTCTACAACCTCGTGGCGGTGCCGGTCGCGGTGGCCGGGCTGGCGACGCCGCCGATCGCCGCGGCGGTGATGGCCTCCTCCTCGCTGATCGTCATCCTGAACGCGCTGCGCGCAGGCCACGCGGACGCGGAGGCCATGCCGTGAACGCGCTGATGCTGCTGATCCCGCTCGCCCTGTTCCTGGGCGGGCTGGCGCTGGCCTTCTTCCTCTACACCCTGCGGAGCCGCCAGTACGACGACCTGGACGGCGCCGCCTCCCGCATCCTGTTCGACGACGAAAGGCCGAGACGATGAACGGCGCCTCCACCTTCTTCCTGATCCTTTCCGGACTGCTGGCCCTGGTGGGCTTCAGCGCCGCCGGCTCGGCGGTCGAGCTGGGCCTGTCGCTGTTCGGCTTCCTGCTGCTGGCCTTCGGGCTGGGCTTCGCCTTCTTCACGATCAAGCACCACTACGACATGGCGGAAGCGGCCGCCCGCCGGCGGCACGGGCACGACGCCTGATATCCGCGGCGGCCTGCCGGCACGTCCGAGGCCCTGCCCCGGACTCCATGCCAGGGGAACACCGGGAAGGCCTCCTTCGTGATCCCCTTCCCGCAGGACCGGCCGGGCGATCCCGCCCCCGCATCAGTCCATCCGCAGGCCGAGCCGGCGCACCGCGGCGCTCTCCTCCGCGTAGAGACGCCGCGCGAAATCGGCGTAGCCCTCGCTGTCCATGTAGCGCAGCGGCATGTCGAAGCGGTCGAGCACCGCGACATGGGCGGGATCGAACAGCGCCTCCCGGCAGGCATCGTGCAGCACCCGCACCACGCCCGGGTCGATGCCGCGCGGCCCGACCAGCCCGTAGGGCGAGTCCGCCACGATGTCGATGCCGACCTCGCGCAGCGTCGGCACGTCCGGGAAGCGCTTGCCGCGCTGCTCGCCGAAGGTGACGAGCAGGCGGAACTTCCCCTCCTGCACCAGCGGCGCCCAGCCGGTGGAATCCGCGTTCGCGGTGATCTGGCCGGCGAGCAGCGCCTGGGTGTTGTCGGCGCCGCCGCGGAAGGGCACGTGCACCCACTGGATGCCGTGCTGCGCGGCGATCCGCTCCATGGTGATGTGCAGCGTGCTGCCGACGCCGGGCGTGCCGTAGGTGACCTCGCCCGGATGCGCCTTCGCGTGGGCGACGAATTCCTGCCAGCTCCGCCAGGGCGAATCCGCGCGCACCACCACGCCGAACAGGTAGCCGGTGAGGTGGATGACGTAGGTGAGGTCGTTCAGCGGGTCGAAGCTGGGGCGGCTGGTCATCGCCGGGTAGCGGAAGGCGGTGACCGGCATCTGGCCGATCAGGAAGCCGTCGCCGCGCCCCTCCTTGGCCATCGCCTGCACGCCGAGCGTGCCGGAGGCGCCGGGCTTGTTCTCGATCACCACGGGCTGGCCGAGCCGCTTGCCGGCGAGCTCGGCCAGGACGCGGAACTGCGTGTCGGCGGAGCCGCCGGGCAGCCAGGGCACGATCAGCCGCACCGGCCGGTCCGGGAAGGCGGCGCGGGCGAGGCGCGGCGCCGAGAGGGCGGCCAGCGCGGTCGCGGCCGCGCCGAGCAACGCGCGGCGGGCGGGAAGCTTGCCGGTCATGCGCGTCCCTCCCCGCGCTCAGCCGGCGCGCAGGTTGAGACGGCGCACCAGCGCCTCCTCGTCGCGCGCCTGCTGCGCGATGAATTCGCGGTAGGCGGGGCCGTCGCGCAGGTCGAGCGCCATGTCGTAGCGTTCCAGGATGGCGAGGTGCGCCGGGCTGCGGGCGGCCGTCGTCATCGCCTCCTGCAGTCGGCGCACCACCGCCGGGTCCATCCCGGCCGGGCCGACCACGCCGTAGGGCGAGGTGATCACCAGCCCCTCGTAACCGAGCTCGACCAGGGTCGGCACGTCCGGCCAGCGGCGCACGCGCTGCGCCGTCCAGACGTTCAGCCAGCGCACCTTGCCCTCCTCGGCCAGCCCGCTGGCGCCGGAGCCGCAGGACATGGCCTGGATGTGGCCGCCGAGCAGCGCCGGCAGCCCCTCCGCCTCGCCGCGGAAGGGGACGTGCGTCACGTCGATCCCGGCGCGCTCGGCGATCTGCACGTTGGCGAGGTGCGGCGTGCCGTTGGCGCCGGTGTTGCCCATGTTCATCTCGCCCGGCCGGCGCTTCGCCGCCGCCACGAAGTCGGCCCAGCTCCTCCACGGGCTGTCGGCCGCGACCGCGATGCCGAACATGTAGCCGGTGAGGTGCAGGATCGGCGTGAAGTCCCGCTGCACGTCGAAGGGCAGGGTCTGGAGGAATTGCAGCCGGATGCAGGGGGCGGTGAGCTGCGTCAGCGTGTAGCCGTCCGGCCGCGCGCGCGCGACCTGCGCGGCGCCGAGCGTGCTGCCGGCGCCCGGCTTGTTCTCCACCACCACGGGCTGGCCGAGCACGCGGCCGAGCTGCTCGGAAAAGACGCGCATCTGCGCATCCGTGGTGCCGCCGGCGGGGAAGGGCACGAGCATGGTGATCGGCCGGTTCGGGAAGCCGGCCGCGCCGCCCCCTTGCGCCCGCGCGCCGCCGGCCGCCAGCGCCGCGCCGGCCAGGCCGAGGGCGGCGCGCCGCCCGATGCCGCTGCTACCGCTCATCTTCCGTTCCTCCCCGTTGCACCCATCCTGCCATGCGGGCACGTCCCTGTCCCGCGCGGGAGCGTATCCTGCGGCGGGGCCGGCGGACCGGCCCCGCCGGCCGCCTACGGACGGCCGCCCGCGACCACCAGGGTCTGGCCGGTGACGTAGTTCGATTCCGGGATGCAGAAGAGGTAGACGGAACCCGCCGCCTCCTCCGGGCGGCCGCCGCGGCCGAGCGGGATGGTGGCCTCGGCGTTCTTCAGCGCCTCGGGCCGGACGCCGACCTTGATCTCGCGCCCCTCGATGTCGATCGTGGCGCCGGCGCCGGCCACCGCCTCGGTCAGCCGCGTCATGATCAGGCCGAAGGCGACGGCGTTGACGTTGACCTTGTAGCGCCCCCACTCCTTGGCCAGCGCCCGCGTCATGCCGGAGATGCCGGCCTTGGCGGCGGAGTAGTTGGCCTGGCCCGCATTGCCGAACACGCCGGAGGTGGAGGAGATGTTCACCACCTTGCGGAACACCTCGCGCCCCTCGGCCGCCTCCTTCTTCGCCGCCTCGCGGATGAAGTCGGCGGCCGCGCGCAGGATGCGGAAGGGCGCCGTCATGTGCACGTCGATGATGGCGTACCACTGCTCGTCCGTCATCTTCTGGATGACGTTGTCCCAGGTGTAGCCGGCATTGTTGACGATGATGTCGATGCCGCCGAAATTCTCCAGCGCCGCCTTGACGAAGCGGTCGCCGAAATCGGCCTCGGTCACGCTGCCGTTGCAGGCGACGGCCTGGCCGCCCAGCGCGCGGATCGCGGCCAGGGTCTCCTCGGCCGGCGCCGGGTCGAGGTCGTTGATCACCAGCGCAGCGCCTTCGCGCGCCAGCTTCAGCGCAATCTCGCGCCCGATGCCGCGGCCGGAGCCGGTCACCAGCGCGACCTTGCCCGCGAGCTTGCCTTCGATGGCCATGTGCTTTCCCCTGTCTCGCCGCCCGTCAGGCGGTCGTCTCCGTCCGCCGCGGCAGCGACGCCGCGCGCAGCTCGTTCTTCATCACCTTGCCGACCTTGGAGAGCGGCAGCGCGTCGCGGAACTCCACGGATTTCGGCACCTTGTAGCCGGCGATCAGCGCGCGGCAGTGCGCGCGGATCGCCGCCTCGTCGAGCGCCGCGCCCTCGTGCGGCACCACCACGGCGTGCACCGCCTCGCCCCAGTGCGGGTGCGGCACGCCGATCACGGCGCAGGCGCGCACGCCGGGATGGCTGCCGATCGCGTTCTCCACCTCGGCGGAATAGACGTTCTCGCCGCCGGTGATGATCATGTCCTTGAGCCGGTCGACCACGGTGATGTAGCCGTCCGCGTCCATCCGCGCCGCGTCGCCCGTGTGCAGCCAGCCGTCGCGCAGCGCGGCGCGCGTCTCCTCCGGCCGGTTCCAGTAGCCCAGCATCACGTGCGGGCCGCGCACCAGCACCTCGCCCACCGTGCCGTGCGGCACCGTGTTGCCCTCGGCATCGGCGATGCGCAGCTCGGTGTTGCAGTAGGCGCGGCCGGTGACGCGCAGCCGGTGGCGGTTCTCCGGCAGGTGGTTCTCCGCCGGGTTGAAGGCGGCCACGGCCCAGTTCTCGGTCATGCCGTAGGCCTGCACGAAGCCGATCGCCGGCAGCAGCGCCATGGCGCGGTCGAGCAGCGCCGCCGGGATCGGCGCCGCGCCGTAGGTGAGGCGGCGCAGCGTGCGCAGCCGCTCCGGCCGGAATTCCGGATGCTCCAGCAGCGCCGAGAGCATGGTCGGCACCAGCATCACGTCGGTCACGCCCTCGCGCTCGATCGTTTCCATCAGCGCGACCGCGTCGAAATTCTGCAGGAACACGCCGGTCGAGCCCGCATGCAGCTGCACCAGCATGCCGCCGAAGCCGGCGACGTGGAACAGCGGCGCGGTGTGGAGCTGCACCCGCTCGCGCCCGGTCGGGATGTCGGCGAGCCGCCCGACCAGCGCCGACCACATGTTCCGGTGCGACAGCATCACGCCCTTCGGCCGCCCCGTGGTGCCGCCCGTGTAGAACAGCGAGGCGAGCGCATCCCCGCCCTGGCGCAGATCCTCGGCCGGCGCCGCCGCGCGCAGCAGCGGCTCCAGCGCCGGCACCGCGTCGCCCTCCGCCTCGCCGGTGCGCAGCAGGTGCCGCAGCCCAGGCGTGCGCGCGGCCTCGGCCAGCGCCAGCAGCGAGGGATGCGCCACCATCACCGCCGTCTCGCAATCCTCCAGCGAGAAGGCGATCTCGGCCGGGCTCCAGCGCGTGTTGACCGGGTTGACGACGCCGCCGATCCACCAGGTGCCGAAGGCGAGGTCGAGCCAGTCGTCGGTGTTCGGCGCCAGGATCGCCACGCGGTCGCCCGGCTGCACGCCGAGGCCGCGCAGCACCGTGCCGGCCCGCGCGGCGCGGTCCGCCAGCTCGGCCCAGCTGCGCCGCCGCCCGCCGGAGACCACCGCCACGCGGTCGCGCTGCTGCTGCCGGCCGCGATGCAGGCACTGCGTCAGGTACATGGGCGCGCTATTCCACCGTGATGCCGGTGCGGTTCACGAGATCGACCCAGCGCGCCTTCGCCTCGCGGATCGATTCGCGGAAGCGTTCCGGCGGCTGCCAGTCGATCAGGAAGTCCTGCTCCAGCAGCACGCGGCGCACCTCCGGCCGCTCCACCGCCTCGCGGAACGCCTCGGCCAGCTTCGCGATCACCGGCTGCGGCGTGCGCGCCGGGGCGAGCAGGCCGACGAAGCCGGTCCAGTCGAAGTCGCGCGGATAGCCCAGCTCGATGAAGGTCGGCACGTCCGGCACGGTGGGCACGCGGCGCGGGCCCATCGAGGCGAGGCCGCGCAGCTTCCCCTCGCGGAAATACTGCTTGCAGGAGGTGATGCTGACCAGCGCGCAGTGGATGCGGCCGCTGAGCAGGTCGATCAGCTCCGGCGCCTCGCCGCGATAGCCGACATGCGTCATGCCGAGCTTCTCGAGATCGGAGAAGTACTGCGAGAACACGTGGCCGGTCGAACCCGGCGAGTAGGAGCCGTAGCTGAACGGCGTGCCCGCCGCCTCCGCCGCCCTCGCCTTGGCGATGAATTCGGCCAGCGTCGCCGTGCCCAGCTCCGGCCGCACCGCGAAGACCAGCGGCGTGCCGCCGAGCTGGCCGATCGGCGCGAAATCGGCCTCGGCATCGTAGGGCGAGCGGCGGAACACCACCGGGCTCTGCACCAGGCTGCTGAGGGCGAAGACCAGCGTGTTGCCGTCCGGCGGCGACTTCGCCACGTACTCGGCGCCGATCATGCCGCCGGCGCCGGCACGCGATTCCACCACGAAGGGCTGGCCCAGCCTCTCGGCCATCGACGCGGTGACCAGGCGCGCCCAGACATCGGTGGCGCCGCCCGGCGGATAGGGTACCACCACGCGGATCGGCCGGTCCGGCCACGTGCCCTGCGCCCGCGCGGCCCGGACGGTGACGAGGCCGGCCGCGGCGGCCAGCACGCTCCTGCGGTACATTCCTGTCCTGCTTCCTTCCCTGTGCTTACCAGCGGGGAGGGCTCCGCCCTCCCCGTACCCCTCCGGCCAGGGGCGCCGCCCCTTGGCGATCCCCGCTGGGGGCGAAGCCCCCCGGACCCCCCGTTGGTTTTCGAACCCCGACGGTTCAATCCGCGAGGCCGTTTCCCTGAACGGGGTTTCCAAAGGGGCTTCGCCCTTTGGTGGGAGGGGGTGCGGGGGAGGGCAACGCCCTCCCCTGCCGCCGCGGCGCCCCGATGCCCGTGCGCCGGGCTAGAGGGTCCGCCCGATGATCTCCTTCATGATCTCCGAGCTGCCGCCGTAGATCCGCGCCACGCGCGCATCCGCCCAGGCCCGTCCCACCGCGTACTCGCTCATGAAGCCGTAGCCGCCGTGGACCTGCAGGCACTCGTCGATCAGCCGGTTCTGCAATTCGGAGGAGACGAGCTTGGCGTTCGCCGCCATCTCCACCGAGAGCCCGCCCCTGAGGTGCAGGTCGAGGCAGTAGTCCACGAACACCCGCAGCATGGTCGCCTGCGCGCGCACGTCGGCGAGGCGGAAGCGCGTGTTCTGGAAGTCGAACACCGTGCCGCCGAAGGCCTGGCGCTGCTTGGCGTAGGCCACCGTCTCCTCGAGGATCGCCTCGATCGAGGCGGCCGCGCGCACCGCGATGATCAGCCGCTCCTGCGGCAGGTTGTGGATCAGGTAGCGGAAGCCCTGGCCTTCCTCGCCGAGCCGGTTGGCCACCGGCACGCGCACCTCGTCGAAGAACAGCTCGGCCGTGTCCTGCGCGTGCAGGCCGATCTTCTCCAGGTTGCGCCCCTTGGTGAAGCCGGGCGTGCCCTCCTCGACGCAGATCAGGCTGATGCCCTTGCGCCCCGCCGCCGGGTCGGTCTTGCAGACCACGATGACGAGGCCGGAATTCTGCCCGTTGGTGATGAAGGTCTTGGAGCCGTTGATGACGTAGTGGTCGCCCTCGCGCCGCGCCGTGGTGCGCACCGCCTTGAGGTCGCTGCCCATGCCGGGCTCGGTCATGGCGATGGCGCCGATCGTCTCGCCGCTCGCCATGCGCGGCAGCCAGTCCCGCTTCCGCTCCTCGGTGGCGTAGGCGAGGATGTAGGGCGCCACGATGTCGTTGTGCAGCGGGAAGCCGACGCCCGAGGTGCCGTAGCGGCCGATCTCCTCGATCAGCACGGCGGAGTAGCCGAAATCGGCGCCGGCGCCGCCGTATTCCTCCGGCATGGTCGGGCAGAGCAGGCCCTGCGCGCCGGCGTGCCGCCACACCTCGCGCGGCACGATGCCGTCGCGCTCCCACTGCCGGTGGAAGGGCACGACCTCGCGCTCGAAGAAGCGGCGCACCTGGTCGCGGAACAGCTCGTGCTCCGCGTTCAGCACGGTGCGCGGCGGCAGGTAGCCGGCGCCGGCCTGGGGCGCGGCCGCGGGATTGGTGTCCATGTCGTCCTTCCTCCCGCGGCTCAGGCCGGGACCGTCTCTTGGCGGCGCGCGAAATCCGCCTCGGCCGCGACCGCCTCGCGGTACTCGCGCGCGAGCCGCTCGCAGAGCGCCGCCGTGGCCGGCACGTCCTCGATGGCGCCGACGCCATGCCCGGCCGACCAGATGTTCTTCCACGGCCGGTGCTCGGCATCGACGTGGACGGTCGGCTTGGGCGGCAGGTTCTCGGGGTCGAGCCCGGCGGCGACCAGGCTCTGGCGCAGGAAATTCGCGTTCACGCCGCTGATCGCCGGCGTGTAGATCACGTCCTTCGCCTTCGCCTCCAGCACCATCTCCTTGTAGGTGTCGGAGGCCATGCTCTCCTGCGTCGCGATGAAGCGCGTGCCGATATAGGCGAGGTCCGCCCCCATCAGCCGCGCCGCCGCGATGTGCGCGCCGGTGGTGATGCTGCCCGAGAGCAGCAGCGTGCCCTGGAAGATCTGCCGCAGCTCCGAGAGGAAGGCGAAGGGGCTGAGCAGCCCGGCATGGCCGCCCGCCCCGGCCGAGACGGCGATCAGCCCGTCCACCCCGGCCTCCGCCGCCTTGGCGGCGTGGCGCAGGTTGATCACGTCGTGGAAGACGAGGCCGCCATAGGCGTGCACCGCGTCCACCAGCTCCTTCACCGCGCCGAGCGAGGTGATGACCAGCGGCACCTTCCGCGCCACCGTGGTGGCGAGGTCCCCGTCCAGCCGCTTGTTGGAGCGGTTGACGATCAGGTTCACGCCGTAGGGCGCGTCCTGCGGGCCGAGCCGGCCGGCGATCTCGTCGAGCCAGTCGGCATAGCCCTCGTTGGTCCGCTGGTTCAGCGAGGGGAAGGTGCCGACGATGCCGCCGCGGCAGGTCTCCACCACGAGGTCGGGGTTGGAGACCAGGAACATGGGCGCGGCGACGGCCGGCACGCGCAGCCGGCCGTGGAACGGGGCGGGAATGGGCATGGTCCGTTCAGCCCCGGCCTGGCGCCGCGTGGAAGCGGGCCGCGAGGCGCGCGCGGATTCGGTGCATGACCGGGTCCTTTCCTGTGTTTCCTCTGCCGGGCGATCCTAGGCACTCGTACGTGTTCCGCCTAGCAAAATCATTGGTCCGCCACGCAATGCCGGGCTAGGCTCGTCGTCCAGGCAGGGCGGGGCGGGATGGAAAGCAGGGCCAGCACGGGCGGCAAGCCGGCGAGGCAGGGCGCGGGGGACGACGCCGGCGGCGGGGACGGCGACGCGCGCCGGTCGCGCTCCGCCGTGCGGCTGATCTACGACCACCACGATCTCGGCCCCGCCCACGCCAGGGACCGGAAATTCGTCTGGGCCCTGGCGCGCGGGCTGGAGATCCTGCGCGCCTTCCGCCCCGGCCAGGGCGCCCTCGGCAACAACGAGCTGGCGGCGCTGACCGGGCTGCCCAAGC
Source organism: Roseomonas acroporae (assembly GCF_023223525.1). GTDB lineage: Bacteria > Pseudomonadota > Alphaproteobacteria > Acetobacterales > Acetobacteraceae > Roseomonas_E > Roseomonas_E acroporae. The sequence goes on along the minus strand of NZ_JALPRX010000038.1, from coordinate 92,732 downwards.
CGACCGTCTCGCGCCTGACCTACACGCTGACCGAGCTCGGCTATCTCAGCTACGTCCCGCGCCTCGGCCGCTACGAGCCGGCGGCGCCGCTGCTGGCGCTGAGCCATCCGGTGCTGTCCAACCTCGGCCTGCGGCAGGTGGCGCGCGACCACATGCAGGCGCTGGCGAACGCGGCCGGCGCCTCGGTCTCGATCGCCAGCCCCGACCGGATCAGCATGATCTACCTCGACACCTGCCAGGCCAGCTCGCTGACCCGGCTGCGCCTGGAGGTGGGCAGCCGGGTGGAGATGGTGCGCTCCTCGGTCGGCCGCGCCTGGCTCGCGGCGATCGGCGAGCGGGAGCGCGCCCTGCTCTACGAGCGCTTCGCCACCCGCTACCAGGAGGAATGGCCGGCGCTGCGCGACCGCGTGGAGGACGCCATCGCCCAGATCCGCGCACGCGGCTTCTGCCTCGTGGACCGGGAATGGGAGCCGGACGTGCGCGCGGTCGGCGTGCCGCTGGTCTCGCCGGACGGGAGCACGGTGCTGGCGATGAATTGCGGCGCGGGCGGGCTGGTGCTGGACGTGGCGCGGCTGGAGTCGGAGATCGGGCCGCGGCTCGTGCATCTCGGGCGGATCATCGCGCCGGCGCTGGGGCGCTGAGAGCCGTCCGGGTGGCCGGCGGCGGGATGGCGAGGGCTTCCGTGCCGGGAAGGAAAGGCCCGCCGGACCGGCCCGCGGGCCGGTCCGGCGGCAACGGGGGCGACACCCCGGACGCGATCGGGAGGAGAGGATCGGCATGGCAGCGGACGAGGACCGCATCCCCGTCATCATCGGCGTGGGCGAGATCAAGGACCGCCCGGCCGAGCCGCGGGAGGCGCTCGAACCCGCCGCCCTGATGGCCGAGGCGCTGCGCCGCGCCGCCGGCGATGCCGGCGATCCCGGCCTGCTCGACCGGCTCGACAGCCTCGACATCGTCAATTCCGTCTCCTGGCCCTACCCCGACCTGCCGGCGGCGCTGGCCGCGCGGCTCGGCCGCCGCCCGGCGCGGCTGAATTACGGCCCGATCGGCGGCGAGAGCCCGGTGCGCTTCATCCACGAGGCCGCCGGCCGGATCGCGCGCGGCGAGAGCGCGGTCGCGGCCGTGACCGGCGCCGAGGCGGCGCACGCCGTGGCCGCCGCGCGCAAGGCCGGCGTCGCGCTGCCCTGGACCGCGCCCGACCCGACGGCCAGCCGCGTGCGCGACCGCAGCTACCTCCGGCCGCTGGCCCGGCGGCTCGCCGCCTCCGAGCCGACCAACGTCTACCCGTTCTACGAGAACGCCACCGCCGCCGCCTGGGGCCTGACCCCGGCCGAGGCGCTGGCCGAGGATGCCGCCCTCTGGGCCGCCTTCTCGCGCGTCGCGGCGGAGAACCCCGCCGCCTGGATCCGGCGTGGCGCCTCGGCCGAGGAGATCGCGACGCCCTCGCCCGCCAACCGGCCCATCGCCTACCCGTACAACAAGCTGATGGTCGCCAACCCGATGGTGAACCAGGGCGGCGCGGTGCTGCTGGCGAGCCGCGCCGAGGCCCGCCGGCGCGGCATCCCGGAGGATCGGCTGATCCACCTCTGGGGCGGCGCCTCGGCGGTGGAGCCGCGCGACTACCTCGACCGCGACCAGTACGCCGAGAGCCACGCGCAGAACGCCGTGCTCGACGCCTGCGGCCGCATCGCCGCCGAGGAAGGCGCCGACTTCTCGGTGCTGGAGCTGTACAGCTGCTTTCCCTGCGTGCCGCGCATGGCCGCGCGCCGGCTCGGCCTGCCGCCGGACGCGGTGCCGACCACCACGGGCGGCCTCACCTTCTTCGGCGCGCCGCTCAACACCTACATGACGCATGCCGCCTGCGCGATGGTGCGCGCCCTGCGCGAGCGGCCGGAGGCGACCGGGCTGCTCTACGGCCAGGGCGAGTTCGTCACCAAGCACCACGCGGTGGTGCTCGCCGCGCGCCCCGCCGCGCACCCCGCCGCGCACGCGACCGGCATGCCGCGCGTGGCGCGGCCGCACGGCGTGCAGGACGCCGCCGACGCCGCGCGCGGCCCCGTCCCCGCCTTCGCGCCCGAGCCCGCCGGCGACGCCGCGATCGAGACCTTCACCGTGCTGCACGACCGCGACAGCGCGCCGACGCACGGCGTGCTGATCTGCCGCCTCGCCGACGGGCGGCGCACCCTCGCCCGCGTGCCGGGCGCGGAGGCCGGGACCATCGCGCTGCTCAAGCGTCAGGACCGCTCGCCGATCGGACTGCCGGGCCGGCTGCGCCCGGCCGCGGACGGCATCGCCGACTGGCAGCCGGCCTGACCGGCGGGATCGCCACGCCGGCCCGACCGGCAGGATCGCCACGCCGGCCCGACCGGCGGGATCGCCACGAGAGAACGGGGGAACACGCCATGACCGAAACGCCCGACGGCACGCCGCCCAGCGGCCCGGTGCTGCTCGGCCTGCCCGAGCCGCATGTCGCGCTGGTCACGCTCAACCGGCCGGAGGCACGCAACGCCGTCAACGGCGCGCTGGCCGCGGCGCTCGGCGCCATCGTCGAGCGGGTGGAGGCGGACCCGGAGATCCGCGTCGCCATCCTCACCGGCGCCGGCCCGCACGCCTTCTGCGCCGGCGCCGACCTGAAGGAGGTCGCGGCCGGCCGCGTCCACACCCTGCACACCGAGACCGGCGGCTTCGCCGGCTTCGTCCGCGCCCCGCGCGCCAAGCCCTGGATCGCCGCCGCGCAGGGCCACGCCCTGGCCGGCGGGCTGGAGCTGCTGCTCGCCTGCGACATGGCCGTGGCCGCCGATTCCGCCACCTTCGGCCTGCCCGAGGTGAAGCGCAGCCTGGTGGCCGCCGCCGGCGGCGTGTTCCGCCTGCCGCGCGCCCTGCCGCGCGCCGTCGCCCTACGGATGATCGCGACCGGCGAGCCGCTCGCCGCCGCCGAGGCCGAGCGGCACGGGCTGCTCAACCGGGTGGTGCCGGCGGGCGAGGTGCTCGCGGCGGCGCTCGACCTCGCGCGCCGCATCGTCGCCAACGCGCCGATCGCCGTGCGCGAGAGCCTCGCCATCGCCCGCCGCGCCGGGGAGCTGGACGACGAGACGCTCTGGCGCCTCAGCCGCGAGGCCAGCGCCAGGATCCGCGAGACGGAGGATTTCCGGGAAGGGCCGCGCGCCTTCGTGGAGAAGCGGGCGCCACGCTGGGTGGGGCGGTAGAGCGGATCGCCGGCCGGAGCGTTTGCAAGCCGGGCGTACTCAACCGGCGACCCGGAAAATGCGAAAAACCGGAAGGCTGGAGCCGTTCCGGCCTGATACGGTCAGGCTGGAACGGCTCCAGCGGCGACGCCCGGCGGCGTGAATCCGCGCGGAAAACGACGGGATGGAGCGGATCGGCGGCGGGGGCGAGGCGGGGGCGGCGTGCCCCCCGGGATCATCCCTCGCGCATCAGCGCCAGCGCCCGGCCGTAGACCTGCCGGCGCGGCAGCCCCGTCGCCTCCGCCACCGCCGCCGCCGCGTCGCGCAGGCTGAGCCCGCCGTCGAGCGCCGCGCGCAGGCGCGAATCGAGGTCCTCCTCGCCCACCGTCTCCTCGGGCGGCGGCCCCACCACCAGCACCACCTCGCCGAGCGGCGGTGCCTCGGCGTAGCGGGCGGCGAGTTCCGGCAGCGTGCCGCGCACCACCTCCTCGAACCGCTTGGTCAGCTCCCGCGCCAGCGCGGCCGGGCGTTCGCCCAGCCCCTCGGCCAGCGCCGCCAGCGTCTCGGCGACGCGGTGCGGCGCCTCGTAGAGCACCAGCGTCGCGGCCAGCCCCGCGCGCTCGGCCGCCCGCAGCCCGGCGATCTGGCGCGCGCGGGGGCCGGCCCGCGGCGGCAGGAAGCCGAGGAACAGGAAGGGGTGCGGCGGCAGGCCGGACAGGGTCAGCGCCGTGAGCGCCGCGTTGGGGCCTGGCACCGCCGTCACCGGCAGCCCCTCGGCGATGGCGGCGCGCACCAGCCGGTAGCCGGGGTCGGAGACCAGCGGCGTGCCGGCATCCGAGGCGAGCGCCAGCCGGTCGCCCCGCCGCAGCCGCGCCAGCACGCGCGGCAACTGGACGGACTCGTTGTGATCGTGCAGGGGTTGCAGCGCCACCGAAACGCCATGTCGCGCGAGCAGGGCGCCCGTTACCCTGGTGTCCTCGCACAGCACGGCGTCGGCGGTCCGCAGCGCCGTCAGGGCCCGCGGGGAAAGGTCGCCGAGATTGCCGATCGGCGTGGCCACCAGGGTAAGGCCCGGCAGCGATGCCGGCGATTCGGGAGGTTCGCTTGCCAGTTCATCCGCCAGGCCGGATCGGCCCGCCTGCCCTTCCGCCTGCCCCGCCATCGGCGCCGCGCCGGGCCCCGCCCCGTCCGCCGGCGTGCCGCGATCCGGCCGCGCCGCCCCGTCGTCCCGCCCGTCTGCTGTCACGCGCCCTGCTCCCGCTCGTCCTGCTGGTTGTCCCGCTGCTGGCCTGTGCGCCGCAATCCCAGCAGGTGGTCTACATGCCCCGGCAGGGGCAGGCCCTGCCGGCCGAGCAGCCGCTGCCGCCGCGCACCCGGATCGGCCTGCTGCTGCCGCTCTCCGGCGGCAACGCCCCGATCGGGCAGGCGATGCTGAGCGCGGCGCAGCTCGCCCTGTTCGAGCAGGGCGACAACACGCTGGAGCTGGCCCCCTACGACACGCGCGGCACCGGCGCCGGCGCGGCCGAGGCGGCGCGCAGCGCGCTCGCCTCGGGCGCGCGGCTGCTGGTCGGCCCGCTCACCGCGGGCGAGACCGCCGCCGTGGCGCAGACGGCGCGCCCCGCCCAGGTGCCGGTGCTGGCCTTCACCAGCGACAGCGCCCAGGCCGGCGGCACGGTGTGGGTGCTGGGCGTCACCCCGGCGCAGCAGGTGCGCCGGGTGGTCGGCGCCGCCCTGTCGCGCGGCGCCCGCCGCTTCGCGCTGGTGGCGCCGGAGGGCGAATTCGGCCGCCGCCTCGCCGCCGCCATGAACGAGGCGCTGGCCGGGCAGGGGCTGCCGGGCCCGGCCGTCGCCTACTTCCCGCCGCGCGGTGACGCCATGGCGGCGCTGCGCAGCATCGCCGTCCAGGGCGGCGCCACCCCGCCGCCCGCCGCGCCGGCGCCCCCGCCGCCGGGCACCCCCGAGGCCCTGCCGCCCGCCGAGGCGATGCCGGCGCCCGAGCCGGTGCGCGCCAGCTACGACGCCATCCTGATCGCCGAGAGCGGCGAGAAGGCGCGGCGCCTGGCGGCCGGGCTGGCCGAGGCCGGCATCAGCGTGCCGGTGCGCCTCCTCGGCACCGCGCTCTGGGCGACGGATCCCGGCCTCGGCAGCGAGCCGGCGCTGGTCGGCGCCTGGTTCCCGGGGGCGGATCCCGTCGCCCAGTCGCAATTCGACGGGCGCTACCAGGCCGCCTTCGGGGAGCGGGCGCCGCCGCTCGCCGGCATCGCCTACGACGCGACCGGGCTGGCCGTGCGCGCGGCGCGCGGCGGGTCGGTGCGCGACCCGGGCACGGGCGAGCTGTTCCTCGGCGCCGCCGGCCCGCTGCGGCTGCTGCCGGACGGGCGCGCGCAGCGCGGCCTCGCCGTGCTGGAGGTGCAGCCGGGGCAGCCGGTGCTGCTGGAGCCGGCGGCGATGCCGGACGCCGGCTCCTGAGCCATGGCCGTCCGCCGGGCCATCCACTGGGCCATCCGCTGGGGGCCCCGCTGGGCCGCCCACGAGGCTGCCCGCTGCGGCGGGCGGCGCGTTGGACCGGGCGGGGGGAGCCTGCGGGAGCGATGGCGGCGGCATGCCGCGGGCGTCGGGACGGAAGGCAGCATGGTGTCCGGGACGGGATCGGGAAGGATGGCGGGCGGCGTGGCCGCCCCAGGGGACGCCCTGGGGGATGCCCCAGGGGACTCCCCAGGGGACGCTCCGGCGCCCGTGCCGGCCGGGCCGCGTCGCGGGGGGCGGCCACCCCGTCATGCCAGGGCGAGGCAGGACGCACGGCGGCCCGCACGGCGGCCCACACGGCGGCCGGTGCGCAGCGGGGCACGGGCATGGCCCTGCTGCGCCTGACCGCGCTGATCGGCGCGGTGCCGGCCGTGGTGCTGGTGCTGCTGCTCGCCGCCGGGGCGGTGGCGACGGGGCCGGGGCTGCTGGCGCTGTTCGCCTGCCTGGCGGCGGCCCTGCTCCTGGCCGGGCTCCTGCTCGCCGACCTCGCGCGCGTCGACGCGCTGCTGGAGGCCGCGCAGGCGCCGCCGGCCGCCACCCCGCTGCCCCGCCTGCCGGAGCTGGCGCCGCTGGCCGAGGGCGTCGTGCGCCTGGTCCAGGCGCTGCGCGAGGGCAATGCCGCGGCGGCCCGGCTGCGCGGCACCGATGCCGGCATCATCGAGGCCCTGCCCGACCCGCTGCTGGTGCTCGATTCCCGGCGTGCCCTGCTGCGCGCCAACCGCGCCGCGCGGGCGCTGATCGGCGCCGCGCCGCCCGACGCCGATCCGTCCGAGCCGCCCGCGCCCCCTGCCGGCGCCGCCGGCCCGGCGGCCAGGCCGGAGGCCGCGCCGGCGGGACAGGGGGCAGGACCAGGGGAGGGCGGGCCGGGCGCGCGGGGCGCGCCCACCCTCCCTTCCCCGACCGGCCGCGCCACGGGCGAATTGGCGGCGCTGCTGCGCCATCCCGTCCTGGCCGAGGCGGCGGACCGGGTGCTGGCCGACAACACGCCGCAATTCGCCGATCTGGTGCTGCCGGTGCCGGTGGCGCGGGACCTGTCGATGCAGGTCATTCCCCTGGCGCCCGACCGGCCCGACGGCGGCCGCCTGCTGGTGCTGCTGGCCGACCGCACGCGCGAGCGGCTGGTGGAGCGCATGCGCGCCGACTTCGTGGCCAATGCCAGCCACGAGCTGCGCACCCCGCTCGCCTCGCTGCTCGGCTTCATCGAGACGCTGCGCGGCCCGGCCGAGGACGACGCCGAGGCGCGGCATCGCTTCCTCGGCATCATGGCCGGGCAGGCGGAGCGCATGCAGCGGCTGATCGACGACCTGCTCGGCCTCTCGCGCATCGAGCTGACCGAGCACACCCCGCCCGCCGGCACCGCCGACCTCGCCGCCATCATCCGCGCCGAGGCCGAGGCGATGGCGCCGATCCTCGCGCGGCGCGGGGCCCGGCTGCTGCTGGAGCTGGGCGAGGCGCCGCCGGCGGCGCCGGCCGATGCCGGGCAGGTGGCGCAGGTGGTGCGCAACCTGATGGACAACGCGGTGCGGCACGGGCGGGAGGGCGGCACGGTGCGGGTCGCCCTCGCCGCGCAGGCGATCCGGCGCCGGCCCGGCGTGTCGCTCGCGGTGAGCGACGACGGGCCGGGCATCCCGCGCGAGCACATCCCGCGCCTGACCGAGCGCTTCTACCGGGTGGACAGCGGCCGCTCGCGCTCGGCCGGCGGCACCGGACTCGGCCTCGCCATCATCAAGCACATCGTCAACCGCCATCGCGGCCAGCTCGCCATCGAGAGCGAGGCGGGCGCCGGCGCCACCTTCCGGATCTGGCTGCCGACGGGCGGGGAACGCGCCGGGGAGGCGAAGTAGGGCATCCTCGATGCCGGGCGTAGGGGCGCCCGGCGCTCCGGAAGAGGCGCCGGATCACGGGCCGGAGCCGTTCCGGCCTGACCGTCCCAGGCCGGAACGGCTCCGGACGCCGCCGGCACGGCTTCGCGCCGCCCGGCGCATCCCCAGGCCGGGTGGACGCACCGCACGGCTCGACGGCGGAGGCGCGAAGAAGGCCAGGGCGGCTTCCGCCTGGTCATGCCGGGCGCAAGCCGCTCCGGCACCGCCGCCACCGAGCCGATGCCACCGCCGGCGAGATGAACGGGACGGCGCGGGCCAGCGCCGAGCAGTCGGCCTCGGTCGCCGCCGCGGCCGAGGAGCAGTCGATCCCGACGAAGGAGATCGGCCGCGCCGTGACCGAGGCGGCGGCCGGGACGCAGGAGGTCTCGCGCCGCACGACGGGCATGACACGGGGCGCCGAGCGCACCGGCGCCGCCTCACGGCCGTCGCCGTCCGCCGGGCGCCGTCCGCCGGACGCTCCCGGCCTCGCTTACGCGATCGCTCCCAGGGGCGAGTTCCCAGGGGCGCGTTCTCTGGGCGACCCCTATTCCTCCGGAACCGTGACCACGCCGCCGGGATTGTCGGTGATGGCGAAGGTCGTGAAGTACTCGATCTCCGGGTACATGCCGTAGCGCTCCAGGATCCCGGCCAGCCAGGACCCCTGGTAGAATCGCTTGGCCTGCTCGATCGACCGCCACTGGTAGACGCCGCCGGCCGTCCCCGTCTCGTTCCAGATGAACTGCTTGCGGATCAGCCCGTCGGCTTCACCGAAGCCCTTCGAGATGCGGAGGAAATGCGCCCGGCATTCCTCCTTGCCGATGCTGGGCGGCAGTCGGTAGCGAACGATCGCCGTGATCATGCTGCTGGTTCTCCCCGTGCGATGCGTCAGAAGCCGCGATCCGGCCGCTCGCCGGAATAGACCCAGTCCGAGCCGCGCTGCCCCTGCGCGATCGCGGTCAGCTCGCGCTTGAACAGGCGGCGCAGCCGGACGATGCAGATGTCGGAATGCGCGAGTCGCTCCAGGCTGCGGTCCACGATCCGGCCCTGGCCCTGCTGCGCCACCGCGTCCTCGATCACCAGCAGTCGCGGATGGTCGAGCACGTCGGACAGGTCGAGCTTGCCGTCCAGGATGTCCTGAGCCACCTCGTGCGCCGGCCGGGCCGCCGCGCAGCGCGCCTGGAAGGCCTGCTGCGCCGCCTCGTAGGCCGGCATCTCCGCCGGGCTGACCCGCGCGTGCTGCGTCATGAACAGCAGGTGGTTCTCGTCATCCGTCGGCACCAGGGTGATGTAGGTGTCGCGCCAGCCGCCGACGCCCTCCAGCCCGTTGAAGCCGGGGATGATGATCCGCATCGTGTTGGGGAACAGGTAGAGGGTCGAGCGCACCGGCCCGCCGGGGACGCGGCTGCGGCGGATCATGCCGAAGGGCGCGTCCTCCGGCCACAGCTCCGGGAGCTGCTGCTCCCGCCCGAGGTCGCGGTGCGAGCCGCCCGGGCTGTGCACGAAGGCGATGTGCACCTCGTCGGTCTGGTTCTCGTAGGTCTGGAACCAGTTGCACGGGAAGAGGTCGCGGGAATTCTCGATCACCCCCTCCTCGGGAAAGGCCGGGAAGGGCGGGAAGGCGGGCGGCTCGCCCTCGCCGAGATAGGCGTAGACCAGCCCCTGGTGCTCCCGGGTCGGGTAGGCGGGGATCCGGATGCTCGGCGCCGGGCCGCAGGGATTCTCGGCCGGCCGCTCCACGCAGGCGCCGGCGCCGTCGAAGCGCCAGCCATGGTAGAGGCAGCGGATGCTGTCCTGCTCCACCCAGCCGGTCGAGAGCTGGGTGCTGCGATGCGCGCAGCGGAAGCCGACCACCCGGGCCACGCCGTCCTTGCCGCGGAACAGGGTGAAGCGTTCCCCCATGATGTGGATCGGCTTCGCCTTGCCCGGCTTCAGCTCCCTCGAGACGTAGACCGGCTGCCAGAAGCGCCGCAGGAAGATCCCCCCCGGGGTTCCCGGCCCCGCCGAGGTGTAGTCGACATTGCCCAGACGGGCGCCGACCTCGTCCATCTCCGCCATCCCTCATCCCTTGCGATGGACGAAGGCTAGAATCCGCCGGCGCGCCCGGAGAAGCCCGGGACCGCTGCCATTTCCGCAGGCTTTCATAGCCATGCTGATATCAGTCCCCGCCGCCCCCGGCCGGGGCGCGGCGGCCGCGTCAGCCGCTCTCCTCCTGGCCGGCGCAGGCCGTCCGCAGGCAGTTCAGGAACAGCGTCTCCGCCGGCGACAGGCGGCGCGAGCGCAGCCGCGCGACGCAGACCGACCAGCCGGCCGCATCCCCCTCCAGCGGCAGCACCCGGGCGACGCCCAGCTCGGCATCGAACCAGCGGGCGAGCCGCAGCGGCAGCGCCGTCAGCATCCCGGCCTCGCGCACCAGGCTGACGACGTAGTGCAGCTCCAGCGCCTCGACGATGATCGGGGTGCGGCCGGGCGCGTGCAGCAGCAGGTTGCGCTCCACGATGCGGCGGGTGGAGGTCTCGGCGGGGATCATCGCCCAGCGGTCCTCCACCAGGTCCTTCCAGTGCAGGCGCCGCCGCCGGGTGTGCGGGTGCCCGGGCGCCGCGAGCACGCCGATCTGCTCCTGGTACAGCACCTCCACCACCAGCTCCTCGTTGGCGAACTGGCGCACGTCGAGATGGGTGATGACGAGGTTGTAGCGCCCGCGGACGAGGTCCGGGATCAGCCCCTCGGCGAAATTCGCCCGCAGCCTGATCACCAGCTTCGGCGCCTGCTCGTTGGCGAGCTGCACCGCCCGCACCAGCAGCGGCGGCGAGAAGCCGCCCTGGATGCCGATGTCGACGGCGCTGCCGATCCCCTGCGAGAGCGCCTGGAAGTCCGCCTCCGCCCGATCGAGCTGGCCCAGGATCTGCTCGGCATGCCAGATGAGGTTCTGGCCGAGCGGCGTCGGCATGACGCGGCGCGTGGTCCGCTCGAACAGCCGGGCGCCGAGCAGCGCCTCGATCTCGGCCAGCCCGCGCGAGATCGCGGATTGCGAGGTGTGCAGCACCTCGGCGCAGCGGCTTATGCTCAGCTCCCGCGCCAGCGTCTCCAGGAGCCGCAGGTGGCGAATCGTGAGGTTCTGCTTGAAGGTCACCATCGCCGGCGGCGCGTCCCCAACCCGCCAAGGCCGGAATTCATAGCATCGCCGCTATGGATGGATACCAAAAAAGCAAGGGCGCGCCGCTTCTTGCACGACAGGCCGCCCCTATACTCGCGGGGTGCCGGGAAGGGATCCGAAACAGGGCCCGCCGCACGGGGAGAAGGCGGCTCCGCCATCGCCGACGGTGCGCCGCCCGGCGCCGGGCCGCACGCCACCGGCCGCACGGCTTCACGGCATCGTAGAGGGATGGCTGATGGGGACCGCGACGAATGTCGTCGACGTCGAGGCGCTGATCGACCGGCGCATCGGCCGATACCAGATCGGGATCTTCGTGCTCTGCTTCCTGGTCTCGCTGATGGACGGCCTCGACTCCCAGATCACGAGCGTGACCGGGCCGCTCATGGCCCGCGACCTCGGCCTGCCGCCCGCGGCGCTCGGGCCGCTGCTTTCGGCCTCGCAGATCGGGTCGCTGGTCGGTGCCCTCGCCCTCGGCTTCTGCGGCGACCGCTTCGGGCGGCGCCCGACCCTGCTCGCCTGCGGCCTGCTGTTCAGCGTCGCCACGCTCGCCACGGCCATGGCGGAGACGCTGCCGGTGCTGCTGGTCCTGCGCGCCATCACCGGCCTCGGCATCGGCGGCGCCGTGCCCTGCTACCTCGCGCTCGGTGCCGAATTCGCGCCCCGCCGCCATCGCGCGGGCATCGTCGCGCTGATCCTCGGCGCCGTGCCCTGCGGCGGCATCATCGCCGGCCTGATCGGGGCCGGCCTCCTCGGGGATCTGGGCTGGCGCAACGTCTATCTCGGCTGCGGCGTCCTGTCGCTGGGCGTCTGCCTGCTGCTGGCGTGGCGCCTGCCGGAGTCGCCGGGCTTCCTGATCGCGAGCCGGGCCGCGGCAACCCGCATCCGCGCCGTGCTGGCCCCCCTGGCGCCGCCGGGCGTCGTCGCCGAGGCCACGCTGTTCCGCAGCGGCGAGCCGCGGCAGCAGGGCGTGCCGGTGACCCGCCTCTTCGCCGATGGCCGGGCCCCCGTCACCCTGCTGCTCTGGCTCGCCTTCTTCGTGACCTACCTCGTGCTGATCGGCGGACTGGTCTGGACGCCCGGGCTGATGCGCCAGTCCGGCATGTCCGCGGAGGGCGGCGCGCTGGCGCTGATGTTCAACAATGTCGGCGGCATCCTCGGCATCGTCTGCGCCGGCCAGATCATCGACCGCTTCCGCGGCGCCTTCACCCCGCTGATGGTGCTGCTGTTCCTGGGCGGCGCCGCCGCCACCGGCCTGGTCGGCCAGGCCGCACCGAACTTCTGGGGCGTGATCCTCGCCTGCGGCGCGACCGGCCTGTTCATGGCGGCTGGCCTGTCGGGCCTCTACGCCTTCGCCACCCTGCTCTACCCGGCCGAGATGCGCTCGACCGGCCTCGGCTGGGCCTCGGGCTTCGGCCGGGTCGGCGCGGCGGCGGGGCCGCTGCTCGGCGGCACGCTGTTCGCCGCCGGGCAGCCGGCCCGGGTGATCTTCCTGGTCTTCGGCCTGGCCGCGGTGGTGAATGCCGGCGCGATCCTGGCCATCGCCTTCTGCTCGCGGCGGCGGCGGCCGGATCCCGCCGACGGCGCCACGGCCCCGGTCTAGAGCCGATCCAGCGTCCCTGTTTCAGGCGGGATCGGCTCCAGCCTTTTGATTTATCGCATTTTCCGAGCCGCTGAGCGAGGACGCTCAGCTTGAAAATGCTCTAGCCTTGTGATTTTTCGCAGTTTCCGAGCCGCTGAGCGAGGACGCTCAGCTTGAAAATGCTCTAGCCTTGTGATTTTTCGCAGTTTCCGAGCCGCTGAGCGAGGACGCTGAGCTTGAAACTGCTCTAGCCTTTTGATTTTTCGCATTTTCCGAGCCGCTGAGCGAGGGCGCTCAGCTTGAAAATGCTCTAAGCCCGCACCAGTCCCGGACTCGTGCGGGCCGGTGTCGCGGCGGGCTGGTGGGGTGGCCGCGCGCTGGACCGGCGAACCATGCGGGCCCGCACCCGTGCGGACCCGCATGACGTCGCGCCCCGACGATGACCTGAACGGGGCGCATTCGCGCATGGGGCAGGCCGCAGCGCCACGCCCAGCCGGGTGGTCCGCCGGCCCCGATGGGTGCGCTGCGGCGGAACGCCATGCCGCCCGGCGCCAGGGCGTGCCGGTCCGGGCCAGCCCCGGATCGGCGCCTCGCGGGGTTTCCGCCGGTGCGGCGCCCCGCCCGGGGCGCCCCGTCCCCGCTCCCTACCGCAGCGCCACCACCGCGCCGTTCTCGGTCACCAGGTACAGCGTGTCGCCGGCCACGGCGCCGGGCAGCAGCGCGCCACCGGGCACGGTGCGGGTGTCGCCCTCCAGCAGCGTGCCGTCCTGCGGGTTCACCTGCGCGATGTCGCCACGGGCGTTGGTCAGGATCAGCCGCCCCCCGGCCAGCACCGGACCGGACCAGGCGATCGGGTCGCGCTTGCGCTCGACATCCTCGAAGGCGCGGAGCTGGGTGATCCAGCGCACCCCGCCATCGTCGCGCGCGAAGGCGGCGAGCTGCGCGTCGCGGCCGATGGCGAACACCCAGTCGCCCGCCACCCAGACCGGCTCGGTGCCGCCCAGCTCGCGCTCCCAGAGGCGGCGGCCGGAGCGGATGTCGATGGCGATGGTCAGCCCGCCCTCGCCGATGGCATAGGCGCGGCCGCGATCGGCCACCGGCCAGGCGCGGATGCCCGGCACCTCGGCGATGCTCTCCCGCCCGCGCAGCGACAGGGCCTCGGACCAGGAGACGCGGCCGTCGGCGACGCGCAGCCCGATCAGCTCGCCCGAGGGGAAGCCGGCTACCACCGTGTCGCCCTCCACCGCCGGCGCGGGCAGGCCGAGCGGCGCGATGGGCACCGTCAGCGATTCGTGACCCCAGCCGCGCTGCCCGTCGGTCACGGAGAGCGAGTGCAGCTTGCCGTCCACGGTGGGGACGTAGAGCCTGCCGCCGGCCACGGTGGGCGCGCCGCGCGCCGGGGCGCCGAGCGGCACCCGCCAGCGCACGCGGCCATCGGCCGGATCCATCGCCATCGCCTCGGCCATGCCGGTCACGGCGTAGAGCACGCCCGAATCCCAGGCGAGGCCGCCGCCGAGCGCGCCGTCGTCGTCCTCGTCCGGCCGCGTGTCCACGCGCCAGCGGCGGGCGCCGTTGCCGGCATCGAGGGCGGAGATCACGCCGTAGGTGTCCATGGCGAAGACGGTGCCGGCCGCGACGATCGGCGGCGCGGTCAGCCGGCGGCGATAGGCGGAGCCGGTGCCGATGTCGGTGCGCCAGGCGATGCCGGAGATCGGCCCCAGGGCCGGGTGGCCGCCCGCATGGCCCGGCCCGCCGCCGGCCTGAGGCCAGTCCTGGCGCGCCTCGGGCGGCGGCAGGCTGAAGGGCGCGCGGGCGGCGGCGGCGTCGATGCTGATGCCGCGCCCGCCGGTCAGCACCGCCTGGCGGTCGCCGGGCAGCGGCGTCTTGCTGCTGCCGAACACCGAATCGAACAGCTCGCAGCCGCCGAGCAGGCCCGTCGCGCCCCCCAGCAGCGCCGCGCGGCGCGCGATGCCCCCGGCGCCCGGCCGGGCACCCGCCGCGGGAGCACCCGGCCGGGGGCCCGCCAGGGAACCCAACGGGGCGGTGCCCGCCGGCGCGTCGGTCGGGGCATCCGTTGGGGCTTCCGCCCGGATCCAGCGCATCGGCATCAGCCCCCCTCGAGTCCGGACAGCAGCTTGCCGGCGCGGTCTCGCACACCCGCCGGCGCCGTGACATCCCCCGACAGCGCCTGCAGCGTGCGCCGCGCCGACGCCGTGTCGCCGCGGCGGATCGCGACCAGCGCCGCGGCCTCCTGCGCCGAGGCGCGCCAGGGCCCGTCGGCACGGGTCAGCGGCGCGAGGCGCGCTTCCAGCGCCGCCGGATCGCCCGTGTCCAGGCTGTGCACCACCCACATCAGGCTCGCCAGCTCGCGGTAGAGCGGATCGGCGTCGGCATCGCCGGCGAGGCGTTCGTAGAGCGCCAGCGCCGCCTCGTGCTGGCCGGTCTCGTCCTTCAGCGCCGCGGCGCGCAGGCCGGCGAGGATGCGGTAGCCTTCCGTCGCGGTGCCGGCCAGGGTGGCGAAGCGGTCGGCCGCGGCGCGCAGATCGGCACCCTGCGCCTCGGTCTCGCGCGTGGCGGCCAGGAAGGCCTCCGCGCCCGCCTCGGCACCCTGCGTCCGCCGGCCCTGCCAGACCTGCCAGCCGGCCAGGCCGGCCAGGACCAGCAGGAGCAGCGCCAGCACCGCCCAGCCGTAGCGGCGCAGAATGCGCTTCGCGCGCTCGGCGCGCAGATCCTCCTCGACCTCGTCGAAGATGTCGGCCAACGGCCCGTCCCCCGAAAAAAGCGGCGGACCATAGCCTCGCCTTGTCGGGGCGTTAAGTCCGCGCGGCCATGCTGTGGCGGATGCGCCACGCCGAGAATGCTTCCAGCCCCCCGCCCCGCCGGAACGACCCGGCCCGGCCCGGCGACCCGGCGCGCGGGCGGCGGGGCGGCCGCCGTCCGATCCTCCTGGCCGGCTGCCGCCGGCTGGACCTTCCGGTCGGCTGCCGCCGGCTGGACCTTCCGGTCGGCTGCCGCCGGCTGGACCTTCTGGCCGGCTGTCGCCGGCTGGGCCTGGCCAGCCTGCTGCTGCTGGCGCTGGCAGGGTGCGACGGCGCGGCCCTGATCGGCTACGGCGCGGTGGAGGTCGCCTCGGTCGCCATCACCGGCCACGCCGTCGGGGACCTCGTGGTGTCCGGCATCAGCGGACGGGACTGCTCGGTGGTGCGGCTGGACCGCGGCGAAAGCTATTGCCGCCCGCCGGAGCCGCCGCCGGCGCCGCCGCCCTTCTGCACGCGCAGCCTGGGCTCGGTGGACTGCTGGCGGGTGCCGCCCTACGCGACGCCCGCCTATCGCGGCGTCGCGGACGGGCCGGCGACGTTGAACGCCGAGCAGGAACGGCAGCGGACCAGGCGCTGGCCGGGGCTGTTCTAGGGCGCCCGTGCCGGCGCGGCGGCCCGTTCCGGCCCGGGGCGCAGACCGCTTTCCTTCAGACCGCCTGCTCTCAGACCGCCTTCTTCAGGTTCGGCGAGGCCTTGAAGCGGACGGTCTTGCCCGCCTTGACCTTCACCGGCTCGCCGGTGCGCGGGTTGAGCGCCTTGCGCGCCTTGGTCTTGCGCACGGTGAAGGTGCCGAAGCTCGGCAGGGTGAAGCCGCCGGTGGTCTTGAGTTCCTTGACGATCGCCGCGATCAGGTCGCCGGCGGCCTGGTTGGCGGTGACGCCGGTGCAGTCGGTGGATTCCTGAATGATCTGCGAGATGAAGGCCTTCGACATGAACCCCGAAATCCCCTGATTCAGCCTTCACGCCGCGCGAGCGTGCGCGGCCTTCAAGGCGACGACAACGCTTTACAGGCCGACCGCCCGGCCTGCTAGATGTCTTGGGCGATCACGTCGCCGCCAGCAGGAGCGCCGCGGATGTCTCGGCGCGGCAACGAGGACGGCGCCATGAATCGAATCCCGTTAGATCCGGACAGCGATCTTCTCGGCGTGATCGACGTGCAGCCGGACTTCATGCCGGGCGGCGCGTTGCCCGTCGCCGACGGCGATGCCGTCCTGCCGGTGATCGGCCGGCTGCTGTCGGGCCCGTTCCGGCACGCCTTCGCGACGCAGGACTGGCACCCGGCCGACCATCTTTCCTTTGCCAGCCAGCATCCCGGCAGAGCGCCCTACGAGTCGGTGGCGCTGCCCTACGGCGCGCAGACCCTCTGGCCCGACCATTGCGTGCAGGGCGGCGCCGGCGCCGCCCTGCATGCCGGGCTCGACCAGGCCCGCATCGAGGCGGTGATACGCAAGGGCTTCCGCCGGCCGATCGACAGCTACTCGGCCTTCTTCGAGAACGACCGGCGCACGCCGACCGGCCTCGACGGCTACCTGCGCGAGCGCGGCGCCCGCCGCCTGTTCCTGGCCGGCCTCGCCACGGATTTCTGCGTCGCCTACTCGGCCGAGGACGCGGCGCGGCTCGGCTACGCGGTGACGGTGGTGGAGGATGCCTGCCGCGCCATCGCGCTGCCGCTGCCGGATGGCGGCGACACGCTGACGGCTGCCTGGGCGAGGCTCGCGGCGCTCGGCGTGCAGCGCGTGCGCAGCGACGCGCTCGTGCCCGGCTGATCCGCGCCGCCTCGCCCGGGGCGGCGCCGGGCGCTCCGGCCGGGCCCGGAGCGGGGCGCGCGGCCGTGCCGGTCACGCCCGCAGCATCTGCCGGATGCGGCCGATCAGCGTGGCCAGCGCGAAGGGCTTGGTCATGACCTGCATCCCCGGCCCCAGCGGGTCGTTGCCGATCGCCGCCTTCTCCGCGTAGCCGGTGACGAACAGGACGCGCAGCCCGGCGCGCGACACGCGGGCGGCATCCGCGAACTGGCGGCCGTTCATGCCGCCGGGCAGGCCGACATCGGTCACCAGCAGGTCGACCGGCGTTCCGGACCGCAGGAGGCGCAGCCCCGACGCGGCGTCCCCCGCCTCCAGCACGACGTAGCCGTGCTCGCGCAGCGCCTCGACCAGCAGCGTCCGCACCATGGCCTCGTCGTCCACCACCAGCACGGTCTCGCCGCCACCCGCCGCCGGCGCGTCCTCCGGGGGCGCCTCCGCCGCCACCGCCTCGCCCGTGTGGCGCGGCAGGTAGAGGCGCACCGTGGTGCCCCGGCCCGGCTCGGAGCAGAGCCGCACCTGCCCGCCGCTCTGGCGCGCGAAGCCGTAGATCATGGACAGGCCGAGGCCGGTGCCGAGGCCCAGCGGCTTGGTGGTGAAGAAGGGGTCGAAGGCGCGCGCGGCCACCTCGGGCGTCATGCCCGTGCCGCTGTCGGAGACGCAGAGGACGACGTAGCAGCCCGGCGCCATGTCGCGCCGCGCCGCCTCGGCCGGGCTGTCGAGGCACAGGTTCGCCGTCCCGATCGTCAGCCGGCCGCCCTCCGGCATCGCGTCGCGGGCGTTGACGGCGAGGTTGAGCAGCGCGTTCTCGAGCTGGTTCGCGTCGCACAGCGCGGGCCAGAGATCCCCGGCCGCCGCCACCTCGACCGTGACGGCGGGCCCCACGCTGCGCCGGATCAGCTCCTCCATGCCGGCGACCAGCCGGTTCACGTCGGTGGGGCGGGGGTCCAGGGTCTGGCGGCGGGCGAAGGCGAGCAGGCGATGGGTCAGCGAGGCGGCGCGCTCCGTCGCCGCCTGCGCCGCCGCGATGTAGCGCGGCAGGTCTTCGGTCCGCCCTTGCGCGAGGCGGGCCCGCATGCGCTCCAGGCTGCCGCCGATGCCGGTCAGCAGGTTGTTGAAGTCGTGCGCGATGCCGCCGGTGAGCTGGCCCACCGCCTCCATCTTCTGCGCCTGGCGCAGCGTCTCCTCGGCGGCCTGCAGCGCGCCGGTGCGTTCGCGCACCTTGTCCTCCAGCGCCTCGGCGGCCAGGCGCGCCTCGGTGACGTCGATGCCGACGCCGGTGTAGCCGGCGAAATTGCCCGCGCCGTCGAGGCGCGGCGCCGCCTCGCAGCACATCCAGCGCAGCGCGCCGTGCCGGTCGCGCACCCGCAGCTCCGACCGGAACGGGGCGCGCGACGCGGCCGCGGCCGCCAGCCCTTCCAGGAAGGGCGCCGTGTCCTCCTCGTGCATCACGCGGCGCCAGCCCTCGTTCAGCATCGCCTCGGTCGGCAGGCCGAACACGGTCTCGTGGCGGCGGTTGGCGAAGATGAGGCGGCCGCGCGGGTCGGTGGCCCAGATCAGGGCCGGGGCGCTGTCGGCCATCAGCCGGAAGCGCCGCTCGCTCTCCCGCAGCGCCGCCTCGGCGCCGCGGCGCGCGCTGACGTCGATCAGCACGCCCGGGAAGCGGTCGGGCCTGCCCTGCGCATCCAGCTCGCAATGGCCGCTGGCCTCGACCCAGAGCCAGTCGTCGCCGGACCGGCGCAGCCGGTACTCGGCGCGGTACGGGCCGCCCTCGCGCAGCACCCGGGCGATCCGGGCCTGCACCCCGGCGCGGTCGTCGGGGTGGATCGCGGCGGTGAAGGCCTCGATCGGCATGCCCCGCGTCACCGTCTCCGGATCGAGCGAGAAGCTGCGGGCGAAGCGGGCATCGGCGGTGACGCGGTTCTCCGGGATCTCCCAGATCCAGGTGCCGATCACCGTCTCCGCGTCGAAGGCGGCCTGCAGCCGGGCGGTGGCGTCGCGCAGCGCCGCCTCGGTCAGCAGGCGCTGGCGCTCGGCCAGCACCTGGCGCGTCGTCTCCTCCACCACGGCGAGCACCCCGGCCGGGCGGTGCGACTCGTCCAGCACGGGGCTGTAGGCGAGGTTCAGCCAGACCTCGCGCGAGCCGTCGTCGCGGCGCACCACCAGCCGCTCGTTGCGCAGCCGCAGGGGGCGGCCGTCCATCCCGGCCTCGATGACGCGGCGGCTGATCGCGGCGGTTTCCGGCCAGCCTTCGCAGACGGGCAGGCCGAGCATGCCCGGATGCCGGATGCCGGCCACCTCGGCGTAGCCGTCGTTGTAGAGCAGGACGCCGTCCGGCCCCCAGAACAGGGCCATCGGCGCCGTGGCGTGCAGCACCATGTGCAGCGCCGTGCGCAGGCAGGGCGGCCAGTCCTCGCAGACGCCGAGTCCGGTGGCGGACCAGTCGAAGCCGCGGATCAGCGCGCCCATCCGGCCGCCGCCGGCCGGGAAGACCGGCGGCACGCCGGCGGGGGACGGGGCGAGGGGTGGTCCTGCGACGCTCATCCGGCGGCCCGTCCGGGCCTTCCGGCCGTCTCCCGGGCCGCCATTCCTGCCGCCTCTCGGGCCAGGTCGGGTCGCATCCTGCGACGGGGTGCGGTGACGCCCTGCATTGCCTCCTCGCTTGCGTAACCGCCACGGTGCCGACCGGCCCGGTGCCGACCGACGGACGTGCCATTCATCGCCCGCAGCAACGTCGCGTGCCCCGGTTGGTGCCGAAGGCGCCTCGCAAAACGCCGACACGGGTCGGAGAGGCCCGGTTCAGCCCGCGTTGCCGGGGTGGAAGTGCTCGTGGATGCGCCTCGCCATGCCGGGGCCGATACCCGGGCAGTTGCCGAGATCCTCCAGCCCCGCGTTGCGCACGCCGCGCGCCGAGCCGAAATGGTTCAGCAGGCGGCGCTTGATGGCGCTGCCGACGCCCGGGATGTCGTCCAGCTCGCTCTTCGTCAACGCCTTCGACCGGCCCGCGCGGTGGGTGGTGATGGCGAAGCGGTGCGCCTCGTCGCGCAGCCGTTGCAGGTAGTAGAGCACCGGGTCGCGCGGCGGGAGCTGGATCGGCGGCAGGCCGGTGCGGTGGAACCATTCGCGGCCGGCGTCGCGGTCCGGCCCCTTGGCGACGGCGACGAGCGGGATGTCGTCCACGCCCAGCTCGGCCAGCACCTCGCGCGCGGCGGAGAGCTGGCCGGCGCCGCCGTCGATCAGCACGAGGTCGGGCCAGGTGCCGCTCTCGCGCTCCGGGTCCTCCTTCAGCGCGCGGCCGAAGCGCCGCTCGAACACCTCGCGCATCATGGCGAAGTCGTCGCCGCCTCGCGGCGCGGAGATGGGGCCGCCTCGCGGCGCGGAGATGGGGCCGCCTCGCGGCGCGGAGGTGGGACCGCCTCGCGGCGCGGAGGCGGGGCCACCGCGTGGCGTGGAGATGCCGTCCGCCTGCGGCGCGGGGTCGCCAGGCTTCCGACCCTCGCCCCTGATCGAGAATTTGCGGTAGGCCTGCTTCATGAAGCCGGCGGGGCCGCCCACCACCATCACGCCGTAGGGGTTGGCGCCCTGGATGTGGCTGTTGTCGTAGACCTCGATCCGCTCGGGCGTGCCGGGCAGGTCGAAGAGCTGCGCGACGCCCTCCAGCAGCCGGGTCTGCGCCGTGCCCTCCGCCAGCTTGCGCTCCAGCGCCTCGCGGGCATTGGTCTCGGCGTGCTCCAGCGCGGCGCGCTTGTCGCCGCGCTGCGGGCGGTGCACCTCCACCTTGCGGCCGGCCTTGAGCGTCAGCGCCTCGGCGATCAGCGCGGCCTCGGGCAGCTCGTGGTTCACCAGCACCAGCGGCGGCGGCGGCAGGTCGTCGTAGAGCTGGGCGAGGAAGGCGGAGAGCACCTCCTCGGGCGGCATGTCGGCCTTGGCATGGCTCGGGAAGAAGGCCCGGTTGCCGTTGTTGCGGCCGCCGCGGAAGAAGAAGACCTGCACGCAGGACTGGCCGGCGAGCTGGTGCAGCGCCACCACGTCGGCATTGCCCACACCCTCCATGTTGATGCGGTCGCGGCCCTGGACGTGGGTCAGGCCGCGGATGCGGTCGCGGATCGCGGCGGCGCGCTCGAATTCCAGCGCCTCGGCCGCCTCCTCCATCTCGCGCGCCAGGCGCTTCTGGATCGAGGGCGTGCCGCCGGAGAGGAATTCCTTGGCCTCGCGCACCAGCTCGGCATAGCCCTCCTGGCTGATGCGGCCGACGCAGGGGGCCGAGCAGCGGCGGATCTGATAGAGCAGGCAGGGCCGGTCGCGGCTGCTGAACACGCTGTCGCGGCAGGAGCGGAGCAGGAAGACGCGCTGGAGCGCCGTCAGCGTCTGGTTCACCGCCCAGGCCGAGGCGAAGGGGCCCCAGTAGCTGGCGCCCTTCTTCCGCTCGCCGCGATGCTTGCCGATCTGCGGGTAGGGATGCTCCTCGCCCAGCACCAGCCACGGGTACGACTTGTCGTCGCGCAGGACGATGTTGTAGCGCGGCCGCAGCCGCTTGATGAGGTTGGCCTCGAGCAGCAGCGCCTCGGCCTCGCTGGCCGTGGTGACGATCTCGAGCTGGCGCGTCTCGTGCACCATGCGCCGCAGCCGCTCGGGCAGGCGGGCGATCTGGGTGTAGGCGTAGACCCGCCGGCGCAGCGAGCGCGCCTTGCCGACGTAGAGCGCCTGCCCCTCCGCATCCAGCATCCGGTACACGCCGGGCGAGAGCGGCATGGTGGCCAGGGCATGCTCGATCACCCGCACCCCTTCCAGCAGGGCGGGCGCGTCGGCGGGTGGAGGAATGGCGGGATCGGCCGGGCCGGACGCCGGGGCGCCACCGGGTACGGCGCCAGGGGCGTCACCGGGGATGCCACGGGGGATACCGCGGGGGATGCCGCGGGGGATGTCACCGGCGGCGTCGCCGGGGTCCGGTCCGGCCGCCTCCCGGTCCACGACTTCTCCGGTCAGGTCGCTGTCGGCAGGGGATTCCGGTTCTGGCATGGGGTCGGGATATGCGATGCGAGGCCGCCGTCTCCAAGACACCGGCTTGTCCACCGACGCTGTGGAAAACCCTGTGGAGCAACGGGTGGGAACTGCCGGGAAATGGCGGTGAAGCGCCAGTTACACTAAGATGACCACAAATTGGGCACAGAGCCAACCCATTGATATCTTTGGCTTTGCTTGTAACCCTCTACAGTTCTCAATGGTTTGCGCGCGGCCTGCGTCCTCGGCCGCGCCATGATCGGGCCGGTGGAAAAACCGTGGAGAGTCCCGCGCGGCGAAGGCGGGAAGACGGGTGCGAGGCGGATCCTGCACGACGGCACCGTCGCCGCTCCGCACGGCGGCGGACCAGGGCGGAGAGGCCGGGGGCCGGTCAGGCCCGCCGCCGCTCCACCACCACCCCGACCGCCGCGACGTCGGGGAAGGCATCCGGCTTCTCGACGCTGACACGCGCCCGCACCACGCGCGGATCGGCCAGGGCGGCGGCGGCGATGCGCTCGGCCAGCGTCTCCACCAGCAGCACGTGCCCGGCCGCCGCCGTGGCGCGCACGCCGCGCACCAGGCGCTCGTAATCCACCACGCGGGCGAAGTCGTCCTCGCCGACCCGGTCGGGCGCCTCCGCGTCCTGCACGGCCAGCTCGATGCCGATCACCACGCGCTGCGGCATCGCCTTCTCGCGCGCGTAGATCCCGAGGCGCGCCTGCACCTCCAGCCCGCGCACGAAGACGAGTCGCAGGCCGCGATCGGCATCCGGGGCGTAGCTCACGCGGCGCCCCCCGGCGCGGGCCGCCGGGACGGGGGCCTGGGCAGGCCCGCGGCGGGGCGCGCCGGCACGCGCGCTATTCCGCCACCGCGCCGTCGGGCGCGGCGCGGCGCGTGGGCGACCATTGCAGGTGCTGGCCGCCGTCGAGCGCGATCATCTGCCCGGTCATCGCCGGCAGGGAGAGGATGGCCAGCACGGCGCGGGCGATCTCGTCGGGCGAGGTGCCGCGCGCCAGCGGGGTGGTGGCGCATTGCTGGGCGAACTGTTCCGCCGACTGGCGCAGGCTGGGCAGGGCGGGGCCGGGACCGATGCCGTTGACCCGGATGCGCGGCGCCAGGGCCAGGGCGAATTGCTGCGTCAGCGCCCAGAGCGCCGCCTTGGAGACGGTGTAGGAGAGGAAGTGCGGCGTCAGCGACCAGACGCGCTGGTCGATCAGGTTGACGACGCAGCCCTCGGCGCCCTCGGGCAGGGCGCGCGCGAATTCCTGGGTCAGCACGAAGGGGGCACGCAGGTTGGGCTCGATGTGCCGGTCCCAGCTCTCGCGCGTCGCGTCCTGCCACTCGTCGCGCTCGAAGGTGCTGGCGTTGTTGACCAGCACCCCGACCGGGCCGAGGCCGCGCGCGGCCAGCGGCAGCAGCGGCGCCACCTCCGCCTCGCGGGCGAGGTCGGCGCGCAGCAGCATGGCGCGGCGACCGCGGTCGCGGATGGCGGCGGCGGTGTCCTCCGCCTCGGCGACGGAATGGGCGTGGTGCAGGGCGATGTCGAAGCCGGCATCGGCCAGGGCGAGCGCGATGGCGCGCCCGACCCGGCGCGCGGCGCCGGTCACCAGCGCGACGCGCGGGATGGCCGGGGGGATGGTGCCGCGCGGGGTGGGTTCGGAATGCGTCGCCATGTCGGGGAGGCTGCCATGGCGACGGCCGGCGCGTCCATCCGCCGGCCGGCGGGCGCTTCCGGCGGGCAGGGCGCCGGCCGGGGCCGCCGCCCTGCCCTAACCTGCCGTGCCGCGCCCCGGCCCCTCGGCGCCGGGGCCCGGCTCAGAAGCCGTCGTCGTCCGGCTCGGCGGGGTCGCAGGGCTGGATGGAGAACCAGACCGGCTCGGCGCTGCGGGCGGCGGCGCGCAGGAAGGGCCGGCTGGCGGCGAGAAGCTCGTCGAGCGAGCGGAAGCGGGCGGTGGACTCGTCGCCCTCCGGGCTGCGCATCACCAGCGCGAAGGCGGCCCTGAGGCCGCCGGCCGCCGAGCCGCCACGCGGCGGCGCGGCCGCCTCGCGGGCGGCACGGCCGGCGGGCGGCGCCTTCGGGGCGGCGGGTGCGCGGAGAGGTGCGGGCGCGGTGGCAGGGACGGGGCGGCCAATGGTGCGATCGGTGGTGCGATCGGTGGTGCGGTCGGTGGCAGGGTCGGCGGCCGGGGCGGGGCGCGGCTCGGCGGCCGGGGCCGCGAACAGGTCGGCGATCGGCGGCGCCTCGGGCGCGGGCGCCGCGTGACCGGCCGGAGTCGGCGGCGGCAGCATGGAGTGGGCCGGGGGACGGGCCGGCGAGTGGGCCGGCGGTACCATGTCGGGCGCCGTGACCAGGAGGTCCGGTGCCGTGCCGGCCGCGGCCTCGTCCGTCCCCTCCCCTTCCTCCTCCCTCGCCCGCTCCGGCGCGCCGCGCCCGCGGCCGGGCGTCGGCGGCGCCGTGCCGGCATCCACCGCCGGCTCCGTGCTCCCCGGCGCGTCCAGGCGCCGCTGCCTGGCGAGGATGGCGTAGACGTTGGCCGGCGAGCAGCCGAATTGGGTCGCCACCTCGGCCACCTTGCGGCCCTCGACGTCCACGAGTTGCCGGATCCTCGGGTGTTCCGAGCGGGCGATCCTGGTCATGCGGCCTCCACGAACCGATCCGCGATGCCGACGGGCCGGCAGTGCCGCGCGGCCGGCGCGGCATCGCCGGCATCCGAACAAAATGCGAACCCTGGATGCCAGAACCGGCCGTGCCACGCCAGCCCGAAACGCCGGCCCGAACGCCGGCCCAGACGATGGCACGCAGAGCATTCGCACGCTGAGCGTCCTCGCTCAGCGGCTCGGAAATACGCCGGATCGAAGGCTGGCGCCGTCTCGTCCCGATACTGTCGGGCCGGAACGGCGCCAGCCGCGGCCGGTTCAGCCCGGCCCGGGTGGCGATGCGTTCCGCGGCTCGGCCAGCGGCAGCGCCGCCGCCCGCTCGATCACCCGCGCGGCGCGGAAGGCGAGGTCGTCGCGGTGGATCGCGGCCGCCACCTGCACGGCGCGCGGCATGCCGTCGTCGTCGAGCCCGACCGGCACGCCGATGGCGGGCTGGCCGGTTAGGCCGAAGGCGAAGGTCCAGGGCGCCCAGTCGCGCCACAGCGCCTCGGCGGGGCGGAGGGTCGGCTGGTCGGCGGCGAAGGCGGCGGTCGGGGTGGCGGCGGTCAGCACCAGGTCGTGGCGCTGGTGGAAGCGGGCCATGGCGTGCGCCGCCTCCAGCCGCAGCGCCTCGGCGGCCACGTAGTCGATGGCGCGCATGGCGCCCTGCCGCTCGGCCAGCTCGACGAGGCCGGCATCCAGCAGGGCGCGCTTCTCCGCCGGGATGCCGGCCACGAGCCGCGCCAGCGCCGCGCCCCAGAGATGGCCGAACAGGGTGTGCATGTCCGGCAGGCCGGGATCGGCCTCCTCCACCTCGGCGCCGGATTCGGCGAGCAGCCGCGCGGCCGCCGCCAGCGCCGCCGCCCCGTCCGCGTCCAGCGGCGCCTCGAAGCCGAAGCGGCGCACCACGGCGACGCGCAGCCCGGCCACCCCGTCCTCGATGCCGGAAAGCCAGTCGCGCGGCCGATCGGGCAGGCAGAGCGGGTCGCGCAGGTCGTGGCGCGCCATGGCGCCCAGCATCAGCGCCGCGTCACGCACCGAGCGCGTCATCGGCCCGGCGCAGGCGACCGGCGCGAAGGCGCCGTGCGGCCATTGCGGCACCAGCCCGACGCTCGGCTTCATCCCGACCAGCCCGCAGAAGGCGGCCGGGATGCGGAGCGAGCCGCCGGCATCGAGGCCGGCATGCAGCGGCCCGAAGCAGGCCGCCCCCGCCGCCGCCGCGCCCGCGGCGGCGCCGCCGGCGGTGCGGCGCGGGTCCCACGGGTTGCGGGTGATGCCGTGCAGCGGGCAGTCGCCCGGGGTCTTCCAGCCGAATTCGGTGGTGGTGGTCTTGCCGAGGATCACCGCCCCGGCCGCCTTCAGCCCCAGCACCAGCGGCGCGTCCTCGCGCGCGGGCGCGGTCGGGGTGGTGCGGCTGCCGCGGCGCGTCGGGAAGCCGGCGAGGTCGATCAGGTCCTGCACCGTCACCGGCACGCCGTCGAGCGGGCCGAGCGGCCGGCCGGCGCTCCAGCGCGCCTCGCTCTCGCCCGCCGCCTGCAGGGCGCGCGGGTTCATCGCGGCGAAGGCGTTGACCCAGGGGTTGTAGCGCGCCACCCGCTCCAGCACCGCCTGCAGCGCCTCGACCGGCGACAGGGCGCGGCGGGCGTAGTGGGCGAGCAGCGTCTCGGCGCTCATCAGGGCGGGATCGGTGGGCTGGGTCACGCGGTGAGGGACTCCGGCAAAGGCAGGCGCGGCAGGATGGCCGCGTCGGGCGGGGCGGGCCAGAGTAGCAGGCCAGAGTAGCGGGCCAGGGGGGCAGGTCAGGGGACAGCCGCGAGCGCGGCGCCCGAGCCGGCCTGCCTCCCTGTTCAGGCGCCCGGGGCACGATAGGATGACCCCATCCCATCGGCCGGCGGCATCGCCGGCCTCTCGGCTCCCCCGCCGCCTCCGGGGCCAACCGCCCCGGTCCGGCCGCGCACACGATGCCCGTCCCCCACACACGGACGGGCACACAACAGGAAACCGGAAATGCCCGACCCAGGCCCGCTCGCCCGCTTCACCGTCCTCGACCTCACCCGCGTCCGCTCCGGCCCGACCTGCGTGCGCCAGCTCGCCGACTGGGGGGCGAACGTCATCAAGATCGAGGCGCCCTCGGCGGTCGATACGGGCAAGGGGCTGGGTGGCGAGCGGCACGGGCCGGATTTCCAGCACGTCCACCGCAACAAGCGCGGCATCACGCTGAACCTGAAGCATCCCGAGGGCCTCGCCGCCTTCCGCCGGCTCGTCGAGAAGGCCGACGTGGTGGTGGAGAACTACCGCCCCGACGTGAAGGACCGGCTCGGCATCGACTACGAATCGCTCAAAGCGATCAACCCGCGCATCGTGCTCGGCTCGATCTCCGGCTTCGGGCAGGACGGCCCCTATGCGCGCCGCCCGGGCTTCGACCAGATCGCGCAGGGCATGGGCGGGCTGATGAGCGTCACCGGCCTGCCCGGCCAGGGACCGGTGCGCGTCGGCATCCCGGTCGCCGACCTCACCGCCGGCCTCTACACCGCGATCGGCATCCTGGTGGCGCTGCTGGAGCGCGAGGTGACCGGCGTCGGCCGCTGGGTCCACACCAGCCTGCTCGAAGCGATGATCGCGATGATGGACTTCCAGGCCACGCGCTGGACGATGAGGCACGAGGTGCCGGGCCAGGCCGGCAACGACCACCCGACCACCGTGCCCACCGGCCTGTTCCGCACCAGCGACGGGCTGATGAACCTCGCCGGCGGCGGGCAGGAGATGTGGAACCGCATCGTGGCCACGCTCGGCATCGAGGAGGAGGCGAAGGACCCCGACCTCGCCAACGACAAGCTGCGGGCGCAGAACCGCGCCAAGACCAACGCGCTGCTGCAGTCGCGCCTGGAGACCGACACCAGCGCCAACTGGATCGCGCGGCTCAACAAGGCCGGCGTGCCGAGCGGGCCGGTCTACTCCATGGACCAGGTCTTCGCCGACGAGCAGGTGAAGCACCTGCAGATGGAGCTGCCGCTGCACCACCCGAAGCTCGGCGACATCGCGGTGGTGCGGCCGCCGATGCAGATCGCCGGCGCCGCGCCGCAGCGCCGGCCGACGCCGGAGCGCGGCGAGCACACGGCGGAGGTGTTCCGCGAATTCGGCTTCTCCGACCTGGAAGTCGCGGCGCTGCGCGAGGCCGGGGCGGTCTGACCCTTCGCGACGGGGCCTTTTCCAAGGGGGGGCGCTGCCCTCCCGGGCATCCTTCCAGGGAGGGCGCTGCCCTCCCGGGCATCCTTCCAGGGAGGGCGCTGCCCTCCCTGGGCATCCACCCGCCCGGGGAAGGCCTTGCCCTCTCCGGACCATACCCACCAGGGGCTGACGCACCGCGTCCGCAGGTTCCTGGACCTCCGCCGGCGTTTCGCGGCCTCGCCGGTTCAGCCGTCGGGCCTCGAATCCAGGGGGGGGGGTTTCCAAAGGGGCTTCGCCCTTTGGTGGGGTCCAGGGGCAAGGCCCCTGGTGGGAGAGTGCGGAGAGGGCGAGGCCCTCTCTGCGGCCCGGCCCTACGCCCCCCTTACCACCCCCGCCTCCCGCAGCCGCGCCAGCGCCGCCTCGCCCAGCGCGGCGCCGAGGATCTCCGCGTTGTGCTCCCCGAGCCCCGGCGCCGGCCGCGCCAGGATGCCCGGCGTGCCGGAAAGGCGCGGCACCGCGCCGTGCATGGGCAGCCAGCCGCCGGGCATCTCCGCGTCCGGCACCGCCACCAGCGCCTCGCGCTCGGCAACGTAGCGGTCCTCCAGCAGGTCCGCCGCCTCCATGACCGGGCCGATGGTGACGCCGGCGCGGTCGAAGTGCTCCAGCGTCTCGGCCAGGGTCCGCGCCGCGATGAAGCCGCCGACGATCGCGTCCAGCTCCTCGACATGCGCGAGGCGGTCCGGGTTGGCGCGGAATCGGGGATCGTCGATCAGCTCCGCGCGGCCGATCGAGCGGAACAGCTTCTCGGTCATGCCCTGCGTCGAGGCGGAAAGGCACACCCAGCCGCCGTCGCTGGTGCGGTAGGCGTTGCGCGGCGCGGTGTTGGTGGAGCGGCTGCCGGTGCGCGGCTTGCGCACGCCGCTGACGCGGTAGCTCGCCACCTGCGGCTCCATCACGGCGAGCATCGGCTCGAACAGCGAGAGGTCGATCACCTGGCCGCGCCCGTATCCGCCCTCGGCGGCGCGCAGCGCGATCATCGCGGCGGCGGCGCCGTACAGGCCGGCATAGGCGTCGCCCATGAACATGGGCGGCAGCACCGGCTCGCGGTCGGCGAAGCCGTTCACCGCGGCGAAGCCGGAATAGCCCTCGACCAGCGTGCCGAAGCCCGGCTTGTGCCGGTACGGCCCGTCCTGCCCCCAGCCGGAGACGCGCACGATCACGAGGCGCGGGTTGATCGCGAGCAGCGTCTCGGGGGCGAGGCCCATCGCCTCCAGCACGCCGG
The DNA here is from genome assembly GCF_023223525.1 of Roseomonas acroporae. Lineage (GTDB taxonomy): Bacteria > Pseudomonadota > Alphaproteobacteria > Acetobacterales > Acetobacteraceae > Roseomonas_E > Roseomonas_E acroporae. The sequence goes on along the minus strand of NZ_JALPRX010000038.1, from coordinate 63,717 downwards.
GGCGGAAGCTCTCGACGAACATGGCGGCATCGCGCGCGAGGTCACGCACCACCTGCTGCCCGGCGGCCGACTTCAGGTCGAGGCAGATGCTCTTCTTGTTGCGGCACCAGGTCTTCCACGCCGTGGCGACGCCGCCGACCTTCCAGGCGCGCAGCGTATCGCCCTCGGGCGGCTCGACCTTCACCACCTCGGCGCCGTGATCGGCCAGCACCTTGGTCAGCATGTTGCCGGCGACGAGGCGCGAGAGATCCACCACGCGCACGCCCTCCAGCGCGCCGCGCGCCTCGGGGTCGAAGGACTTGCGGGCGAGTTCGGTCATGGCGGTCCCTGCGGGCGGCGGAAGGGGCGGGTGACGGCGCGCCGCGTCCGCCGGCATGGCTGCGCGCGCGGCGCTTGCCGATCGGCGGCCGGGCGGGCCGACGGGCAGCGGTCCACGGAAGCGCCGAGGCGTCGGCCGTCGCGGCGTCACTCGATGCGGATGTTGGCGCGCGTCGCCACCTCGCGCCAGCGCGCGACATCGGCCAGCAGCATCCCGTTCCAGGCATCGGCCGGGCGCGGCGCGGGCACGGCGCCCTCGCCGGCGAGGTAGCGCGCGAGCCCCGGATCGGTCAGCGCCTCGTTGGTGGCGGCGTTCAGCGCCTGCCGCACCGGCGCGGGCAGGCCGCGCGGCGCCAGCAGGCCCCACCAGAGGCTGGCCTCGAAGTCGACGCCGCCCTGCCTCGCGGTGGGCGCGTCCGGCGTGCCCTCGGGGCGGCCCTCGTCGGTGTAGCAGATGGCGCGGATGCGGCCGTCGCGCACGAGGCCGGCCACCGAGGCCAGCGTGGTCATGATGAGCTGGACGTTGCCGGCGGCGAGGTCGGTCGCCGCCGGCCCCATGCCGCGATAGGGGATGTGCGTCAGCTCGATGCCCGTGGCGAGGCAGAAGCGCGCCATCGAGAGATGGTTGATGCCGCCCGGGCCGGAGGAGCCGTAGTTGATCCGTCCCGGCCGCTCCTTCGCCAGCCGCACCACGTCCCGCACCGTATGGGCGGGGAAGTCGGGCGCGCCCACCAGCAGCAGCGGCGCGGTGGCGAGCAGCGCCACCGCGTCGAAGTCGCGCGCCGCGTCGTAGGGCGTGCGCTGCACGGCGGCGGAGGTGGCGAAGGAGGAGGAGGTGACCAGCAGCGTGTGGCCGTCGGGCGGGGATTTCGCCACGAAGTCCGTGCCGATGGTGCTGCCGGCGCCGGGCCGGTTCTCGATGACGAAAGGCTGGCCGAAGCGCGCCTGGAGCTTCTCGGCCAGCGGCCGTGCCACCGCGTCGTTGCTGCCGCCGGGCGGGAAGGGCACGACGATGCGCACCGGCCGGTTCGGCCAGGACGCCGCCGTGCCCGCCGCCGTGCCGCCGCCCTCCGCGCCCTGCGCACGGGCCGCGCCGCCCGCCGAGGCCGCCAGGGGCAGGGCGAGGCCGGCGGCGCCGAGCAGCGACCGCCTTGCGATGGGTGCGGGCATGCCGTTTCCTCCCCGGTGCCGTTGCGCCTTCTCCGGCCCATCCTGCCCCGGCGGAACGGGCCGGGCCAGGGGGAGCGGCAGGGGGCCACCGGTCAACGCCGCGGGCGGCCTGGAGAGCGGTTCGCGGCGGGCGCCGGCGGGAAACGGGCGCGGCGTCCGGCCGCCTCGCCCGGCGCGGTGCCTGCCGCCGGGCCTTTTCGCCTACTGGGCCGCCCCGGCACTGCCCTCGCCGCCGTTCGGGCCGAGATAGCGGAACAGCGTGTCCTGCCACCACGGGCTGCGCAGCGTCTCCAGCATCGCGACGTCGAGCCGCGCGCGCAGCGCGTCGTCACCGGGCAGGGCGATGGCGTAGCTCTGGCTGTCGAGGCTGATGCCGAGGAGCTGCAGGCCGGGGAAGTCCTGGTGCAGCATGTAGGCGAGCAGCGGCCGGTCGTAGACGAAGGCGTCGATCCGCCCGTCCCGCAGCGCGCGCAGCCCCTCCGGCGCGTCCGTGAAGCCGCGATGGCCGATCCGCTGCGCGTCGAGGAACTCCACGGTGGAGGAGCCGCTCACGGCGCCCACCCGCACCGAGCGCAGGTCGTTGGCGTTGCGCACCAGCCCCTGCAGGCGCTGCGTGGTCAGCGCCGAGGTGATGCCGGCGATGAACACGGCGATGGTGACCACCGAGGCGACCATCCAGACCGCCGCCAGGATGCGGCCGGGCACGGTCTTCGGCCCGTCGAAGGCGGCGCCGGCCTGGGTCATCGCGACCGCCGACCACCACAGCCCCGCCACCAGCCCGCGCAGCGGCGGGCCGCCATAGGGCTCGTTGTGCCGGCGCTCGAACAGCCAGATCAGCACCCCCACCGTGACGGCGATGCCGAGCAGCGTCAGCACCGCCTGGAGGAAGCCGAAGGAGCCGAAGGCCCGCAGCACCGGCAGCCAGCCCGCCGAGCCGGGCGCCACGGCGACGCCGAGCCCCGTCGCGTAGAAGGGCTGGGTGAAATCCATCGCCTCCCGCCGCGCGGCGGTGACGGTCAGCGCGGAGACCGCCGCATCCACCTGATGGCTGGTGATGGCATCGAGCAGCGCCTGCACCGTGTCGTACTCGACGATCCGGTAACGCAGCCCCAGCCGCTCGGCGACGCGGCGCCACAGGTCGATGCTGATGCCCTGCCAGCCGCCGCCATCGGCATGCATGGCGAAGGGCGCGGCGACCTTCGTGCCGATCACGAGTTCCCGCCCCGGGGCGGGGACCGGCGCCCGGTCGGGGTATGCCTGGGCAAGCGCCGGCCCGGCGGGCAGGAGCAGCAGGGCCAGGAGCGCGGCGATCGCCACCAGTCCACGCGCAGGCACCATCGGCACGCCTCTCCCTGTTCGCGGGGCACCGCGAGAGCCCCGGCCCCTGGTCGCGCCGCCGCCGGGCAACGGAGCCGGCGCCGAAAGGACCCTCGCCGCCGGCGACCCGCCGCTTCTCGCGGAGGTTGGCGAACGGACGGGACAGGCTATCAGAGCGGGGTGCCGCCGGGCACCCATGTGGGCACACATGCGGGCCGGGGAAGAAGGAGCGGCCGCGGCGCGGGGGCGGGAGAGCGGCGCGGCCGGCGGGAAGGGGCTGCATCGCCGTGCCCGGTCCTGCCACCACGGCTGCCGGCGCAAGCCCGCGGCGATACCCGGAGGCCATGCCGGGGCATGGGCCGCGAGAAAGCGCTATAGGGATTTATTCATAGTTGTGGCGTTCATGCCCCGGCCGCCGCCCGATGAAATATTCCAACGCATTGTTTCAGGCCACACGCTCTCAGTCCGGCAGCCCGGCGAGACGCAACCCGCGGGCGTACAGATCCAGGTCCTCGTCGCGCTGCAGCGCCGAGCGCCGAAGCGCCTCCCCGACGCCGAAGCCGGGCTCCAGCGCCAGCAGCCTTTCCCGGACCCGCGCCGCCTCCTCCGGCAGCCCGGCCAGCCCGCACGCCGCGAGATAGCCCTTCAGCGTCGAGCTGAGATTGGGGTTGAGCAGCAGCGCCTGCCGGCCGAGCGCCACCACCCCCGCATGGTCGCCCGAGAGCAGCAGCGGCAGCATCTCGGCGTGCTCGAAGAAGAAGCTGTGCGGGTCGTCGGGCGAGAGCGCGCGGCCGTGGCGGATACGCCGCAGCGCCTCCTCGTGCTCGCCGGCGTAGGAGAGGGCGAAGCCCGAGAACACCCAGGCGAGCGGCAGGTTGGGGTTCTGCACCAGGGCGCGCTGGTGCAGCGCGATCGCCTCGGCGACGCGGTGGCCGAGGAAGGCGTAGACATGGCCGGCGATGGTGGTGGCGCGCGCGTCCAGCGGGTCCAGCATGATGCCGCGCTCGGCCAGCGCGCCGGCCTCGCGCATCGAGCGCGCCGGGTCCGCGGCCCAGCCCTGCCCGACCAGCAGCAGGTGCCAGTAGGCCCACCAGGCATGCGCGGCGCCGCAGGTGGGATCGGCCGCCACCGCGGCGGCGAAGAGCGAGCCGGCCTCGACGTAGCGCTCCCGCCCCTGGTCCAGCCGGTACACGGCGGCGATGGCGCGCAGCAGCAGGCTCCAGGCGCCGCTGCCGGCGAGCCCCGCCTCGGCCCGCCGCGCCTCGTGCAGCAGCAGCTCCGGGTCGAGCTGGGCCGCGGTGGCGGCGGCCACGGCGTCCTGCACCGCGAGCGGGTCCCCGTCCGGCCGGTCGAAGCGGCGGGTCCAGACCACGGCGCCGCCGGCGCGCAGGTCCAGCAGGCGCACGGTGACGCGCAGGCCCGACTCGCTGCGCTGGACCATGCCGGTGAGCAGCAGGTCGAGCCCGAGGCGCATCCAGGCCGGATCGCCCGGCGGCGCCAGGGCCAGCGGCGCCAGGGCCGCGCCGGGCACCAGCGAGATCCAGCGGAAGCGCGACAGCGCGGTGGTGATCTCCTCGGCCAGCCCCTCGCCCAGCCCCTCGTCCTGCCCCGGCTCGCCCGCCGGCCCGCCTGCCGGGCTGCTCCCGGGCAGGCAGCGGAAGGGCAGCACGCCGAGGGTCGGGCGGCCGTCCCGGCCGGCCCGGCCTCCCTCCAGCATGTAGGGTTCGTCGCGCGGCAGCAGGCGGTCGAGCAGCGCGGCGGTCGCGGCGTCCGGGCGGCGGCCGACCTCCTGCAGCGCCACCCGGCAGCGGCGCGCCACCACGGTCGCCGCGTCGCGCTCGCCGCGCCCGAGATGCACGCCGAGCGCCGCGCGCCAGGCCGGCTCCAGACCCGGATCGCGGCCGAGCAGGCGCTCCGCCACGGCGAGCACCGCCTCGGGCGCCTTGCCCTCGCCGGCGGCCATCTCGGCATGGCTGGCAAGGCCGGCGCGCAGCCGGTCCTGCTCGGCCTCGCGCCATTCCTCGAAGGCGGGATCGAGGCCGACGAGGTCGCCGAGCAGCGGCGCGTCCAGCCCGGACGGCAGGACGGGCTGGGCGAAGTCCACCGTGGCGAGGGCCCGCACGTCCACCGCCACCGCCGCCGCGGCGAGGCCGAGATGGTCGCGCTCGGCCAGCAGCAGCCCGCCGCCGAGGCGCGCCAGCGCGCCCTGCAGCTCGTGCACCGCCTGGCGCAGCGAGCCGCGCGCCTGGGCGCGGCCGCGCCGGCTCCAGAGCAGGCCGGTCAGGCGGTCGCGCGGGACGCGGGCGCCCTCGATCGCGAGGATCGCCAGCAGGGCGCGGGCCTTGCGCCCGCGCGGCAGCACGGAACGGCCGGCGGCATCGCGCGCCTGCATCTCGCCGAGCAGGGCGAGATGCAGGCGCGTCTCCTGTCCCTTGGGCGGGGCCGCGCCGAACCGGGCCGAGGTGACGGCGGAACAGGCGATCGAGGCGGGACCGATGTGCATGATTGCACAAAGCATGCAATCCGCCGGAAGCGCTGGCAATCCCTGGTTGAGATTTTTCGCAACGATCCGGCGATTCCGGGATTCAGAGGAAAGTCCTAGATCGAAAGATTGATAGGAAATATATCTTGACGGAGGAACGAAGACCTGACACTCTGTCCAGGTCGGCAGCGAACCGACACCGCCCGCCGGCCCAGCCGGAGCCCGGCACCCGCCCACGCCCCCATCCACGCCCCGTGGCAGCCCCACGGTGCGGTGCCGGGACCAACCCCCCCAGGACAAGGACGACGCCGTGACCCATCCGCTCCCCTCCGTCGCCAAGCCCGCCAGCCTCCCCCGCCCGGCCCAGCCCGCCACCGTGGCCGATCGCGGCCGCATCCGCCTCGGCGGCGGCTTCAAGCCGGCCAAGCGCCCGACGGTGCCGGCGGCGGTGGCCGATCAGGGCCGCATCCGCCTCGGCGGCGGCTTCCGCGCGAACAGCCTGCGTCGCGGCTGAACGACGCCGCCGACAGGCCTCCCACGGATCGCCCGCGCCGCCTGACGGCCCACCGCCCTGCCCGTCGGGCGGCGACGGCACCACCCGTGGGAGGCCGCAAGGCCAGCCGCCGGCCGCCGCCCTACTACCGGCTCCCTACCGGCCGGGGCGGCGCCCCATCCCGCCACGCCCCGTGGTCCGGGCCCGCCGAAGCCGCCCCGCCACGCACCCCGAGGACGCTGGAACCACGCGATGCCCGACCCCGGCCAGCCGCTCGTCACCTTCTTCCGCGCCGTGGAATCGGTGCTGCCGCCGCAGCCCGCCGACCGCTCCGCGGCCGGCACCCTGCCGACCCGCGCGACGCGCTACTGCGACGCGGTGACCAGCGCCGCCGGCTTCGGCTGGCACCTCTTCGCGCCGCTCGACCTCAGCCTGCTGTGGGACGGCGAGGAGATCTTCTGGACCTATGACGAGCTGGACGACTGGCTGCCGCTCTCGGCCGCGCAATTCCCGCATTTCAGCGACCGCTTCGACGCCGCCGCCCCGCCGCATCTGCGCGGCTGCGCGCCGCCCTTCCTGACGGCGCTGCCCGAGCCCGGCGTGGTGCAGGTCTGGACCGGCCTGCTGGCCCGCAGCCAGCCCGGCTGGAGCCTGCTGCTGCGCGCCCCCGCCAACCTGCCGCCACAGGGCGGCTGCGTGCCCTTCGAGGGCATCGTCGAGACCGACCACTGGTTCGGCCCGCTCTTCACCAACCTGCGCCTGACCCGGACCGACTCCCCCGTCCGGCTGCGCGCCGACTACCCGCTGCTGCAGGCCCAGCCCCTGCCGCGCGCCGCCTATCACGAGGAGACGATGCGGCGCATGGCGGTGGTGCCCGACCTCGCCGGCATGGGCGAGGCGGAATGGTCCGAATTCCACGCCAACATCGTGGTGCCGAACCTGGAGCCGGATGCCGTGCCGGGCCGCTACGCCGTGGCCGCGCGCCGCCGACGCCGCGGCGCCTGCCCCTTCAGCGGCGCGGTCGCCGCGGCGTCATGACGCCGGGCGCCTGCCGTGCCGCGCCGCCGCCCCGGCCGGACGGGCGCCGCCCCGCAGCGTCCATCCCCGATCCGGCGCGGCGCGACATCGCTCCCGCCCGGATCAGTCGCTCCAGATCCCGGCCACCCGCCCCGCATCCGCCAGGAAGTCCATCATCCGGCTCGCCGCGGCGTTGCTGGCCACGGTGCTCAGCGTGGCGAGCTGCCACTGCCGCCCGGCGGCGAGCGCGGTGCCGCGCGTGTCTGGCTGGTCCACCATCACCAGCAGCAGCGGCAGGCTCCGGTCATGGCGCGCGACCGTCTCGATCACCTCGCTGATGCGGCGCAGGTCCGACCCGACCTCGGCCACCACCGCCACCGGCCGCAGCACCTGCAGCGCCAGCTCCAGGCCGGCGCCGTTGCGCACCGACTCGATCTCGAGCTGGAGGTAGTCGCAGAACGGCGTCAGGCCGGAGGCCAGCTGGCCGCCATGCTCCATCAGCACCACGCTGCACTCGCGGTCCGCCGAGACGTCGACGAAGATCCCTTCCGCGCCGCAACCGGGTGCCATGCGCCCTTTCATGATGCTGTACATCCTGCCCTGCCCTTCCGAAGCCGGAGCCGCCGCCCGGGGCGGCGCCGTCATCCAGCCGCCATGGGCCGATGCTGCGGCAGATGCGCGGACAGGGCGCGTTAGAAGCGCCGGGCGAAGCGTTGCCGGGCGTCAATAATCGTGAATTCGCATCCGGCGTTAACGGAACGGTGCGCCCTGCCGGCCCCGCTCCGACGGCCGGCGCGGCGCGGGCGGCGCCGCCCGGATGCCGCGCGACCGCCGCGGGCCGGGCCGGCGTGGCGCATCAGGCCTGCGCCAGCCCGGCGCTCCAGGGCGACATCACGTCGCTGATGCCGACGCGCCCGCCATCCGGGGCGAGGCGGATCAGGTTCGGGCAGGCGAAATTGATCGGCAGCACGCCGTGCTCGACCACGTCCACCGGGCCCGCCTCGCGCAGCGCCGCCAGCACGGGCTCGGGCAGACGCCGGTCGGCGCCGATCCGGTCGGGGCCGGAGACGTCGATCCGCGGATGATGCGCGGCCCGCTCGAGGTCCATGCCGAAGCCGCCGACGAAGGCGAGCATCTGGAACACCGCCGCCATGATCCGCCGCCCGCCGGAGGCGCCGCAGACGATCTCGGCCGCCGCGCCGCCTTCGCGCGAGGCGATCACGGGGCACATGTTGGTCAGTGGCCGCCGCCCCGGCGCGATCGAGTTCGGGCGGCCGGGGCGCGGGTCGAACCACATCACGCCGTTGTTCAGCAGCACGCCGGAACGCGGCAGCACCAGGCGACTGCCCATCGAGGAGAGCAGCGTGGTGGTCATCGCCACCGCCATGCCCTCCGCATCCACCACCGAGAGGTGCGTGGTGCAGCCATCGGCCGGCTCCCGCCCGTCGCCACCGGAATCGCCCGACCCGGCGTCACCCGGCCCGGCATCGCCCGGCCCGGCATCGCCGAGCCGCTCCACGTAGGCCTCGCGCAGCGCGACGGCGGCGGCGGCGTACCAGGCGGGCCCGGGCTCCTCGCCGTCGAAGGGCGCCGCCTCGGTGGCGGCGAGCACGCGGCGCAGCGTCGGCGCCGCGGTCAGGCCGTTGGCGAGATGCACCTGCCGGCCGCGCCAGTCCACGGTCAGCGCCGGCAGCACGCGGGCGCGGCAGCCGGCGAGGTCGGCCGCGCCGATCACCCCGCCCGCCTCGCGCAGGTCGGCCACCATCGCCGCCGCCACCTCGCCCTCGTAGAAGTCGCGCAGCCCGGCCTCCCGCAGCCGCTCCAGCGTATCCGGCAGGCGGCCGAGGACGAAGCAGCCGGGCGTGCCGCTGTAGGGCGCGGTCGGCGGCAGCCCGTTCGGCAGGTAGATCCGCGCGCTCTCGGGGTAGAGGCGCAGCAGCGACGCGGAGGCGGCGACCTTCAGGGTGGTGAACCAGTCCGCCGGCAGGCCGCGCCGGGCCAGCGCCACGGCGGGGGCGAGCACCTCGCGCAGCGGCAGCCGGCCGTGCCGCTCATGCAGCAGGGCATAGCCGGCGACGGCGGAGGGGATCACCGGGGAGAGCGGGCCGTGGATGTTGCGGTCGCCCTCCACCTCCGGCCAGGTGAACAGCTCCTGCCGGTCGCGCCCGGTCAGCGGGAAGGCGGCGGGGTCGAGCCCGGCGGGCGCCACCGGGCCGAAATCCAGCGTCTCGGCCGCCGCGCCCGGCGCCTGCACCTGCGCGAAGCCGATACCGCCGAGGCCGCTGTTCCACGGCTCCATCGCGGCGAGGGCGAAGGCGGCGGCCACGGCCGCGTCGGCGGCGGTGCCGCCCGCCTCCAGCATGGCGAGGCCAGCCTCGGCGGCGGGCGCCGCCTGCGTCACCACCACGCCCCGCCGGCCGCGTGCGGCGGGCTTCGCGACCCGCCAGTTCTGGGTGATCACGGGGGGCAGCGCGGCGTGCATCGTGGGTGGCTCCTCGTCAGGTCGGCGGCGCGGGCCCGCGGATCGGCCGGGGCGCCGCGGCGCCTGTCATCGCACGTCGCCGCCCGGCCCGCATCCGGGCGTCGGACGCGCGCCGATGGCGGCGCACCGCCATCCGGTCGGGACCGCGGCGCACCGGATTCCGCTGTTCCCGTGCCGCCCGCCCTCCGCCGACACGCCCCGAAGCATTCCCGGGCCGAGCGCACGCGCCCGGCGGCTCGGAAAACGCGCCGGATCAAAGGCCAGAGCATTCTCAGGCCGAGTGCGCTCACCCAGCGACCCGGAAAATGCGAGAAACCAAAGAGCTGGAGCCGTTCCGGCCCGATACGGTCAGGCCGGAACGGCTCTACAGCGAACCGCAGTCCGATTGGGACTGCGGTTCGCTGTAGCTCGTTGTTCTCGGCGCGGATTCACGCCGCCGGGCGTGTCCGCCCGACGGCGATCCGCTCTAGCGCCGTCGCTCCTGCCGGCGCCGCGCCAGCGCCGCCTCGAAATCGTGATCGATCTGCGTTTCCAGGTGCCGCACCAGCAGCCGGCTGGCCCCCGGGGCATCGCCCGCCTCCATGCGCGCCAGCACGGCGGCGGCGTTCTCCGCCAGCGTCGCGGGATCGATCTCGGCGTGGATGAGGCCCCACAGCAGCAGCATCTGGTGTCCGAGCCCCCGCCAGACCCGGAGCAGGATCGGATTGTCCGCGGCGGCGCAGAGCTGGTGGTGGAACTCCCGCTCCGCCTCGCCGAGCCGGCCCCGGTCGCCGTCCGCCACCGCCGCGCGCAGCGAGGGCAGCGAGGCACGCATCCCGTCCAGCGCCTCCTCGGCGCCGTGCGCGACGGTCTCGGCGATGGCGAGCGTCTCGATCGACTGGCGCACCCGGATCAGGTTCCGGGCGGTGCGATTCGTCACAGGCGTGAGGCGCATGCCCTTGTAGGGTGCGTTGACGAGGATGCCCTGGCTCTCCAGTTGCCGGAGCGCCTCGCGCACCGGCACGCGGCTGATGCCGAGGTCGCGGGCGATCTCGGCCTCGACCAGCCGGTCGCCCGGCAGGAAGGTGCCGCGGGCGGCGGCGGCGAGGATGGCCTGGGCCGCCTGCTCCACCATGGTGCGCGGCCGCACCGGCAGCAGGCCGAGCCCTTCCGGCAATTCCCCGTTGGCGCCGAGCGCATGGCCGACGGGGCTGCAGGCCTGGAAGGTGTCCATGTCGGGCGGTCCTGACCTGACGCGGGCATGTCTCGCGGGGTGCGCGCATCCCGACCGGCGCCTCGGGCCGGGAAACGCGCCAAGCCTCTTTGTACGATTTCGTACTTTTCACGTCACGTCACAATCGCCCCTCCTGGCGGCCCTTCCTGTCGTCCGGAGACCGGGCACGTTTTTGTGCAGTGCGGCAGAAAGCCGGCTATGCTCCCCTGCGTCCGGCAAGGGTGACGGGGGGAAGTGCTAACGCCGCACTAAATTACTTGAATACTGATGCGATAACGACGATGCTGCGGCGCAGCAGACATCGGGGAGTCCCCTGGTTGCCGCCAGGGCCGCCACGCTCACACGATGCCTCGATCATCGATCGCCCACTGAAGAGTGGATTCAATAAACCTCATGCAACTATAAAGTGCATTGCCTTGGCATCGTCCAGGAAAGCCGCTGAAAACCTTTTCACCGTACCTGTAGAGCGAGCATTCAGCATGTTCCTCCAGCCTCAACAACTTCCGGATGCGGAGAAGTCGACGCTGGTCGGACCGGGCCTCGGTCTGTCCAGGACGGGTCTGCGCCACCGGTTGCGGCCTCTCCTCAAGCGCGGCTTCGATGTCGGTTCGGCGGGCCTGCTGCTGCTGGCCGCGTCGCCGGCCTTCCTGCTGATCGCGCTGCTGATCTGGGCCGAGGATCGCGGGCCGATCTTCTTCGCCCATCGCCGCATCGGGCGCGGCGGCCGCTACTTCGGCTGCCTGAAGTTCCGCAGCATGCGCCCCGACGGGGACCGCATCCTCGCCGAGCTGCTGCGCACCGACCCCGCGGCGCGCGCCGAATGGGAAGCCACCCAGAAGCTCCGGAACGACCCGCGCGTCACCCGGATCGGCCGCATCCTGCGCGCCACCAGCCTCGACGAGCTGCCGCAGCTGATCAACGTCCTGCGCGGCGAGATGAGCCTGGTCGGGCCCCGCCCGGTCGTGCAGAAGGAGCTGGACGGCCACTACGGTCCCGCCGCCCACGCCTACAAGCAGGTCCGCCCCGGCATCACCGGGCTGTGGCAGGTGAGCGGCCGCAGCGACACCACCTACGCCACCCGCGTGGCGCTGGACGTCGCCTATGTCGACAACCCCTCGCTGCGCAAGGACCTGCACATCCTGGCCCGCACGGCGGTCGTCGTCGTGCAGCGCAAGGGCGCCGTCTGATCGGCCGCCACGCCCGCCGGCCCGCCCAGGGCCGGCGCTGCCAGGGCCGGCGCTGACCGACACGGCCGGCCGGGGCCACGTCCCCGCGCCTTACCCCCCCGTTACCCTCTCCCGGCATCGGCACCCCCGCGTCCGCTGCCCGGCACTCCGCCGCCGGATGCCCGGCCGCCGGCAGGGCCGCTCCCGGGCACTTGCGTTCGCGGCCCCGCCGCCGCCCCTTCACCGGCCATCCGATTGCACCTAAAGACGAGCCGATGCGGTCCCGGGCCCGTTGGCTCCGGGCGTGGCCTGGAGAGGGTGCTTGCCCATGGCAGACGAGAAAGGGAGCCTCGGCGTCGCGCCGGTGCTGCGGAACTTCATCGACACCGAGGCGCTGCCGGGCACCGGCGTCGAGCCGGCCCGCTTCTGGTCGGCGATGGAATCCATCCTGCGCGACCTCGCCCCCCGCAACGCCGCGCTGCTCGCCCACCGCGACGCGCTGCAGGCGAAGATCGACGACTGGCACCGTGCGAACCCGGCCCGGCCGATCGACGTCGCCGCCTACACGCGCTTCCTCGAGGAGATCGGCTACAAGCTGCCCGAGCCGCCGGAATTCGCCGCCGCCACGGCGAATGTCGATCCCGAGATCGCCCGCCAGGCCGGACCGCAGCTCGTGGTGCCGATCACCAACGCGCGCTACGCGCTGAACGCCGCGAATGCCCGCTGGGGCAGCCTGTACGACGCGCTCTACGGCACCGACGCGATCCCCGAGGCGGACGGCGCCGAACGCGGCAAGGGCTTCAACCCGAAGCGCGGCGAGAAGGTGATCGCCTATGGCCGGGCCCTGCTCGACCGTGCCGCACCGCTGGCCGGCGGCGCCTCGCACGCCGACGCCACGGCCTACAAGGTCGCGGACGGCGCCCTCTCGGTCGCGCTGAAGGGCGGCGGCGCGGCGGGGCTGGCCGATCCGGCGCAGCTCGTCGGCTACCAGGGCGAGGCGGCCGCCCCGTCCTCGATCCTGCTCGCGCACAACGGGCTGCACCTCGACATCCGCGTCGACCACGCCCACCCGATCGGGAAGACGGACGCCGCCGGCGTCGCCGACATCGTGGTCGAGGCCGCGCTCAGCACCATCATCGACTTCGAGGATTCCATCGCCGCGGTGGATGCCGAGGACAAGGTGCTGGCCTACCGCAACTGGCTCGGCCTGATGAAGGGCGACCTCGCGGACACCTTCGAGAAGGGCGGGCGCAGCATGACCCGCCGGCTGGAGCCGGACCGCAGCTGGACGAAGCCCGCCGGCGGCGAGCTCACCCTGCCCGGCCGCGCCGTGCTGCTGGTGCGCAACGTCGGCCACCACATGATGACCGACATCGTCACGCTGGACGGCGCCGAGGTGCCGGAGACGATGATCGACGCGCTCGTCACCTCGGCGATCGCGATCCACGACCTGCGTGGCACGCGGAAGGACAGGAACAGCCGCACCGGCTCGGTCTACATCGTCAAGCCCAAGATGCACGGGCCGGACGAGGTGGCCTGGGCGAACGAGCTGTTCGGCCGCGTCGAGGAGGCCCTCGGCCTCGCGCCCAACACGCTCAAGATGGGCATCATGGACGAGGAGCGGCGGACCACCGTCAACCTCGCCGCCTGCATCCGGGCCGCGAAGGACCGCGTGGCCTTCATCAACACCGGCTTCCTCGACCGCACCGGCGACGAGATCCACACCGACATGGAAGCCGGCCCGGTGGTGCGCAAGGAGGAGATGCGCAACCAGCCCTGGATCAAGGCCTACGAGGAGAACAACGTCGATGTCGGCCTCGCCTGCGGCCTGCGTGGCCGGGCGCAGATCGGCAAGGGCATGTGGGCCGCGCCCGACGCCATGGCGGCGATGCTGCAGCAGAAGGTCGGCCACCCGAAGGCGGGCGCCAACACCGCCTGGGTCCCCTCCCCCACCGCCGCCACGCTGCACGCGCTGCACTACCACGAGGTGGACGTCGCGGCCCGGCAGGAGGAGATCGCGAAAGGCGGCAAGCGCGCGAAGCTCTCCGACATCCTGACCGTGCCGCTGGCCGCCAACACCAATTTCGCGCCGGCCGACGTGAAGGCGGAGCTGGACAACAACGCCCAGGGCATCCTCGGCTACGTGGTGCGCTGGATCGACCAGGGCGTCGGCTGCTCCAAGGTGCCCGACATCCACGATGTCGGGCTGATGGAGGACCGCGCGACGCTGCGCATCTCCTCCCAGCACATCGCCAACTGGCTGCGCCACGGCGTCTGCACCGAGGCGCAGGTGCGCGAGACGCTGGAGCGCATGGCCGCCGTGGTGGACCGCCAGAACGCGGGCGACCCGCTCTACAGGCCCATGGCGCCGGACTTCGCCGGCTCCATCGCCTTCCAGGCCGCCTGCGACCTGATCTTTCAGGGCACGAAGGAGCCGAACGGCTACACCGAGGCGATCCTCACCCGCCGCCGCCGCGAGGAGAAGGCGCGGCAGGCGAAGGGGTGAGGCCCGCCCGCGCGATGCGGCCGCCCTTCCGCCCCGCCGCGAGGCTGGCCGGCGCCCTGCTCGGCGTCCTGGCCTGGCTCGCGCCCGTGCCGTCCCACAGCCAGCAGGTGGGCAGCCAGCAGGTGGGCAGCCAGCAGGTGGGCAGCCAGCAGGTGGGCGGCGCGGCGCCGGCCGCGCCGGAAGCGGCGGCGGCCGGCATCGCGGTCGGCCGCGAAGGCGGCCCGACGCGGGTCCTGACGCCGGCGGCGCTGGCCGCGCTGCCGGCGGTGTCGGCGCCGTTGCCGGCCGGTCACGGCACCGCCTCCCGGACCGCCGAGGGGCCGCTGCTCTGGTCGGTCCTCGTCGAGGCCGGCGCGGTCGATCCGGCCGCGGTGCGCGAGCAGGTGCGCCAGATCGTGGTGCTGACGGGAAGCGACGGCTACACGGCGGTCCTGGCGCTGGGCGAGATCGCGCCGGAATTCGGCAACCAGCCGGTGCTGCTCGCGCTGCGCGTGGACGGCCGGCCGCTCGACCCGGCGCATCTGCGCCTCGCCGTGCCGGGCGAGAAGCGCGGCGGACGGGGCGTACACGACCTCGTCCGCATCACGGTCGGCACGCCGCCGGCGGCGGCCCGGTAGGGCGGCCCGCCGGCGGCCGCGTCGCCGCGTCCCGCCGGCACCGGCACGCCCCATTGGCACGGCCCGCACCGGCCGGCGTGGCGGAACCGTGCCGTGCGGCGCCTGCCGCTCAGGCGCCGGGGCCGGCCGCGCCCCGCAGCCCCGCCAGCAGCTCGTAGGAGCGCAGCCGCGCCTGCTGGTCGTGGATGGCCGAGACCACCATCAGCTCGTCCACCCCCGTCCGCGCCGTGAATTCCGCGAGCCCCGCCCGCACCGTCTCCGGCGCGCCGACGAAGGAGCAGGCGAGCATGCCGGAAGCCTGCGCCTTCTCGGCCGGCGACCAGTAGGTCTCGATGTCGTCGATCGGCGGCGGCAGCAGGCCGCGCGCGTTGCGCACCAGGTTGGTGAAGCTCTGCTGCGCCGAGGTGAAGAGGCGCCGCGCCTCGGCGTCGGTATCCGCCACCACCACGTTCACGCCGGCCATGGCGTAGGGCTTCTGCAGCTGCTTGCCGGGCTTGAAGTGGCGGCGATAGGTCTCCAGCGCCGGCTCCAGCGCGTCCGGCGCGAAGTGCGAGGCGAAGGCGTAGGGCAGCCCCAGCACCGCCGCGAGCTGCGCGCCGAACAGCGAGGAGCCGAGGATCCAGAGCGGCACCTCCAGCCCCGCCCCCGGCACGGCACGGATCGCCTGGCCCGGCTGCACCGGGCCGAACAGCGCCTGCAGCTCCAGCACGTCCTGCGGGAAGTGCTCGGCGGCGGCGGGGTCGCGGCGCAGCGCGCGCAGGGTGCGCATGTCCGTCCCCGGGGCGCGGCCGAGGCCGAGGTCGATGCGGCCCGGGTAGAGCGATTCCAGCGTGCCGAACTGCTCGGCGATCACCAGCGGCGAGTGGTTGGGCAGCATGATGCCGCCCGAGCCGACGCGGATCGTGCTGGTCCCTTCCGCCACGTAGCCGATGGCGACGGCGGTGGCGGCGCTGGCGATGCCGGTCATGTTGTGGTGCTCGGCCAGCCAGTAGCGGCGGTAGCCCAGGCGCTCGGCGTGCTGCGCCAGCGCGCGGGCGCGGCGCAGCGCGTCGCCGGGGGTCTGGCCCAGCGGCACGGGCGCGAGGTCGAGGATCGAGAAGGGGGGCATGGGAGCTTCCGGTATCGGCGCGGCCATGCCGGAAGCGGTCCCGTCGGGCCGCCGGGCCGCCATGGCCGAAGGGTTGCGGGGCGGATTCACGCCGCCGGGCCGGCGCCGCCGACGGCGTGCCGCGCCGGAAGGTTCCGGCACGACGCCCCGCCTGCGGCCGGCCCGCCTGCCGGCGATCCGCCCCGGGCGGCGGCTCGTGGCGCGCCGCCGGGTTGCCCTGAAGGTCGGCAGCCGGAGCCCCCGGCGCAAGGCCGGCCGGGCCGCCTCGTCCTGTCTTGCGCCTCGCCCCGCCTTGCCTTGCCCCGTCTTGCCCCGCCCCGTCTTGCCTATCGGGAGGTCTTGCCCTCGACTGCCGGGAAGACGGACACGACACGGGAGGACCGGCATGACCGAGGAACTGCTCTACGAGGTGCGCGACGGCATCGGCCGCGTCACGCTGAACCGGCCGCAGGCGCGCAACGCGCTGACCTTCGCCATGTACGAGCGCCTGGCCGAGATCGCGAACGGTGCCGCCGACGACCCGGCGGTGAAGGTGCTGCTGCTGACCGGCGCCGGCGAGAAGGCCTTCGCGGCGGGCACCGACATCTCGCAATTCCGCGCCTTCTCCTCGCCCGAGGACGCGCTGGCCTACGAATCGCGGATCGACCGCATCCTGGTGGCGCTGGAGAACTGCCCGAAGCCAACCATCGCCGCCATCGCCGGGGCCTGCACCGGCGGCGGGGCGGCCATCGCCGCGGTGTGCGACCTGCGCATCGGCGCGGCCAATGCGCGCTTCGGCTTCCCCATCGCCAAGACGCTGGGGAATTGCCTGTCGATGGCGAATTACGGGCGGCTGGCGGCGCTGATCGGCCCGGCGCGGGTGCTCGACCTCGTCTTCACGGCGCGGCTGGTGGAGGCGGAGGAGGCGAAGGCGATCGGCCTGCTCTCCGCCGTGGTGCCGCTGGAGGAGCTGATGCCGCGGGCCGAGGAGCTGGCGCGGACGGTGGCGGGGCACGCGCCGCTGACGCTGCGCGCGACCAAGGAGGCGATGCGCCGGCTGCGGGCGGCGATGCGCAACGTGAAGGGCGACGACCTGGTGACGATGTGCTTCACCAGCGACGACTTCCGCGAGGGGGTCGACGCCTTCCTGGCGAAGCGGCCGGCGCGCTGGACGGGGCGCTGAGCGGGGCTCCGCCCCGGACCCCGGCAGGGAGGGCGTTGCCCTCCCCTGCACCCCTCCCACCAAGGGGCGAAACCCCCTTGGAACCCCCATTCGAAAAGGGCACCCGGGCAGTTCGACACCCGGGCCTGAAAACGAACAGAGGTGCAGGAGGGCCTCGCCCTCCTGCCGGATGGGGTCCGGGGAAGGCAGAGCCTTCCCCGGGGAACGGACGGGGTCCGGGCGAGGCGGCGCGCCCCCCCGGGTTCAGTCCTCCGTCCGCCGTGCCAGCACCTCGCGCTTGCCGACATGGTTGGAGGGGCCGACGATGCCCTCCTTCTCCATCTGCTCCACCAGCTTGGCCGCGCGGTTGTAGCCGATGGCGAGGTGGCGCTGGATGAAGCTGGTCGAGCACTTGCCCTCGCGGCTGACGAGGTCGACGGCGCGATCGAACAGGTTCTTCTCGCCGTCGCTCGCCCCCGCGATGCCGGCCCCGCCGCCCTCGCCGTCCAGCTCCTCCTCGGCCTCGGTGACCTCCTCGATGTAGGCGGGCTCACCCTGCTCGCGCAGGAATTCCACCACGCGCTCCACCTCGTCGTCCGAGACGTAGGGGCCGTGCACGCGGCTGACGCGGCCGCCGCCGGCCATGTGCAGCATGTCGCCCTGGCCCAGGAGCTGCTCGGCGCCCATCTCGCCCAGGATGGTGCGGCTGTCGATCTTGCTCGTCACCTGGAAGGAGATGCGGGTCGGGAAGTTCGCCTTGATGGTGCCGGTGATGACGTCCACCGAGGGGCGCTGCGTCGCCATGATGACGTGGATGCCGGCGGCGCGGGCCATCTGCGCGAGGCGCTGCACGGCGGCCTCGATCTCCTTGCCGGCGACGATCATCAGGTCCGCCATCTCGTCGATGACGACGACGATCATCGGCAGCGGCTCCAGCGCCAGGCTCTGCTCCTCGAAGACCGGCTTGCCGGTGTCGGGGTCGAAGCCGGTCTGCACGCGGCGGGTCAGCATCTCGCCGCGGCTCCGCGCGGCCTGCACCTTCTCGTTGTAGCCGGCGATGTTGCGGACGGAGAGCTGGCTCATCGCGCGGTAGCGCTTCTCCATCTCGCGCACCGTCCACTTCAGCGCGCCGATCGCCTTGGCGGGCTCGGTCACGACCGGCGCCAGCAGGTGCGGGATGCGGTCGTAGACCGACAGCTCCAGCATCTTCGGGTCGATCATGATGAAGCGGCACTCGTCGGGGCTGAGCCGGTAGAGCAGACTCAGGATCATGGTGTTGATCGCGACCGACTTGCCCGAGCCGGTGGTGCCGGCGATCAGCAGGTGCGGCATGCGCGCGAGGTCGGCGATCACCGGCCCGCCGCCGATGTCCTTGCCGAGGGCGAGGTTGAGCCGGCCCGGATGCTGGCGCCAGTCCGGGCCGTCCAGCAGCTCGGTGAGATACACCGTCTCGCGCTTGTTGTTCGGCATCTCGACGCCGATCACGTTGCGGCCGGGGACGGTCGCGATGCGCACGGCGGTGACGCACATGGAGCGCGCGATGTCGTCGGCGAGGCCGATCACGCGCGCCGACTTGGTGCCGGGCGCGGGCTCCAGCTCGTAGAGGGTGACGACGGGGCCGGGGCGGATCTCGCCGATGCGGCCGCGCACGCCGTAATCCTCCAGCACGCTCTCCAGCAGGCGCGCGGTCTGCTGCAGCGCCTCGTCGCTCGGGCGGCCGACGCGCTTGGCGGGCGGGGCGACCAGCAGCTCCAGCGGCGGCAGGGTCCAGCGGTTCTCGGCGGCGGGGGCGGCGCCCCGGGGCGGCGCGGGCCGCGCCGGCGCCGGCCTGCGGTCGTCCTTCGCGGGCACGACGGGCGGCGGCGGCGGCCGCAGCTCGTCCTCGTCGTGCATCGCGCGCGCGGCCGGGGGGGAGCCGACGGCGGCCCCGGTGGCCGGTCGGGCGGCCGGCCGGGACGCGGCGGGGCCGCCGGGCGCCGCCGCGGCGGCGGGCGGCTCGAAGGCGGGCGCGGCGCGGTCGTCGATGGCCAGCTCGGCGCCACGCAGGATCTCGGCCAGCGGCGCCGCCGGCTCGCCGCGCAGGGGCCGGCGGGCGCGCGGCGCGAACAGGTCGCCCAACGGGTTGCGGAACCAGCCGAGCAGCGCCGGGCGGCGCGGCGCCGCCTCCGGCACCATGGCGGGCGCCGCCGCGCGCCGCACCCTGGCGCGGCGCTCCTCCCCGGGGTCGGACGGCGCCATGGGCACCGGCCCGCGGCCACGCCGCGCGGCCCGGCCGAGGAAGCGGCCCAGGAACCGCCCGCCGCCGATCGTGGCGCGGCCGGCGCGCCCCCACTCGCCGGCGGAAAGGCCGCTCGCGACGAAGACGGCCAGCAGCGCGCCGAGCACCAGGGTCACCTCGGCGACGAGCTGGCCGAGCGGCCCGAACCAGCCGCCGAACAGATCGCGCATCGCCCGCACCACGATGGGCCCGGCGGCGCCCCCCGGCCCCACCTCGGTCGGCGCCGCGGCGGGCAGCGGCGCCAGCGCGAGAGTCGCGGCGGCGAGCGGCAGCGAGGCGAGCAGCCCGGCGATCCGCGCCGGCACGACGCCGAGGCCGCGATGCATGGCGAGCCGCGAGGCCCAGACCAGCAGGCAGAAGGCCGGGAGCGCGCCGGCGAAGCCGAAGCCCTGCAGCAGCAGGTCCGAGGCGACGGCGCCGATCGGCCCGGCGAGGTTGGTGGGCTGCCGCGCCGTGGCGGTGGAGAGCGACGGGTCCGCCGGGTCGTGGCTGGCCAGCGCCACCAGCAGCACCAGCCCGGCGAGGCCGAGCAGCAGCCCCATCACCTCCCAGGCCCTGCGGCGGAGGATGGCGCGCACCGCCGGCGAGGCGAAGGCGCGGGCGCCGGGAAGGCGGCTGGCGAGCGGGCGTCCGGGCGCGGAGCGGCCGAGGGCGGTGCGGGACATGGGCGCGACGATAACGGCGGGAGGCCGGGCGATGCCAGCCGCGAATCGGCCGCCGACAGGGCTTTGCGCGACGTTCCTCACGCCGCGACTCGCCCCGTGGCGACGATCCGGAGGCCGGGCGGCATGCGCCCGGGGCGGGCGGCCCCCGGCAGGCGGGCGCCGCGGCTCCGTCCCGGCGGCGGCGCCGCCATGGCGGCGCCCATGGCGGCAATGGGGGAGCGGCGACGGCGGGGCGGCGATGGGCCCGGAACACGGAAGGGCGGGAAGGGCCCGCCCTTCCCGCCCTCCGATATGCCAGGGCCGAGCGGGTGGCGGGGCCCCGCCACCCGTCCGGGTCTCAGGCGATGCGCTCGCCGTGCAGCGAGACGTCGAGGCCCTCGCGCTCCTCGTCCTCGGCCACCCGCAGGCCCACGATCACGTCGACGATCTTGAGCAGGATGAAGGAGCCGATGCCGCTGTAGACCAGGGTCGCCGCCACGGCGTAGGCCTGGATCAGGAGCTGCGCGGTGGAGCCGCTGACCCCCTCCGGCGCCGCCGTGGTGGCCGAGAGCGGGCCGTAGGCGAAGATGCCGGTCAGCAGCGCGCCGACGATGCCGCCCACGCCGTGCACGCCGAAGGCGTCCAGGCTGTCGTCGTAGCCCAGCGCGTGCTTGAGGCCGGTGGCGCCCCAGAAGCAGACGATGCCCGCGACGATGCCGAGGATCAGCGCCGAGCCGGGCAGCACGAAGCCGGCCGCCGGGGTGATGGCGACGAGGCCGGCGACGGCGCCCGAGATCGCGCCGAGCACCGAGGGCTTGCCCTTGGTCATCCACTCGGCGAACAGCCAGGACAGGGTGGCGGCGGCGGCGGCGAGCTGGGTGACCAGCATGGCCATGCCCGCGCGGCCGCCGGCGGCGGCGGCGGAGCCGGCGTTGAAGCCGAACCAGCCCACCCAGAGCAGCGAGGCGCCGATCACGGCGAGGCCCAGGTTGTAGGGCGCCATGTTGTCGTGGCCGTAGCCGACGCGCTTGCCGAGCACGAGGGCGCAGACGAGGCCCGCGATGCCGGCGTTGATGTGCACCACCGTGCCGCCCGCGAAGTCGAGCGCGCCGAGGGCGAAGATCCAGCCGTTCGGGTGCCACACCCAGTGGCAGACCGGCGCGTAGATCAGGATCGACCACAGCGTCATGAACACCAGCATCGCCGAGAACTTCATGCGGTCGGCGAAGGCGCCGGTGATCAGCGCCGGGGTGATGATCGCGAAGGTCATCTGGAACATGATGAACACGGTCTCGGGGATCGTGTTCGCGATGGCGCCGTCGCCGGTGCCCAGGGTGAAGGGCTCGGCCCAGTGCTCGGCGATGCCGGCCAGCATGAAGCGCGACAGGTCGCCGACATAGGGGGCGGTGGCGCCGCTGCCGTTGCCGAAGGCCAGGCTGTAGCCGACCACGCACCAGATCACCGACATCAGCGCCGCGAGGACGAAGCTCTGCATCATGGTGGCAAGCACGTTCTTCTTGCGCACCATGCCGGCGTAGAACAGCGCCAGGCCGGGGATGGTCATCATCAGCACCAGCGCGGTGCTGGTCAGCATCCAGGCGGTGTCGCCGGCATCGGGCTTGGCGGGCTCCGCGGCGGGCGGCGTGGCGGGCGCGCCCTCCGCGGTCTGCGCCAGCGCCGGATCGATCCAGGCGAGCACGAGCAACAGCAACGGCAGCAAGGCGAGCGCCGTCGCGACCGGCCGCGCCGACAGGGCGCGCGCAAGCTTCCTCATCTCAACAATCCCCTTATTCACCGACCAATCGTTCGGCTCTTTGATCCCGGTGCGCCGGCGCGCCGCTCAGAGAGCGGCGTCGTCCGTCTCGCCGGTGCGGATACGCATGGCTCGCTCGACGTCCAGCACGAAGATCTTGCCATCGCCGATCTTGTCGGTGCGGGCGGCACCGGCGATCGCGTCCACCACGGCGTCCACCTGGTCGTCCGCCACGGCGATCTCGATCTTGAGCTTCGGCAGGAAGTTCACCTGGTACTCGGCCCCGCGGTAGATCTCGGTCTGGCCCTTCTGGCGGCCGAAACCCTTCACTTCGGTCACCGTGAGGCCCTGCACGCCGAGCGGGGTGAGCGCGTCGCGCACCTCGTCCAGCTTGAAGGGCTTGATGATGGCCATCACGAGCTTCATAGGAATCCGCTCCCTATCCCGGCGCCCGACCAATCCAAATTTCGTGCCACTTCAGCAGCGAAGCCGAGCGTCGCGCGACCGCGGCGCGGACCGCCCTTCTGCCCAATTCCTGGGCATCCAACCGTGGCGCGACAGCGGTGAGCGGGCGCGGCATGATGGCCCCATGCAAGCGATTCCAGCCAGCGCCGATTGCGTCGGCACCGCCCTTCCCGACCGCGCCGCCGCCCGCCCGGGGGGCGGCGCGGCGGCGATCGAGGTGGCGGTGTGCGTGGTGGGCGCCGGGCCGGTGGGGGCGAGCCTCGCCGCCACCCTCGCCGCCGCCGGCGTGCCGACGGCGGTGGTGGACAGCCAGCCCCTGCCGCCGATGGAGCTGCCGGCCTTCGACGGCCGCGCCTACGCCATCGCGCTCGCCTCGAAGCGGCTGCTGGAGGCGGCCGGCATCTGGGCCTGCCTGCCGAACACGCCCTGCCCGATCCTCGGCATCCACGTCGCCGATGGCCGCCCCGGCGAGGCGCCCTCGCCGCTGGCGCTGACCTTCGCGCACGAGGAGCTGGGCGAGGAGCCGTTCGGCTGGATGGTGGAGGCGCGGGCGCTGCGCGTGGCCCTCAACGCGCGGCTGGCGGCGCTGCCGGCGCTGCGCGTCCTCGCCCCGGCCGAGGCGCGGGCGGAGCGGCGGCCGGAGGGCGCCACGCTGCGCCTCGCGGACGGGACCGTGATCCATGCCCGGCTGGTGGTCGCGGCCGAGGGACGGCAGAGCCCGCTGCGGCGGCAGGCCGGCATCCCGGCGGCGCGGCTCGACTACCACCGCATCGCGCTGGTCGGCGCCTTCGCGCATGAGCGGCCGCACGGCAACGTGGCGCTGGAGCAGTTCCTGCCGAACGGCCCCTTCGCGCAGTTGCCGCTCGCCGACCCGCCGGCCGAGGTGGTGCGGGCGCAAGGGGGGGTGCCAGGGGGAATGCCGGAGGGCCTCGTCCATGCCAGCGCGCTGGTCTGGAGCGAGCCGCGCGCCCTGGCCGAGCGCTTCCTGCGCCTGCCCGACGCCGAGTACGCGCGCGAGCTGGACCGGCGCGTCGGCGGCCGGCTCGGCCGGGTCTGGCCGATCGGGCGGCGCTGGTCCTACCCGCTCGCGGCGCTGCACGCCGCGCGCTACACGGCGACGCGGCTGGCGCTGGTGGGCGACGCGGCGCACGGCATCCACCCGATCGCCGGCCAGGGCCTCAACCTCGGCTTCCGCGACGTGGCGGTGCTGGCCGAGCTGGTGATCGAGGCGCACAACGCGGGGGCCGACGTGGGCGAGGCGGCGCTGCTCGCGCGCTACCAGGCGCGGCGGCGGCCGGACTCGCTGGTCATGCTGGGCGCGACGCACGCGCTGGAGCGGCTGTTCGGCAACGATCTCGGCCCGGTGCGGCTGGCGCGCGACCTCGGCATCGCCGCGGTGAACCGCATCCCGCCGCTGAAGCGCTTCTTCGCGCGGCAGGCGATGGGGCTCGGGCCGAACCCGCCGGGACTGCTCGCCGGGCGCGGGCTGCTGCCCGGCTGAGCGGCAGGTGCGGGCTGCCCGGGGCGAGGCGGACAGGCGGACAGGTCTTTTCGCGACGGGGATTCCAAGAGGGCTTCCCCCCTTGGTGGGGTCCAAGGGGCAACGCCCCCTGGCCGGGGTGGGGGGGGCGGGGCTCGGGACGGGGCCCCGGCCGTGCCGGCACCGGGATGCGGTCCGCATGGCGGGAAGACCGCCGGACGACAGGGAGAGACGCCATGAGTGGTACGACGACATCCGACGACAGGACGACGCGGCGCATCGTCCTCGCCGCCCGCCCGCAGGGAAAGCCGAAGGCGAGCGACTTCCGCCTGGAGACGGCGCCGCTGCCGCCGCCCGGCCCCGGGCAGGTGGTGCTGCGCGCCCTCTACCTCTCGCTCGACCCCTACATGCGCGGGCGGATGGACGACCGGAAGTCCTACGCCCCGCCGGTGCCGCTGGACGGCGTGATGGAGGGCGAGTGCGTCGCCGAGGTGGTGGAGTCGAACGACCCGTCGCGCCCCGTCGGCACCATCGTGCTGGCGCGCATGGGCTGGCAGACCCACGCGGTGATGGACGGCAAGGGCCTGCGCCGCATCGATCCCGCCGAGGCGCCGGTGAGCACGGCGCTCGGCGTGCTCGGCATGCCGGGCTTCACCGCCTATTCCGGCATGCGCGTGATCGGCCAGCCGAAGCCGGGCGAGACGGTGGTGGTGGCGGCGGCGAGCGGGCCGGTCGGCTCGCTGGTCGGGCAGCTCGCGCGCCTGGCCGGGGCGCGGGCGGTCGGCATCGCGGGCGGGCCGGAGAAGTGCGCGCATGTGCGCGGCGAGCTGGGCTTCGACGCCGCCATCGACCACCGCGCGGCGGACTTCCCGGCGCAGCTCGCCGCCGCCTGCCCCAAGGGCATCGACGTGTACTTCGAGAACGTGGCGGGGCCGGTGCTGGAGGCGGTGATCCCGCTGCTGAACCGCTACGCGCGCATCCCGGTCTGCGGGCTGATCGCGCAGTACAGCGGCGGCGGCACGCCGCCCGCCGGCCCCGACCGGCTGCCCGGGCTGATGCGCGACGTGCTGACCAAGAGCCTGACCATCCGTGGCTTCATCAACTACGACTTCTTCGGCATCCCCGGCATCCAGGAGGATTTCCGGCGCGAGGTCGGCGGCGGGGTGCGCAGCGGCGCGATCCGCTACCGCGAGGACATCGTGGACGGGCTGGAGAACGCGCCCGCCGCCTTCATGGGCATGCTGGAGGGCCGCAACTTCGGCAAGATGCTGGTGCGCATCGGCACCTGACGCGGGCGGCGGGACCGGCCCCCGTCCCGGACGGCCACGATCCCGAAGGGAGCCCGCCCCTTTGCGGGACCCTGTGCGGGCCCCTGTGCGGGACCGGGGCGGCGCCCCGACCGGTCGGCGGTCGTGGCGGCCCGGATCAGCCGCGCGAGCGGCGGCCGGGCCAGCCCGGGGACGGCGCGGGGGCGCGTGCCGACACGGCGGCGCGCGCCGGGCGGGGCGGGGCGGCCGCCGCCTTGCCCTCCGGGCAGGGCCTGGCGGCGCCGCGTCGCTCGGCGAGCAGGACGAGCGCCCAGGCGGCGGCCGGAACGGCGATCGGCAGCAGGACGAAGGCGAAGAGCTGGTGGTCGGTCACGGCTTGAGCCATCCGAGAACCCTGCGTGCGGCCAGATGTAGCATGACCGCGGCGCCGATCCACAGGATCGCGCCGAGCACCACCACCCACAGTTCGCGCCCCGCCGTTCCCACCTGATAGAAGGTCGCCGCCACCGGCGCCAGAACGCCCACGGTGAAGGCGCTCGTCGCCGCGGTGTTGAGCGCCAGGGCGAGCAGCTTCGTCCGCTCGTTGTGAACCAGGCTCACCGACCAGTCTCCCCGCGCGCCTTCGAGTCCGACAAGAACAAATATGGAACAAGGCGGCGCGGGAGGCAAAGCGACACTGCGCGACGAGGCCGCGCGGGGCCTGCCGCCTCGTCGGCGGGCGGGGTGGGGCTCCGGTCGGGGCGCGGGACGCGCCGGCGCGGCGGCACCCGGGCCGGGCGGCATGCCGCGGCAGGCGATGCGGCCGCGCGGACCCGGAACCGTCCGGAAGGCCGGCGGAAGGTCCGGCGAGGGGTTTCCCGCGCCGGCCCGCCGCGGGCCAGTCGTGCAGGATCCCGACAAGGATCCGCACAGGCGCGGGCCCGATAGGCGCGGGCCCGCGTGGTTCGCCGGTCCGGCACGCGGCCGCCCCAACAACCGCGCGCCGATACCGGCCGGCACGGGTCAGGACCGGTACGGGCCGGCAAACCCTTCTGCCGCAGGGATCCGTGCCTCGGCGGCAGCCGGACGCCCGCTTCCGGCCGCTGAAGGGCAACGGGCGGCGCCGATCTCCGGGACGCGCGGGCCCATCAGTTCAGGCGGTTGCGCAGCTCGTCCATCAGCAGCCGCACGCGGTCGGCGGAGTCGCCTCCCGGCACCAGCGTGAGGTAGCGGTCGAGGCAGGACAGCGCGGCCCCGATCCGCTCCAGGCGGTGGTTCATCATGCCCGCCTCGCGCCACAGCGGCGCCGCCTCGGGGGCGAGGCGCAGCATGTCCTCGGTGCAGTCGAGCGCCGCCGCGAGGTCCCCGGCCCGCAGCCGGCGCAGCTTGATGTTGTTCTGCAGGCGCAGCAGCACGGCGCGTCGCTCCATCGGCGCGAGCAGGGCGGGCTGCAGCTCCGCCTTCTCGCCCTCGATGCGCTTGAGCAGCGCCCGCAGCGCCGGCGCTTCCAGCGCCGTGCCGCCGTCGAACACGTCCACCACGAGCTGGCCGCGCTCGCCCTGCAGCGCCACCAGGAAGTGGCCGGGGAAGTCGATGCCGTGGGCCGGCCAGCCCGCCGCCTCCGCCATGTGCAGCCAGAGGATGCCGAGCGCCACGGGCAGGCCGCGGCGCCGTTCCACCACGCCGATCAGGTTGGCGTTGGCGGGGTCGTCGTAGCTCTCGGAATCGCCGCGGTAGCCGAACTGGTCGTGCAGGATCCCGGCCAGCGCCGCCCGCCGGCGTTCCAGCTCGCCGGCATCGGCCGCGCGGTCGGCGATGGCGGCGGCCACGGCGGCGCGCGCCAGGGTCGAGAGATGCGCCGCCACCGCGCCCCAGTCCGCGTCCGGGCGGTCGATGCGGGCGAATTGCAGCGCCACGGCGGCGAGATCCAGCTCCGTCTCCGGCAAGGTGCCGGCGGCGTCCAGCGCGGCACGCGCGTCGTCCTGGGGGGAAGTGGCCATGCCGGCACTGTCGCGATCCGGACGGAACCGTGCAAGGCCGCGTCATGCGCTTCGCGACCCGGAGCGGATTCCCGGCGGTCCGCGCACGGCCGGATGGCGCGGCGGCCCCCCGTGGCCTGCCTGGAGCGGAACGCCGTCCGGTTGGAATCGCGTTTTCCGAGCGGATTCATGCCTCCGGGCGTAGTAGCCCTCCGGCGATCCGCTCTAGAGCCGATCCAGCCTGACCGTATCAGGCCGGAACGGCTCCAGCCTTTTGATTTTTCGCATTTTCCGAGCCGCTGAGCGAGGACGCTCAGCTTGAAAATGCTCTAGCGGGGTCGCGGCCGGCCGTAGATGCCGCGCAGCGCCGTGCCGTCGGCGCCGCAGCCATCGGCGGCCAGCACGAGGAACTGCCCGACCAGCGCCAGCTCCAGCCGGCATGCCTCGCCCGCCGCACCGGGCGGGCCGGAGAGCGACAGGCGGTTGCCCGCCGGCCTTGCCGCGCCGGGCTCCCGGCCGGGCATCCGGCCCGCCGGCACGACGAGGCCGAGCCGGTCGCCTTCGGCGCGCAGGGTCAGCGCCTCCCCCGTCGGGCCGCGCCAGTCGCCGGCCCAGGCGGACAGCGGCGGATCGCGGCTGAAGGGGGCCGCCTGCGGGGCCAGCTCGGCGCTGCGCATCCAGCCCGCGGTGCCGGTCCGCCCGTCGTGGAACCAGACGCAGGTGAAGCGGTCGTGGCGCCGGCCGGTCAGCACCGTGCCGCCGGTGCCGACATAGGCGTGCATCCGGCAGGACTCGCCGGCCTCGGGGCAGCCCTGCATGTCGTCGTCGGACAGGAAGCTGCCGCGCGGAATGCCGACGACGCGCGCCTGGCCGAGCTGCGCGAGATCGGCCGGAAAGCTGCCCGCGCGGCACGGGGTCCCGGACGTCTCGGGCCCGGGGCCGGCCGCGGCGAGCAGCAGGGCAAGACCGGACAGCAAGGCGAGACCCGGCAGCGGGCGGGACGACGGGCGGCGCGGCCGCCGGATCGCGTCGCCGTCATCGGCGCGGGGGATCGGGGCGTGCCGCCGGCAGGCCGGCGCGCGTCCCGGCGCCGCCGTGCGCCGGGCGGCACGCGGGGTGGACGGCGCGTCGCGGCGCGGCGCCGCGCCGCTGCCGCCGATCGAGGTCATATGTACAAAAATATAAACATCTTCATGATTACTCTTTATTTTTATTCGTTTCTCCTGTTTTTCCGCATTCGCGCGATACGACAGTGCATCGGTCATGTATCATCGGCAGGCCAGTCCGTTCCTGAAACAATACAACAAGAGTGTTCCATGGGCCGCATACCGCGCATCGTCCACTTCGTGTTCGGCATGGCTCCGGATTTCGGCGGCAAGCCGTGGAGCCTCGTGCACCACGCCTGCCTGATGAGCGCGATCCGCCATCTCCGTCCCCGGCAGGTCCTGTTCCACCATGCCCACGAGCCCACGGGACCGTGGTGGGAGCTCAGCCGGCCGCACCTCACCCTGGTCCGGCGTCAGGCGCCCGAGGAGATCTTCGGCCGGCCGCTGCGCCACGTCGCCCACCGCGCCGACGTGGTGCGCCTGCAGGCCCTGATCGAGCATGGCGGCATCTACCTCGATGCCGACGTTCTCGTGCAGCGCGACTTCGACGACCTGCTCGGGCACGCCGCGGTGATGGGGCGCGAGGGCCGGAACGGCGAGTTCGGCGCCGCCAACGCCGTGATCCTCGCCGAGCCCAACTCGGCCTTCCTGTGCCGCTGGCTGGAGGAATTCCGCTGGTTCCGCAGCCAGGGGCGCGACCAGTACTGGGCCGAGCATGCCGTCAAGGTGCCGTCGGAACTGGCGCTCCGCCATCCCGACGAGGTGACGATGCTGCCCTACACGGCCTTCTTCTGGCCGCTCTGGACGCCCGACCACATCGAGTGGATCTTCAACTCGGACCGGCCGATCGCCCCGGGCGCCTACGCGAACCATCTGTGGGAGGCGCTCGCCTGGGATCACCTGGAGCAGCTCACTCCCGGCAGGGTGCGGCGGACCGACACCAACTTCCATCGCTGGGTCGCGCCGTACGTCGCCGACCTGCCCGACAATTTCGGCCAGCCCGCCATCGCCAGCCGCGCTGGCCGGCTGTACCGGCTGACACGCCGCAGCGTCGGGGCGAAGCTGCGCAGCCAGGGCTTCTTCGGGATGCGGTTCCGCACCAGTTGAGCGGCGCCCTGCCGGCCGGCGACGGAGAAGCCGGCGCGGCGGAAGGCCGCGATGCGCCGGCCCCGCGAACGCGCGGCGCGGAGGCCCGACCGCACCGCCGGCCACGCGGCCGCTGCCTCGTCCCGAGGCAGTTGCCGCCCTGCCGGGAGCATGCGGCGCGCCGTCATGCCGCCCCGGGCACGGGGGCTTCCGGCGGGGCCGCCTTGTCCGCAACGGAATGCCCCCGCAGGACCGTCGGCGCGTTCTCGAGCCGGGCGTACCCGTTCGCCGGCTCGGAAAATGCGCCGGAGCAGAGGCTGGAGTTGTCGGCCCGATACGGTCGGGCCGGAACGGCTCGGGGTCCGCCCGACGGCCTCCGGGCCGCCGCCCCCGGCCGTCCGCGCGGGATCGCCTCAGCCCGTCCGGGACCTGTCCTGCTCGTCCCGGGGCTGGTCCTGCTCGGCCATGTTCTTGTTGGCGGTGCGCGCCATCTCGTGCCGGTCGTCCTTGGGACCTCCCTTGGACTTCGGCTCGCCGGCGGCGCCCGCGCCCTTCCGCTGCGCCTGCTCGATCCGCTGCGCCCCTTCGACCTGATGCTCCATCGCCTCGGGATGATCCGGCTTTCCGCTCATGACCTCGCTCCTCTCCTTTACCCGGCGTGCCGGTCCCTGGCAGGGGGGAGACGGCATGGGCCCGCCATTCCAGCGCATGCGGCAGGCCGTGGTTCCGGCGCCGGCCCCCCGCCGCCGAGGCGGCCGCTACATCGGCCCGTCCGGCACGGCGCTGGCCGCCAGCGGCGGAAAGCGGCGCGGCTCGAAGAGCTGGTAGTGCCACCATTCCAGCCCGTAATGGTCCCAGCCCGCCGCCGTCATCAGGCCGAGCAGGATGGCGCGGTTGCGCTGCGCCTCGACGGGGATCGACGTGCAGCCATGCGCCGAGAGCGACGTCACCGCGTCGAAGCCCGTGCCCATGGGCAGGGGGGCGCCGGCGGGATCGGCCAGGGTCAGGTCCACCGCCACGCCGCGCGGGTGGACGCCGCCCTTGCGGGGATCCGACACGAAACGCTTGTCGGTGACGGCGTGCCAGAGCGCCCACTGCGCCTCGACCGGCCGGTAGGCGTCGAACACCAGCAGCCGCAGGCCGAGCGCGGCCGCCATGTCCCGCGCCGCCAGCAGCCTGCGGCGCGCCTCGGGCACCAGCAGGGCGACGGGTCGCCGGTAGATGGCACGGCCCGCCAGGTTGTCGGGCGTGGCGTAGCGGATGTCGAACAGCAGCCCGTCCGACTCGGTAAGGATCTGCAAGGTCTCGTGTTGCATCATCGCGGCGCACCCTGTCATCACGCCGGGGAGAGAACCAGGGCGGCGGCAGCGGGCGCGACGCCCTCGCCGGCGCCCCCGGCCCCTGCTACCTCCCCGGCACCCTCCCCGGAACCCGTCTCCCGGCGCCCCGGGTGGCGTCCGGGTGCGGCATCCGGGGCGGCGCCACGAGGCGGCGGCGGGGCACGGCCGTGACGAAGAAGGCGGAAGACCGAGATGTGGATCCTGGCGCTCGACGCCGCGCTGGCACGCAGTTCCGCCGCCATCCTCGCCGACGGGGCGGTGATGGCGCAGGCGGCGGCCGATGGCCCGCGCGGCCATGCCGCCATCCTTCCCCCGCTGGTCCGGCGCGTGCTGGCCGAGGCCGGGGTGCGGGCCGACGCGCTCGACGCGGTGGCCGCCGTGGTCGGCCCGGGCGGCTTCACCGGGCTGCGCGCGGCGCTGGCGCTGGCGCAGGGCATCGCCCTCTCGGCCGGGCTGCCGTCCCTCGGCGTGACCACGGGCGAGGCGCTGGCGGCGGCGCTGCCCCCGGCGCTGCGGCGGGCGCGCATGGTGTGGTCCGTGGTGGACAACCGGCGCGGCCGGGTGATCCTGGAACGCTTCCCCCCCGGCGCCGACAGCCCGGACGGCCCGCCCGAGGCCCACGCGCTGGACGCGCTGCCCGAGGCGGGCTGGCCGCCGGCGCTGGTCGGCGACGCCGCGCCGGCGGTGGCGGAGCGGCTGCGCGCGCGCGGCATCGCGGCGACGGAAACCGGCGTGCTGCTGCCGGACGCGGCGGACGCGGCGCGGGTGGCGGCGCGGCGCCTCGCGGGCGACATCCCGCCGCTGGCGGCGCTGCCGCTCTACGTCGAGCCGCCGGCGGTCCGGCTGCCGGCCTGACCACCCGCCGGCGCTGCCGGCCGCCCGGAGAGCCGGCGCGCCGGCCGTCAGGGCCGGCCCGGCTCCCGTGCCATGTCCGCGCCGGCCTCCCCGTCCGGGAGTTCCAGGGCGGCTTCCGGCTCCTCCACCGCCAGACGGCTCGGGCGCAGCTCGCCCAGGCGCTCCAGCAGCGGGTAGGCGGTGGCGGCGAGATGGGCGCCGATGCGCTTGAGGTCGCGCGCGATGTCGAGCAGCAGCACCCGCGCATCGCCGTCCACGCGCCCCTCCCCCGCCTCCGCCAGCCGGCGCGCCGCCTCGGTCTCGACGTCGCGCAGCCGCTCCTTCTCGGCGACGAGGCGGCGCGCCGCGGCCGCGTCCTCCAGCATGAACACGGCGACGGCGAGGCGGAGCTGCTCCAGCACGCGGTCGTACAGCGCGGCGATCTCGGCCAGGGCGGCGGGCGGCAGCGCGGTGCCGCGCTTGATCCGGCGCGCGGCGTTGCGCAGCAGGTTCTGCTCCACGATGTCGCCGGCATGCTCCAGGTTGATGGCGAAGCCCTGGATCTCGGTCAGCCGCCGGGTCTCGTCGTCGCCGAGGGAATCGCGGCGGATGCGGGCGAGGTAGTCGTGGATGGCGCGGTGCAGCCCGTCCACCACGTCGTCCTGGCGGGCGACGCGCTTGGGCGTCTCGCGGTCCTGCGCGCCGAAGGCGTCGCGCGAGCCGCGCAGCATGGCCTCCACCACGTCCGCCATGCGCAGCGCCTCGCGCGCCGCGCCGGCCAGCGCCACGGGCGGCGTCGCCAGCGCCGCCTCGTCGAGGTAGCGCGGCGCGGCCGGGTCGGTGCCGGCCGCGCGCTCCGGCAGGAAGCGTTCCAGCAGCCGCGCGAAGGCGGGCAGCGGCAGGATGAAGAGCAGCGCGAGCGCCAGGTTGAAGCCGAGATGCAGCGGCGCCACCAGCAGGGCGGGCGAGGCGAGGTCGTCCGACAGCGCGGCGATCGGCCCGAGCAGCGGGATGATCAGCAGGCAGCCGGCCAGGCGGTTCAGCAGGTTGCCGACCGGCACGCGCAGCGCGGCGAGGTCGCCTTCCCGGCCGTCCTTCTGGCTCCCTCCCTGGCTCCGCCCCTCCAGCAGCGGGTTGAAGGCGCTGCCGAGGTTGGCGCCGGCCACCATGGCGACCGTCGCCTCGGGCGAGATGGCGCCGGCGCCGGCCAGGGTCGCCACGAACAGCACGGCGGCGACGGAGGAATGCACCGCCCAGGCCAGCACCGCCGCGATGACGAGGTTGGGCAGCGGGTCCTGCGCCACGACGCGCAAAATGCCGCGCAGCTCGGGCGACTGGCTGATCGGCGCCATCGTCTCCACCATCAGGTGCAGCGAGAGCAGCATCAGCCCGAGCCCGATGGCGGCGCGCCCGAGATCGCGCGTGCGCGCCATGCGGCCGCGGCGGAAGGCGACGACGCCGGCCAGGATCATGCCCGGATAGACGGCCGAGACGTCGAAGGCGAGCACCTGCACGATCAGCGCCGTGCCCACGTTGGCGCCGAGCATCGCCGCCAGCGCCGGCACCAGCGCCACCGTGCCCCCGGCGGAGAAGGAGCCGACCATCAGCGCGGTGGCGGTGCTGCTCTGCAACGCGGCGGTGACGCCGAGCCCGGCCAGGAAGGCGCGCCAGCGGTCGCCGAGCGCCACGCCCAGCACGGCGCGCAGGCGCGAGCCGAAGGCGCGCAGGATGCCGCTCTGGACCATGTGCAGGCCCCAGAGCAGCAGCGCCGCCTCGCCGGCCAGCTCGATCAGGAAGCGTAGCTGCGTCATCGGGGGCCCTCTGCTGCCGGCTCGGCGGTCCGGGGCGCCGCCTCAGGCACCCGGGATGACGGCGCCGCCGAAGCTGGAATTCACGAACGCCTTCACCTCCGCGTTCGCGTAGCCCTCGGCCAGCCGCTTCGCCCAGGGCTTCTCCGCGTCGGCGCGCCGCACCACGACGAGGCAGGTATAGACGCTCTCCGGCCCTTCCTTGGCCAGCGCGCCGTTCACCGGGTCGAGCCCCGCCGGCACCGCGTAGTTGCCGGTGATCGCCGCCGCGTCCACGTCGGCGAGGCCGCGGGCGATCTGCGCCGCCTCCAGCTCCACGATGCGGATGCGCCTCGGGTTCTCGGTGATGTCGGCCACCGTCGCGCGGTAGTCGGCGCCGTCGCGCAGCCGGAACACGCCGTTCTGCGCCAGCAGCAGCAGGGCGCGGCCGCCATTGGTCGGGTCGTTCGGGATGGCGATGCGGGCGCCGCTCGGCAGGTCGGCGAGCGTCCGGTGCTTCTTCGAGAACACCGCCATCAGCGTCAGTACGGTCTTCCCCACAGGCACGAAGTCGTAGCCGCGCTGCTGCCGCTGCGCCTCCAGGAAGGGCAGGTGCTGGTAGGTGTTGGCGTCGATGTCGCCGCTGGCCAGCGCGGCGTTGGGCTGGATGAAGTCGCTGAACTCGGTGATGCGGATGTGGAAGCCGTCGCGGCCCAGCACGTCGCGCACCTTCTCCAGCACCTGGGCGTGGACGCCGGCGGTGACGCCGACGCGCAGCGGCCGGGCGGCGGTGCCGATCTCGGGGGACTGGGCGAGGGCCGGGCGCAGCGCGGCGGCGGCCGGCAGGGCGGCGAGCAGGAGGCGGCGGGAGAGCATGTCAGCGTGTTCCTCGTGTGCTGGGCAGGGATGGGCGGGCAGGCGTGCCGGCGGCCCTTGCGCGGGCGATTGCGTGGCGGGCACAGTCCGTTGCGGCGACGGCAGCCGCCGTGACCCTCGGACAGCGGGAGAAGACGGGATGGCCACCACGCGGGGCGGCGTAACCGGCAGGCGCGGGTTGCTGGCGTCCGGGCTCGGCGGACTCGCCGCCGCGGCGCTGCCGGGGCACGCGGCGCGGGCCCGCGCGCCGTTGCAGCCCGACACGGTGGCGCAGGCGGTCGCCGCCGCGCACCGGCACTTCGCTGGGCTGCGCGAGGGGAAGAACGCCGACTACATCCCCTATCTCGCCTCGGTGCCCTCCGACCTCTACGGCGTCGTCGCGGTGGCGCCGGACGGCGGCGTGGCGAAGGCGGGCGACGTCGGCTACGCCTTCTCGATCCAGAGCATCTGCAAGGTGTTCAACATGGCGCTGGTGCTGGAGAGCATCGGCCCCGAGGCGCTGCTGCGCCGTGTCGGCTCCGAGGCGACGGGCCTGCCCTTCAACTCCGTGATGGCGCTGGAGATGCACCGCGGCAAGCCGCAGAACCCGCTGGTCAACGCCGGCGCCATCGCGACGGTCAGCCTGGTGCCGGCGGCGAGCACGGAGGAGCGCTGGTCGAGGATCCTCGGCAACATGAGCCGCTGCGCCGGGCGGCAGCTCGACGTCAACGATCAGGTGTACCATTCGGAGATGGACACCAACCAGCGCAACCGCGGCATCGCCTGGCTGCTGCGCGCACGCGAATTCCTGGAAGGCGACCCGGACGCGACGGTCGATCTCTACACCCGCGCCTGCTCGGTCGCGGTGACGACGCAGGATCTCGGCATGATGATGGGCACGCTGGTGCGCGGCGGGGTGAACCCGGCGACCGGCGAGCGCGTGTTCAAGACGGAGAACGTGCCGCGCATCCTGTCGGTGATGGCGACGGCGGGGCTGTACGATTCCACCGGGAGCTGGATGTTCCGCGTCGGCGTGCCGGCCAAGAGCGGCGTGGGCGGCGGCATCATCGCCGGCATGCCGGGGCGTCTGGCGCTGGCCGCCTTCTCGCCGCCGCTCGACGATTTCGGCAACAGCGTGCGCGCGCAGGCCGCGATCGGCGAGATCGCGGCGGCGACGGCGCTGAACCTGTTCGAGGACTGAGAGCGTTGGCACGCGGCGTGGCCCGTTCGGTGGCATGTCGGAGGATGCCCCGTCGCCTCAGCCAGCGGCGCCGTCGGTGCCGAGGGCGGTGATGATCGCCGAATGGCCGTCCTGCGGGAAGTTGTCGTCCAGCAGTTGATTGATCGCCTCGTCGACCAGAGCGGGGCAGTGCCGCAGCAAGGCGAGGATCGGGTCACTGAACCCGGCTTGCGGGTCGAGACGGGCGAGGATGGCGGGGCGGCCGTTGCCGCCACCGTCAAGCACCTCGACACGATCGGCGAGCTCGACCTGCCAGATCCCGTCAGTTTCCAATCGCAGGAAGGGATCGGCAACGCGGGCACGCGTACCGGCCGAGGCATTTCGT
Source organism: Roseomonas acroporae (assembly GCF_023223525.1). GTDB lineage: Bacteria > Pseudomonadota > Alphaproteobacteria > Acetobacterales > Acetobacteraceae > Roseomonas_E > Roseomonas_E acroporae. The sequence continues at coordinate 28,268 of NZ_JALPRX010000038.1, read as the reverse complement.
GCTAGCAACGACCCGACCACGCGATCCGCGTCACGGTAGCCGATACGATGGCGTCCGTGCTGCCGCAGTTGCACCAGGGCATACAGGAGCATGAGCGGCTTGTGCGGCGCCGGCCCCGCCGGGCCGGGATGCCGGCGAAGCTTCCGCAGCACGGCGAGGAACGTTGCAGCATCCATGCTCACTGCCTGCCCTTCCTCAGAAGGCGGGCACCACCGAGCCGCCGAAGGTGTCGCGCACGAAGGCCTTCACCTCGTCGTTCTGGTAGCTCGCGACGAGGCGGGGCACCCAGGGGGCGTGCTCGTCCTGCCGGCGCACGGCGATCAGGTTGGCGTAGGGGCTGTCGGCGCTCTCGATGGCGATGGCGTCGCGCACCGGGTTGAGGCCCGCGGGCACGGCGAAATTGGTGTTGATCGCGGCCAGCTCCACCTCCTCCAGCGCGCGGGGAAGCTGCGGCGCCTCCAGCTCGACGATGCGCAGGCGCTTCGGGTTGGCGGTGATGTCGGCCACCGTCGCGCGGAAGTCGGCGCCGGGGCGCAGCGTGAAGGCGCCCTTCGAGGCGAGCAGCACCAGGGCGCGGCCGCCATTGGTCGGGTCGTTCGGGATCGCGACGCGCGCGCCGTTCGAGAGCGCGTCCACCGAGCGGATGCGCTTCGAGTAGAGGCCCATCGGGAAGACCAGCGTCTTGGCCACGGCGACGATCGGGTAGCCGCGGTCGCGCACCGCCTGCTCCAGGAAGGGCGCGTGCTGGTAGGAATTGGCGTCGAGGTCGCCGGCCGCCAGCGCCGCGTTGGGCTGGATGTAGTCGCTGAACTCGATGACGCGCAGCACGAGGCCCTGGCCGGGGCCGTCGGGGCGGGCCGCGATCTCCTTCACCTTCTCCAGCACCTGGCTGTGCGGGCCGGCGGTGCCGGCGATTCGCAAGGGGCGCGCGGCGGTGCCGATCTCCGCCCCCTGCGCACGGGCGGCGGCGGCGAGGGCGGTGAAGACGGGCGCGAGCAGCGCCGCGCGGCGGGTGATGGTCATGCCGTGTGTTCTCCCGGTCCGTTCCGGCGGTCCGTCCTCAGCGGTGCGAGAGGCGCCGCGTCAGCCAGTCGCCGAGGGATTGCAGCGCCTGCACGAACAGGATCAGCACCACCACCACGGTGGCCATCACCTCCGGCATGAAGCGCTGGTAGCCGAAGCGGATGCCGAGGTCGCCGAGCCCGCCGCCGCCCACCGCCCCCGCCATGGCGGAATAGCCGACCAGGCTGACCAGCGTGACCGTGACGGCGGCGACCAGGCCCGGCAGCGCCTCCGGCACCACCACCTTGCGCAGGATCTGCAACCGCGTGGCGCCCATGGCGCGGGCCGCCTCCACCACGCCGCGATCCACCTCGCGCAGCGCCGTCTCGAACAGCCGGGCGATGAAGGCGGTGGCGGCGATGGCGAGCGGCACCGTCGCGGCGCCGGTGCCGATCGAGGTACCGGCGACCAGGCGCGTGAAGGGCACGATCGCCACCATCAGGATGATGAAGGGCGTGGAGCGCACCGCGTTCACCACGAGGCCGAGCGGCCGGTTCACCGCGCGGTTCGGCGCCAGCCCCTCGGGCGAGGTGGCCAGCAGCAGCAGCGCCAGCGGCAGGCCGACCACGACCGCGATCAGCGCGGCGCCGCCCACCATCAGCAGCGTCTCGCCCGCCGCCTCCAGCAGCAGGTCGAGCAGGGTGGGCGAGAGGCCGATCAGGTTGGCCAGCGGCTCCAGCAGCGCGTGCAGCCAGTCGGTCAGCATGTCAGGCGGCCTCCTGCACCGTGGCCATCGCCTCGGGCGAGAGCGGCGTGACGTCGAGGCCGAGGCCGCGCATCCAGCCGGTCGCGGCCTCGATCCGCTCGGCCGGGCCGTAGGCGGCCAGCGCCATGATGCCGAAGGGCTCGCCGCCGATCTCGTCGATGCGGCCGGAGACGATGTTGAGGTCGAGGTCGAAGCGCCGGCTCGCCTCGCTGACCACGGAGCGCGTCGAGGACGGGCCGGCGAACAGCACCTGCAGCAGCCGCCGCGCCTCGCCGGGCCCGGGCTCGGGCAGGCGGGCGACGGTGCCGGGCGGCACGGCATGGCCGATCACCTCGGCGACGAAGGCGCGCGTGGTGGCGGCCTGCGGCCGGGTGAACACGTCGAAGACGCGCCCCTGCTCGATCACGCGCCCGGCCTCCATCACGGCGACGCGGTCGCAGATCGCCTTCACCACCGCCATCTCGTGGGTGATGAGCAGCACGGTGAGGTCCAGCCGGTCTCGCAGGTCGCGGATCAGGCGCAGGATGTCGGCCGTGGTCTCTGGGTCGAGCGCCGAGGTCGCCTCGTCGCAGAGCAGCACGCGCGGGCGCGAGGCGAGGGCGCGGGCGATGCCCACGCGCTGCTTCTGCCCGCCGGAAAGCTGCGCCGGGTAATTGTCCCGCTTCTCGGCCAGCCCGACCAGCGGCAGCAGCTCGGCCACGCGCCGCTCGCGCTCGGCGCGCGGCAGGCCGGCCACCTCCAGCGGGAAGGCGATGTTGGCGGCGACGGTGCGGGAGGAGAGCAGGTTGAAGTGCTGGAACACCATGCCGATGCCGCGCCGCGCCGCGCGCAGACCGGCATCGTCCAGCGCCAGCATGTCCTGGCCGAGCACCTCGACCGTGCCGGAATCGGGCCGCTCCAGCAGGTTCACGGTGCGGATCAGCGTGGACTTGCCGGCCCCGGAACGGCCGACGATGCCGAAGATCTCGCCGGGCGCCACCGCCAGCGACACGTCGTCCAGCGCCACCGTGCCGGTGGCGAAGCGCCGGCGCAGCCCGGCGAGGCGGATGGCGGCCCCGGCTTCGGCGGGGGACGAGGTCATGGCGGCACGGCTCCGGCAGCGATGGGCGGGCGCGTTCGTCCGGCCCGGGCGATCGGGGCGGCGTCCTGCCCCCCAGGGCGATCATCCCTCAAGGGCGCCCCTTCCAGGTGGCGATGTGGCGGTCCGGCAGGCTTAACGCAATCCGGCAACGGAAACCACACGGCGAAGTCGCGGAACTGATATGCGACGCGCGAGGAAATCGTGAAATTCCGCCGGCGCCGTGGACCGGCCCCGTGGCCGCGCGTGCGCCCCCTAACCTGCTCCCCTGGCCTCAGCGCGGCGCCATGCGGATGGCGCCGTCGAGACGGATGGCCTCGCCGTTCAGCATCGGGTTGGCGATGATCGCCGCGACGAGCTGGGCATACTCCTCCGGCCGGCCGAGCCGGCTCGGGAAGGGCACCTGCTTTCCCAGCGAATCCTGCGCCGGCTGCGGCAGCCCCTCCAGCATCGGCGTCAGGAAGATGCCGGGCGCCACCGTCATCACGCGGATGCCGAGGGGGGCGAGGTCGCGCGCCACCGGCAGGGTCAGCCCCACCACGCCGGCCTTGGAGGAGGCGTAGGCGGCCTGCCCGACCTGCCCGTCGGTCGCGGCGACCGAGGCGGTGTTGACGATCACGCCCCGCTCCTCGCCGACCGGGTCGGCCTTCGCCAGCCGGGCCGCGAATTGCGAGAGCACGTTGAAGGTGCCGATCAGGTTGACCTCGATCACCTTGCGGTAGAGGGCCAGCGAATGCGGCTGGCCCTCGCGCCCCACCGTCTTCTGCGGCGGCGCGATGCCGGCGCAGTTGACCAGCACGCGCGCCGTGCCGTGCGCCGACTCCGCCTCGGCCAGCGCGGCGGCGACGCTCGCCTCGTCGGTGACGTCGGTGGCGACGAAGCGGCCGCCGAGCGCCGCCGCCCGGGCCGTGCCGCGCGCCGCATCGAGGTCGAGGATCGCGACCCGCGCGCCGCCGCGCGCCAGCATCGCGGCCGCCGCGGCACCGAGCCCCGAGGCGCCGCCGGTGACGACCGCCGCGATTCCGTCGAGATGCATCCGTCACTCCCCCCTGCCGTCCCACCACGACCCGTTCCCCAGGCCGCGCGGGCCGGGCACGGCGCCTTTCCGGGGCAGGCCCAGAGCAGGATAGAGCGGATCGCCGGCCGGCGGGTATGCCGCCCCCCCGGCTGCCAGGACCCATTCCCTCCCGGCCGGGGCGGGAGGAAGGCGGCCGCCACGGGTGCGTGACGGCCCGACGGCGCGCCGCCCGGCTCAGCCGGCGAGGCCGAGCAGCCCCGGCAGCTCGCGCATGCTGCCGAACACCTCGGCGCCGGCCGCGCGCAGCGCCGCGGCCGGGGTCTCGGCGGCCAGGCCGAGCACGCGGCAGCCCGCCGCCACGCCAGCCCGCACGCCGACCACGCTGTCCTCCACCACCACGCAGCGGCCGGGCGGCGCGCCGCAGGCGGCGGCGGCGGCACGGTAGAGGTCCGGCGCCGGCTTCGGCGCGGGCACGTCCTCGAACGAGAAGACACGCGGGCCGAAGCAGGGGCCGAGGCCGAGCCGGGCCATCTTGGCCGCCAGCTCCGCCCGCGAGGAATTGGAGGCGACCGCCGCCGGCAGCCCGGCCATCACCACGGCGCGCACCGCCTCGGGGGCGCCCGGCATCGGCTCCACCCGCTCCAGCAGGGCGCGGGCGATCCGCCCGCCGAGCGCCGCGCCCCAGTCCGGCGGCAGCGCGCCGGTCCGCGCCTCGACGATCGGGATCATCTCCGGCAGGGCCAGGCCGAGGAAGAGGCGCCGCGCCTCGTTCCCGTCCATCGCCCAGCCGCGCCCGGTCAGCTCCTCGGCCACCAGCCGGTTCACCAGGCCCTCGCTGTCGGCCAGCACGCCGTCGCAGTCGAACAGCACCGCCAGCGGCCCCCTGACGTCGCCGGCCCGCGGGCGCGGCATCACGCCGCGGCCTGCTCGGGGATGCCCGCCGCCCTGCCCGCCGCGTCGCCGGCCCCGGCCCGCTCGCGCGCCGCCGCGTGCGGGCAGCCGCCGAAGCGCTTCGGGCATTGCCGCGCCCCGGCGAAGGAGCAGAGCGGCCGCCCCGAATCCAGCGCCCGCAGCGCCAGCCGCGCCAGCGCCTCGATGAAGCCGGGATCGCTGTTCTGCGCCGGGACCCGGAAGTAGCCGGGCAGGCCCAGCCGGTGCCCCAGCTCGCGGTACTCGATGTCGAGTTCCACCAGCGTCTCGGAATGCTCCGAGACGAAGGCGATGGGGCAGACCAGCACCGCCACCCCGTCCCGCGCGGCGCGCTTCACCTCAGCCTCGGTGTCGGGGCCGATCCAGCGCTGCGGCGTCACCCGCGACTGGTAGCAGACGACGTGCTCCGGCGCCGCCGTGCCGCGCCCGTCCAGGGCCCGCAGCACCGCCGCGACGCTCTGCTCCACCTGCCACTGGTAGGGATCGCCCGCCTTGACGATCGGCTCGGGCAGGCCGTGGGCGGAGAAGAGCAGCCTGAGCGCGGTGCCCGGCGGCAGCGCCGCCCGCGCCTCGGCCAGGGCGCGGTCGAGGATCGCCGCGGTGGCGTCGGCGAAGCCGGGGTCGGAGTGCCAGCAGCAGAGCTCGGTGGTGGGCAGGTCGAGCCCGGCCCGGTCCGCCGCCGCCTGCCAGTCCGTCACAGACGAGCCGGTGGTGGTCGTGGAGTACTGCGGGTAGAGGGGCAGCAGCAGCACCCGGTCGGCGCCCCATTCCCGGACCGCGCGCGCCGTCGCCGCGGCGAAGGGGTGCCAGTAGCGCATGGCGACGAAGCAGCGCGCCGTGGCGCCCTCCCGGGCCAGCGCCGCCTCCAGCGCCTCCGCCTGCGACTCGGTGAGCGGCAGCAGCGGGGAGCGGCCGCCGATCCGCGCGTACACGTCGCGCGCCGTGGGGGCGCGGCGCCAGGCGATCAGCCGCCCGAGCACGGCCCGCAGCGGCGCCGGCATGCGCAGGATGGCGGGGTCGGTGAACAGGTTGCGCAGGAAGGGCCGCACGGCCTCCGGCGAATCCGGCCCGCCCAGGTTGAACAACACCACCGCTATGCGCATCGCCCCATCCCGCATCGTGCCCGCCGTAGATGCACCGGTCCGCCGGCCCATCAAGGCATGGCATCACGCGCGCCGTCGGATGCCATACGCTTCCGTGCCGTCGCCGACGCCACGGCCGCCCCCCGGCCACGGACCGGGGCGGCCGGGTCGGCCCCGCGCCCCTTCCGGGCGGGCGCCGGCCACACCGGGCGGCATCGCGCGCCAACGTGCATGCGCGTCCGGCGCCGAAACGTGGCACTCTCCGCCGCAGCGCAGCGTAGGGGAAGCAGAACGACGATGCAGGACCTGCTCGAAGGCTATCAGGCGTTCCGCCGCACCACCTGGCCCAGCCACCGGGCGCTGTTCGAGGCGCTGGCGCAGCGGGGCCAGAAGCCGCGCGCCCTGGTGATCGCCTGCTCGGACAGCCGGGTGGACCCGACCATGATCTTCAACGCCGGGCCGGGCGAGCTGTTCGTGATCCGCAACGTCGCCAACCTCGTGCCGCCCTACGCGCCGGACCGGCCGACCCAGGGCACCAGCGCCGCGCTGGAATTCGCGGTGCGCGGGCTGGAGGTGCCGGCCATCGTGGTGCTCGGCCACGGCATGTGCGGCGGCGTGAAGGCGCTGCTGCAGGGCGCGCCCGCCGGGGTGAGCGACTTCGTGCCGGCCTGGATGCAGCTCGCGCAGGAGGCGCGGCGCCGCGCCCTGGAATGCGTGCCGGTGCCGGCGGAGGCGCAGGCGGCCTGCGAGCAGGAGGTGGTGAAGCTCTCGCTGCGCAACCTGATGACCTTCCCCTGGGTCGCCGAGCGGGTCGCCGCCCGCCGGCTGCGACTCGACGGCGCGGTGTTCGACATCCGCACCGGCCTGCTGCTGCTGCTCGGCGAGGACGGCCGCTTCCGGGGCGCCTGAGGGGGGGCACCGGAGAGAGGCAGCCGAGGGCCGGCCGCCGGGATCGGGGCGGGCGCCAGCACCCGGGGTCAGCGCGCCCCGAAGATCGCCGTTCCCACCCGGACATGGGTCGCGCCGCAGGCGATCGCGGCCTCGTAGTCGCCGCTCATGCCCATGCTGAGCGTCGCCAGGCCCTCGGCGGCGGCGAGTTCGGCCAGGAAGCGGAAATGCGGCACGGGGTCCTCGCCGGCCGGCGGGATGCACATCAGCCCTTCCGGCGAGAGGCCGTGCTCCTCGCGGCAGGCGCGCAGGAAGCCGCGCGCCGCGTCGCGGGCCACGCCCGCCTTCTGCGGCTCCTCGCCGGTGTTGACCTGCACCAGCAGCCGCGGCCGCCGTCCGCCCCCCGGGGCCTCGCGCGCGCCATCCTGCGTCATCGCCGCGGCGAGCGCGGCGGCGAGTCGCGGCCGGTCCAGGCTCTCGATCACGTCGGCCACGCGCACCGCGTCGCGCGCCTTGTTGGTCTGCAGCGCGCCGATCAGGTGCAGGCGCAGCGCCGGATGGGCCGCCCGCAGCGGCGGGAATTTGCCCGCCGCCTCCTGCACGCGGTTCTCCCCGAAATGCTCCTGGCCGGCCGCCAGCGCCGCCGCCACCGCCTCGGCGGGATGGAACTTCGAGACCGCGACCAGCGTGACCGACCCCGCCGGCCGGTTGGCGCGCGCGCAGGCCTCGGCGATCCTCTCGCGCACCAGGGCGAGGTTGCGCGCCACGTCGGGCAGGGCCGCCGGGGAAGCGAGCGACGCGTCGGTCGGGGCTGGCTCGGGAAGGGACATGGGATGCCGACGCTAGAGCATTTTCAAGCCGGGTGTCCTCACCCGGCGCCCCGGGAAATGCGAAAAACCAGAAGGCTGGCGCCATTCCGGCCCGATACGGTCAGGCCGGAATGGCTCTAGAGCGGATCGCCGGCCGGCGGAACGCCCGGCCGTCCCGGCCAGGGCCGCCGACGGGGCGCCGCCGGGGCCCGGCCGCCCCGGCCCGGCGAGGCGGGGGCGCTCCCCGGGCCCGCCGCCGGGCATGGCGGCCAGGGTGCCCCGACGCGTGAGCGGCGACGCGCTGCGCCGCGCCCTCGCCCGTCCGCGGCCGGCGCCGCCGGGACGCTGGCGGCCGCCGCGCCTCTGGCTGTTCACCGACCCGGTGCGGCTGCCGGACCCGCTGGCGGCGGCGGCGCGCCTGCCGCGCGGCGCCGGCGTGGTGGCGCGCGGCGTGCCAGTGCCGCTGCTGCGCCGGCTGGCGGCCCTGCTGCGCCGGCGCGGCGGGACGCTGCTGGTCGCCGGCGACGGGCGCCTGGCGCTGCGGCTGCGGGCCGGGCTGCACCTGCCGGAGCGCCGCCCCGCCGCGGGTCTACTGCCCTTCCTGCGCCACCGCCGCGCGGGCGTGCCCTGGGCCCGGCTCAGCCTCGCCGCCCATGGCGGTGCCGCGGCGCCGCGCCGGGGGCGGCGGCTGGCGGCGGACCTCGCCTTCCTCTCGCCGGTCTTCCCCACGGCGAGCCATCCGGGCGCGCCCGGACTCGGCCCGCTGCGCTGGGCGGCGGCGGCGCGCCGCCTGCCCTGCCCGGCCGTGGCGCTGGGCGGCATCGACGCCCGCACGGCGCGCCGCGTGCCGTCGCGCGCCGCCGGCCTGGCCGCGATCGGTGCCCTCGCCGGGGCCTGATCCGGGCGTCCGCAAGGCATGTGGCCGTGGCGACACAGTGTCTCACGGATGACGCGTTCTCGTCCGGATCGCCGTTGTGGGCTTTCGTTCCGCTGTCCCATATTGCCGCCAGCGCTCGGTCACGCCCGGTTCCGTCGGGGTGTGTCTGACCTGCCGGGGGGCAGGCGGGCTTCTAAAGGGACATCGCCGGCAGGGCCGGCGCGTAAGGAGGATTTGGGATGCGCAAGATTCTGCTGGGCACCACGGCGGTCGTCGGCGCCGCTCTGCTGGGGGCCGGCACCGCGTCCGCGCAGCAGGCCCCGACGGTTCGCATCGGCGGCTACTTCAACTTCTTCACCGGCTACACGCAGCAGACCAGCGCGAACGCCAACAACGTCCCGATGGTGACCAGCCCCGGCGACAACGGCACGGGCTCGAACGGCACGTCGACGGTCCAGAACGGCTCCGTCCGCACCAACAAGTGGGACATGCGCTCGGACGCCGAGGTCCACGTCTTCGTGGACGGCAAGACCGCCAACGGCATCTCCTACGGCGCGGTGATCGAGCTCGAGGTGGACGCCAGCGAAGGCCAGCTCCTCAACTCCCGTCGTAACACCTCGGCCAAGACCGGCGTCTCGACCGACGAGATGTACGGCTTCATCGCCACCCCGCTGCTCGGCCAGATCCGCTACGGCGACGAGGACGGCGTGCTCGGCGGCCTGATGAACACCGGCGTCGTCACCAACTTCGGCACCGGCGGCGTGTACGGCGAGTGGCAGAACTTCGTCATCCGCTCCGGCCCGCGCACCACCACCTCGCCCGGCGACCTCGGCGACGCCACCAAGGTGATCTACCTGTCGCCGCAGTTCTTCGGCTTCGACTTCGGCGCGAGCTTCGCCCCGAACCAGGGCCAGGGCTCGGGCAACGGCTGCATCCAGAACATCCCGACCTACACCTGCGACCGCGCCATCACCTGGACCGGCGCCACCGCCAACGGCGTGAACCACGACAACTACACCTCGCGCCGCAACGAGTACCAGGTCGCCGGCCGCTGGCGCGGCACGCTGGGCGGCATCGGCCTCGCGGTCAGCGGCGGCTACATCGGCTCGGGCGCCCCGCAGGACATCAACACCACCGGCACCGTCATCACCCGCGGCCTGAACGGCCTCGGCGTCGCCTATGGCGGCATCCAGGCCACCGCCTACGGCTTCACGCTCGGCGCCAACTACCAGCACGGTGACGGCAACTTCTTCTGGCAGCCGACCGTCCGCGGCAGCCGCGCCATGGACCAGTGGATGATCGGCGCCAGCTACACGATCGGCCCGGTCACCTTCGGCGGCAACTTCGTGACCGGCACCTACGCCGGCAACCAGGGCAACACCGTCAACACCACCACCGGCGCCTTCGTCACCAACAACAACACCGCCCAGGCCCGCCAGCAACGCCGCTACGGCATGAGCTTCGGCGGCAACTACCGCCTGGCCCCGGGCCTCGACATCGTCGCCGAGTACACGAACTACCGCATCCGCGAGCGCGGCGTGGACCTCGACGGCATCGCCAACAACGGCGTGCAGGACCGCCTCCGCGCCGACGTGTTCATCCTCGGCACCCGCCTGGCCTTCTGATCCCGGGCCAGCCGGCAACACCAGGGGGGGCGGCGGGGAGACCCGCCGCCCCTTCCTCGTTTTGCCCCTTGATCCGCCGGAGGGGACGCCTATAGAGGCGCGGCCATGGCCCGCCCCTTCCCCCTGCTCGCGCTCGCAATCGCCCTGCCCGCCCTCGCGGCCTGCGGGAGCAGCGAGAACACCCGCGCCAACAACATGAGCGACTACGGCGACGACAGCCGTCGTGCCCGTGCCCAGCAGATCGGCAACCAGCTCCAGAGCAGCGGCATCGTGCTGTTCGGCACCGACCGCTCCCGGCAGGCGCAGGACGCGGCCGCCGGCCCCGGCCTCGCGGTGAACGCCTATCTCTGGCGCGCCACGCTCGACACGCTCTCCTTCATGCCGCTCGCCTCGGCCGATCCCTTCGGCGGCGTCATCATCACCGACTGGTACTCGCCGGCCAGCACGCCCGACGAGCGCTTCAAGGCCACCGCCTACGTGCTGGGGCGCCAGCTGCGCTCCGACGGGATCCGGATCACCGTGTTCCGGCAGGTTCGCCGGGGCGGGCAGTGGCTGGATGCCGCCGTCTCCAACGCCACGGGGTCGGAACTCGAGGACAAGGTGCTGGCCCGGGCCCGCGAGCTGCGCAGCCAGTCGGCGGCGCGCTAGAGCATTTTCAAGCTGAGCGTCCTCGCTCAGCGGCTCGGAAAATGCGAAAAATCAAAGGCTAGAGCCGTTCCGGCCTGATACAGTCAGGCTGGATCGGCTCTAGGCGACCCGCCAGGAAGCACGGGGGCGCGGCGACGCGCCTGCCCGGGGCGCGATGCCAAGCCGGGTGTCCCCGGCCGGCGACTCGGAGAATGCGCCGGATCGGGGACCGGAACGGTTCCAGGGCGGGTCCCGATCGGTGGAACCGGCCGATCAGGTGAGGCTGCCCGGAAGAACGATGGAACGGAGCAGAGCGCAACCCGGTTGGGATCGCGTTCCGCCCCGGAGCATTTTCAAGCCGGGTGTCCTCACCCGGCGACTCGGAAAATGCGAAAGACCAAAAGGCTGGGACCGCGCCGGCCTGATGCGGTCAGGCCGGAACGGCTCTAGCCTTTGATCCGGCGCATTTTCCGAGCCGCTGAGCGAGGACGCTCAGCTTGAAAATGCTCTAGCGGGCCGAGGGGTCGATCCAGCCGACATGCCCGTCCGGCCGACGGTACACCACGTTGAACACGCCGCTCAGCCGGTTGCGGAACATCAGCACCGGCATGTCGGCGAGGTCCATGTGCATCACCGCCTCGCCCACGCTGAGGACGGCGATCTCGGTGGGCGTCTCGGCGATGATCGCGCCATGGTCCGCCCCGTGATCCGGCGCGGCATGGCCGTTGGCGCCGCCATCCGCCGCCGCCGGCGCCTCCGCGCCGTCCAGCGCCACCTCGGGGGGCAGCTCGGCCGCCTCCTGCTCCTGCTGCAGCACGTACTGGATGCCGACCTCGGGGCGCTCGCGCTCGGCGGTGCTGCGGGCGTGCTCGTTCACCCGGCGCCGGTAGCGGCGCAGGCGCTTGCCGAGGTGCTCGGCCGCGACCTCGAAGGCACGGTGGGCGTCGGCCGCCTCGCCCTCGGCGCGCATGAACAGGCCGCGGCCGGCCTGCATGTTGATGTCGCAGGCAAAGAAGGACTTGTTGCGGCGGAAGGTGACGTGGGCTTCCAGCGCGTGGTCGAAATACTTGCGGGCCACGTTCTCCAGCCCGTCATACACATGCGCCTTGAGGGCGTCCCCGGTCTCGACCTGCTTACCGGACACCGTGATCTGCATAGACGCGGACCTCCTTGCCTTGTCCCGACGGCCAGTCGGCCGTCCGGTGCCTTTTCCGACGGCCTGCCGGCCGCGCGGCGCGCCTCTCGCGGGCGCTTCCGTGGTCGCCGGCCGCCGCCGCGGCCCTGACCGGCCTGCTGGCGGCCGGCGGGCCGTTCCGTCACCCGGCTCAGGCCCCCGGGCCCATGCCCGGGAGTGCCGGATGCTTCGCGGAAGGCTGCCCCGGCCGCCGCGGCGGCCGCCACGGAGGGCCGGCGTCGCGGATCAGGCCGGGACGGCCTTCTCCCGCTTGCGCTGCACCGAACTCGGGATGCGCAGCGCCTCGCGGTATTTGGCCACCGTCCGGCGGGCGATGTCCACGCCCTCCTGACGCAACCGCTCCACGATCGCGTCGTCGGAGAGGATGTCGGCCGGCGCCTCGGCGTCGATCATCGCCCTGATGCGATGCCGCACCGCCTCGGCGCTGTGCGTCTCCCCGCCCGTGCCGGCGATCGCGGTTGTAAAGAAGTACTTGAGCTCGAAGGTTCCCCGCGGCGTCGCGATGTACTTGTGGGAGGTGACGCGGCTGACGGTGCTCTCGTGCATCGCCACGGTCTCGGCGACGTCGCGCAGGATCAGCGGCCGCAGGTGGCCGATGCCGTGGCGGAAGAAGGCGTCCTGCCGGCGCACGATCTCGGCCGCCACCTTCAGGATGGTGTTGGCGCGCTGCTCCAGGCTCTTGACCAGCCAGTTGGCGCTCTGGAGCTGCTCGGCCAGGAAGGCCTTGTCCTCGCGGGTGCGGGCGCCGACCTGGGCGCGGGCGAAGAAGCCGCGGTTGACCAGCACGCGCGGCAGGGTCTCCGGGTTCAGCTCCAGCAGCCAGGGGTCGCCTTCCTCGGGCGTGCGGCCGGTCTCGCGGCCGGGCGCCCGGCGCATCAGCACGTCGGGCACCACGGCCGGGGTGGGCGCCTGGTCGTAGCGGGCGCCCGGCTTGGGATCGAGCCGGCGCAGCTCGGCCACCATGTCGGCGAGGTCCTCGGCATCGACGCCGCAGAGCCGCATCAGGGTGCGGTGCTCGCGCCGGGCGAGCAGCTCCAGGTTGTCGAGCAGCGTCGCCATGGCGGGGTCGAGCCGGTTCAGCTCGGCGAGCTGCACGGCGAGGCATTCGCGCAGGGAGCGGCAGAACAGCCCGACCGGCTCGAAGCGCTGCATGCGCAGCCGGATCATCTCGACCCGCGCCGGGTCGCAGCCCAGCGCCTCGGCGATGGCGGCGGTCTCGGCGGACAGGCGGCCGGCGGCGTCGAGCAGCGCCACGAGGTGGGCGGCGATCAGCCGGTCCCGCTGGTCCTCGAAGGAGAGGCGTATCTGCTCGCCGAGCAGCTCGGCCAGGGTGCGGCCGGCGGCGGCGAGGTCCTCGACGCCGGAGAGGTCGTCGGCGAAGTCGGCGCGGCCGCCGCGGCCGTACTCGCCGCCGGCCTGCCCGGATTCGCTCTCGTAGACGTTGCTCCAGTCGGCGACGTCGAGCGGCTCCGCCGCCTCGGGCGGGAGTTCGCCGGAGGTGGCGATGGCGAGGCAGTCGGCGGGCTCGGGCGCATCGCCGGTCTGCGGCGGCGGCTCGAACACCGAGCTGCCCGGAAGGGCGCCGCCGGCCTCGGGCGGCCCCAGGTCACCCGACAGCGGCTCCCGCTCGTCGCGCTCCAGCAGCGGGTTGCGTTCCAACTCCTCCTCGACGAAGGCGGTGACTTCGAGGTTGGAGCTTTGCAGCAGCTTGATCGCCTGCCTGAGCTGCGGCGTCATCACCAGGGACTGGGAGTGACGCAGGTCCAGGCGTGGGGCGAGCACCACCATGCCGATCTTTCCTAAAGGCTGAATCGTTCCCCGAGGTAGACCCGCCGCACGCCCTCATGCGCGACGATGTCGTGCGGCAGGCCCTCCATCAGCACCTGTCCGTCGTGCAGGATATAGGCCCGGTCGATGATTTCCAGGGTCTCGCGCACGTTGTGGTCGGTGATGAGAACGCCGATGCCGCGGTCCTTCAGGTGCTTGACGAGGTCGCGTATCTCGCCGACCGCGATCGGGTCGATGCCGGCCAGCGGCTCGTCGAGCAGGATGTAGGAGGGCTGCGTCGCCAGGGCGCGCGCGATCTCGCAGCGCCGCCGCTCGCCGCCCGAGAGGGCGAGCGCCGGGGCGCGGCGCAGATGCGCGATGCCGAACTCGGTCAGCAGCGCGTCCAGCATCTCCTCGCGCCGGCCGCGGTCGGGCTCGACCACCTCCAGCGTCGCGCGGATGTTGTTCTCGACCGAGAGGCCGCGGAAGATCGAGGCCTCCTGCGGCAGGTAGCCGAGGCCGAGCCGCGCGCGGCGGTACATGGGCAGCATGGTCACGTCGTGGCCGTCCATCACCACCTGCCCCTCGTCGGGCTGCACGAGGCCGGTGATCATGTAGAAGGTCGTGGTCTTGCCGGCGCCGTTCGGGCCGAGCAGCCCGACCGCCTCGCCGCGCCTGAGGTTGACCGAGACGTTGCGCACCACGGGGCGCTTCTTGTAGCGCTTGCCGAGCCCGGTCGCGACCAGCCCGCCGGTCGCCGCCCCGGGCGCCGCTCCGGGCGATACGCCCGGCGATACCCCGGACGCCGCCTCCGGGCCGGGCCGGGTCCCGGCGGCCATGCCGGCCGGGGCCGGGCCGTCCGGGCGCCCTTCCATGCGCCCGTTCGGCGCGGCGGCGCCGAAGGCCCGCAGCACGGTCATCGCGGCGCCCCGGACGTACCCGTGGCGCCCGCCCCGGCCCGGCCGCCGCCCGGGCGCGGCTGGCTGCCGCCACGGGCCAGCGGGTCCTCGCCCGCGCCCTGCTGCGGCACCACGAGCCCCTGCACGCGCTGGCCGGGGGTGGAGACCAGCCGGGCGACGCCGGTGCGCAGGTTCACGATGGCCTCCGTGCCGTTGAGCTGGTTGTCGCCGCGGGTGATCCGGACATTGCCGAGCAGCCGCGCCATGCCGGTGACCGGGCTGTACACGCCCCGGTCGCCGCGCACCACGTCGGTCTCGGTGCGGATCTCGACATTGCCGAACGCCTCGACCTTCTCGATCCGCCCGCCGCCCTCGCCGCCTTCGAGGCCGGGGATCGGCGAGGCGGCGGGGCGGGCGGGCGGCGTCACCGGGCCGCCCGCCGCCAGGGTGGCGCGCGCCTCCTGGGCCGGCTGCGCCCCCGCGGGCTGCTGCGCGCCGGCGGCCGGCTGGCCCGGCGCCGGACGCGCGCCCGGCGCGGCGGGCGCCGACTGGTCGAGGAAGTAGCCGACCAGCGTGTCGGCGGCGATGCGGCGGTTGTCGCTGGTGACCACCACGGCCTTGCCGCGCGCCACCGCGATGCGCCGCTGCGGCCAGTACTCCAGCGAATCGCGCGCGGTGAGGTGCTGCTGCGGCGTGGTGAGCGAGAGGTCGCGGCCGGTGAGCACCATCACCGCCTGGTCGAGGTCGTACACGGCGCGGTCGCCGCGCGCCGTGTCGGTGGCCGAGGCGATACGGACATTGCCTTCCGCCTCCAGCCGCCAGATCTCGGCATTGCCGGAGAGCGGCGTCTCGCCCGGGGTCCCCTGCGCGGCGCCCTGGGCCGCGCCGGCGGGCTGCGCCGGCTGGCCGCCCGCCTGCCCCGCGGGCTGGCTCCCGGCAGCCTGGCCCCCGGCGGCCTGACCACGGTTGCGGTAGCGCGCCAGCAGCCGGTCGGCGTTCAGCGTGACGCCCTGGCGGATCGCCCGGGCGTTGCCGCGCGCGATCACCACCTGGTCGGCCTGCCGCCACTCGATGCCGTCGGTGGAGGTGATGTCCACCGGGCCGCCCTGGTTCATGTCGAGGCCCTGCGCGGCGGCCGGCATGGCGCCGGCGAGCGGCAGGCCGGCGAGCAGCAGCGCGAGGGCGAGGGCGGCCGGACGCGGCCGCGCCGGATCGGAACGGCTCAAGATCCGCCCTCCAGGACGGCATGGGCGCGGCCGGTGAAGACCACCTTGGCGCCGCGGTCGGTGAGGACGAAGCCCTCCGCGGTGAGGGTGCCGAACGGTCCCTGCGCCGCCACCGGCGCGTCGCCGCGCGCCGAGCCCTCGGCCAGTTCGGCCTCGGCGCGCTCGGTCACCATTTGGGTGCCGTCGTCCTGGAAGATCGTCACCTCGCCCCAGAGGTCGAGATGCTGGCGCGCCTTGTCGTAGCGGCCGTGCCGCGCCTCGATCAGCACCCAGGCGCCGCTGCCCATCAGGATGTCGGCGCGCGGGCGCTCGAGGTCCATGATGTTGTCGTCGCCGGGCGGCTGCACCGCCACGGCGGCGGTGACGGTGAAGGGACGGTTCTGCTCGTCGATGCCCTGGTAGCGCGGGCTGACCACGCGCATGCCGTCGGGGCGCACCTGCAGCACGCGGCGGAAGGCGACGCGGCCGCGGTCCTCGGCGCTGTCGATCTCGGGCCACAGCGCCACGGCGGCGAGCAGCAGCACGGCGAAGACCGGCAGCAGCCACTTGAAGCCGCGCACCAGCACGCGCCGGCGCAGCATCTGCCGCCGGGTCGGCACCACGCGCTGGCGCGCGGGGCCGAGCACGTCGCGGGCGCGGCCGCCGGCCGCCGCCGGGGTCACGAAGGCATCGGCCATGCGGGACGCGTCGGGCATCCGCTCGGGCAGGGGCAGCGTCGGGTCGTCGTCCGCGTGCCGGGCGGCCGGAACGGCGCCCCGTCGGACCGGCACCTCGCGGGTCAGGTCGGCCTGGGTCATGCGACACCCGTCCGCAGCAGGTCGTGGACGTGCAGGATGCCCACCGGCCGCTGCGCCGCGTCCACCACGAACAGCGCGGTGATGCTGCGCGCGTTCATCAGGTGCAGCGCCTCCGCCGCGAGCTGGTCGGGGCCGATGGTGCGCGGCGCGCGGGTCATCACCTCGGCGGCGGTGCGGCCGAGCAGGTCGCCGGGCCCGCCCGCCGCCGCGCCGGCATCCAGGGCGCGGCGCAGGTCGCCGTCGGTGATGACGCCCACCAGCCGCCCGTCCTCGACGATGCCGAGGCAGCCGAAATGCTTGGCCGTCATCGCGACGATGGCGGCGTCCATGCGCGTCTCCGGCCCGGCGAGCGGCAGGGCCTCGCCCGTGTGCATCAGGGCGCGCACGCGCGAGAGCTTGGCGCCGAGCTTGCCGCCCGGGTGGAACACCCGGAAGTCGGCGGCGGTGAAGCCGCGCCGGGTCAGCAGCGCCACGGCCAGCGCGTCGCCCAGCGCCATCTGCAGCGTGGTGGAGGTGGTGGGGGCGAGGCCCATCGGGCAGGCCTCCGGCGCCGCCGGCAGCACCAGCGCCACGTCGGCGGCACGGGCTAGGGTGCTGTCGGCGCGGCCGGTGATCGCCACCAGCGGGATGGCGAAGCGGCGGCTGTGCGCGACGAGGTCGGCCAGCTCCGAGGTCTCGCCGGAATTGGAGAGCGCCAGCAGCACGTCGCCGGGCAGCACCATGCCGAGATCGCCGTGGCTCGCCTCGCCCGGGTGGACGAACAGCGCCGGCGTGCCGGTGGAGGCGAAGGTGGCGGCGATCTTGCGGCCGACATGGCCGGACTTGCCCATGCCGGAGACCACCACGCGGCCGCCCGGCTCTCCGAGAGGCTCCCCGAGGAGTTCCCCGCGGGCGCCGCCCCGGCCGTCCCGGGTCCGGTCGCGGGCGCCGGCCAGCAGCGACACGGCACGGCCGAAGGCGCCGTCGAGCGATTCCGCCAGGGCGCCGAGCGCCGCCGCCTCCGTGGCCAGCACGCGACGCGCCGCCGCCAGGTCGGCATCCGGCGCGCCTTCCGGCGGGACGGCCGGCATGACGGGCCAGTCGGCCGGCGGGGCCGAGGTCGGGAGCGGGGCGTCGCGGAGCAGGGAACGGGTCACCAGCCCTGTATGGGGCCGGGCCGCAGGAGGGTCAACGCGACAATGCGGTGCGACAAGAATCATGCCACTCCGCAACGCTTTGTTTCACCGGAACGGTTCCGCGCATGCCGACCCTTGCGAGGCGTCCGGGCCCGGGAAAACCCGCCGCCCGTCGCGGAAAGTCAGCCGGGCCAATGGGTTGACAATGGGCAGACGATGGCCGGCAGCGGGACGGGCGGCAGGGCGCGCGGCGCGGCCGGTCGGCGCGGGGCGGGCGAGGCCGGCGGGGCCTGCCGCGCGACCCGGCGCGATGTCCGGGCGGACAGGCGGCGCATGGCCGTGGCCGGCGACTCGGAAACCGCCGTGAAACAGGGCGTTGCGGCCGGCTCTGAAAACCCCGCGTGAAGCCGGACGGCGGCCCGTCGACACGCGCCATGGCCGGAAAGGCTCAGTGCGCGGAAATAACTCAGTGAGCGAAGATGTCCGGCGTCTCGTAGCCCAGCAGGTCGAGCTGGCCGCGCGCCGGCAGGAAGCGGAAGCAGGCCTCGGCCAGTTCCAGCCGTCCCTCGCGCTCCAGCAGCCGCTCCAGCCGGGCCCAGAGCGCGTGCAGGTGCAGCACGTCGGAGGCGGCGTACTGGAGCTGCTCGCCGGTCAGTTCGGCGGCGCCCCAGTCCGAGGTCTGCTGCTGCTTCGAGATCTCCACCCCGAGCAGCTCGCGGCAGAGATCCTTGAGCCCGTGCCGGTCGGTGAAGGTGCGCACCAGCTTGGCCGCGATCTTGGTGCAGCGCACCGGCGCCACCTCGACGCCGAGCGCGTGCCGCAGCACGGCGACGTCGAAGCGGGCGAAGTGGAACAGCTTGACGCGGGCCGGGTCGGCGAGCAGCGCCTTCAGGTTCGGGCAGTCGGCGCCGTGGCCGCCGAGCGATTCCGGCAGGATCTGCACGAGGTGCGCCGTGCCGTCGCCGGCCGAGAGCTGCACCAGGCAGAGCCGGTCGCGATGCGGGTTGAGCCCCATCGTCTCGGTGTCCACGGCCACCACCGGGCCGAGGTCGAGGCCGTCCGGCAGGTCGTGCCGGTGCAGTCGGACGGTGGCGTTGGCCATGAACAGGATCTGCCCCAACGGAGGAACTCGGGAGGCCGGCGACCGGGGAGACAGGACGCCGTCGCGGCGCCGCGGGCCCATGGCGCCGTACCGCGCCGGGAGGGAGGCCTCGGGAGGAGGTCTAGAGGACCCGGAGGGAATGCCCAGGAAAGGACTCGAACCTTCACGACCTTGCGGTCACTGGCACCTGAAGCCAGCGCGTCTACCAATTCCGCCACCTGGGCTCGGTGCGGCGTGGGGCGGGGGAATACAAGCGGCCCCGAAGGCGGTCAACCCCCACCCGCACGCTTTTTTGCACCCGCCGGCCGGGTCGGCCCCCGCGGCCCGACGCCGGAAGGGGAGTGCCGGGAGGGGAGTGAATAGGGAGCGGCCGGGGCGGGCTGCCCCCCGGCGCGCGCGCGCCGATCCGCAGTTCGGCATGAAGCTGGCTGTGGTGCCGGCCGGCAACTGCCCCCCGGCGCGCGCGCCGATCCGCAGGGCCGCTCCGCGCGACGCGTGGTTGACGCCGGTCCTGCCCCCTCCCTATAGGTGCGCGCCCGCGCCGGGGCGTCCCGCCGATCCTCGTGGATCACGGACGTCGCCGGCCTTCGGTGCTCGCCGCATCCCTGAGATCAGGCCCCCTGAGATCAGGTCTCCCAAGATTCAGACCCGGGGGGAAGGGCGCGCGCCGGACCCGGATTTCAGGAGATCGCCGTCGTGAAGCGTACCTATCAGCCCTCGAAGCTCGTCCGGAAGCGCCGCCACGGCTTCCGCAGCCGCATGTCCACCGTGGGCGGCCGCAAGGTGCTGACCAACCGTCGCGCCAAGGGCCGCGCGCGCCTTTCCGCCTGAACCAGACGGCGCGCCGGGGGACAGACCGATGACGGTGCCGGCCGGACGGCCGACGGGCCCGGCATCCGACCCGTCCCCGGCGCCGTCGGCGGCCCCGGCCGCCGTCGCCTCCCCGGAGATGCCTCTGGCCGCCCCCTCGGCGGCAGCGCCGGGCGCGCCTGGCGACGGGCCGGGCCGGCTGCGCCGGCGTCGGGAGTTCCTGCGCGTGGCAGGCAAGGGGCGGCGTGCCGCCCGGCCCGGCCTCGTGCTGCAGGCGCTGGCCCAGACGGAGGCCCAGGCGCAGGCCGCCCCGGAAGCCCGGCCGGAAGCGCTGCGCCTCGGCTTCACCGTCACCAAGAAGGTCGGCAACGCCGTGGTGCGCAACCGCGCGCGGCGCCGGCTGCGCGAGGCCGCGCGCCGGCTGCTGGACCCGCGTGCCGGCGGCGAGGTCGCGGCGCAGGCCACGCTCGCCTCCTGGGACCTCGTCCTGATCGGCCGCGACGCCACGCCGACGCGGCGCTTCGACCTGCTGGTCGAGGACCTGCGCGGGGCCCTGCGCCAGACCGGCGTCCTGCCGGGCGGCAGGACCCAGGGGGAGAGCGGCCAAGGCGAAAGGAGCCGGGGGGCAAGGCCGAGGGGCGACGGGCCGGATGACGGCGGCCACGCGGCCGGCCATCGCGACGTCGCCGCCCGGAAGGGCGCCGCGGGCCGCGGCCAGGGCTCGTCCCGGCCGGAGCGCGGCCCGGATGCGACGCGGCGGCACGGCGCGGAACGGTCTCCGCCCGGACCGGCCTCGCGGCCGCCCGCGCCGGCATCCCCTCTGGACTCCGGCCTGGAGGACAAGGCATGAGCCGAGCCACGGAGTTGCCCGCCATGCTGCTGCGCGGCGCGGTACGCACCTACCAATGGACGCTGCGCCCGGTGATCGGCTGCAATTGCCGCTTCGAGCCGAGCTGCAGCCACTACGCGATCGAGGCGCTCTCCACCCATGGCGCCTGGCGCGGCGCCCTCCTCGCGGGGGGGCGTATCCTGCGCTGCAATCCCTGGCACCCGGGCGGCTACGACCCGGTGCCGCAAGCACGGCCCCGGCCCGCCGCCGGCCAGCCGGTGCCGAAAGGCTGACGAACCAAGACCATGGATCAGAAGCGCCTCTTCGCGGCGATCGCGATCTCGATCGGCATCCTGCTGGTCTTCAACTACCTGAGCCCGCCGACGCAGCAGGCGCGGCAGCGGCAGGAGCAGACGCAGCAGCAGGCCGCCGCCACCGGGCAGCCGGCGCCGACGCCGGGCCCGACCGGCCCGCTCGGCGCGCCCACCGACGCCTCGCCGGCCGCCGGGGCGCCGACCTCCGAGGCGCAGCGCCTGCCGATCGAGGGGCCGCGCGTGCGCGGCACCCTGTCGCTGCGCGGCGCCCGCCTCGACGACCTCGTGCTGCTCGACTACCGCGAGACGGTGGCCCCCGATTCGCCGCTGGTGCGGCTGCTCGCCCCGCGCAGCGGCGGCGCGCCCTACTACGCGCAATGGGGCTGGACGGCGGCCGACGGCCGCACCCGCGTGCCCGGCAACGACACGGACTGGCAGGCCGAGGGCGGCCCGCTCTCGCCCGACCACCCGGTGACGCTGCGCTGGGACAACGGCCAGGGCCAGGTGTTCGAGATCGAGGTGAAGCTCGACGCCAACTTCATGTTCACGGCCGAGCAGCGCGTGCGCAACAACGGCGCCGAGCCGGTCAAGGTGCTGCCCTGGACGCGCGTGCGGCGGGACCGCACGCCGCCGGTGCAGGGCTACTACCTGCTGCACGAGGGCTTCGTCGGCGTGCTCGGCGGGCGGCTGACCGAGCACACCTTCAGCAACGTCCGCGACGAGGCCAACAAGCGCGGCGGCCCGGCGCTCGACCAGGAATCGGCCGGCGGCTGGGCGGGCTTCACCGACAAGTACTGGCTGACCGCGCTGATGCCGACGGACCAGGCGCAGACGCTGCGCGCCGCCTTCCGCTTCATCCAGGAGGGCCAGGGCCCGACCGGCGAGCGCTGGCAGGTCGACTTCGCGACGCCGCAGCCGCAGGAGGTCGCGGCCGGCGGCAGCGCCGTGCTCGGCACGCGCCTCTTCGCCGGCGCCAAGGAGGTGCGGCTGCTGACGCACTACCGCGACACGCTCGGCATCCCGGACTTCGACAAGGCGGTGGACTTCGGCTGGTTCTACTTCCTGACCAAGCCGTTCTTCTACGCGCTGGACTGGCTCTACCACCTGTTCGGCAACTTCGGCATCGCCATCCTGGTGTTCACGCTGCTGGTCAAGCTCGCCTTCTTCCCGCTGGCGAACAAGGCCTACAAGTCGATGAGCCGGATGAAGCTGCTCGCGCCGAAGATGCAGGAGGTGCGGGAGCGCTACAAGGACGACCCGGCCAAGATGCAGGCCGAGATGATGGCGCTCTACAAGACGGAGAAGATCAACCCGGCTTCCGGCTGCCTGCCGATCCTGATCCAGATGCCGGTGTTCTTCGCCCTCTACAAGGTGCTGTTCGTCACCATCGAGATGCGGCACGCGCCCTTCTTCGGCTGGATCCACGACCTCTCGGCGCCCGACCCCACCAACCTGTTCACCCTGTTCGGCCTGATCCCGTGGGACCCGCCGCACATGCTGCACATGCCGCTGTGGGCCATCATCATGGGCTGCACCATGTGGCTGCAGCAGAAGCTGAACCCGCAGCCGCCGGACCCGGTGCAGGCGCGCATCTTCCAGTTCATGCCGATCATCTTCACCTTCATGCTCGCCTCCTTCCCGGCGGGGCTGGTGATCTACTGGAGCTGGAACAACCTGCTCTCGATCGGGCAGCAATGGCTGATCATGCGGCGCGACCGGCTGGCCCAGAAGGCCAGGACCGGTGGCCAGACGCCCAAGGCGATCGCCGCCACGCCGAAGCCGAACCGGGGGTGAGCGCCCCCGCCGACAAGGGCGGCCAGGCCCCGGCCGGGCCGCCCGCGAGCCCTCCCGAGGGCGGACCCCCTCCTGGTGGCCTTCCCCCGGGCAGCCTCCCCCCGGGCGGTCTCCCCCCGGGCGGTCTCATGGAGGCCCGGGACGAGGCGACGCGCGCGGCGCTGCTCGAGGCGGGGCGGCTGCTCTTCGCCCGGCCCTGCCGCTTCGTGCACGCGGCGCAGCAGGTGGAGGGCCTGCCGCCGACGCGCTGGCCCGAGATCGCCTTCGCCGGCCGCTCCAATGTCGGCAAGTCGAGCCTCGTCAACGCGCTGACCGGCACCAAGGCGCTGGCGCGCGTCTCCAACACGCCCGGCCGCACGCGCCAGCTCAACTTCTTCGAGCTGGAGGTGCCCTGGGGCGGGCAGCTCACCCTGGTGGACATGCCGGGCTACGGCTACGCCCAGGCGCCCAAGAGCGTGAAGGCGGACTGGCAGGGGCTGATGTTCGACTTCCTGCGCGGCCGCCCGACGCTGCGCCGGGTGATCCTGCTGCTGGATGCCCGCATCGAGACCAAGCCCGCCGACCGCATGGCGATGAAGCTGTTCGACGAGGCCGCCGTGCCCTTCCAGATCGTGCTGACCAAGGCCGACGACGCCAAGCCCTACTGGCTGGGCAAGCGGCGCGAGGAGGCGGAGAAGCTCGCGCGCTCGCACACCGCCGGCCATCCGCTGGTGCTGGTGACGAGCAGCGAGACCGGCGAGGGCATCCCGGAGGTGCGCGCCGAGATCGCGGCGCTGGCCTCGACCTGATGCCGGGGCGCCGGGGCGACGGCGCCGGGGCAGGCGGTTCCGGGGGCGACGGCTCCCGGGCCGGGGCCCCGCCGCCGCCCCGGACCCTGCCGCCCGGAGCCTTGCCTCCTCGCATCCTGGCCCTCGGGCGGCGCTTCTGGCCGCTGGCCCTGCTGCTTGCCGCGCTGGCGCTGGCCGTCGCGCTCGGCGCGAACCGCTGGCTGGCACCCGGCACGCTGTCGTCACGGGGCGCGGAGCTGCTGGCCGCGGCCGCGGCGGAGCCGATGCGGGCGGCGCTGCTGTACGTGGCGGCCTATATCGGCGTGGTCTCGCTCTCCCTGCCGGCGCCGCTGGTGATGCCGCTGACCGGCGGGCTGCTGTTCGGTCCCTGGCTCGGCACCGCGCTCGCCGTGCCGGCGGCCACGGCCGGCGCCTGCCTCGTGTTCCTGGCCGTGCGGCACGGCTTCGGCGACCTGCTGGAGCGCCATGGCGGGGCGCGGCTGCGGCAGGTGGACGCGATGCTGCGGCGCGAGGGGGGCTGGTACCTGCTGGTGCTGCGCCTGCTGCCGCTGGTGCCCTTCTGGGTGATCAACCTGGCGGCCCCGCTCTCGGGCCTGCGGCTCGGCGCCTTCGCGCTGGCGACGCTGGTGGGCATCGTGCCGGGGACGCTGGTCTATGCCAGCCTCGGCGCCGGGCTGGCGCCGGTGCTGATGGCGGGCGGGCGAGTGGAGATCGGCGCGCTGCTGACGGTGCGCACGCTGCTGCCGCTGTTCGGGCTGGCGGTGCTGGCGGGTCTCGGGGCGTGGTGGCGGAGCCGCCGGGGGGCGACGGAGGACTTCGCTCCCCACGGTCCCGGCCAGGGGGGCTCTGCCGACCCGATGGCCGCCGGAGACCTTCCGCCAGGGGGCGAATCCTCCCTGGATCCCCCCTTGCGGAATTGAGACCCGACGCCTGGGCCAGCGGGACCGGGAAACGTCGGCGGCGGTCCAGGAACCCGCGGATGGATTGCAGGGAAGGCAGGGGCTTCCCTGGCGGATGGGTTGCAGGGAGGGCCATGCCTTCCCTGGTGGATGGAGTCCGGGGAAGGCCATGCCTTCCCCGCCGGCCCGGGCGGCAGTCGCCGGGATCCGGGATGGGCGGGGGCATCGGGCGATGGCCGACTACGACGTGGTGATCCTCGGCGCCGGCACCGCCGGCCATTCGGTCGCGGCGCTGGCCGCCGCGCTCGGCCTGCGCGTGGCGCTGGTGGCGGACGGCGCGGCGCCGGAGTCGCGCATCGCCCTGCCCGCCCTCGCCGCTGCCGCCCGTCGCGCGGCCCTGCTGCGCGACGCACGCCGCTTCGGCCTCGGCGCGCCGGCGCCCACGGTCGAATGGGACGGGGTGCGCGCGCATGTCCGGGGCGCCGTCGCCGCGCTGGCGCCCGACCATGCGCCGGCCCGCTTCCGCGCCATGGGCATCGAGGTGATCGAGGGGCGTGGCTACTTCGCCGCGCCGGATGCGGTCGAGGCGGGTGGCCGGCGGCTGCGCTTCCGGCGCTGCCTGCTCGCCGGCGGCGGCGTGCCGGCGCTGCCGCACCTGCCGGGCCTCGACTCGGTTCCCTGCCTGACCGAGGCCACCATCCACGACCTCGCGGTGCCGCCGGCGCACCTGCTGGTGCTGGGCGGCGGCGAGGCGGCGCCGGGGCTGGCCCAGGCGCATGCGCGGCTCGGCTGCCGCGTCACCCTGGTCGAGCCGGACGGGCTCGCCGCCGGCCACGAGCCGGAGCTGGCCGACGGGCTGCGACGGGCCCTGCGGCGGGACGGCGTGTCGCTGCGCGAGGGCGTCGCGCCGGCCTGGGCGCGCGCCACGGGGACGGGCGTCATGCTCGGGCTGGAGGGCGGCGAGGCGCTGGAGGGCTCGCACCTGCTGGCCGCCGGCGCCCGGGCGCCGGCCCTGGCCGGGCTCGACCTCGCCGCCGCCGGGATCGAGGCGACGCCGCGCGGCATCGCCACGGACAGGGGATTGCGCGCCCTGGGCAACCGCCGCGTCTGGGCGGCCGGGCCGCTCGCCGATGCCGGTGACGGCCAGGGCGGCGAGGCGGCGGAGGCGGCGCAGGTGATGACCCTCGCGCGCGGGATGCTGTTCCACCTGCCCGCGCGCTTCGATCCCGCCACGGTGCCGCGCCTGCTCGGCACCGATCCGATGCTGGCGCAGGTCGGGCTGACCGAGGCCGCGGCGCGTGCCGCCGGGCATGACGGGCTGCGCCTGCTGCGCTGGCCGCTGGCCGAGACCGACCGCGCCGTGGCTGAAAACGGGGGGGCTGAAAACGGGGGGGCCGAAAGCGGAGGTGCGGGAGGCGGCGCTGCCGGCGGGCTGGTGAAGCTGGTGGCGACCCCGAAGGGCCGGCTGCTCGGCGCCGGGCTGCTGGCGCCGGAGGCGGGCGAGATGGCCGGGCTGTTCGCCGCGCTGCTCGGCCGCCGCCTGCCGCTCGGGGCCCTGGCCGGGCTGGCGCTGCCCTGGCCGGTCTTCACCGAGGCGGCACGGCGGGCGGCCGGGGAGTTCTACGCGCCGCGCCTGCTCTCGCCGCTGAGCAGGCGGCTGGTCGGGTTGCTCCGGTACCTGCCCTGACGGGACCCGGCCGTGGCGCCGATCCGCCTTCCCTCGCCGGACGGCCGAGAGGCGCCGAGGGGGAGGCATGGATGCGGGGCCGACGGCCACGGCCGGGCAGGCCGATCGCCGCCGCGGCCGGGCCCGGGCACGGCCGGCCCGGCGCCGCCCTGCGGCGATGCAGCGAACCCGAAAGCGCGTCGCCGCGTTCCTCCGCTGCGGCAACGTCAACTTTTCGATCGGACACTCGGGCCGCGATCATGGGATGGTGATAGCGCATGACACGAGACTCCCGCCCGGCCTGCCGCACGTGCCGTCGGGACGCCGCCTGATGGACGGCAGCATGGGCGTGCCGCTGCCGGCGGCCGCGATCGCGTCGGACAGCACCGCGACGGTGAGCATGGCGCTGCAGGGCGGCGGCACGCACGGGGCCTTCACCTGGGGCGTGCTGGAGCGGCTGCTGGAGGACGAGCGGGTCGAGTTCGACGCCGTCTCCGGCACCTCGGCGGGCGGCATCAACGCGGCGATGCTGGCGCAGGGGCTGGCGGAAGGCGGCCGCGCCGGCGCCATCGCCGCGCTGGAGCGGTTCTGGAGCGGCTTCGGCGCCGTGCTGGCCTTCAGCCCGCTGCGCAACACGCCCTGGGAGAAGGCGCTCTGGGGCTTCGACCTCGGCCCCTCGCTCGCCTGGCAGGGCTTCGACGCGCTGACCCGGATGTTCTCGCCCTACCAGCTCAACCCGACGCCCTTCGACCTCAATCCGCTGCGCTGGGTGCTGGAGAAGGTGGTGGACGCGGACCGGCTCCGCCGCGATCCGAGCGTCATCCGCACCTTCGTCTCCGCCACCAACGTCCGCACCGGCAAGCCGCGCGTCTTCCGGCGGGAGGAGATGAGCGTCGAGGTGCTGCTCGCCTCGGCCTGCCTGCCGCAGATCTTCCAGGCGGTGGCCATCGAGGGCGAGCACTACTGGGATGGCGGCTATGTCGGCAACCCGGCGCTCTGGCCGCTCTACGACAAGGCGCACAGCGGCAGCACGCCCAGCACCGACATCGTGATCGTGCAGCTCAACCCCGGTGTGCGCGAGGAACTGCCGATCACCGTCTCCGACATCACCAACCGGCTGAACGAGATCACCTTCAACGCCTCGCTGATGGCGGAATTCCGCGCCATCGACTTCGTGCAGCGCCTGCTCGACGAGGGCCGCCTGCAGGAGCCCAACTACCGCCGCCTGCATCTGCACATGATCGAGGACGAGGCGACGATGCGGCGCTTCAACCTCTCCACCAAGCTCAACGGCGACTGGGAATTCCTCACCGCGCTGCGCCGCCACGGCCGCGGGGCCGCCGAGCGCTGGCTGGACGGGAATTTCGCCTCCATCGGCCGGGAAAGCAGCCTGGACATCCGCACCCGCTATCTCTGAACCTGCCCGCGGCCCGCGGCGGACCGGGAGTCGCCGCCGGGCCTCATCCCCGGCACGGCCTCGCCGCCTTTCGTTCGGCCGGCGGCCCGCGCCGGGCGGACGGGAGGCGGCGAGGCGACATGAGCACGGCGGATCGGGCCACGACGAACTGGGACCCGGCACAGTATCTCCGCTTCGAGGGCGAGCGGCTGCGCCCGGCGGTGGACCTGATGCAGCGCATCGACCATCCGGCGGCACGCCGCGTCGTCGACCTCGGCTGCGGCGCCGGCAACGCGCTGCCGCTCCTGGCGGCACGCTTCCCGGGCGCCACGATCCTCGGCGTGGACGGCGCGCCCGCCATGCTGGAGAAGGCGCGCGCCACGGGCTTCGCCGTCCAGCGCGCCGACATCGCCGAATGGACGCCGGACGCGCCGCCGGACGTGATCTTCTCCAACGCCGCGCTGCACTGGCTGCCCGACCACGCGGCCGGCCTGCCACGCCTGCTCGGCCTGCTCGCGCCGGGCGGCGTGCTGGCCGTGCAGGTGCCGGACATGGAGCGCGCGCCCTTCCGCGCCCTGCAGGCGCAGGTCGCCGCGCACGGGCCCTGGGCGGCGGCGCTCGCCGGGATCGACGGCGCGCGCGGGGCCGCGCCGCCCGAGCGCTACTACGACCTGCTCGCCCCCGTCGCGGACCGTCCCGACCTGTGGGTGACGGAATACCTGCACGTGCTGCGCGGCCCCGATCCCGTGGTGCAGTGGGCGATGGGCACCAGCTTGCGCCCCTATCTCGACCGGCTGGACGACACGCTGCGTGCCGGCTTCCTCGCCGCCTACGCCGAAGCGGTCCGGCCGCACTACCGGCCACGCGCCGACGGGGCGGTGCTGCTGCCCTTCCGGCGGCAATTCCTGGTGGCGCGCCGGCGCTAGAGCATTTTCAAGCTGAGCGTACTCGCTCAGCGGCCCGGAAAAT
>NZ_JALPRX010000037.1 GCF_023223525.1 Roseomonas acroporae | reverse complement strand
TGAAGACCGTCGTGCCCGAGGCGATGCCGCAGCGCGACTGACCGGCGGCGGCATCCGGCGGCGGCATCGAGCGCCGCCGCGGCCGGGGGTGCCGGCCCGCGATGCGACGACGTCCCGGTCGGTGCGGGAGGTCGGGTTGGGGCGCCGCGCGGTCGCGCCCGAGCCGAGCGGCGCCGGGCGCGCGGCGCCCGCCGGCGGCAGCCGGCAGGCCCGCCGCCGCTCAGAGGCTGACCACGAGCCCCTCGGCGGCGACCTCCAGGTCCGGCAGCGGCAGTTGCGCCAGCATGTCGGGGCCGAGATGGGTGAGCAGGATGCGCCGCGCCAGCAGCGCCGCCCGGTGCGCGCGGAGCGTCTGCAGGTCGAGGTGCCAGGACGTGCCGGGCACCACCTCGGTGCATTCGATCAGCAGCAGATCGGCGCCGCGCGCCAGCCCCGGCAGCGCCTCGTTCCAGCGCGTGTCGCCGCTGTAGGCCAGCACCCGGCCGTCGACCGCGACGCGCAGGCCCAGCGGCATGGCGCCGCTCGGGTGGGAGACCTCGACGCAGGTCACGTCGAGCGCGCCGATCCGGGTCGCCGTCCCGGGACGCAGCGTCTCGAAGCGGATCGGGAAGCCGGTGATCTGGGCACGGAAGCCGGGATACAGCAGGTCGAGCAGGGACCGGACCCGCGCCTCGGTGCCCTCGGGGCCGGCGATGGTCAGCGTGCGGCGGCGCCTCGCCCGGTGCCAGTGCAGCAGCAGGAAGGGCAGGCCGCCGAAATGGTCCCCGTGCAGGTGGCTGAGCAGGATCGCGTCGATCCGTGCCAGGTCGAAGCCCCGGCATTGCGCCGCGTGGGCGGCGGTGGCCCCGCAATCCAGCATCGCCGCGCCCGCCGCGTGCTCCAGCACGAAGCAGGCCTGCAGATGCCCGCCGCTGCCGAACGCATCGCCGCAGCCGAGCACGCGCAGGCGGGGAAGGGCAGGGCGATCCTGGTCCATGGTCCGCTGCCTCTCCGGTTGAATGACTCTCCGGCCCGGGCGGGACGAGCCTGCCGGAAAAGTACCGTTTCCGCAATCATCCGCTGGCGCCCGCGCGGCCCGACGCGGCGCTCGTCTGCCGGAGGAGCGGGCCGGTACGACGTCGCGGGCCGGCGCGCGACCAGCCCCTCCGGCCCCGTGCGCGATACCGCCCCGCGCGGGGCGGGACCTGCGCGGGGCGGAATCAGTCCCGCGCCAGCAGCCGCAGCACCAGCTCGGCCGACTCCTCGGCGGGGCGCGTGGCGTCGAGGTGCAGCTCGGGAGCCTGCGGCGGTTCGTAGGGGCTGCCGATGCCGGTGAGGTCGCCGATCTGCCCGCCCCGCGCCCTGCGGTACAGCCCCTTCGGGTCGCGCGCCTCGGCGACTTCGAGCGGCACGTCCACGAACACCTCCAGGAAGTCGGCCGCCCCGATCCGCTCCCGCGCCGCCAGCCGGTCGGCCCGGAAGGGCGAGATGGCGGCCACCAGCACGACCAGCCCGGCATCGGCCATCAGCCGCGCCACCTCGGACAGCCGGCGGATGTTCTCGGCGCGGTCCGCGGCGGCGAAGCCGAGGTCGCGGTTCAGCCCGTGGCGGATGTTGTCGCCGTCCAGCAGGTAGGTATGCCGGCCCTCGGCGTGCAGCCGTGCCTCGACGAGGTTGGCGATGGTGGACTTGCCGGCGCCGGAGAGGCCGGTGAACCAGAGCACGCGCGGGCGCTGGCCGAGCCGTGCGGCGCGCGCGGCGCGGTCCACCCGCGGCGTCTGCCAGTGGAGGTTCTCGGCGCCACGCAGCGGGCGGCGGATCATGCCGGCGCCCAGTGTGGCGTTGCTCCGCCGGTCGACCAGCACGAAGCCGCCGAATTCACGGCTCTCCGCGTAGGGGGCGAAGGCGATGGGCCGGTCGGTCAGCAGCCGGCAGACGCCGATCCCGTTTGCCGGCAGCTCGGCCGCCGTACCGTTCGCCGCCGGAGATCCGGTCGCCATGCCGGGAGACGAGGGCCCGGATGCGGCCGGCATCCGTTCGGTCTCCGCCGGGCCGTCCTCCGTCGGGCCGCTCTCCACGTCGAGGCGGTGGCCGACCTCCGTGACGCGGGCGCCGACCAGGGTGGTGGCGAGCTGGAGCCGGCAGGAATGCCCGGGCCGCAACGGCGCGTCGCCGAACCAGATCAGCGCCGCCTCGAACCGGTCGGCCGACTCCAGCGGTGCCGAGGCGGCGCAGAGCACGTCGCCGCGGCCGCAATCCACCTCCTCGGCCAGCACGACCATCGCCGCCTCGCCCGCCCGGATGACGGGCAGGTCCCCGTCGGGGGAGACGAGGCGCGCGACCGTGGCCGCCCGGTCTCCGGGCACGATGCGGAGCGCATCGCCCGGCCGCGCGGTGCCGGCGGCGACCGGGCCGGCCAACCCGCGGAAGCCGGCGGCGGCCGCCGTTCCCGCCGCCGGCCCCCCCACTGCCGCCTCCCTTGCCACCCCTGTGCGGGCGACCCACTGCACCGGCATGCGGAAGGCCTGCCCGGCCGTCTCGGCGGCGGGCGCGGCCGCCAGGCACTCGACCAGGGTCGGCCCCGCGTACCAGGGCATGGCCGGATCGCGCCGGACGAGGTTGCCGCCGGTGGTCGCCACCACCGGCAGCGCCTGGACGGCATCGAGGCCGAGCCGGGCGGCATGCGCGGCGAATCCGGCGGCGATCGCCTCGAAGCGGTCCCGGTCGTGCCCCACCAGGTCCATCTTGCCGACCGCCAGCACGACGCGCGGCACCCGCAGCAGGGACAGCACCAGGGCGTGGCGGCGCGTCTGCGGCCGCAGGCCGCGCGACGCGTCCACCAGCAGGATGCCGAGGTCGGCCAGCGAGGCGGCGGTGACGGCGTTGCGCAGGTAGCCTTCGTGCCCCGGCGCGTCCGCCAGCAGGACGCGGCGCCCCGCGACGGCGAGGGAGCGGTAGGCGACGTCGATGGTGATGCCCTGCTCGCGCTCCGCCGCCAGCCCGTCGAGCAGCAGCGCGTGGTCGGGGCCGACGGGCCGCGGCGCATGGACGCCGCCAGGGGCGCCGCCAAGGGCGCCGCCAGGGGCTCCGGCAGGGATGCCGACGGGAAGCGGGGCGGCGATCGCCGCGCGCTCCTCCTCCGTGATCTGGCCGAGATCGGCGGCGAGGCGGCCGAGCAGGGTGGACTTGCCGTCGTCCACCGCGCCGAGGGCGACGACGCGCAGCAGCGTTCCCCCGCCGTCCATCACGCGCCGCCCATCAGAAGTAGCCCTCGCGTTTCCGGGCCTCCATCGAGTCGCGGCCCTCGCCGTCGATGGCGCGGCCGCCGCGCTCCGAGCGGCGGCCCGCCTCCAGCTCCGCGACGACCGCGTCCAGGTCGGCGGCGGTGCTCTCCACCGCGCCGGTCAGCGGGTAGCAGCCCAGGCTGCGGAAGCGGACGAGACGGATCTCCGGCGCTTCGCCCGGGCGGAGCGCGAGCCGGTCGTCGTCCGGCACGATCAGGCGGCCGCCGCGCCGCAGCACCGGCCGGGGCGCGGCGAAGTAGAGCGGGACGACCGGGATGCCCTCCTGCCGGACGTAGTGCCACACATCCAGCTCGGTCCAGTTGGAGAGCGGGAAGACGCGCAGGGATTCGCCCGGGCCGAGGCCGGTGCCGTAGAGGCGCCAGAGCTCCGGCCGCTGGGTGCGCGGCTCCCAGCGCTGGGCGGCGTCGCGGAACGAGAAGATGCGCTCCTTGGCGCGGCTGCGCTCCTCGTCGCGCCGGGCGCCGCCGATCGCCGCGTCGAAGCCGCCCGCCGCCAGGGCCTGCTTCAGCGCCTCGGTCTTCATCACCTCGGTATGGCGCGCGGGATCGGCGAGCGGGTCGATGCCGCAGAGGGTGCCATCCGGGTTGCGGTGCACGATCAGGCGCAGCGTCGGGTCCGCCGCCACCCGGTCGCGCATCGCGTACATGGCGCGGAACTTCCAGCCCGTGTCCACGTGCAGCAGCGGGAAGGGCAGGGGGGCGGGGTGGAAGGCCTTGCGGGCGAGGTGCAGCAGCGTGCCGCTGTCCTTGCCGATCGAGTAGAGCAGCACCGGGCGGCGGCAGGTCGCGGCCGCCTCGCGCAGGACGTGGATGGCCTCGGCCTCGAGCTCCCGCAGGTGGGGCGGCGCCGGCCGGCCCGCCGGGCGGGGCAGGGGCGGCCCGTCGGTCGCGGCGCGCCGGCTCATCGGCCCCGGGCGGGCCGGGCGCCGCCCCGGCCATGGGACACGGCGACGGGGCGAAGGCGGGGGCGGCACGCCGGAAGCATCGTCGGTGTCCATAGCAAGGGCCGGGGCGGGGGTCGAGGCGCGCGACGGGGATGGCCCATGGCGGCGCGCTTTGCGCTAGAGCATTTTCAAGCTGAGCGTTTTCGCTCAGCGGCTCGGAAAATGCGAAAAATCAAAAGGCTAGAGCCGTACCGGCCTGATGCGGTCAGGCTGGATCGGCTCTAGAGCATTTTCAAGCTGAGCGTTTTCGCTCAGCGGCTCGGAAAATGCGAAAAATCAAAAGGCTAGAGCCGTTCCGGCCTGATGCGGTCAGGCTGGATCGGCTCTAGAGCATTTTCAAGCTGGGTGTACTCACCCAGCGACCCGGAAAATGCGAAAAACCAAAAGGTTAGAGCCGTTCCGGCCTGATGCGGTCAGGCTGGATCGGCTCTAGAGCATTTTCAAGCTGAGCGTTTTCGCTCAGCGGCTCGGAAAATGCGAAAAATCAAAAGGCTCGAGCCGTTCCGGCCTGATACAGTCAGGCCGGAACGGCTCTAGAGCGGATCGCCGGAAGGCGGCTACGCCCGGCGGCGTGAATCCTCGCCGGGAACACCGAGCGACAGCGAACCGCAGTCCCAACCGGACTGCGGTTCGCTGTAGAACGCGGCAGCCGCGCCGGGATCCGGGATTCGCGGCGGCCATGCGGGACGGGGCGACCTCGTCCCCTTCCCACGACCATGGAGCCCCGGTGGCCGGGGCGGGCGGAGCGGCGATGGACGGCACGGAATCCTGGCGCGGCATGGACCACGCCAGGCTGGAACGGGAATACGACGCGCGTGGCACGGTGGCCGACATCATGCCGATCCTGGCCGAGTACCGCCGGCGCACCGACGCGGCCAAGGCCGCCCTGCCGCACCATGCCGGGCTGCGCTACGGCCCGACCGAGGCGGAGCGGCTGGACGTCTATCCGGCGCGCGGCGCGGGGCCGGCGGCGGCGGCCCCGGTCTTCCTGTTCATCCACGGCGGCTACTGGCGGCTGCTGGACGCGGCGGATTCCGGCTCCATGGCGACCGGGCTGGTGGCGGCGGGGGCCTGCGTCGTCGTGGTGAACTACGCGCTGGCGCCCTCGGTGACGCTGGAGGAGATCGTGCGCCAGTGCCGCGCGGCGCTGGCCTGGGTGCACCGGGAGATCCACCGCTACGGCGGCGATCCGGGCGCGATCCACGTCTCCGGCAGCTCGGCGGGCGCGCACCTCGCGGCGATGCTGGCGGCGGGCGGCGGCTGGCAGGCGGAATTCGGCCTGCCCGAGCGAGCGGTGGCCGGCGCGACGCTGCTTTCCGGCCTCTACGAGCTGGAGCCGCTGCTGCGATGCCTGCCGAACGACTGGCTGCGGCTCGACGCCGCCCGCGCGCGGGCGCTGAGCCCGGCCCTGCTGCCGCCGCCCCCGCCCGGCCTGCCGATCCTGTGCAGCGTCGCGCCGGGCGAGACCGGCGAGTTCAGGCGTCAGACCGCCGACTACCGGGCCCGCGCCGCCGGGGCGGGCTGCGCCGCCGAGCTGGTTCCGGCGCCCGGGGCGTCCAACCACTTCGACATCGTGTTCGCGCTCGATGACCCGGCGACCGCGATCGGCGCCGCCCTGCTGCGGGCGATGCGTCTGCCCGTGCCCGGCCCCCTTCCGGCCTGACCGGACCGGGCCGGCAGGGCTCCGGCCTTCGATCCGGCGCATCTTCCGGGGCGCCGGGCGAGCCTGCCCGGACTGGGGATGCCCCGGGCGTGCCGCCGGGGAGCGAGAGACGCCCGGCGGCACGAAGCCTTCAGGGCCGGTTGCCGCGCATGTAGCGGCGCTCCGGCCGGTAGTGGCGACCGACCCGCCACCAGAGCAGCAGGCGCCGCAGGACGGTGCCGAGCGGGGGATGAGCCAGGCGGGCCGCCATCATCGCCTCGTCTCGGCGGCCGCCCTCGGCAGCCGTTCGGTGTCGGCGGCGGGATGCTCGAAGCTGTCCGCCACCCAGAGCCAGGGGGCGGCGGTCCGCGAGACGGCGGCCGCGTCGCACAGCCCGTCCCAGCCCGGCAGGCCGGACCGGGACTCGGCGAGCGCCTGTACCGCTTCGGTCGCCGTGTCCCAGGTGCCGGCACGCCGTCCCTTGAAATCGACGCACCAGCCTGCCCTGAGACGCCGCAGCGCGATCCGGCCGGCCCGGTGTTGCAGCAGATATGCCATGGCGAAAACCTCACTTTCGCACGGGGATAGCCTACCGACCTCATGCAGGGCCGCAACATCGGCGCGCATCGCGGGGCATCAACTCGCGTTACGCGGTTTTTCCGGGATGCCGGGCGCCGCCGCACGCGACCCGATGTTCCGGTATCCGACATGCGACCTGGGCGTGTGCCGCCTGCTGGCCCGCACGCATCCCGGCGCGGCGCCCGGGCGGGCGACCCATGGTGCCGCGCGGCCCGGCGCCGGCAGGACAGCCTGCTGGAAACCCGGCCGCCGCCATGGCATCCGTGCACGACCGATGCAGGGAGCCCGCCGCATGCCGATCCTGCCGCGCCGCCGACTGGTCGTCCTGGCGGCCTCCCTGGGAGGCGCCGCGCCGTCGGTCCGGCACGCGGCGGCCGAGGAGTCGGCCGCCGACTCCGTCACCCTGGTCGTGCCGCACGCCGCCGGCGGCAGCGCCGACTTCATCGGCCGCGCCTTCGCCGGCCCCCTCGCGACGGCGCTGGGGCAGGCGGTGCAGGTGGAGAACCGCGCCGGCGCCGCCGGCCATGTCGGCGCCAGCGTCGTGGCGCGGTCCAGGCCGGACGGCGCCACCCTGCTGCTGGCCCAGTCCGCCGGCATCGTCGCCGATCCGCGCGGGCCGCGCGGCGAGCGCGAGGACCTGCTGGCGCTGCTCGCGCCCGTGGCCCGGCTCTCCACCTGCGCCTACGTGCTGGCGGTGTCGCCGCAGCTCGACGTGAGCGGGCTGCCGGCCCTGCTGGCGCGGGCCCGGGCCCGGCCGCTCACCTTCGCCGCCTTCGGCGTCGGCAGCGAGAACCACATCGCCGGGCTGCGGCTGGCCGAGGCGGCCGGCATCGCGCTCGACCACATCGCCTATCGCGACGCCGCGCCGGCCCTGCGCGACGTCGCGGCGGGGCGCGTCGCGCTGGTGCTCGGGATGCCCGCGACCCTGCTGCCGAGGCTGCGCGACGGCCGGCTGCGCGCCCTCGCGACCACCGGG
This sequence comes from Roseomonas acroporae, assembly GCF_023223525.1. GTDB lineage: Bacteria > Pseudomonadota > Alphaproteobacteria > Acetobacterales > Acetobacteraceae > Roseomonas_E > Roseomonas_E acroporae. The sequence goes on along the minus strand of NZ_JALPRX010000037.1, from coordinate 4,339 downwards.
CCGCGTCGCCTGCCCGACCTGCCGGCGGTGCCGACCCTCGCCGAGGCGGGGCTGCCCGGCGTCACCATCACCGGCTGGCACGGCCTGTTCGCCCCGGCCGCGACGCCGCCCCCGCTGCTGGCGCGCCAGGAGTCGGCGGCGAGGCTCGCCCGGGAATCAGCCTGGTTCGCCGAGGCGCTGGCGCGCGAGGGGCTGGCGTCGGCCGCGTGCTCGCGCGACGAATTCGCCACCCTCCTGCGTGACGAGGCCGCCTTCTGGCGGCGCAAGGCGCGGGAGCTGGATCTGCTGCCGGGCTGAGCGGCCCGTCCGGGAAGCCCTGGCGCGGCCCGGGCGGAAAGGCTGGAGCGCCGACGTCGGGGCGGGGCGGCGCGGGCGAGGCCCGCGGCGCCGCGGTCAGCCCGGCGCGGTCACTCGAGCTGCACGTTCAGCTCGCGCAGCTTCCGCGCCCAGAAGGCGCTCTCCTCCTGCACGGCCCTGGCGAAGGTGGCGCGCGGCTGGTCCGGCGCCGGCTCCAGCCCCTCCAGCGCCAAGCGCTCGCGGAAGTCGGCGCTGGCGGCCGCCTGCTTCGCCGCCACCTCGTAGCGGTCGAGGATCGCGGTCGGCGTGCCGGCCGGGGCGAGCAGGGAGTGCCAGCCGGTGATGGTGACGCCGGGCAGCCCGGCCTCGGCGAGCGTCGGCACGTCGGGCAGCGCCGCCATGCGGCGGGGCCCGGTGACGGCCAGGGCACGCAGCTTGCCTTCCTGGATCAGCGGGATGGCGGGCGGCGGCGAGCTGAAGTTCATCGAGACCTGGTGCGCCACCACGTCCACCAGCGCCGGCGCGGTGCCGCGGTAGGGGACATGGTCCATCTGCACGCCCGCCGCCTCGGCGAAGAGCAGCCCGGCCAGGTGGTTGTTGTTGCCGACGCCGCCCGAGGAATAGGTCAGCTCGCCGGGCTTGCGCCTGGCCAGCGCGATCAGCTCCCGCACCGAGGAGACGCCGAGGCCGGGATCGACCACCAGCACGTAGGCATAGGCGGAGGCCTGGGCGATCGGGGTCAGCGCCGTGGCGAGGTCCATCCGGTCGCCGCGCTGCAGGTGCGGGTTGACCACGATGTTGGTGCTGACGGCGTAGAGCAGCGTCGTGCCGTCCGGCTTCGCCCGCGCGACGGCGGTGGAGCCGATATGGCCGGCGGCGCCGCCGCGGTTGTCCACGATCACCGTGCGGTCCAGCGCCTTGCCGAATTCGCGCGCGAAGACGCGGCCGACGATGTCGGTGCCGCCGCCGGCGGCGTAGGGCACCACGATGGTGATGGTGGGCTGCGACGTCTGCGCGCGGGCGGCGCCGGCGCCGGCAGCGAGAAGGGCGGAGCCGAGAAGCAGCGGGCGTCGGCGGAGCGTCATGGCATGGGTCTCCCTGCCCTGGTCGGGCCTGGCCTCGGGTGGCGCGCGGGTCGGCATTCGGCCTTCCCGGCCAGGCAGGGGCGGCCCCTTCGCGGCGGGGGCGGGACGGCCCGGCATCGTCCCGGCGCGCTTCGTCGGGGCGGCGCCTCGCCGCCCCTCGGTCCGGCGGTCCTTCTACGCCGGTCGCTCCGATCCGGTTTGTTTCGAATTCGGTCGTTTCGACCCGGACGCCGCGGCCTTGCCGGCCTTCGCCCTGGTCGGCGCCTTCGCCCCGGCTCCGTCCGTCCGGGGGGCGTCCGCCCCGGCGCCGTTCGCCTGTCGCGCGCCGGCCCGGCGCGCGGCCTTGCCGGCCTTCGCTGCCCCCGCCTTGCCGGCCTTCGCCGCCCCGGGCTGGTCGGGTGCTGCCGGGGCGGCCCGCCGCCGTGCCGCCTGGCCCGGTGCCGCGGCGGCGGCCTCCGCCGCCGGGGCGGGTCGCGCGGCGGGGGCGGGCCGGGCTGCCGGCACCAGCCACTCGTAGAGCCGCATGCGGTTGCCGTGGTTGTCGAATTCCCCGACCAGCCGCATGCCGAGATCCTCCAGCACCTTGCAGGAGGGGGTGTTGCTCTCGCGGGCGACGCCGATGATGCGCGAGAGACCGGCGCGGGCGCCGAATTCCAGCGCCGCCATCGCCGCCTCGCGCGCGTAGCCGCGGCCGCGCATCTGCGGCCAGAGCGCGTAGCGCAGCGCGACGCCGCGCCCGTCCGGCCGCTCCATCAGGCCGCAGATGCCGAGGAAGGCGCCGTCCTCGAAGCCCGCCTCGCCCTCGACGAGATGGACGGCCCAGGTGCCGTAGCCGCGCACCATCCAGAAGTCGATGTCGTCCTCGAGCTCCTCGCGCGTGCGCGCCGGGGTGCGCACGCCGTGCAGCATGAGGGAGAAGGCCTCCGGGTCGCCCTTCAGCCGCACGAGGTCGGGCAGGTTCTCCCACCCGACCGGCAGCAGCATCAGCCGCCGCGTGCGGACGATCCGCCCCGGCAGGGGGAGGGCGACGGGGCCGGACATCGCCGCCTCAGCGGGTCAGCGGTCGGTACTTGATGCGGTGCGGCTGGTCCGCCTCGACGCCGAGGCGCCGCTTCTTGTCCGCCTCGTAGGCCTGGTAGTTGCCCTCGAACCACTCGACGTGGCTGTCGCCCTCGAAGGCGAGGATGTGGGTGGCGAGGCGGTCGAGGAACCAGCGGTCGTGGCTGATGATGACGGCGCAGCCGGCGAAGTCCTGCAGCGCCTCCTCCAGCGCGCGCAGCGTGTCGACGTCGAGGTCGTTGGTCGGCTCGTCGAGCAGCAGCACGTTGTGCGGGTTCTTCAGCATCTTGGCGAGGTGGACGCGGTTGCGCTCGCCGCCCGAGAGCACGCCGACGCGCTTCTGCTGGTCCTGGCCCTTGAAGTTGAAGGCGGCGCAGTAGGCGCGGCTGGGCACGCTGCGCTTGCCCATGGTGATCATGTCCTGCCCGTCCGAGATCTCCTGCCAGACGGTGCGGTCGTCCTTGAGGCTGTCGCGGCTCTGGTCGACGTAGCCCAGCTCGACCGATTCGCCGATGGTCATGGTGCCGGCGTCGGGCTGCTCGTTGCCGGTGATCATGCGGAACAGCGTGGTCTTGCCGGCGCCGTTCGGGCCGATCACGCCGACGATGCCGCCGGGCGGCAGCTTGAAGGAGAGGTCGTCGATCAGCAGCCGGTTGCCGTAGCCCTTGCGCACGCCGTCGGCGACGATGACGGTGTTGCCGAGGCGCGGCGCGGGCGGGATCTGGATCTCGGTGGGGTCGGGCGCCCGCTCCTGCGACTTGGCCAGCAGCTCCTCGTAGGCGGAGATGCGCGCCTTGCTCTTGGCCTGGCGGGCGGCGGGGGAGCGGCCGATCCACTCCTGCTCCTCGGCGAGCTGGCGCTGGCGGGTGCTCTCCTCGCGCTCCTCCTGCTTCAGGCGCTTGCGCTTGGCCTCGAGGTAGTCGGAGTAGTTGCCCTGGTAGGGGATGCCGCGGCCGCGATCGACCTCGAGGATCCAGTTGGTGACGTTGTCGAGGAAGTAGCGGTCGTGGGTGACGACCAGCACCGCGCCCTCGTACTCGCGCAGCGTCTTCTCCAGCCAGGAGACGCTCTCGGCGTCGAGGTGGTTGGTGGGCTCGTCGAGCAGCAGCAGGTCGGGCTTCTCCAGCAGCAGCTTGCAGAGCGCCACGCGCCGGCGCTCGCCGCCGGACAGCGTGGTCACGCCGCTCTCGGGGGGCGGGCAGCGCAGCGCGTCGAGGGCGATCTCGATGGTGCGGTCGATGTCCCAGCCATTGCCCGCGTCGATCTTCTCCTGCAGCTCCGCCTGCTCGGCGAGGAGGGTGTTCATCTCCTCGTCGTCCATCGGCTCGGCGAACTTCGCCGAGATCTCGTTGAAGCGGTCGAGCTGGCCCTTCAGCGTGGCGAAGGCCTCCATCACGTTCTCGCCCACGGTCTTCTCCGGGTCGAGCCAGGGCTCCTGCGACAGGTAGCCGACCGTGGCGCCGGGGGCGGCCCAGGCCTCGCCGCCGAATTCCTTGTCCTGGCCGGCCATGATGCGCATCAGCGTGGACTTGCCGGCGCCGTTCGGGCCGAGCACGCCGATCTTGGCGTCCGGCAGGAAGGACAGGGTGATGCCCTTGAAGACTTCGCGGCCGCCCGGATAGGACTTGGTCAGGTCCTTCATGACGTAGACGTACTGGTAGCTGGCCATGGCGCGTACTCGGCGGCAGTGGGGGATGAGGCTGTTCTAGAGCAGAACGCCCGCAGGTCTAGAGTATTTCCAAGCCGGGCGCACGCGCTCGGCGGCGCGGGAAATGCGCCAAATCAAAAGGCTAGAGCGGATTGCCGGCGGGCGGACACGCCCGGCGGCGTGAATCCGCGCCGGGAACAACGCGCTACGGCGAACCGCGGTCCCAACCGGACCGCGGTTCGCCGTAGTG
>NZ_JALPRX010000036.1 GCF_023223525.1 Roseomonas acroporae | reverse complement strand
GAGCCGGTCGGGCCTGATACGGTCAGGCCGGAACGGCTCCGGGGCGGATTGCCGGCAGGCGGAACGCCCGCGCCGTGCGGCCGCCCCCGGCGATGCGGGCGCGCGGCCGGCCACGGTGGGACGGCGGGCGGGCCCGGCGGATCGGGTGCCGGGACGGCCGGGCGGCCGCTTCCCGGAGCGGATCGACACCGGCCGCAGGGCCTTCCGGCCCGGCACGGCGGGCGCGGCCGCCCGTCGCCCGGGGCCGCCGCGAGGCCCGCGGTCGCAGGGGGCGGCCTCCGTGCGGCCGCGCCGGGCCGGGCGCGCCCGCGGATGCGGTCAGGGCACGAGGCGGCGGTAGAGATGCCAGGTCGCGTGCCCGAGCAGTGGCAGCACCACGGCGAGCCCGAGGAAGAAGGGGACCGAGCCGAGCAGCAGCAGCGAGGCGACGATCAGGCCCCAGGCCGCCATGGGGACGGGGTTCCCGGTCACCGCGCGTATCGAGGTGCGCACCGCCGATTCGACGCCCACGTCGCGGTCGAGCAGCAGCGGGAAGGACACGGCGCCCAGCATCAGCGCCACGGCGGCGAACAGGAAGCCGATGCCGTTGCCGAGGATCAGCAGGCGCCAGCCGGGGGCGGTGGTGAGGACCTGCTGCGCGAGCGCCGAGAGCGATGCGGGCCGCGCGCCGTCGAACACCATCCCGTAGAGGCCGAGGGCGCTGCGCAGCCACAGCAGGAACAGCGCCATCAGCACGAGGCCGAGCGCGACGATGCTGCCGATCGCGGGCGAGCGCAGCACGTCGAACGCGTTCCACCAGGAGGAGGACAGCCCCCGCTCCCGCCGGCGGCTGAGTTCGTAGAGGCCGATCGCCGCCACCGGGCCGAGCAGGGCGAAGCCCGCGACCAGCGGCCAGAGCAGCGGCAGCACCTCCGCGCCGTAGGTCATGCGGCCGAGCACGAGGCCGATGACCGGGTAGATGAGCGCCACGAAGGCCGCGTGCGTCGGGTGGGCGCGGAAGTCGTCGAGGCCCTGCCGCAGTGCCTCGCGCAGGTCGGCGAGGCCGATGCGGCGGACCGGCAGCGCCGCGCCGGACGGCGCCAGGGCCGGGGTCCGTGCGGGTGGTGCCGGGACGGCCCCGCGGGTCGGGGCGGGGCCCGCGGCGGCGGGCGGGCCACCGGCGGCGTAGGGAATTCTTTCCATGTCCATGCCTCCCAGGGCTGCCGGACGGGCGATCGCGGCATCATGCCGGGAGGGATGCCCGCCGGCTCTCGCCCGCGCGGGCAGCCACCCCGGCCGGGACGCACGCCGTCTCGGGCAATTCCGTATCTGGTAGGCCATGGGTCGGGCGGAAGGCCCCCCGGCCGCCGGCGCGGCGAAGGCTTCGCGGGGATCGTCACGGCGCGGGGCAGGCGGGGCCACGCCCGGCGGGAGCGGGACGGCCGGCCCGGACACGCATCCGGCGCCGCAGGGCCCCGCGCCCGTCGGTACCGGCCCGGTTTGACCGCCGGGGGAGGCCCACGATAGGGTGCCACCTGGCAGGGGAGATCCCCAGGGAGATCCCCCAGGGAAATCCCCCAGGGGAGACACCTGGAGGCCATCCCCCGTCCGGGGCGCCGGCGCCCTCCCGGAAGCGTGTGCTCCGGCCGCCGGCTTCGCGGCGGCGCGGACCCGGCCGGCCCATCGGCCGCCATCGGCCCGGCGCGCGACGCCCCGGCCGTTCCCGTGCATGAGGACCGCGATTTTGCCATCAGCGTCAGAGGGCAGCTGCGGCCCCCTTCCTGGCCCGCGCCCGGGCGTGCCCAGCCTGCGCGCGGCCTTCGCGGCGCACCGGGGCTACCTTTCCGACAAGTGGGAGCAGTATCCCGGCATCTACGAGGCCGAGCTGCACGACCTGCTGCAGGGCGGCGCCCCGTTGCGGGTGCTGGAGATCGGCATCCAGAACGGCGGCTCGCTCCAGCTCTGGTCGCAGGTCCTGCCGCCGGGCTCGCGCATCGTCGGCATGGACATCGACCCGGCCTGCGCCGGCCTCGAATTCGGCCCGGAGGTCGAGGTCTTCATCGGCGACGCGAGCGACGCCGCGACGCTGGATCGCTGTCTCGGCGGTCGTGTCTTCGACGTCATCGTGGATGACGGCTCGCACCGCTCCGGGCAGGTGATCGCGGCCTTCGAGGCGCTGTTCCCCCGTCTCGCCCCAGGCGGCGTCTACATCGTCGAGGACCTGCACTGCAGCTACCGCCGCTCGCACGGCGGCGGCCTGCGGCGGCGGGAGACGGCGATGACGTGGTTCAAGGATCTCGCCGACGCGCTCAACGTCGACCATTTCGAGCCGGCGGACGGCGATGCGCTCGCCCCGGACGCGCTGGCGCGGCTGCGCGCCTACGGACGGTGGCTGGCGCGGGTGAGCTTCTACGATTCCGTCGTGTCGGTCGCCCGCCTGCCGGCCGAGAAGACGCGCCCCTACGCGCGGCTCATGACCGGCACGGCGGCCCGCGTGGCCGACCCGGCGGCCATCCTGCCGCAACTGCCGGTGCGGCAGCTACGCGGCCTGACGCTGCTGCCGGGGATCGCCGGGGCGCTCGAGCCGTCGCTGCGCGCCGGCCTCGTCGCCGCGCGCGAGGAGGGCGAGGCGCTGCGCCGGATGCACGCCGAGGCGAGTGCCGAGGCCGGGAGCCTGCGCGCGCGGCTCGCCGAGGCCGAGGCCGCCGCGCAGCGGGCCGAGGCGGCACGTCGCCAGGAGACGCAGGCGCTGGCGGCACGGCTCGCCGAGGCCGAAGCCGGGATGGCGCGCCGCCTCGCCGCCGCCGACCGGACGGCCCAGGCGCGCATCCGGGCCGCCAGCGAGGCCGCGGGACAGGCGGAGGCGCGCGCCGGCACGCTGCGGTCGGAGCTCGCCGCCGCCCGCGCGGCGATGGCGGCGCTGGCCGGCGAGCGGGAGGCCGTCTCGGCGGAGCTGGCGGCCCTGCGCAACTCGGTGGGTGCCCGGCTGGGTCTCTACGGGGCCTATCGCCTCCAGCGGCTGCCACGACCGATCCGCCAGGCGCTGCGCGGTGCGGTGACGCGCGCGATGCGGCTGCGCGCCGGACTGCTCGGCCGCCCGTCCGCCGCGCCGCCCGCCGCCGCCTCGCCCGACACCCTGCCCGGGGCGCCGGTCGTGCCCGCCGCGCTGCTCCCCGCCGCGCCGCCTGGGTTGCCCGCGCCTTCGGAGCCCGTGCCTCGCCCCGCGACCGCGCGGCGGCTGATCTCGGCGCGATTCCCGGCCCTGCGCCCCCTGCCGACCTACCCGCTGCCCGAGGCTCCGCCGCGTCTCTCGATCGTGACCGACGGCATCGGCCCCGCCTCCGGGACGGACACCGCGCTGCTGCTCGGCGCGGCGCTGGCGGCGCGGCTCGGCGCGGGCCTGCGCGTCGTCACGCGGGACGCGCCCGGGGAGGCGGCGACGGTGCGCGAGGTGCTCGGGCGCAACGGCATGCGCTTCGACGGCCCCCTGGAGCTCGCCTTCGCGCCGGAGGACGAATCGCGCGAATTGCCGGTCGCGCCGCTGGACCTGTTCCTGACCACCTCCTGGCGGGCCACGCGCGCCACCCTCGGCAGCGTCCCGCCGGGGCGGGTCGCGGCGATCGTGGAGGAGGACGAGCGGACGCTCCATCCGCATGGCGAAGAGCGGCTGCGCTGCGCCGAGACTCTGGGCCATCCCGGCCTGCCGGTGGTGGTCAGCACCGAGATGCTCTTCCGCCACCTCGCGGAAGGCCCGGATGCCCTGCCGAACCTGGCGTCCGAAGGGATGTGGTTCGAGCCGGCCTTTCCCGGCGCCGACGCGCCGTCCGCGGAAGCGGCGCGTCGGCGCCTCCTCTTCCAGGCGCGGCTGGACGACCCGCGGAACCTCTTCTGGCGCGGCCTGGAGGCGCTGGACGCCGCCGTGGCCGAGGGGCTGTTTCCCGATACCGCCTGGGAGATGCACTGGGTCGGCGAGGCGTTGCCGGCGGTGGCGCTCGCCCGGGGCGTGGTGCCGATCCGCGCGGGGACGACGGCTCAGGATGTCCGCCAGCCCCTCATCGCCTCCATGGATGCCGGGCTGGTGCTGACGGATGCGCCGCACCCCGCCTACCCGACGCTCGACCTCGCTGCCGCCGGTGCCGCGGTGCTGACCAACACGCATCCCGGCAGGTCCTCGCTCGCCCGCTATTCCGCCAACATCCTCATGGCGCCGCCGACCACCGAGGGGCTGCTCGACGGGCTGCGCCGCCTGCAGGGGCTCGCGGAGGACGACGCCGCGCGGGCGCGCCACCGCGCGGCCGACCGTATCGGCCGCGACTGGAACGCGGCGCTGGCGCCGGTGGTTGCCCGCCTGGCCGCGCGCCTCCCGGCGATCCGCTGAGCGGCCGATGTTCAGGGACCTGACCGACGGCCCGCTGGGCTACGCGCCGCCCTGGGAGGCGTGGCCCCTCGCCACGCGGCTCGACGCGCTGCGGCGCGGGCGGCCGCGCATCGCCTGGCTCTACGAGACGCCGGACACCAGCACCTTCCGCTACCGCTGCCTGAACCCGACCGCGACCCTGGCGGCGACCCGGCCGGATATCGGCGCCGCCTGGTTCGGGCTGGACGACCTGCCCGCGCTGATGGACGAGGTGTCCGGCCTGCATGCCCTCGTCATCTGCCGCGTGCGCTACGACGCGCGCCTGGCGCGCCTCGTCACGCGCGCGAAGGCGGCGGGCGTGCGCGTGCTGTTCGACTGCGACGACCTCGTCTTCGACATCGGCTACATCCACCTCATCCTCGACACGCTCGACCAGGATGTCGGCAACCGCGACGTCTGGGACGACTGGTATGCCCATGTCGGCCGCAAGGAGACGCTGGCGCGGCTCTGCGACGGCGGCATCACCACCAACCGCTTCATCGCCGACAGGCTGGGCCGGATCGTCGCGAACGGGCTGGAATCGGTCGGCATCGTGCCGAACTACTTCGACCGCGAGCAGGAGGAGGCGTCGCGCGCCCTGCTCGCGGCCAAGCGCGCCCGCGGCTTCCGCGGGGACGGGCGCGTCACCATCGGCTACTTCAGCGGCTCGCCGACGCACAACCGGGACTTCGCGGTGGCCGCCCCGGCGCTGGCGCGCCTGCTCGCGGCCGATCCGGCGGTGGACCTGCGGGTGGTCGGCTTCCTCGATTCCACCGGCCCGTTGCGGCACCTCGCCAGCCGCGTCGAGATCATCCCGCTGCAGGACTACATCAACCTCCAGCGCGTCATCGCCGAGGTGGAGATCAACATCGCGCCGCTCCAGGACAACAGCTTCACCAACTGCAAGAGCGAGCTGAAATTCTTCGAGGCCGCGGCCGTGGGAACCTGGACCGTCGCGACGCCCACCTACACCTTCCGCCACGCGATCCGGGACGGCGAGACGGGCCTGCTCGCGCGCGCCGACCAGTGGGACGACGCCCTGGCCGCTTCCGTGGCGCGCGTGCGCGACCCCGAACGCTACGCGCCGGTCGCCGAGGCCGCCGCGGCCGAGGTCTATGCGAGGTATGGCTGGGACAGGCAGACGGCGTGCATCGAGGCCGCCCTCGGCCTGTGAGGCGTGGCGGGTACGGTCACGGGAAGGGCGGCCACGGAAAGAGCGGGCACGGAAAGAGCGGCCACGGTCAGAGCGGGCGCGGGCAGGGAGACACGGGCAAAGGGGAGGCGGGCACGGGGCTTGGGTGGGGCGGGCGTGGTACCGGCCGGCCTCCGGGGCGCCGCGGCGATGCCGATGATCGGGGGGCAGCTCCGGGAAGCGGGCTCCGGGCGGATCCGCCGCAGGGGGCGGAAGCATCGCGACGCTCGGCTTCCGGCAGGCTGCCGCCCACCGGCAGGGGCAGCGGCGGCGAGCGCCGGGATCGTCGGTCGGCGATCAGCCATCGGCCGGCGATCCCGATGGGGAGGAGCGCATCGCCCGGCCGGCGCCGGCCCGTGGGCTCACCAGCGGCGCCAGCCGCGGCCGTAGTAGCCGTAGCGCGGGCCGCTGTTCGCGATCGCGGCGCCGGCGATGATGCCGAGTGCCCCCGCGGCGACGGCGGTGCCGACCACCGCGTTGTTCTGCTGCTGCTGCTGCGCGTACTCCGCCTGCGCCAGGGGCGCGAGGCCCTGCGCGGCATAGCAGGCATTGGGATCGCCCATCTGGCAGGCATAGTTGGCCTGGTTGGCCTGGATCTGGTACGGGCCCGGGCCGGTCGCGCAGGCGGTGACGCTGAGGGCGGCGAGCACGGCGATGGAGCGGAACGGCAGGCGGGTGAAGCGCGTCATCGATCTGTCCTCCGGTCCGGGCGCGGCGCCCCGACCCACTGCCCGGACCCTAGGGGTGGCGGCCGGGCGGATCGCTGAAGCATTTCAGGGATCCGCGGCGGGAGTGTGGCGACAGGACGGCGGGCCGGGCGCGATCGGCCGTGCCGGTTGCGGCCCGGAAGGGCCGATCCCGGTGCCGCGGGGACCCGGCCGGGCACGATGGTTGTCGGGGCACGGACCGGCCCGTCATCAATTCCGCGCGCACCAGTCCCGCCAGGCATGGCGCAGCGCCTGCCCGAGCGCCTGTCCGAAGCGCGGCGCGTCGCAGAGCGGCGACTGGCGAACCTGGTCCCGCAGGCCGGCGCGCAGCGCGGCAAGGCCGGCCAGGTCGGAGGCGCGGTATCGGGCGAGCCGGACGTAGTCCTCGACCGATCCCGCGACCCATCCGGGCAGGCCGGCATTGCCGAGATGGCTCAGCGCATGCCGCGCGGCGAAGCCGTCGCCGGCCAGCGCCACCACCGGCACGCCCATCCACAGCGCCTCGCACACCGTCAGGCCGCCGGTGTAGGGGAACGGGTCGAGGGCGATGTCGATGTCGCGATAGGCCGCGAGCATCTCCGCGTGCGGGCAGCCGCCCAGCAGGTCGAGCCGGTCGGGATCGAGGCCCAGCGCGGCGAGCCGCGAGACGAAATCGGCGCGCGTCGCGGGATCCGCCAGCGCGTGGGTGCGCAGCCGCAGCCGCGCGCCGGGCACCTGCCGCAGCACCTCGGCCCAGGCGGCGAGGGTGACCGGCGTGACCTTGGCCAGGTTGTTGAAGCAGCCGAAGGTGACGTAACCGTTGCGCAACGCCGGCAGCGGCCCCGGCTCCGGCGCGTAGGGCGGCGGCGTGTAGCAGACGTAGCCGTCCGGCAGACGCAGCAGCCGCTCGCTGTAGAAGGGCTCGAAGCCGGGCGGGGTTTCGCGCGCATCGGTCAGCATCCAGTCGACGCAGTCGAGGCCGGTGGACGCGAATTGCACGCCGACCCACTTCACCTGCACCGGGGCCGGGCGGTGCTGCAGCGCCAGCAGGCGGCCGCCCTCGCCGTAGCCGCCGCAATCGAGCAGCACGTCCACGCCGTCATCCCGGATCGTCTCGGCCAGTGCCTCGTCCGGCAGATCCGCGACGTCGCGCCAGAGCGTGGCGCGGGCACGATAGCGGGCGGCCAGCCAGTCCCGCCTCGTGCGCAGCGCGTAGCAGGCCAGTTCGAACCCGTCCGCGGGCAGGGCCTCCAGCCCCGCCAGGGTCAGCCAGCCGACCGGGTGCACGCCCAGGCAGCCCGACAGCACGCCGACCCGCAGCCGCCGCTCCGGGTCGCGGGCGTTGCCGTGCGCCACGCGGGCGGGCGGGCCGACGCGACGGGCGATGTCGCGCCCGGCGGCCAGCAGCGGCGCCGCGCCGCCCTGCTCGGGATGGTACGGCAACACGGAGAGGCGGTTGATGAGGGTCGGCAGTTCGCCGCCGGAGATGGCGACGGCCCGCTCGGCCGCCGCCAGCCCCTCCCGCTGCCGGCCGCAATAGGTGAGGGCCAGGGAGCGGTTGGAGAGCAGGGACGGGTGCTCGCCGAAATTCCGCAGCGCGTCGTCGAGCACCGCGAGCATCTCGGCGAAGCGGTAGCGCTTCCACAGGACCGAGGCGAGCATGTTGCGCAGGTCGAGATCGCCCGGCGAGGCGGCCATGGCCTCGCGCAGCAGCGGCTCGGCCTCCGTCTCCCGACCGGCACGCATGAGGCCGTGCGCCAGCTCCGCCAGGATCGCGGGCTCGCCCGGCGCCAGCGCCTCGGCCACGCGCAGATGGGCGAGCACCGTCTCCGGCCGGCCGCAGCCGACCTGCAGGTGGGCCGCGGCGAGTGGCCAGGCGGGCGAGAAGGGGTCCGCCTCGGCGCCGGCGTCGACGTGGCGCAGCGCGTCCGCCTCGCCCAGCCATGCACGCAGGGCGCGGGCCAGCAGCTTCGCGGCCGCCGCCATCTGCGCCGGGTGCGCGCGCAGCACCGCCTCGCAGCGGCTCGCCGCCAGCTCGGCGTCGCCCTGCTCCAGGAGCAGCCGGGCTTCCATGAGCAGCAGCCCGGGTTCGACCGGGTCGATGGCGCGGGCGCGCTCCAGCAGCGCCGCCGCCTCGCCGGGATGGCCGTCCGCCTCGGCCACCATGGCCCGGGCGGCGAGGGCGGGCACGTGCTCGGGCGCGCGGGCCAGCGCCGCGTCGAGCAGCCTCGCCGCCTCCGTCGGCTCCCGTCGCAGCGCGGCGGCGAGGCCGAGGCGGAACCAGGGCTCGGCCAGGTCCGGCAGGGCGACGGCGGCATCCCGCAGCAGCGGCAGCGCCTCCTCGACGCGGCCGAGATCGGCCAGGGCGAGGCCGAGGTTCAGGCCGGCATAGGCCCCCCCCTCGCCGCTCTCCGCCGCCGCCCGCAGCAGCGGCAGGGCCGTGGCCGGGGCACGCGCCGCCAGCGCGTCAAGACCGGCCCGGAAGGGCGATGGCGGCGCCGACGCATCCTGCATGTCAGTGCGCCGCGCCGGACGGGGCGGGACGGGCGGCGACCAGCAGCCCGTCGATCATCCCGTCATCCTCCAGGCGCAGCACCTCCTCGCGCATCTCCACCACGTCGAGCGCCGCCGCGGCGAGGGCGCGCTCGAGGTAGGCGCGGCCGTGGCTGAAGCGCGCGCTGCGCTCCAGGTGCCAGCCCATCCCCGTGTCCGCCCCGCGCTCGACGGTGAACAGCAGCAGCCCGTCCGGCGCGAGCCGCCGGCGGCACAGCGCCAGCATCTCGTCCGCCTGGCCGAGATAGATCAGCACGTCCGCGGCGACGATGACGTCGCAGGGCGGCTGCGCCTCCCGCAGCACCGTCATCAGGTTGGCCTGGCGGAGCGCGGTGTAGACGCCCTTGCGCGCCGCCTGCTCCAGCATCCGGGCGGACAGGTCCACGCCGGTCAGGCCGCCGCCGAGCAGGTCGCTCAGGGCGACGCCGACCAGGCCGGTGCCGCAGCCGAGGTCGAGCACCGGGCCGAGACGCTCCGTGCCGGCGGCGAGGCCGGGCCGGAGCCGCTCCAGGGCGCGTCGGACGAGCCCGGGGCCGCGCCAGCCGAGCGAGAGCAGCGACAGCTCGAAGCTCGGCGCGTAGCGGTCGAACAGGGCGGTGGCGTAGGCCTCGGCGCCCTGCTCCGTGGTGTCGCCGTTCAGGGCGGCGGCGAGGTGCGCGAGGTAGCCGTCCTCCGGCCGCAGGCGCGAGGCGGACAGGAGATGCGCGGCCGCGCCGTCCAGGTCCCGCAGCCGCATCAGCGCATGCGCCAGCACCGCGTGCAGCGATGCGTCGGCGGGCCGGCTGGCGAGTGCCTCGCGCGCCAGCGCCGCGGCCAGGTCGGGCCGGTCGGCGGCCAGCGCGTTCTGCGCCCGCAGCGCGGCGACCGGCAGGTCGGGCCGTTCGATGCCGTGCTGGGAGAGGATTTCCTCGGCGGCGTCGTGATGGCCGGTCTCGCTCAGCGCGCGCGCCAGGGCGAAGCGGTACTGGGGGTTGGCCGGATCCGCGCGCAGGGCGGCGCCGATCAGGAACACCGCCTCGTCGTGCTGGCCCTGCTCCAGCAGCGCCGTGCCGAGCAGTGCCTTGGCGGCGGGGCTGGCGGAGTCCGCCAGCACGGCCGCGGCCGCATCGTCCAGTGCGCCGGTGCGGTCGCCGCCGGCGCGGCGCGCGCGGCTGCGCAGTTGCAGCAGCGCGGAGGAGCCGGGATCGGCGGCGAGGGCGTCGTCGACGTCGGCGACGGCCTCGGTGGTCCGGCCGAGGGCCAGCAGCGCCTCGGCCCGCAGGCCCAGCGCCATCGGCGGCGGGGTCGGCACGCGACGCAGGCGGTCGAGCGCCGGCAGCGCCTCCACATGCCGGCCCTGCTGCATCAGGTCGCAGGCGCGCTGGAACAGGCGTTCGACCACCGCCACATCCGGCGGCACGGCGGCGGGCGCGTGGGGCGGCCGGGGAGACAGGGCAGCGTGCAAGGCAGGATCCTCCTGGGCGAGGCCGGCGATCCTGCCGACCCGGTGCGGGCCCCGGCGCGGGGCCCAATGCGGTGTCAGGGGCGGTGTCAGGGGCGGTGTCCGGTGTGGGGCCGGGTGCGGCCCGGGCGGTTCAGCTCCAGAGGCCGGCGGCGATGTTGTCGTTGATGGTGGCGATGAAGCGCAGGTCCGGCTCGGGCGCGTCGCACTCGCGCAGCACGGCGTGCGCGACGCTGGCGAGCGAGGCGCGCAGCGCGGCGGGCAGGGCGTTGTCCGGGTCCTGCACCAGGTTCAGCACCGCATCCCAGAGGCGCCGGCTGTCGGCCAGTCCGCGCGCGCGGTCGAGCGGATGCGCATCTTCCGCCAGGGCGAGGCGGATATAGCGGTTGGCGCGGGTGAAGACCTCGGCCTCCATCTGCTTCGGCGTCAGGCGGCGGCGATAGGCGGCCGCGCCCTGGGCGGCGGTGGCCGGCGGGCTGGCGGGAAGCAGGGCCGGATCACTGGTCTGCATCATGCGGGTGTGGCTCCGAGCGGGGAGAGGAAGGGAGCGTTGCCGTGCGCCGTCAGGCGCGGGCGGCCACGAACGGGCGGACAGTGGCGCACGTGCCGGCGCACGGCGCCGGGCGCGGCGCGCACCAGCGCGGCGCCGGCGATGAGGCGTGGCGGAAGCGGGACGGAACCGGGCCATCCGGGCTGTCGGGCGGGCGGGGCTGCGGCGGTTCTTCACGCGGCGTTCCGGCACGGGCGCTGCTTCGCGGATTCTCTGGCGGGCCTGCCGCGCGGGCAGGAGAGGGGGAGCCGACGCCGCCGGCATCCTGTCGGCGGCGGGGGTCGGCAACCGGCGGCTTTGCGCCGGAAGAGGGATCAGCCGAACAGCTTCAGCAGGGCCTGGGGCGCCTGGTTGGCGATGCTCAGCGCCTGGGTGCCGAGCTGCTGGCGGATCTGGAGCGCCTGCAGGTTGGCGGACTCCTTGGCGAGGTCGGCGTCGACCAGCGCGCCGAGGCCCGAGTTCTGGGAGTCGATCAGCGACTTGTTGAAGGTGATCTGCGCCTGGACGTGGCTCTTGTAGGTGGCGAAGGTGTTGAGCGTGGTCAGGGTGTTGTTGATCGCGGTGGTGAGCTTGCCCGTGGCCGTCATCGCCGAGGCGGCCTGGCTCTGGGTGAAGGTGCTCGCCGTCGAGACGTTGTTCCAGACGTTGGCGGTGGCCTGGTAGTTGGTGAAGCTGTAGGTCACGCCGTCCGCGGTCTCGACCACCTTGTAGGTCTTGGCGGTCGCGTTGCTCAGCAGGTTGTTGCCGTTGTAGGTCGAGTTGGTGATGTAGGACTTGATCTGGTCGGTCATGCCCTTGACCTGGGCCGCGTAGTTGGCCTTCTGGTCGGCGCTGAGCGTGCCGTCCGCCAGCTTCGTCACCATGCTCTTGAGGTTGTTCAGCGTGTCGGAGATGCTGCTGAGGCCGGTGCTGGTGGTGTCGAGCAGGCCGTTGACGCCGCCGAGCTGCTCGTTGGCGGAGGTGGCGGCGGCGACGTTGCCGCGCACGCGCTGGGCCACCGCGTAGGCGGCGCCGTCGTCGCTGGCGTCGGCGACGCGGTAGCCGGTGGAAATGCGCTTCTGCGTCGCGGTCAGCTCGTCCTGCGTGGCGTTCAGCGACTGCAGCGCGACCTGCGCGCCGACGTTGGTGACAACCGAGTTCATGGCCATGGTCGGGTTTTCCTTTCGCGTGGGCCGATTGTTCGGCGCCACGCCCCGACTGTGTCGCCGGCCTATGAACGCCTGCTTAAGCCCGGCCACGAATTCCGGCTGCCCCGTCCTGTGCCGCCCCTTCCTGCGTCGCCCATTCCTGCGTCGGCGCGGCCGGCGGCCGTGACGGCGCGGGGCGCCGTCCGGGCGGAGGGTCGGCGGCGCCTGCACCATGGGAATGCGCCCCCGCCGGCGCAGCCCTGATGCGATGCAGGGAAGAGGGCGAGCCATCGGGCGTTGCGTTCATCATCCCTTACGCAACCGTCGGCATGATCGCCCGGCATGTGGCGGCGACATGGCCGGCCGATGGGGCATCGTACAGGTGGACGTCGCCGTTTCCGTGCGCGCAGACTGGGCCGGCGGATCGTCCAGGCCGCAGGCCGGGGCGAAGGCGGCATCAGAACCGCCGCGCGACCCGGGCTCGCCACCCGGGGTGAAGGCCGGAGAACCGGCCGACGAGATCGGGGGGATGCATGCCCACGCGTCGAACGCTGCTGATCCTGCCGGCCCTCGCTGCCCTCGCCCGTGCCTCCCCGGCGCGCGCCGGCTTTCCCGACCGGCCGCTGCGGATCGTCGTTCCCTTCGCGCCAGGCGGCAACAGCGACACCAACCTGCGCACCGTCACGCCGCGCATGGCCGAGCTGCTCGGCCAGGACATCGCGGTGGAGAACCGGCCGGGCGGCAATGGCGACGTCGGCATCGAGGCGGTGCTGCGCGCGCGGCCGGACGGCTACACGCTGCTCGGCGCGAGCACCGGGCCGATCATCAACGGCCCGCTGCTGCAGGCAGGCCCGCGCCGCGATCCGCTGCGCGAACTCGCGCCCGTCGGGCTGGTCAGCCTGATCCCGATGGCGCTGATCGTGCATCCCGACATGCCGGCACGCACCCTCGGCGAGCTCGTGCGCTACTCGCGCCAACGCGCCGGCGGCGTGACGATCGGCACGTCCGGCATCGGCGGCGCCAACCATCTGCCGCTGGAGCTGTTCAAGGCGGCCAGCGGCGCCAACATCGTGCACGTGCCCTTCCGCGGCGGCGCCTCGGCGGTGCCGGAACTGCTGGCGGGCAACATCAACGGCACGCTGATCGAGCTGTCCACCGTGCTCGCGCTGCACCGCGAGGGCCGGGCGCGGATCCTGGCCGTCACCTCGGCGCGCCGCTCCCCGCTGCTGCCCGGCGTGCCCACCTTCATCGAGTGCGGCGTGCCGGGCTTCACCGCCGCCACCTTCGTCGGCCTGTTCGCGCCATCGGGCACGCCCGAGGCGGCGATCGCGCGCGTGTCGGAGGCGCTGGCCACGGCCCTGTCCGATCCCGACACGCGGGCGCGCCTGCTCACCCTCGGCGCCGAGATCACGGAGCCCGAGGAGCGTACGCCGGAAGCCTTCGCCACCTGGCTGCGGCGGGAATGCGAACGCGCGCACCGGGCGGTGCAACTCGCCGGCATCCGGCCCGGATAGAGCATCTTCAAGCTGGGTGTACTCACCCAGCGACTCGGAAAGTGCGAAAAACCGAACGGCTCCATGACGTATCGCCGGAGAGCGGGACGCCAGGAGGCGTGGGGCGTCCCCGGAGACCATGGGCGGCGGCGCGCCCGGTATCGTCCCCGGCAGCGTTCCGGGCCGGGCGACGGGCGCAGCGGGGCGGCCCATACGCATGGCGGATGAACCCGGCCTGTCCGGCCTCGGTCCCGCGCCACTGTCGACGGGGCAGTCGATCCCGCCGGGCGTATCAGTCCGCCGCCCCGGCCTCGGCGTGCAGCATCGCCAGCACCGCCTCGGTGTGCTCGCCGAGCCGCGGCGCCGGCGCCAGCGCGTCGCCGAGGCCGGGCAGGCCGGGAAAGGGCAGCGCGCCGAGCGCCGGCTGCGCCACCGTGCGCATCGTGCCCGCGGCGTGCGTCTGCGGCTCCGCCAGCCAGTCGAGCGGCGTGTTCACGCGCTCCGCGAGCAGACGCGCCGCGTGCAGGCGCGGCAGCCACTCGGCCACCGTCGCTCCGGCGAAGGCGTCGCGCAGGATCGGCAGCAGCGCGTCGCGGTGCGCCGCGCGCTCGGCGAAGCTGGCGAAGCGCGGCTCGGCCGGCAGGTCGGGCCGGCCCAGCACCGCGGCCAGGGCGGCGAATTCGGGCTCGCGCACCAGCGCCACCGAGAGCCAGCCGCCGCAGGCGCCGCGGTAGCAGCCCGCCGGCACGTTGAGCGGCGACGGCATCCCGCCCTGCCGGGCCGCCTCCGCGATCGGGTAGGCGAGCAGCGCCGCGGTGCCGCCCATCAGCGAGATGTCGAGCACGCGCCGGCGTGGCGCGGCGTCGCGCGCGCGCTCGGCCAGCGCCGCCTGCACGGCGATGAAGGCGTGCAGGCCGGTGACGATGTCGCTCAGCACCACCGGCATCTTGTGCGGCACGCCGTCGGCGCCCTGGTTCAGCGCGATCATGCCGGCGAAGGCCTGGATCACGCTGTCCGTGCAGGGGCGCTCGGCGAACGGGCCTTCCTGGCCGAAGCCGGAGATGGAGACGCAGACCGCGCCGGGCGAGGCCGCTTCCGGCCCGAGGCCGAGACGGCGCGCGATGCCGGGGCGGAAGCTCTCGATCAGCACGTCGGCGCGCGCGGCCAGCGCCCGCGCCGCGGCCCGGCCCGGTTCCTCCCGCAGGTCCAGCACCACGCTGCGCTTGCCGCGGTTGTAGGTGGCGTGCAGCACGGAATCCGTGCCCTCGCGGCTGCCGAGGCCGCGCGACCAGTCGCCGGCGGGCGGCTCCAGCTTCACCACGTCGGCGCCGCAGGCCGCCAGCAGCATGCCGCAATAGGGGCCCGCCACGCCCTGGCCGGCATCGAGCACGAACAGGCCCGCATAGGGCCGCAGGGCTTCGGTCACGTCTCTCTCCCGCCTTGTCGCGACCGTCTTTAGAGCCGATCCAGCCTGACTGTATCAGGCCGGAACGGCTCTAACCTTTGATTTTTCGCATTTTCCGAGCCGCTGAGCGAGGACGCTCAGCTTGAAAATGCTCTAGAGCGGATCGCCGGGGCCTGCAGGCCCAATCGCGCCGTCGCCGCGAATGGCGGGCGGCGTCGGGACGCGGTCCCGGCCGGGCCGCGCCCCGCTGCGGGGCGGATCGCACCGCCTCGGCATGGCCGGTGGTACGCGGCCGTCGCCCGTGCTTCCTCCCCCGCCCCGATGCCCGGTCCCGGCCGAGGCTTGCCGGGCGCCCGGCGGCTGGCGGATGCTGCGCCCGGTTGCCGGCGCGGGGGGAAACGGGGATGGGCGAGGCGAGGGAGCAGGCCATGGCCGGCACGCGGCCGACGGTCGCGGCCACGCGGCGTGGCTGGCTGGGCGGGCTCGCGGGCATGCTGGCCGGGGCAGCGGCCGGCGCCGGGACGGCGCGCGCGGAGGCGTGGCCCGTGCGCCCGGTGCGCTGGGTGGTGCCCTATCCGCCGGGCGGGCCGACCGACATCCTGGCGCGCATCGTCGCGGCCGGCCTCGCCGACAGCCTCGGCCAGCCCTTCGTGGTGGAGAACCGCGGCGGCGGCTCCGGCGTGATCGGCATGCAGGAGGTGGCGCGGGCGGCGCCGGATGGCGGCACCTTCATGGTCAACGCCTCGGCGCAGGCCATCGTGCCGCACTTCCAGCCGAACATGCCGGTGGACGCGCTGGCCGACTTCACGCCGGTCACCAACATCGCCGCGGTGCCGCTGATCCTGGTCGTCACGCCCGGCCTGCCGGCGCGCTCGGTGGCGGAACTGGTGGCGTATGCCCGGGCCAATCCGGGGAGGCTCTCCTTCGCCTCCTCCTCGACCGGCGCCGCGCCGCATCTCGCGGGGGAGTTGTTCAGGCGCATGACGGGGACGGATCTGGTCCACGTGCCCTATCGCGGCAGCGGGCCGGCGATCCAGGACCTGATCGCGGGCAACGTGCAGCTCATGTTCGACAGCCTGCCCTCCTCGGCCGCGGCGGTGCGGGCCGGGCAGATCCGGGCGCTGGCCGTGACCACGGCGCACCGGGTCGCCGCCTTCCCGGACCTGCCGACCGTGGCGGAGGCGGGGGTGCCGGGCTACGAGATCGCGACCTGGTACGGCATCTGGGGACCGGCGCGGGTGCCGCCGGCGATCGTGTCGCGGCTGCGCGACGCGGTGGCGCGGGTGGTGGCGCTGCCGGAGACGCGGGCGCGGCTCGATGCGCTGGGCGCCGAGCCGGTGGCGGACACGCCCGGGCACTTCGCCGCCTTCGTGCGCGCGGAGTACGACCGCTGGGGGCGGCTGGTCCGCGAGGCGGGGCTGCGGCTGGAGTGACGGAGTCGGCCGGCGCGCCGGCCCGCTCCCCTGCCGCCCGCTCCCTCGACGCCCGCCTTCCTGCCGGCCGCCCCGCGCCCGTCGCCCCGGGTCAGGCCGCCGCGCGCAGCACCGGGGCGAGGCGGTCCGCCCAGGCCGCCGCGTGGTCCTCGCGCGCGATCAGGTCCTGGCGCACCTCGATCAGCGCCGCCGGCAGGCCGCGCGCGTCGCCGTGCACGGGCACGGTGTAGTCGTACTCGGCCTCGACCTTGTAGGGCTCGTTGTCGCCGACCACGAGGCTCGGGTCGTCGCGCAGCCCGGCGATCAGGGCCTCGGCGAAGTCGGCGGCCTTGCCGTACAGGATGCCGCAGTGCCAGGGCCGCGTCTCGCCGAGGAAGATCGGCGTGAAGCTGTGCACGCCGACCACGAAGGTCGGGCGCCCCGCCGCCCGGCGCGCGTCGAGGCAGGCGGCGACGCGGGCGTGGAAGGGCGTGAAGAACCGCGCCGCCCGGCGGTCGCGCTCGGCCTGGTCGAGGCCGGCATTGCCGGGGATGTCGGTCGCCTCGCTGCGCACGGGGATGCTGGTCGGCGTGCCGAGGGGGCGGTTGCAGTCGATCAGCAGGCGCGAATAGCCGGAGAGGAACAGCGGCGCGTCGAGCAGCGCCGAGAGCCGGCGCGCCATCGCCGCCGCGCCGATGTCGTAGGCGATGTGCCGCTCCAGCTCGCGCGCCTCCAGCCCCAGCCGCGCATAGGCGGCCGGGATGTGGTTGGAGGCGTGCTCGCAGAGCAGCACGTAGGGCGAATCGCCGGCCTCGTTCACCGCCGTGACCGGCGGCGGGGCGTCCTCGGGCCCGTCCCCTGGCGCATCCCCTGGCACGTCCCCGCGCGTCTGCGCCATCGCTACTCCTTCACCTCGTCGGTGTGCACATGGAAGCCCGACAGGGTGGCCGGGCCGAAGGAGGTTACCATGGCGACGTCGGTGGCGTCGCGGCCCGTGGCCATCAGGATGCGGCCGATGCGCGGGGTGTTGTGGCGCGCGTCGAAGGTCCACCAGCGGCCGGAGAGGTACACCTCGAACCACGCCGAGAAATCCATCGGCGCGTCCACCGGCGGGATGCCGATGTCGCCCAGGTAGCCCGTGCAGTAGCGCGCCGGGATGTTCATGCAGCGGCAGAAGGTGACGGCGAGGTGCGCGTAGTCGCGGCAGACGCCGACGCGCTCCTGGTAGCCGTCCCAGGCGGTGCGGGTGGGGCGGGCGAACTGGTAGCCGAAGGTGATGTGGTTGTGGACGTAGTCCACGATCGCCTGCACCCGCTCCCAGCCCGGCCGCGTGTGGCCGAACAGCGACCAGGCGGTGTCGGAGAGCCGGTCCGTGTCGCAGTAGCGGCTGCCGAGCAGGTAGATCAGCGTCTCGTCGGGAAGTTCCGGCACCGGATGCTGCACCGCGTCCCAGTTGATCTCGTCCGGCAGGCCGCTGTCCTGGACCTCGAAGTCGGCCGAGATCTTCAGCTCGCCCGGCGGCGCGTGGATGCGCGTGCAGTGGTTGCCGAACATGTCCCGGTAGTCCCAGGTGCTGATCGGCTGGTTGAAGCGCATGTTCTGCGAGGAGAGCAGGTCCTTCTCGCGCGAGGGATGCACCATCAGCATCAGGATCAGCGGCGCCCAGTCGGGGCAGGAGTAGCTGATGTCGTAGCCGGTTCGGATCTTCATCGTGGATTGGCTCCGGTGTTCGTTCTGGGCAACGGGAGGCCGGCGACGCGGCCGGCGGAATTCGGGGGCGGGCGCGGCGCATCCCGCACCCGCGGCGGCCGGCAGGGCCCTGCCGGGACGTGCGGCGGGATCACGGCGCGCCCTCCGTCGCGGCCAGCGGAGAGGCAGGCGAGGCGGCGGGCAGGGTGGCAGCGGCCACCGCCGCGGGGCCGGCCTCCTGCGGCGCGGCCGCCGTGGCGACGGGCCGGTCGGCGGGCACCTGCCGCTTCGGCGCGTCGGCCGTCGCCGGGGAGGCGGGCGCCTCTGGTTCGGCGGTGACGTCCACCTCGACGGTCATGCCGAGGTTGTCGGCTGGAAAGCCGATCCAGGTGCCGTGCAGCGGCACCGCCTGGCGCGGGTCGCGCGCCACGGCGACGCGGATCAGGTCGCGGTTGCCGACGATGCCGTTGGTGGGGTCGAACTCCACCCAGCCGGCGCCTGGCAGGTAGACCTGCGCCCAGGCATGCGTGGCGCCGCCGCCGAGATGCGCCGGCGCGCCCTCGCGCTTCGGGACGTGCAGGTAGCCCGAGACGAAGCGGGCGGCGAGGCCGAGCGCCCGCACCGCCTCGATCATCAGCATCGCGAAGTCCCGGCAGGAGCCGCTGCGCAGCCAGAGCGTCCGCGTCGGCGACTGCACGCCCATCTCCTCGCGCGCCACGTAGGTGAAGTCGCGGCGGATCGCGTGCGTCATGCTGGTGAGCAGGTCGCGCGTGTCGGTCAGGCGGCCCTCGTTGCGCAGGAACTGCCGCGCCCAGTGGTCCACCGCGTGCTCGGGATCGGGGGCGTGGCGCTCGATGGTGCGGCTGAGGTCGGGCATCTCCTCCACCGCGTAGGAGAAGGGATAGCTCGTCGCGTATTCCTCGATCGGGAAGTCGAGCGCGTTCACCGGACGGTGCAGCAGGCGCAGCACGCTCTCGAACCGCAGCTCGCGCGCGCGGCGGCCGAAGCGCGCGATGGCGACGGTGTTGCCGAACACGTCGTGCAGCCAGCGCACGTCCAGCGGCTCCGGCGTGATCGTCAGCGCCGCCGCGAGCAGCTGCTGATCGTGCCCTTCGCGCGGACGCAGCATCATCCGGTGCTCCCCGAAGGAGACCGGCTGGCGGTACCGGTAGGTCGTGACGTGACGGACGGCGAGGATCGGCATTTGGCAGCGGCTAGCGCCTGTCGGGAGAAACGGTTGCCATGCGTCGCGCGCGGGGCTGGGACCGTGGCGCATGAAGCAACGCCGGGCGAGGCGGTGTCGGGCGGGCAGGCATCCGGCTGCGCCGGTCGCGCCGTCACGGAGCCGTTGGTGGTGGCAGGCCGGTCGGCCGCGCGGCACGCTGGTCGCGTGCGGCGGCCCGCACCCCGGCGGGGGCGGCCTTTATACGATCGGTCCCGGACGGTCCAGGGAGGCCGCGCCCCATGGCAGCCATGCGGCGGCCTTCGGGTGCACCGAACCTCGGAATGCGTGCCATGCGTCGATCCTCGTCGCGACGTGGACCTGACGCCCTCCCCGTGCCGGACCGCGCTGGCCGTTCGAGGGCCCGGCTGCGGCACGACCTCCTTGTAGCGGATACAGCGCGCCACCGCATCGATTGTTCCCGCCGCGCACGGGGGGCGGCGGGTTGTTCCCGTCGCGCACGGCGCGAGGTCGGTTGTGCTCGCCGCGCACGGCGCGGCCGGTTGTGCCCGCCGCGCGCGGCGCGAGGCCGGTTGTGCTCGCCGCGCAAGGCGCGGCCGGGCGCCCTTCAGCCGATGCGGGTCAGGAGGCGGGCGGCGCGAAGGGCGGCAGCAACCAGAGCGGTTCCTTCAGCCGGCCGACGAAGGCGGCGTGCGCGGCGAGCTCGGCCTCGCTCGGCACGATCGGGCGCGGCGTCCGGGGCCGCGCGGGGCCGTCGGCGGCGGCGGCCGAGACCGGCGCGACGCGGCGCGCCGTGAGGCCGAGCCCCGGCTGCCGGCCGCCCATCAGCTCCAGGTAGACCTGCGCCAGCAGCTTCACGTCGAGCAGCGCGTTGTGGCTGGTGCGCATCGAGTTGTCGATGCCGTAGCGCCGGCACAGCGCGTCGAGGTTGTTGGCGAGGCCGGGGAAGCGCGCCTTGGCCATGGCCAGCGTGTCGACCATGCGCGCGCGGTCCAGCGCCGGGCGCCCGGCGCGGCGCAACTCGGCGTCGAGGAAGCCGAAGTCGAAGGGCGCGTTGTGCGCGATGATCGGGTCGGCGCCGAGGAATTCCTCGAGCTTCGGCAGGATCTCGGCGAAGCGCGGCTTGCCGCGCAGCATCTCGGTGGTCATGCCGTGGATGCGCACGGCATCCTCCGGCACCTCGCGCTCGGGGTCGATCAGCTCGTGCAGGAAGTTGCCGGTCGGGATCAGGTTGACCAGCTCGATCGCGGCCACCTCGATCACCCGGTCGCCCTTGCCGGGATCGAGGCCCGTGGTCTCGGTATCGAGCAGCACGCTGCGCCTGGAGGCGCCGACCCGCTCAGCCATGCCCGATCCGCCCCGGCGGCCGCGTCCTGTCCATGCCTCCTTCTACAGTCCGGCGCGGTTCCGCGGGAAGCCCAGGGGCGGGGCGGGGGCGGGGACCGAAGGTCGGTGCAGCATTCACATAAATGAGAATACGTTAATTTATACATTTCCGATATTGATCGGAAACGTTTAATCGACGATCCTTGTCGTCTTGAAATTGACACGAATGTCATTCGAGGCGCCTGCGATCATGTCCGCATCCGGAATGCCCAAAAGGAACGCCTTCGGCCTGTCCTGGGCAATGCCGCGTGTCCTGGCCCGGATCCCGGTCCCGGGCCGGCGTGGACGTGCCACCCAGGGACAGGAGGAGGCCGGCAGGTACGCGGCAGCGGGCGTCGCGTCGCCCGGCGACTCCGGCGCGCTGTCGCATCTCGATTTCCTGCGCTTCCTGGCCGCGCTGGGCGTGGTGGCGGAGCACTACGCGCAGTACCTGCTGCAGCAGGCGAAGCATCCGGAATGGATGCCCCGAACCGAGTTCCTCAACCTCAACGTCGACCTGTTCTTCATCATCTCCGGCTTCGTGATCGCCTACGCCTATGCCGACCGGGTCGGGACGCTGCCGCAGTACGGCCTGTTCCTGCGCCGACGGATCGCGCGGCTGGCGCCGCTGCACTGGCTGACGCTCGGCTTCTACGCCTTCGTCGCGGCGGCGATGGTGCTCCTGAACATGGAGTTCACCTATCCCGGGGCGCACGAGCCCGGCTGCTTCGTGGCGCAGCTCCTCATGGTTCACGCCTTCGGCGGCTGCTCGACCCTCTCCTTCAATTTCCCGAGCTGGTCGATCAGCGCGGAGATGTTCGCCTACCTGCTGTTCCCGCTGCTGCTGCGCATGGGCAGGAGGCTGACGCTGGCGCTCTCGATCATCGCCATGGGCGCGATGATCGCGGTCTCCAACGGCCTGCCCTTCGCCGCGGAGCATCCCTGGTACCTGTGGACGTCGGGTGCCGGGCCGCTGCGCGCGCTGGTCGGCTTCCTGTTCGGGCTGGCGCTGTTCCTGGTGCGGCACCGGCTCGTCGGCCTGCCGGGCGCGCGGGCGGGGCTGCTGCTGGCCTTCGCGGGCTTCCTGGGCGGCGGGCTGGCCGGCCTGCCGGTCTCCTGGCTGATGCCCTGCATCCTGATGGTCGCCATCTTCGCCGCGGCCGCCGACATGCAGCGGCGCGCCGGCCGGCGGCTGGCGGGGCAGGACCTGATCGCCCGCCTGGGTCCGCTCGGCGACCTGACCTTCTCGATCTACATGCTGCACATGCCGGTCCAGCTCATCGTGCTGAAGCTGCTCGGGCAGCGCTTGCTGCACCTCGACGGCCTGCCGCTGACGGTGCTGGCCGTCACCGCCGTGCTGGTGCTGGTCGGCCTCGCCTCCCTGTCGCTGCGCTACTACGAGACGCCGCTGCGCGCGCTGATCGGCTCCCCCCGCCGGCAGCCGAAGCCGATGGCGCGCGGGCCGGCCGCCGTCGCGTAGGGACGCGCCGACGGGCCATGCAGGGCCGGGCGGCCGGCACGGGCGGGCGGGTTCGAGCGCCCTGCCCGTGACGTCCCCAGCGGCGTCCCGGCCTGACAGTATCAGGCCGGAACGGCTCTAACCTTCTGGTCTTTCGCATTTTCCGGGGCGCTGGGTGAGTACACCCAGCTTGAAAATGCTCTAGCGGCGTCCGGCCGGCCGCTGCCGCAGCATCGCCTCCACCTCCTCGGCGCCGGCGATGCGCGGAAAGGCGCCGGCGGCGAGCTGGTCCAGGCTCGGCGCGGGCAGGCCGAGACGCGAGGCGTAGATCCAGGAGTAGGTGAGGACGCGCTGCACGTAGGTGCGCGTCTCGTTGATCGGGATCGACTCCAGATAGAGGAAGGGGTCGTCGCGGTGCCGGTTGGTGGGCTGCCAGCGCATGACCGCGCCGGGGCCGGCATTGTAGGCGGCCAGCACCCGGATCAGGTCGCCGCGCATCGCCTCCTGGCGCGCCAGCCACAGGATGAAGCGCTGGCCGAGTTCCAGCCCGTAGGCCGGGTCGTGCAGGCGCTGGGCGTTGCCCGCGAGGCTGGGGTCGTTCGCGAGGTAGCTCGCCGTCGCGGGCAGAAGCTGCATGATGCCGCGCGCCCCGGCCGGCGAGACGGCGGTGTGGTCGAAATTCGATTCCGTGCGGGCCAGCGCGTAGACCAGCGCCGGATCGACCCGGAAGCCCTGCTGCGGCCGCAGGTTGGGCACCGGGAAGCGGGCGAAGTCGCGCGGGCGGCCGTCGGCGCTCTGCACGAGGCCGGCGAGCTGCGCCGCGAGGCCGGTCAGCCCCGCCTGGTTCGCCACCACCAGCATGGCGCGCGACAGGCCGGAATTGCCCGCGGCCGAGGGCCAGAGCCGGCGCAGTTCCGCCTCGGCGCGTCCGGTCTGGCCGATCTGCAGCAGGGCGAGGGCACGCCAGCCGCTGGCGGTCTCGGCCAGGGCGGCGCCTTCCGCCTCGCCGGGCACCTCCTGCCCCCAGTCGAAATTGGCGGGCAGGCCGAGGGCGCGGCGGGCGAGCAGGCCGTAGAAGGTGCGCGGCTCCTGCGCCGCGGCCAGCATCCAGGGTACGTAGTCGCGCGGCTGGCGGGCCCGCACGGCGGCGCGGGCGGTCCAGAAGGCGGCGGCCGAGCGCAGCACGGCCGGGGCACCCTCCGAGCGCGCCGTCACCTCGAAGTAGTTCTTGGCCGCCTCGAAGTGGTCCAGCGCGAAGGCCGAGAGGCCGGCGGTGAAGGCGGCGGGCGCCTGCGCCGCCGGGTGCCGCGCGGCCTCGGCCGCGATGCGCAGCGCATCGGCATCGCGGCCGCGCCGGAACAGCGCCTCGGCGATGTCGGCCTTGAGCAGCGCGGCATAGGCCGCGCCCACCCCCGGCGTGCGGGCGACGAGGGTGAGGGCGGCGTTGACGTTGTCGGCCGCCACCCGGTCGCGCACGGCGCGGTCCAGCACGGCGTTGCGCGTGACCGGGCGGGCGCTGGCGCGCTCCTCGGGCACCACCTCGTCGCGGTCGAGCGTCTCGGCGCTCGGCAGCGGCGGCAGGGCCGCGTTGGCGGGCAGCCGGCTGGCGAGCAGCGCGTGGATGCGCGGCGCGTCCGGCTGGTCGGCGTAGTGGGCGAGCCAGGACTGCAGCTCGGCCGGCGTGGGGTGGACGCCGCTGGAGGCGGCGTTGGCGGCAAGGTAGTGCTCGGCGAGGACGTGCCCGAGCAGTCGTCGGTCCTCGAGGTGGGCGACCTCCGCCATCGCGCCGGCGTGGTCGCCGCGCGAGAGCAGGTCGAAGATGCGTCGCAACCGCGCGGCATCGGACGGGGCCAATGGCTGCGGCAGTCCGGCTACGCCACCTTGCGGCGAAACCCGGGGGACGCTCATGGCGGTCTGGACGACCCGCTGCGCCTGGGCGGGAACCTGAGCCCCCAGCCACAGGGTTGCTCCGAGCAGACCCCTCGCGAGGACGGCGCCGGAACGGCGGGCCATGAGGCAGAGCGCTGGCATGGCGCGCCCCGTTAGCGGGCCGAAAGCCCCCGAGGCAAGCGAAAAGCTTCATAATTTAGCATGCGCGCAATGATTGAGCGCGGAATTCCAGGGACTTAGACTCCTGGTTCCATTCACCTTCTTGTGAGGCGGCCTGCTGAAACCGTTTACAGATCGATGCCGCGGGCGATCAATCCGCGGTCTCGCCGTCATTCCCGGTCGTCGCCGCGGCGTCCAGCGTGCGGCGCAGCAGCAGCAGGTCCGACCAGGCGTCGCGCTTGGCGCCGGGGGTGCGCAGCAGGTAGGCCGGGTGCAGCGTGGCCAGCGCCGGCACCTCGGCGCCGCCGCCCTGAAGCAGCCCGGCGAGCGCCCCGCCAGCCGCGCCGCCCGGGGTCCCGGCGGGCGGGTCGGGCAGGGACACGCGGTGCCAGCGGCCGCGCAGGCGGGTGATCCCCTCGCGGGCGCGCAGCATGCCCTTGGCCGCGGTGCCGCCGAGCAGCACCAGATGCCGCGGCCGCACCAGCGCGATATGCCGCAGCACGAAGGGCATGAACAGGGCGATCTCGGCGTCCGTCGGGGTGCGGTTGCCGGGGGGGCGCCAGGGCAGGATGTTGCTGATGTAGAAATTGCGCGCCCGGTCCAGCCCGATGCTGGCCAGCATGCGGTCGAGCAGGCGGCCCGACTGGCCGACGAAGGGACGGCCGAGCCGGTCCTCCTCGGCGCCGGGCGCCTCCCCCAGGAACATCAGCCCGCTCTCCGGCACGCCGTCCGCGAAGACGAGGTTGGTGGCGGTCTCGCGCAGCGGGTTGTCGAATCCGGCCAGGGCGAGACGCAGCGCGTCCAGCGAATCGGCCGCGGCGGCGGCCTCGGCGGCGCGGCTCGCCGCCGGGGCGCCGAGGGCGGGGGCGGCGGGCGGCAGGACGGGCGGGCGGGCGAGGGAGGCCGCCATGCCGGTGCCGGGCAGGGCCCGCGCCTCGCCCGCCAAGGCACGGGGCGGCGAGGCGCCGGCGCGTGCCGGGCCCGAGGCGGGCGCCGGGGCCGGGGCGGCGGTGCGGTCGGCCGGCAGGTCGTCCAGCGCCTCGTCCGCGCCCCAATCGAGCTGCAGGCGCAACGCCGCCAGCAGCTCGGCGCGCTCGCTCAACCCCGCCATCCGCCGGCCGCTGGCCGGGTCTTCCCGGCGGACCGATCCCCGACCATGTCGCGCCCTCGCCTTGTTGCGTCCCGGCCGTCCGCCGCGCCGGTCGGCGGCCTGCGGGCCGCGGATAGCCGATATCGTCGCGAGGCGGGGTTACGCACAAGCCACCAAGCCGTTAAATCCCGCAGGAATCGAGGAGGGATCGCGCATGTCGGAAGCAGGGGCGGCGGACGCCATCGAGCGGGAGTCGATGGAGTT
This sequence comes from Roseomonas acroporae, assembly GCF_023223525.1. GTDB lineage: Bacteria > Pseudomonadota > Alphaproteobacteria > Acetobacterales > Acetobacteraceae > Roseomonas_E > Roseomonas_E acroporae. The sequence continues at coordinate 18,326 of NZ_JALPRX010000036.1, read as the reverse complement.
CGATGTGCTGATCGTGGGTGCGGGCCCCTCCGGCCTGGCCGCCGCGATCCGCCTCAAGCAGCTCGCGCCGGACGCCGCCGTCTGCGTGGTGGAGAAGGGCAGCGAGGTCGGTGCCCACATCCTCTCCGGCGCCGTGCTGGAGCCCCGCGCGCTCGACGAGCTGATCCCCGATTGGCGCGACGATCCGCCCGCCCTGGCCACCCCCGCCGGCGACGACCGCTTCATGCTGCTGACGGCGACGAAGGCCTACAAGCTGCCGACGCCGCCGCAGATGAACAACCACGGCAACTACATCGTCAGCCTGGGCAATGTCTGCCGCTGGCTCGGCGCCAAGGCCGAGGCGTTGGGGGTGGAAATCTACCCGGGCTTCGCGGCGGCCTCGACCATCATCGAGGACGGCGTGGTGAAGGGCGTCATCACCGGCGACCAGGGCATCACCAGGGAAGGCCGGCCGGGCCCGAACTTCCAGCCGGGCATGGAACTGCGCGCCACCTACACGCTGCTCGCCGAGGGCTGCCGCGGCTCGCTGACCAAGAAGCTGTTCGAGCGCTACGACCTGCGCAAGGGCGTGGCGCCGCAGACCTTCGCCCTCGGCATGAAGGAGCTGTGGGAGATCCCGAAGGAGAGGCACACGCCGGGGCTGGTCTGGCACTCCACGGGATGGCCGCTCGCCTCCGACACCTATGGCGGCTCCTGGCTCTACATGCTGGGCGAGAACCTGGTCTCGATCGGCTTCGTGGTCGGGCTGGACTACCCGAATCCCTGGCTCTCGCCCTTCGACGAGTTCCAGCGCTTCAAGACGCACCCCGCCGTGCGCGCCATGCTGGAGGGGGGCAAGCGCATCGCCTACGGCGCCCGCGCGCTGAACGAGGGCGGCTTCCAGGCCATCCCGAAGCTGGTCTTCCCGGGCGGCGCGCTGATCGGCGACACGGCGGGCTTCCTCAACGTGCCCAAGATCAAGGGCACCCACACCGCGATGAAGAGCGGCATGGTGGCGGCCGAGGCGGTGGCCGCGGCGCTCGGGCAGGAGAGCCGGCCCGAGCTGCTCGACGCCTACCCGGCGGCGCTGGAGAGGAGCTGGGTCTACGAGGAGCTGAAGGCGGTGCGCAACGTGCGGCCGGCCTTCGCGAAATTCGGCCTCTACGGCGGCATCGCGCTGAACGCGCTCGACACCTACGTCTTCCGCGGCAAGGCGCCGTGGACGATGACCCACCACCCCGACAACGAGTCGCTGAAGAAGGCGAAGGACGCGCCGCGCATCGCCTACCCGAAGCCGGACGGCAAGCTGACCTTCGACCGGCTCTCCTCGGTGTTCCTGTCGAACACCAACCACGAGGAGGACCAGCCGGCGCACCTGAAGCTGCGCGACCCGGGCCGCTGGAAGGGCGTGAACTGGGACGAGTTCCGCAGCCCCGAGAGCCGCTACTGCCCGGCCGCCGTGTACGAGGCGGTGGGGCCGGAGGCGGAGCGGGAGCTGAAGGGCACGCCGGACGCCGAGGCCACCGGCCCGGGCGCCGAGGTGGAGGCGGGCGGCGCCGGCGCGCGCCTCGTGATCAACGCGCAGAACTGCGTGCACTGCAAGACCTGCGACATCAAGGACCCGTCGCAGAACATCGACTGGACCACCCCGGAGGGCGGCGGCGGGCCCAACTACATCGGCGGGATGTAGGGGAGCGCGCCGCCCGACCGCTTCGCATGAGGCGGGCGGCGGCGGGCCGGACGACATGGGCGGCATGTAGGGGGTGAGCCGCCCGACCGCTTCGCGCGGCCGGGGCGGCGGCACCCGCCCGCTACGCCGCCCTGGCCTTGCAGGCTTCCAGCACCGCGTGGATCCACGGCTCGAAGCGGGGATGCGACATGGTCAGCGGCGTGGCGCTGATCCCGGGCATCACGATCCCCGGCATCGTCGAGACGCGCTCGCACAGCGCGTCGAACCGCGCCGTGGTGGTCGTGGCGCGTATCGACGTCTCCTGGTACTCGACGAGCTGGCCGTGCTCCAGGCGGAAGGACGTGTGCGCCGCCTGCACGTTGGCCGAGGCGGCCAAGTGCTCCATCACCAGCCGTTCCGCCATGCGCAGCGCATGCGTCTCGTCGTCGACGGTGATGCTGACCAGCAGCACGGACGGTTCGCTCATGGGGATCTCCCGTTGCGGCGCGGGCGCCGAGGCGGGAGAGAATGGGGGCGGCCGGGAACGGCGCCAAGGCGCCGGCAGCCCGCCGGGCTGCATGGAGACGGGTCGGCACCGGGAAGGGCGCCGCCCTTCCCGGACCCATCCCGGCAGGAGGGCGAGGCCCTCCTGCACCTCTCTTCGCCCGGGTCCGGGACGTTGAGACAGCCCGGGTGCCTGTCCGGACGGGGTTTCCAAAGGGGCTTCGCCCTTTGGTGGGGTGCAGGGGCGAAGCCCCTGCTGGGGTGGGGTGCAGGGGCAAGGCCCCTGCCGGGGTCCGGGGCGGAGCCCCGGAACCGCGCCGTCAGCCCTCGCCCGCCTCCGGCAGACGCTGGTCCATGCCCCGGTAGGCGATGAGCTGGCGGTGGTCGCGCCGCGCCGGCGGCAGGGCCAGCCACTCGCGGAACTCGTTCAGCACCATCGCCGTGATCGGCGCCGCCTGCGAGGCGAGCGCCTCCTCGATGCCGAAGAAGCGCAGCGTCTCCAGCTCGCCCGAGCCCGCGATCTCGCCCTCGGCGGCCTCGGCCGGGGCGATCAGGAAGCGGGCGTTGAAGCGGATGGAGCGCGAGGGCGGCGTCACCGCGCGGCAGAGATAGTCGAGCTTCGCGAGGTCCGGCAGCACGCCGCCCTTCGGCCCGGCCGGGCCCAGGCGCAGCCCGGTCTCCTCGAACAGCTCGCGCACCGCCGCGACGGCCAGCGCCCGGGCCAGGCCCGGCGTCGCCTTGCGCGCCAGCATCTCCTGCACGACCGGGCGCAGCTCGCTCGCCGCCTTGGCGGTGTGGTCGGCGCGGTCCACCCGGCCGCCGGGGAAGACCAGCCGGTGCGGCATGAATCGGTGCCGGGCGGAGCGCAGCCCCATCAGGATCTCGGGCGCCTCCGGCCGGCCGCGCCACAGGATCACCGTGGCCGCGTTCTTCGGCTGCACGGCGCGCTTCGTGGTGCGCGGCGGGCCCTCCACCCGGGGGGCGGCGGTCGCGTCCGGGAGGGCGGGATCGGTCGGGGCGAGCAGCGTGTCAGACAAGGTCGAACCCCCTTCCGCGGAGCCAGGCGGCGAAGCCGAAGCGCTCGGGCACCGAAAGCTGCCGGGCCATGTTCTCGGACCAGGCGCAGCCCGCCGGCTTCGGGCCGTGCACGTCGGGGTAGCGCGGCCTGGCCGGCGGGCGCGCGGCGTCGTAGTCGGGCAGGACAGCCTCCAGCATCGTGTCGTCGTAGCGTTCGCGGTGCACCACCACGCGCGGCGGCAGCCGGGGCGAGACGCGCTCGCGGGCCACGGGCCAACCCAGCGTCAGCCCGGCCACGGGATACACGCCGCGCGGCAGGCCGAGTAGGGGGGAAACCTTCTCGATATGGCTGCGGACGTAGGAGATCGGGCAGGTGCCGAGCCCCATCGCGTCCGCCGCCGCCATCAGATGGGCCATGGCGAGCGCCGCGTCCACCGCCGTGTTGAGGAAGGTGTCGAGGTTGTTGTTGGCATGCTCCCTCCCGTGCAGGGCGCAGACGCGCTGGCCGCGCCGCATGTCGCCACAGAACACCAGCAGCACGGGCGCTGCCTTGATCCAGGGCATGGTCCCGATCCAGTCGGCCACGGCGGCGATGCGCGCCGGGTCGCGCAGGACCAGGATGGAATACTGCTGCAGGTCCGACTTCGAGGGCGCCGACTGGGCGCAGGCCAGCAGCGTGTCGAGCAGCGGCTCCGGCACCGGGGTCGCGGCGTAGCAGCGGGTGACGCTGCGGCCGAGGATCGCGGCGGTGGCATCGGGAAGGGGGTTGGCCAGGGGGCCGGGCTGGGGATCGGCCAGGGGAGCGGGTAGGGGGGCGGCCAGGGAATCCACCGCCGCGGCGCTGCCGTCGGCGGTCGGCGCCGCCTCGGGGAGGCCGTAGCGCCGGCGCAGCAGGGCATCGGGATCGGCGGGCATCCGGCAACCTCTCATCGCGGCGGCCGGGCGGGAAGCGGCGCGGGCGGAGGGCTGGCATTCCACAGCCGGGGGACAAGCGGCGTGTCGCGACACGGGGCACACCGGGGGAGCAAGCGGGGAGCATCCCGACACCCCCAACGCCCGGCGCGTGGGCGGACCATCGCGGGCGCACGGGATGCCTCGGGCATTCGCGCGCGGGAGCCGTGGTGCCACGTGGCGGATGGGTACAAAAAAGCAACGCCGGCGGCGGAACGCCCCTTCCGCCGACGGTTGTGCGGCCCCAGGGTGCCGGCGCCGGCGCAGCCCGCGAATCGGCGGAATCCTTGGGGAAATTGGCCATGCCGGCAGCGTGCCGGGAACATTCGGGGCGCGGGTGGCAAGGCGCGGACCGGGCCGGGACAGCGCGGCGATGATGGCCGGCTCGCATGTCGTGGTCGGCATGGTGGCGTGGTTCTGGGCCGCGCCGCTGCTGCACCTGCCACAGACCGAACCGATCGCGCTCGGCCTCGCGGCGCTCGGGGCGCTGCTGCCGGACATCGATCACCCGCGCTCCTGGGTCGGGCAGCACACGACGCTGCTCTCCAAGCCCATCGCCATGTTCTTCAGCCATCGCGGCCTGACCCATTCGCTGCTCGCGATCGCGCTCTGCCTCGTGCTGCTGCGCGCGCGCGCCTTCTGGACGCCGCTCGCCGTGGGCTACCTCTCGCACCTGGCCGCCGACCTGCTGACGCCGCGCGGCCTGCGCCTCGCTTGGCCGCTGCGCTGGACCGTGGCGGTGCCGCTCTGCCGCACCGGCGGGGTGGGGGAGCCGCTGATCGTCGGCCTGCTGCTGCTCGCGACCGGGCTGCACCTGTTCCGGGTGCGGCCGCCATGGCTCTGAGGACCGCCCGCGGCGGGCAGGCCGCCCGCCCGGCGTCACGTGTCGGGTGGCGAACGGCGCCGGGCGGGGAACGCGCCGGCGGGCGCGCATCCGGCGCGGCATCCGGCGCGGCATGCGGCGGCCAGGCCGGGCCCTGCCGCACGCGGCCGGCCCCGGGGCCACGGGCACGCCGCCTCAGCCCATCGCCCTGACCTCGGCGCCGCCCCGTTCCTCCAGCAATCGGATCAGCGCCGTCACGTCCGGGGCCGGTCCCTCCTGCGCCCGTTCCTCCTGCGCCAGCGCCGCGTCGTAGAGTTGGCGCGCCGCCTGCGAGGTGCTCATGCTGACGCCCAGCGCCGCCGCCTCCTCCAGCGCCAGGCGCATGTCCTTGCGCATCAGCGCCAGCCGGAAGCCGAAGTCGAAGCGCCGCTCCAGCACCGCGCCGGGCACGAAGCGCTCCGTCGAGAAGGAGCGGCCGCTGCTCTCGTTGATGACGCGGGTCATCAGCGCCGGGTCGATGCCGGCCCGCGCCCCCATCACCAGCGCCTCGCAGGCCGCCGCCCAGGCGGTGGCGCAGAGCAGGTTGTTGACCAGCTTCAGCGTCTGCCCCTGGCCGACCTGCCCGCCCACGTAGGTGGTGCGGCTGCCGATCACCTCCAGCACCGGCCGCAGCCGCTCGAAGGCGGCCGGGTCGCCCGCCGCCATCACCGCGAGCGTGCCGGCCGCCGCCCCGGCGACGCCGCCGCTCACCGGCGCGTCGAGCGAGACGACGCCGCGCGCCGCCAGCCCCTCGGCCACTGCGCTCGCCACCACGGCGCCGGTGGTGGAGAGGTCCACGTAGGTGGCGAGGCGCCCGCCCTCGATCAGGCCGCCGGGGCCGAGCGCCACCTGCCGCACCACCTCCGGCGTCGGCAGGCTGACCAGCACGGTCGGGGCCGCGTCGGCCACGGCGGCGGGCGAGTCGTGCGCGGTGGCGCCGAGGCGCACCGCCGCCGCCACCGCCGCCGGGGCGATGTCGTGGACGTGCAGCACGTGGCCGTGCCCGATCAGCCGCCGCACCATCTCGGCGCCCATCACGCCGAGGCCGACGAAGCCGATCGGCCCGATCCCGGTCGCCGCCGGATGGGAGGTCGCCGGGCCGCTCATTGCGGGCGCACCGTGGGGCAGGCGCTCTGCGCGAGCGGCCGGAAGGCCTGCTCGCCGGGCAGGGTGGCGAGGATGCGGTACACGTCCCACGGCCCGGTGGACTGCTCGGGCTGCTTGACCTCCATCAGGTACATGTCGTGCACCATGCGCCCGTCCGCGCGCACCGTGCCGCCATGCGCGAACACGTCGTCCACCGGCAGCTCGCGCATGCGCGCCGCCACCGCGTCGCCCCGGTCGGTGCCCGCGGCCTGCACGGCGCGCAGGTAGTGGGTGACGGCCGAGTAGACGCCGGCATGGTACTGCGTCGGCACGTTGCGGTGCCGCTCCTGGAAGCGGCGGGCGAAGGTGCGGGTCTCGTCGTCGCGGTCCCAGTAGAAGGCTTCCGTCAGCACCAGCCCGCGCGCGGCGCGCAGGCCGAGAGCGTGGATGTCGGTGATGTTGACGAACAGCCCCATCAGCCGCTGGCCGCGCTGGGCGAGGCCGAATTCGGCGGCCTGCTTGATCGCGTTCACCGTGTCCGTGCCGGCATTGGCCAGCACCACGACGCGGGCGCGCGAGGCCTGCGCCTGGAGCAGGTAGGAGGAGAAGTCGGCGGTGTTGAGCGGGTGGCGCACCCGACCGGCGACGCGGCCGCCGCCCTGCTCCACCACGGGGGTGGATTCCCGCTCCTGCGCGTAGCCGCCCTCGTAGTCGACGGTGATGTAGAAGAAGCTCGTGTCGCCCTGGTTCATCACCGCTCGGGTGGTGCCGTGGGCGAAGGCGTAGCTGTCCGAGACCCAGTGGAAGCCGGTGGGCGAGCAGGCGCGGCCGGTCAGCTCGGGCGAGACGGCCGAGGTGTTGATGGAGACGCGGTTGCGCTCGCGCGCGATCTGCTGCACCGCCAGCGCCACGGCGCTGTTGGGCATGTCGGTGACCATGTCCACGCCGTCCACGTCGAACCAGCGCCGGGCCAGGGCGCCGCCGACATCGGGGCGGTTCTGGTGGTCGCCGGAGACGATCTCGACCGGCCGGCCCAGCACCCGGCCGCCGAAATCCTCGACCGCCATGCGCGCCGCGGCCACGGAGCCGGGCCCGGCGAAGTCGGCGTAGGGACCGTTCATGTCGGACAGCACGCCGATGCGTACCGCGTCGTCGGAAAGCTGTGCCCTGGCGCCGGTCGCGGCGAGCGCGACGGCGCAGGCAAGGGCTGCGAGGCGCGGCATGCGCATCATCCTGGACATCCTCCCGGTTCGCGGGCCTTTGGCGGCCCGTCCGGCGGGAGGGTAGGGCGGATCGCCGGCGAGCGGAACCACCCGCCGCCGTCACCCGCCGTCCCGGGCCGTGGCGCCGGCCGGCGATGGCGGGGCCGGCCTTCAGAGGCGCAGCCCCATGCGCCGCACCATCGCGCTGTCCTGCTCGTAGTATTCCCGCGCGAAGGTCGCGTAGCCCTCGCTGTCGGCGTACATCACCGGCATGTCGTAGCGCTCGGCGACGGCGAGGGTGGCGGGATCGAACAGCGCCTCCTTGAAGGCGTCGTGCAGGATGCGCACCACCGCCGGGTCCATGCCCTTCGGCCCGGCGAGGCCGATCGGGGAGGGGGCCACGATGTCGATGCCGACCTCGCGCAGCGTCGGCACGTCGGGGAAGCGCTTCATCCGCTGCTCGCCCCAGGTGACCAGCAGGCGCAGCCGGCCGTCCTGCACCAGGTCCGCCCAGCCGCTGCTCTCCGCCGCGCAGGTGGTGTTGCCGGAGAGCAGCGACTGCAGGTTGTCGGCGGCGCCGCGGAACGGCACGTGCACCCAGCGTATGCCGCCGGCTTCCAGGGCGATGCGCTCCATGGTGACGTCGAGCGTCGCGACGCCCGGCGTGCCGTAGGTGACCTCGCCCGGATGCGCGCGGGCGTAGGCCAGGAATTCCTGGAAGGTCTTCCACGGCGCGTCGCCGCGCACCACCACGCCGAAGCTGTAGCCGAGCAGCCGGATGATCCAGGTGAAGTCGTTCACCGGGTCGTAGGCCGGGCGGGCCGACATGACGGGGATGCGGAAGATCGAGGTGGGCATCTGGCCGAGCGTGTAGCCGTCCGGCCGTGTCGCGTTGGCGAGCTGCTGCGCGCCGAGCGTGCCGGAGGCGCCCGGCTTGTTCTCCACCACGATCGGCTGGCCGAGCCGCTTCCCGGCCTGCTCGCCGAGGACGCGCATCGTCGCGTCGGAAGCGCCCCCCGCGGGCCAGGGCACGATGACGCGGATCGGCCGGTCGGGAAACCGGCCCTGGGACAGGGCGGGGCGCGCGAGCAGGGCGGCGCCCGCGCCGAGGAGCGCGGCGCGGCGGCTGGTGTCGATCACGGAGCATTCCTCGTTCGGGCGCGGTCTGTCGCCGCGTCTCGTTGGGCGGGCGGCCGGCGCCGGGCATGCGCCCCGGCGCCGGCGGTCGGCTGGCTCAGTCGGCCACCAGCACGTCCTCGGCCTCGGCGACGGCGCGAAGCTGGTACTCGGTGTCGCCGAACAGGTTCTCGATCATGGTCAGCCGCTTGAAGTAGTGGCCGGCCTTGTACTCCATCGTCATGGCGATGCCGCCGTGCAGCTGCACCGACTGCTCGCCGACGAAGCGGCCGCTGTCGTTGATCTGCACCTTGGCGGCGGCGACGGCGGCGCGGCGCTCGCGCGGATCGGCGGCCTCCGACATCATGGCGGCGTACATCGCCATGGAACGGGCCTGCTCCAGCGCCACCAGCATGTCGGCGGCGCGGTGCTGGAGCGCCTGGAAGCTGCCGATGGTGGTGCCGAATTGCTGGCGGGTCTTGAGGTAGTCCACGGTCGTGGTCTGGAGCGCGTCCATCGCGCCGACGGCCTCGGCCGAGACGGCGGCCAGCGCCTCGTCCACCACGCGCTCGATCAGGGGCAGGCCCTGGCCGATCTCGCCCAGCACCGCGTCCTGGCCGACGCGCACGTTGGAGAAGGCGATCTCGGCGCCGCGCAGCCCGTCCTGCGTCGGGTAGCCGGTGCGGGTGACGCCGGCGGCGTCGGCGGGAACGAGGAACAGGGTGATGCCCTCGCGGTCCCGCCGGCTGCCGGAGGTGCGGGCGCTGACCACCAGCATGTCGGCGGAATCGCCGTGCAGCACCACGCCCTTCTCGCCGTCGATGACGAAGCCGTCGCCTTCGCGCTTCGCGGTCGTCGCGATGTCGAACAGGTCGTAGCGCGCCTGGCGCTCGGTCTGGGCGAAGGCGAGGCGCAGCGTGCCCTCGGCGATGCGCGGGATGAAGGTGTCCTGCTGCGCCTCCGAGCCGCCATGGCGCAGGAAGCCGCCGCCCAGGATGACGGTGGCGAGGTAGGGCTCGACCGCGAGGCCGCGCCCGAGCGCCTCCATCACGATCATCGTCTCGACGGCGCCGCCGCCGAAGCCGCCGTGCCGCTCCTCGAAGGGCAGGCCGAGCAGGCCGAGCTCGGCGTACTGCTTCCACAGCGCCTCGCTCCAGCCGAGCGGCTCGGCGCGGTAGGCCTTGCGCTTCTCGAAGTCGCCGTAGGCGTCCTCGATCATGCGGTCCACGCTGTCCTTGAGGAGGCGCTGCTCGTCGGTCAGGTCGAAATCCACGTGACGTTCCCCCTCAGAGGCCCAGGAAGGCCTTGGCGATGATGTTGCGCTGGATCTCGTTGGAGCCGCCGTAGATCGAGACCTTGCGGTAGTTGAAGTAGTTGGGCGCGGCCGTCTCGGCCCACTCGGGCATGATCTCCGGCTCGTTGGAGCCCTCGCGGTCGTGCTCGGCGAGCGGCAGGGCGTAGGGGCCGGCGATGTCGACCAGCAGCGCCGTGGTCGCCTGCTGCAGCTCGGAGCCCTTGATCTTGAGGATCGAGGTGGCGGGGTCGGGCTTGCTCGCATCCTGCCTGCCCTGCGCCGCGACCACGCGCATCTGCGTGATCTCCAGCGCCTTGAGCTGCACCTCGATGCGGGCGACGCGGCGGCGGAATTCGGGGTCGTCCCACACCACGCCCTCGCCCATCGGCGTCTCACGCGCGATGCGCTTGGCGCGGGCGAGGCGCTGCTTGGTCATGCCGATGCGCGCGATGCCCAGGCGCTCGTTGGCGAGCAGGAACTTGGCGTAGTCCCAGCCGCGGTTCTCCTCGCCGACGAGGTTCTCCAGCGGCACCTCCACGTCGTCGAAGAACACCTCGTTCACCTCGTGCGCGCCGTCGATGGTGATGATCGGGCGGACGCTGATCCCCGGCGTCTTCATGTCGGCCAGGATGAAGGAGATGCCCTTCTGCTTCTTCGCCTCGCGGTCGGTGCGGACGAGGCAGAAGATCCAGTCGGCGTGCTGGCCGAGCGTGGTCCAGGTCTTCTGGCCGTTGATCACCCACTTGTCGCCGCGCTTCTCGGCGCGGGTCTTGAGCGAGGCGAGGTCGGAGCCCGAGCCCGGCTCGGAGAAGCCCTGCGCCCACCAGATGTCCACGTTGGCGGTGGCGGGCAGGAAGCGCTCCTTCTGCGCCTCGGAGCCGAACTGGGCGATCACCGGCCCGACCATGGCGGTGTTGAAGCCGAGCGGCTGCGGCACGGCGGCGCGCTGCAGCTCCTCGGTGTAGATGTAGCGCTGGACGGGGGTCCAGTCCTTGCCGCCCCACTTCACCGGCCAGTTCGGCACGGCGAGGCCGTGGGCGTTCAGGATGCGCTGGGAGGTGACGATGTCCTCCTTCGAGAGATGCCGGCCCTCGGCGACGCGCTGGCGGATCTCGGCCGGGATCTCGGCCCGGAAGAAGCGGCGCAGCTCGTCGCGGAAGGCGATCTCGTCCGGCGTATAGCGGAGTTCCATGGGGCGCTTCCTCCTGCTCAGTTGATTTCCAAGAGACCTGCGGCACCCATGCCGCCGGCCACGCACATCGTCACCACGGCACGCTTCGCGCCGCGCCGCCGGCCCTCCAGCAGGGCGTGGCCGACCAGGCGCGCGCCGCTCATGCCGTAGGGATGGCCGATGCTGATGGCGCCGCCGTTCACGTTCAGCCGCTCGGACGGGATGCCCAGCCGGTCGCGGCAGTACAGCGCCTGCGAGGCGAAGGCCTCGTTCATCTCCCACAGGTCGATGTCCTCGACCCGCAGCCCGTTGCGCTCCAGCAGGCGCGGCACGGCGAGCACCGGGCCGATGCCCATCTCCTCCGGCCCGCAGCCGGCGACGGCGAGGGAGCGGAACACGCCGAGCGGCGTGAGCCCGCGCCGCGCCGCCTCCTCGGACGACATCAGCACGCAGGCCGAGGCGCCGTCGGAAAGCTGGCTGGCATTGCCGGCGGTGACGAAGCCGCCCTCGCGCACCGGCTTGAGCCTGGCCAGGCCCTCGTAGTTGGTCTCCGGCCGGTTGCCCTCGTCGCGGGCGATGGTGATCGTCTCCCGCCGCGTCTCGCCGGTGGCCTTGTCGGTGACCGCCCAGGTGGTGGTGATCGGCACGATCTCGTCGTCGAAGCGGCGGGCCTGCTGCGCGGCGGCGGTGCGGCGCTGGCTCTCCACCGCGAACTCGTCCTGCGCCTCGCGGCTGATGCCGTAGCGCTCGGCGACGATGTCGGCCGTCTCGATCATCGGCATGTAGACGGCCGGGACGTGCTGCTCGATCCAGGCGTCGCGCAGCCCGGTCTTGTTCATCGAGGGCGAGACGAGGCTGATCGATTCCAGCCCGCCCGCGACCGCCACCGGCACCTGGTCGACCAGGATGCGCTTGGCGGCGGCGCCGATCGCCTCCAGCCCGGAGGCGCAGAAGCGCGCCACCACCTGCGCCGAGGCGGCGACCGGCACGCCGGCGCGGATCGCCGAGGCGCGGGCGATGTTGTAGCCGGTGGCGCCCTCCGGGAAGCCGCAGCCGAGGATCACCTCCTCCACCGCCTCCTTCTCGACGCCGGCGCGCTCCAGCGCCGCGCCGATCACGTGCGCGCCCATCTCGGCGCCGTGGGTGATGTTGAGCCCGCCGCGGAACGCCTTGCCGATCGGCGTGCGCGCGGTGCTGACGATGACGGCCTCGGTCATGGTGCCGTTCCCTCCCTCTTGTCCTGTTCCGGCGTCGCGCCGGCCTCGTCGGTGCCCATGGTGGCTTCCGCCCGGGCGCGCTCCTCCTCGAGCAGCACCCGCGCCAGCAGCTTGCCGGCCGGCGAGCGCGGCAGCGAGTCCCGGATCTCCAGCGCCGCCGGCATCTCGTGCCGGCCCAGCCGGTCGGTCAGGAATTCGCGCAGCGATTCCAGCGTCATCGCCGGGGCGCCGGGGCGCGGCACGACGAAGGCCTTGGCCGCCTGCCCACGATAGGCGTCGGGCACGCCGATCACCACCACCTCGGCCACGTCCGGATGCTCGTGGATCGCCCCCTCGACGGCGGCCGGGTAGACGTTGAAGCCGCTGGAGATGATCATGTTCTTGCGCCGGTCGTGCAGGGTGAACACCCCCTGCGCGTCCATCGCGCCGATGTCGCCGGTCAGGAAGAAGCCGTCGGCGAAGGCGGCGCGGGTCTCCTCCGGCCGGTTCCAGTAGCCCTTGAAGACGTTGGGGCCGCGTATCGCGATCTCGCCGCTCTCGCCCGGCGGCAGCACGCGGCGCGGCTCGTCGAGCGAGACGACGCGCAGCTCGATCCCCGGCAGCGGGATGCCGATCAGCCCGGGGCGCGGCGCCGCGCCGAGCGGGATGCGGCTGCCGGCCGGCGCCGTCTCGGTCATGCCCCAGCCGCCGCGCAGCCGCAGCCCGACCAGCGCCTCGGCCCGCCGCTCGATCTCGAAGGGCATGGGCGCGCCGCCGGAGGTGGCCGAGCGCAGCGAGGAGAAGTCGCAGCCGGCCGCCTCGGGGTGCTGCACCAGCGCGGTCCACATGGTGGGCACGCCGGCGAAGTCCGTGGCGCGCTTCTCCGCGATGTCGCGCAGCAGGGTCGGCACGTCGAAGCGGGTGCGCAGCAGCAGTTCGTGCCCGTCCGCGACGCCGCGCAGCAGGATGGTGGTCAGCGCGAAGATGTGGAACAGCGGCAGCACCGCGATCACCCGGCGCGGCAGGTCGGCCGCCGGCACGCCGTCGCGCCAGGCGCGGTAGATGGCGATGGCCGCGGTCAGGTTGCCATGCGTCAGCATCGCGCCCTTGGGCAGGCCGGTGGTGCCGCCGGTGTATTGCAGCAGCAGCACGTCCCCGGGCGAGACGGCGGGCCAGGCGGCGGGCGGGGGCGTCTGCAGCAGCGGGTCGAGCGGGCGGAGCCGGTCGCTCCAGGGCACGTCCTGCGCCGGCAGGCCGGAGGCGCCCCAGCGCGCATCGGCGCCGACCAGCACGCGCTCGGCCGCGCCCTCGCCGAGCAGGCGCAGCGCGGTCGGCAGGATGCCCGGCAGGTCGGTGGTCAGCACCAGCCGCGCGCCGCTGTCGCGCAGCTTGTGCGCCAGCTCGCGCGGGGCATCCATCGGGCTGAGATGCACCACCCGCGCCCCGGTGCGCGCCACGGCGAAGAAGCAGACCGGGTGCCAGGGCGTGTTGGGCAGCAGCAGCCCCACCGCGTCGCCCGGCCCGATGCCCTCGGCCAGCAGCCCGGCGGCGAGCCCGTCGGCCATGGCGCCGAGTTCGCGGTAGCCGATGGTGCGGTCGCGGAACTCGATCGCCGGGCGGTCGGCCCAGCGCGCCACCGCCGCGTCCAGCAGCGCCGGCACGGTGCCTTCGGGCAGGGGCGCGTCCCAGTCGGCCGCCTCGGGGAAGGCGGCGCGCCAAGGTGTGTCGGATGGGTGGGCCGGCGCCACGGCGCCGGCCGCCTCGGCGGTCATGCTCAGGCGCCGGCCGCCGGGGCCTTCGCCGGCGCGGCGCCGGCCGAGAGGGCCGCCACGTCGGATTCCTTCAGGTCCGCGAAGCTGCGGCCCTCGGCGGCCAGGCGACGCAGCAGCGCCGCCGGGCGCAGGCTCTCGTCGCCGGTCTGCTCGGCGAAGCGGTCCAGCCGCTCGACGATGTGCGGCAGGCCGGCGAGGCCGGCATAGAACATCGGGCCGCCATTCTGCGCCGGCCAATTGTAGCCGTAGAGCCAGATCACGTCGATGTCGCCGGGGCGGTAGGCGACGCCCTCCTCCAGGATGCGGGCGCCCTCGTTGATCATCGGGAAGACGAGGCGCTCGATCAGCTCCTGCTGCGGGATCGCGCGGCGGGTGATGCCGCGCTCGGCGGCGAGCTTCTCGATGATCGCCGTCACCGCCGGGTCCGGGTGCGGGGTGCGGTCGCCCTTCTCGTAGCGGTAGTAGCCGGCGCCGGTCTTCTGGCCGAGGCGGCCGGCCTCGCACAGCGCGTCCGCCACCGGGGCCTTCTTGCCGGTCGCCTTGCGGATGCGCCAGCCGATGTCGAGCCCGGCGAGGTCGCCCATGGCGCAGGCGCCCATGCGGAAGCCGAAGGCGGCGAGCGCTGCGTCGATGTCGGAAGGAGAGGCGCCTTCCAGCAGCAGCCGCTCCACCTCGGCGGTGCGCTTCGAGAGCATGCGGTTGCCGACGAAGCCGAAGCAGACGCCGACCGTGACCGGCACCTTGGCGAGCTTGCGGCCGATCTCGACCGCCGTCGCCAGCGCGTCCGGCGAGGTCTTCTCCGCGCGCACCACCTCCAGCAGCTTCATCACGTTGGCGGGCGAGAAGAAGTGCATGCCGAGCACGTCGCCGGGGCGGCTCGTGGCGGCGGCGATCTCGTCCACGTTCAGGTAGGAGGTGTTGGTGGCCAGCACCGCGCCGGGCTTGGCCACGCGGTCGAGCGTGCCGAAGATGTCCTTCTTGACGCCCATCTCCTCGAAGGCCGCCTCGATCACGATGTCGGCGTCGGCGGCCGCCTCCAGCCCCACCTTGCCGGTGATGCGGCCCATGCGGCGCTCGCGCTCCTCGGGCTTGAGGCTGCCGCGCTTGACCGAGATGTCGTAGGTCTGGCCGACCCGCTCCAGGCCGCGTTGCAGCCCTTCCTCGCTGGTCTCGATCACCGTCACCGGGATGCCGGCATTGGCGAAGCACATGGCGATGCCGCCGCCCATCGTGCCGGCGCCGATCACCGCCGCCTTCGCCACCGGCCGCGCCGTGGTGCCCTTGGGCTGGCCCGGGATGCGGCTGCTCTCGCGCTCGGCGAAGAACAGGTGGCGCATCGCCTTGGAGCGGTCGTCGGCGACGAGGCGCTTGAACGCCTCCCGCTCGGCCGCCATGCCCTGGGCGAAGGGGGTGTCGAAGGTCAGGCGCACGCAGTCGAGGATGGCGGCGACGCTCGGGTTGTCGCCCGCCTTCTTCGCGATGGCCGCCGCCGCCTGCTCGAATTCCTCGCGCGTGGCCGGGGTGAGCTTGTCGGTCAGGGCGCTGGCGCGGCGCGGCGCGGTGCCGACCAGCGCGAGCGCCTTCGCCTTGGCCGCCGCCAGCAGGTCACCCTCGGCCACCGCGTCGACGATGCCGAGCTGTGCCGCCTTCGCCGCGTCCACCGGCTCGCCCTCGCTGGCGAGCCTGGCCGCCGCCGCCGCGCCGATCAGCCGGGGCAGGCGCTGCGTGCCGCCGGCGCCGGGCAGGATGCCGAGCTTCACCTCGGGCAGGCCGAGCTTCGCGCCGGGGGCGGCGATGCGGGCGTGGCAGCCCAGCGCCACCTCCAGCCCGCCGCCCAGCGCGGCGCCGTTGATCGCGGCCACCACCGGCTTGTCGAGCGCCTCCAGCGCGTCGATCACCTCGGGCAGGGAGGGGGGCACGGGCGGCTTGCCGAATTCGGTGATGTCGGCCCCGGCGATGAAGGTGCGGCCCTCGGCGGCCAGCACCAGCGCCTTGACCGAGGCATCCGCCGCCGCCTCGCGCGCCGCCGCCAGCAGGCCGGCGCGCACCGCCGCGCTCAGCGCGTTCACCGGCGGGTTGGCGATGCGCGCCACCAGGATGCCGTCCTCGCGCGCCGTGGTTACCGGGTTCGCTGCCGTCATGTCCGAACGTCCTCCGTCTGCCATCTGGCATCCGCCATCTGACCGCTTGCCTGATTTCGCAATGCGGAATAGGATTTTGCAGTTTCGATGTGCTGCTAACGCAGTCCCCGGCCCCGCGTCAAGCGCGGCGGCGCGGTCGGGACGAAGGTAGGGCGGCGGGGCGGCCAGGGCAGGGAACGGGGCAGGCGATGCGGAGCGGCGGCCAACGCGCTGGCACGGATGAGGAGGCGGCGCCGCCCCGGAGCGCCGCCACGCCGCGGCGCCGGCGCGAGGCGGCGCGCCAAGGGGCCAGGGAGCCGGCCAGGGAGCCGGCCAGGGAGCCTGGCGGGAGCGTCCCGGCGCCGATGGCGGACCCGGCGGGCGGCGAGGACCGGCAATTCGTCACCGCCCTGGCCCGGGGCCTCGACATCCTGCACGCCTTCACCGCGCGCGACGACCTGCTCGGCAACCAGGAGCTGGCGGCACGCACCGGCCTGCCCAAGCCCACCGTCTCGCGCCTGACCCACACGCTGACCGTGCTCGGGCACCTCGTCCACGTGCCGCGCTTCAACAAGTACCGGCTGGGCCTGGCGACCGTCTCACTGGGCCAGACCGCGCTCGCCGCCCTGCCGGCGCGCGTGGCGCTGCGGCCGCTGATGCAGGCCCTGAGCACGCAGGTGGAGGCCAGCGTCTCGCTCGGCGGGCGGCACCGGCTGTCGATGCTCTACGTCGAGCACTGCTCGCCGCTCTCGCCCGTGGCGTTGCAGCTCGGCGTCGGCTCGCGCATCCCGCTCGCCGTCACCGCCATGGGCCGCGCCTACTACGCCCTGGCCGCCCCCGAGGAACGCGCCGAGATCGGGGCGCAGCTCGCCGCGCGCTTCCCGGAACGCTGGCCGGCGCTGCGGCGCGGGCTGGCGGAGGCGGCGGAGATGCACGCGGCGCTGGGCTTC
This sequence comes from Roseomonas acroporae, assembly GCF_023223525.1. Taxonomy (GTDB): domain Bacteria; phylum Pseudomonadota; class Alphaproteobacteria; order Acetobacterales; family Acetobacteraceae; genus Roseomonas_E; species Roseomonas_E acroporae. The sequence goes on along the minus strand of NZ_JALPRX010000036.1, from coordinate 1,437 downwards.
GTCACCTCGGTCGGCGACTGGAACAACGAGGTGCACGCCGCCGGCGCCGCCTTCGCCCTGCCGGACGGCACGGTGCTGGCGCTCAATTGCGGCGCGCCGGCCTTCCTGATGCCGCGCGAGCGCGTGCTGCGCGAGGCCGGGCCGCGCGTGGCCGAGCTGGCGCGGCAGGCGAGGCGGCTGGGCGGGGGCTGAGGACCGGGCGGCGGGCAGGCGTGTTCGTCGTGGGGTGCGCACCGGGTGCGGCGACCATCCGGCATGAACTCGCCTGAAAGGATTTGTCGATCATTGGTGATGCGCGCAGTGGTGGTATTCTCACCTTGCGGGAGGGACTATAACCGGCTCATGTCTGAAGCGCGCGTCACCTCGGCAGGACCATTCGGCTCGGATTCGGAATCGATGATGCGGGCGGATCAGCTCGCCTCCGTCCGCCGCAGCGTCATGAACGCCATTCCCGTCAACATGCTGCTCGGCTTCGCGGCACTCGTCGTGGCGCTGCGCTACGGCCACGGCATGATAGGGGGGATCTGGTACGCCGGCTCCAGCACGATCAACCTCGCCCGCATGGCCCTGTGCGGCGCGCGTCTGCACCGCGTCGGCGGGGGTTATACGCGGGATGCCCGGCAGGCGGTGCCGCGTGCGGTGGAGGCGCACCAGCGCCTGCACCTGCTGGCCGCCGCGCTGTCTGGCACGGCCTGGGCCCTGGTGCCGCTGCTGTGCGCCGGCTACGCGGAGCCGCAGGCGACGTTCTACCTCGTCGTGGTGTGCGGCATCACCGCCGGCGCGGTGGTGTACGGCGCCGCCCAGGCGCGCATTCCGATCAGCTTCATCGTCCCGGCGCTGCTGTCGGTGATCGGCTGCCTGCTGTACGCGGGTGGCTTCGACCGCAACGCCCTCGCCGCGACCGTGGCGCTGTACCTGGTTGCCCTGGTGCGCAGCGCGTGGGGGAGCGAGGCCGGCTTCCGGGAGCTGAGCCGGCTGAAGAACGAGGCCACGGCCATGGCCCGTTCCCTCGGCGCGGCCCGCGACCGCGCCACCGAGTTCGCCCAGCGCATGCACCATCGCGCCAATCACGATGCGCTGACCGAGCTGCTCAACCGTGCCGGTTTCATGCAGGCGCTCGAGCAGCGGGTCGCCAGCGGCGCGCCGGTCTGCCTGATGCTGCTCGACCTCGACGGCTTCAAGTCGGTCAACGACCTGTATGGCCACGAGGCGGGTGACAGGGTGCTGGTCGAGGTGGCGCGGCGCCTGCGGCAGGCCCTGCCGGACGGGTATGCCGCGGGCCGGCTCGGCGGCGACGAATTCGCGGTGGTGCTGGCGCCGGAGTGCCTGACCAGGCCGGTCACCCAACTGGCGACCCGGCTGATCGCCGCCATCGCGATTCCCTTCCCCGGCTGCGCGGCCGGCAGCGTCGGGGTCAGCATCGGCATACACGGCCTG
>NZ_JALPRX010000035.1 GCF_023223525.1 Roseomonas acroporae | reverse complement strand
CGGGCCGCGGCGCCGCGGCCGGATGCCGGTCATGAGGTCACGGAGCTGCTGAGCCGGGTCGACGCCGCACTCTACGCGGCCAAGAGCAGAGGCCGCAACCGCTACTGCCTGTTCGACGCCGCGCTGAACGAGACGCTGGAGAGGGGCCGCGACGTCGAGCGCGACCTCGCCGGCGCGCTGGAAGCGGGCGCGGTGACGGTCTGGTTCCAGCCGATCTTCCGCGGGGATGGCCGCACGGTGGAGAGCTTCGAGGCGCTGCTGCGCTGGCGGCATCCCCGCCACGGCCTCATCCCGCCGCCCGACATCGTCGCCACGGCGGCCGCCTCGGGCCTGTCCGACACGCTGCTGCGCTACATCCTGGAGCGGGTCTGCACGATGCTGCGGACGCTGCGGGAGCTCGGCCTCGACGACGTGCCGGTGGCGATGAACGTCTCGCCGCGCGAGCTGTCGCAGCTCGCCATCGACGATATCGTGCTGGAGACGCTCGCCGCGTACGGACTGCCGCCGGCGCTGCTGGAGATCGAGATCACCGAGGAGACCATGCTCGACCTGCGGATCGCGAAGGCGCCGCTGGCGGCCCTGTCGGCGGCCGGCGTGCGGGTGGCGCTCGATGATTTCGGGGTCGGCTATTCCTCGCTTGCGGCGCTGCGGCAGATGCGGGTCGACCGCATCAAGATCGACCGCTGCTTCGTGTCGTGCATCGCCACCTCGACCAACGACCAGGTGATGGTGCAGGCCATCCTGCAGATCGGCCGCTCGCTCGGCATGGACGTGGTGGCGGAAGGCGTGGAGACGGCCGCGGATCTCGGCGTCCTCCAGTCGCTCGGCTGCCCGGGCCTGCAGGGCTACCATCTCGGCCGCCCGATGTCGCTGCAGGAGGTGGCGCGCTGGGTCGGCGCCCCGCGCGTCGGGCAGGGCTGAACCCGGCGCCGCCGGGGACGCTCCCGACGGGATCGATCGCCCGGTGCGGCCGCTTCCGCGCGATGCCGCGCCATGGCACTCTCCGGCCAATCGGCATTGGCAGGAGAGGAACGCGTGATCAACAAGATCGTCCGCTCGGTCGCGGAGGCGCTGGAAGGCGTCAGGGACGGCTCCACCATCCTGCTGGGCGGTTTCGGCGCGGTGGGCCAGCCCGATACGCTGTTGGACGGGCTGATCGAGCAGGGCGCGCGCGACCTCGTCATCGTCGCCAACAACGCCGGCGCGGTGGACGGCTACGGCCTGTCGAAGCTGATCGAGCTGGGCCGCGTGGCGAAGATGATCTGCTCCTTCCCGCGCTCCAGCACCTCCAAGGCGTTCGAGAACCGCTACCGCGAGGGGAAGATCGGCCTCGAGATCGTGCCGCAGGGCACGCTGGCCGAGCGCATCCGCGCCGCCGGCGCCGGCATCCCGGCCTTCTACACGCCCACCGCCGTCGGCACGCTGCTGGCCGAGGGCAAGCCGACGCTGGAGATCGACGGCAAGCTCTGCGTGATGGAGAAGGCCCTGCACGGCGACGTGGCGCTGGTCGAGGCGTGGCAGGCCGACCGCTGGGGCAACCTCACCTTCCGCGACAGCGCGCGCAACTTCAACCCGATCATGGCCATGGCCTCGGCCCTGACCATCGTGCAGACGCAGCACCTCGTGGAGCTGGGCGAGCTCGACCCGAACGCGATCGTGACGCCCGGCATCTTCGTCAACCGCGTCGTCCACGTCCCCTACGCCGCCGGCGCGGCGCAGGCCGCCTGAGCAGGGAGGCAAGGATGCCCGACACCACCATCACCGAGGCTCCCGCCGGCTTCGCGCCGCTGGAGCGCCGCGCCCTCGCCGCGCGGGTCGCGCAGGACATACCGGAGGGCTGGTACTGCAACCTCGGCATCGGCATGCCGACGCTGGTCGCCGACTACGTGCCGCCCGAGCGCGAGGTGATCTTCCACTCCGAGAACGGCGTGCTCGGCATGGGGCCGGCGCCCGACCCGGAGCACGTCAACCCGTGGCTCATCAACGCCGGCAAGCAGCACATCACGCTGCGCACCGGCGGCTCCTACGTGCATCACGCCGACAGCTTCGCGATGATCCGCGGCGGGCACCTCGATCTCTGCGTCCTCGGCGCCTACGAGGTGGCGGAGAACGGCGACATCGCGAACTGGGCCACCTCGGCGGGCGAGCGGGCGCCGGCGGTGGGCGGCGCGATGGACCTCGCCGTGGGGGCGAAGCGGCTCTGGGCGGTGATGGACCACGTCACCAAGGACGGCCGGCCCCGCGTGGTGCGCCGCTGCTCCTACCCGCTGACGGCGGTGGGGGCGGTGCGGCGCGTCTACACCAACCTCGCCGTGCTGGACGTGACCGAGCGCGGCTTCGTGGTGCGCGAGATGGTGCCGGGGCTGACCTTCGAGGCGTTGCAGGCGCGGACCGACGCGAAGCTGCTGCGGGAGGGCTGAGGGCCGGGCGCGGCGGGGAAGGGCCTCGCCCTCCCCCGCACCCCCTCCCACCAAAGGGCGAAGCCCCTTTGGAAACCCCGTTCGGAAAGGCACCCGGGCGGTTTCGACACCCGGGCTCCGAACGAATAGAGGTGCAGGAGGGTCTCGCCCTCCTGCCGGATGGGGTCCGGGGAAGGCGGCGCCTTCCCCGAAAGGGCGTTTGCGCGCCCTGCCGCCCTCCACGGATGACATCCCCCGCATGAACCTCCTGCTCCAGGCCGCGCCGCTGCTGCTGCTGGTCGGCCTGCTCGCCGCCGGCCGCGTCGGCCCCATCCCCGCCTGCGCCGTCGCCATCCTCGCCGCCGTGCCCGCCGCGCTCGCGGCGCTGCCGCCCGGCGCGGACGCCGCCGGGCTGCTGCTGCGCGAGGCGATGCGTGGCCTCTGGCTCGCGGCGCAGCCGATTGCGGTGGTGGCGGGCGGGCTGCTGTTCCAGGCGGCGGTGACGCGGCCGGGCGAGGCGGAGCGGCTGCCGGCCACGCCGCTGCGCCTCTACGCGGGCACGCTGCTGGCCGGCACCTTCCTCGAATGCGTCACCGGCTTCGGCGTCGGCGCGGTGTTCGCGCTGGCGACACTGCGGCGCATGGGCATCGGCGGCGCGGCGGGGGTGGCGCTGGCGCTGCAGTCGCAGGTGCTGGTGCCCTGGGGCGCGCTGGGGCCGGGCACCGCCGTCGCCGCCGCGCTGAGCCACCTGCCGGTGCAGGCGCTGGCCACCGAGGTCGCCCATCTCAGCGCCGCCTGGCTGCTGCTGCTGGTGCCGGTGTTCCTGCGCCTCGTCCTGGCCGCCGGCGTGCCGCTGGGGATGCGCGACGCGATGGTGCCGGCGGCGCTGGCCGCCTGCGTCGGCGCGCTGCTGATCCTGTCGCACGCGGTGCTGCCCTACGAGCTGGCGGGGATCGTCGCCACGGCGCCGCCGCTGCTCTGGGCGCTGTGGCGGCTCGACCCGCCGGCCGATGCCGCCGCGTGGCGCGGCCGGCTGCGCGCCGCCTCGCCCTACGCGCTGCTGGTGGCGGCGCTGTTCGCGGCGCGCGCCTGGCCGACGCCGCCCTCGGCGCGCCCCTGGGAGGACCTGCCGGCGCTGCCGCTGACGCATGTGGCCGCCGTGCTGTTCGTGGTCTCGGCGCTGCTGCTGGCGTGGCGTCGGGTGCCGGCGACGCGGGCGGCGGCGGCACTGCGCCGGGCCGGGCGGCCGGCGCTGGCGATGGCGCTCTACGTGGTGCTGGCGCGGCTGCTGGCGGGCAGCGGCGTGGCGGGCAATCTCGCCCATGCGGCGGCCGGGGGGCTGGGCGGGCTCGCGGCCTACGCGGTCGCGCCGCTCGGGCTGCTGGCGGGCTTCCTCACCGGCAGCGCGGTGAGCGGCAACGCGGCGCTGATGCCGGTGCAGGCGGAGCTGGGCCGCGCCGCCGGCCTGCCGGCGCTGCTGGCGCCGACGGTGCAGGTGTTCACCACCGCCGCCACGGCCGGGATGAGCCTCGCCGTCACCGCGATGGTCTGCGCGGTGCAGGGCGAGGGCACGCGGCCCGGCCCGGTGTGGCGGCTGCTCTGGCCGGGCGTCCTGGCGGCGCTGCTGCTGGGCTGGGGGGCGGTGGCGCTGGGCGGGTGAGGGGGCGCCTGCGGGCCGGGTGCGACGCCCGACCCGCAGGACACGGGAGCGCCCGGCGCCGTCAGGCCGCCGCGCCGGCCCCCTGGCGCGCCCTGGCCGCGCCGACCGCCGGCGGTTCCGGCCCGCCCGCCATCCAGTCGAGCAGCTCGACCGTGTGCACCACCGGCAGCCCGCCCGCGAGCTGGGTGAGGCAGCCGATGTTGCCGGCGGCGATCAGGTCGGCGCGGGTGCGGGCGATGTTCTCCAGCTTGCGCTCGCGCAGCCGCCCCGCGATCTCCGGCTGGACGATGTTGTAGACGCCGGCCGAGCCGCAGCAGAGATGCGATTCCGCCGCCTCCTTCACCGTGAAGCCGGCGGTGCGCAGCAGCGCCTTCGGCTCGGCGGTGATCTTCTGCCCGTGCTGGAGCGAGCAGGCGGCGTGGTAGGCGACGACGAGGCCGGGCGACTCCCGCGACGGCGCGTAGTCGAAGCGGGTCAGCACCTCGGAGATGTCGAGGGCGCGGGCCGAGACCTCCACGGCGCGGTCGCGCCAGGGCGCCGGCTCGTCGCGGAACATGAAGCCGTAATCCTTCACCGTGGTGCCGCAGCCGGAGGCGTTGACCACGATCGCGTCCAGCCCTTCGCCCTCGATCTCGGCGCTCCAGGCGGCGATGTTGGCGCGGGCGGCGGCCATGGCGGGGTCGTGCTGGCCCATGTGGTGGGTCAGCGCGCCGCAGCAGCCCTGGCCGGCGGTCACCACCACCTCGATGCCCATGCGCGTCAGCAGCCGGATCGTCGCCTCGTTGATCGAGGGGGCGAGCACCTTCTGCGCGCAGCCGGTGAGCAGCGCGACGCGGCCGCGCCGCTCGCCCCAGGGTCCCTCGGCCGCCCGGTGCACCTGCGGCGCCTGGGCCGGGCTTTCCGGCGGCAGCGCGTCGGGGGCGAGGTCGAGCATGGCGTGCAGGCGCTGCCCGGTGGTGCCGCGCCTCGGCAGCAGCCCGCGCAGCGACTTGCCGAACCGGGCCGCCCGCAGCGCCAGCCGGAAGCGCCCGGGATGCGGCAGCACGCGCGCGAGCACCCAGCGCAGCGCCCGCTCGGGCAGCGGGCGCGTGTAGGTCTCCTCGATGTAGCGGCGGGCGTGGTCCACCAGGTGCATGTAGTTCACGCCGGAGGGGCAGGTGGTCATGCAGGAGAGGCAGGAGAGGCAGCGGTCGACGTGCCGCACCACCTCCTCCGTGGCGGGGCGGCCGCTCTCCAGCATGTCCTTGATGAGGTAGATGCGCCCGCGCGGGCTGTCGAGCTCGTCGCCGAGCAGCGCGAAGGTGGGGCAGGTGGCGGTGCAGAAGCCGCAATGCACGCAGGTGCGCAGGATGGTGTTGGAGACCCTGGTGTCGGGGTCCTTGAGCTGCTCCGCCGTGAAGTTGGTCTGCATCCCCCGCCTGCCTTTCCCCGCTGGCCTTTCGTTGAGTCGGTCGCAAGTCACGCTGCCGCCCCGCGCGGCGGGTGGCGAGGCCGGGGCGCCGCTCCGGCCGCCCGCCCCGGGACCATGCCGGTCCAGGGGGAGGCGGCGCGGCCGCGCCGGGCCGGCCTACAGGCCGGCGTGCATCCGCCCCGGGTTGAGCACGCCGCGCGGATCGAGCGCCGCCTTCACCCGCGCCGAGATGGCGGCGAGCGGCGCCGGCTCCGGCGGCAGCACCTCGCTCGACGCGCGCAGCCCGTCCGGGCCACGGAACAGCGTCCAGGTGCCGCCCGCCGCGCGCGCCGCCGCCATCACCGCCGCGTGCGTCGCGGCCTCGGCGGGGCCGGCGATCCAGAGCAGCCCGCCGCCCCAGTCCAGCAGCAGCTTCGCGTCGAAGGCGCGCGAGAGCGAGGCGGCGACGCCGGGCGCCGCGCTCGGGCGCACCGAGACGCGCCAGATCGCCTCCTCCGGCAGCGCGCCGAGCGGCGCCGCGTCGCGCACGGCGCGCCAGAGCGGCACGCTGCGTGCCGCCTCCAGCAGCGTCACGTCGCCTTCGCGCCCGAGCCGCGCCGCCAGCGATTCCGCGCGGTAGCGGACGGAGTCGGAAAAATCCTCGAGGCGCAGCAGCGCCGTCGGGCCCTGCAGCCCGAGCTCCGGCGCGCCGCCAGGCAGCAGCGCGGCGCCGCTCGGCCCGAACGGGCTGCCGAGCCCGGCCGAGAGCACGCGCACCCCGGCGGCGAGGTCGCGGACCGAGACGGCGACGGTGGCGGAATCCGGCGGCGCCGGCAGCACCTTCAGCGTCACCTCGGTCAGCACGCCGAGCGTGCCGTAGCTGCCGGTGAGCAGCTTGCACAGGTCGAGCCCGGTGACGTTCTTCAGCACCCGGCCGCCGGAATGCACCACCTCGCCCTGGCCGTTCACCAGCCGCACGCCCATCACGTGGTCGCGCATGGCGCCGGCGCTGATGCGGCGCGGGCCGGAGAGGTTGCAGGCGACGACGCCGCCGATGGTGGCCGGCCGCGTCTCCGCCGCTTCCGCCTCGAACAGCGCCGTGGTGTCGGGCGGCTCGGCGATCAGGTACTGGCCCTTCTCGGCCAGCGCCGCCTCGATCTCGGGCAGCGGCGTGCCGGCGCGGGCCGAGAGGATCAGCTCCTGCGGCCGGTACAGGGTGATGCCGGTGAGGTGGCGCACCGTCAGCGTGCGCGCCGCCTGCACCGGGCGCAGTAGGGCGCGCTTGGTGCCGTTGCCCTCGATGGCGAGCGGCTCGCCGCCGGCGGTGGCGCGGCGCAGGATGCCGGCCAGCTCGGATTCCGTGGCCGGCGAGAGGAGGCCGTCGGTCATGCGGCGCGTTCCGTGCTTCGGCGCATTCCGGGTCGGCGCACCCTCAGGCGGCCCGCGCCGCGGCGCGGGCGGGCGCGCGGGCGAGTGCCGCCTCCGGCAGCCCGTCGAGCGGGAACACCTTGGCCGGGTTGAGCAGCCATTGCGGGTCGAAGGCGGACTTGATGCGGCGCTGCTGGTCCAGCTCGTGCGGGGCGAACTGAACGCCCATCAGGTCCCGCTTCTCGACGCCGACGCCGTGCTCGCCGGTCAGGCAGCCGCCGACCTCGACGCAGAGCTTCAGGATGTCGGCGCCGAATTCCTCGGCGCGCCGGAAGCTCTCCGGGTCGTTGGCGTCGAACATGATGAGCGGGTGCAGGTTGCCGTCGCCGGCGTGGAAGATGTTGGCGACCTTGAGGCCGTAACGGTCGCTCATCTCGCCCATGCGGCGCAGCACCTCGGGCAGCGTCGAGGTCGGGATGGTGCCGTCCATGCACAGGTAGTCCGGGCTGATGCGGCCCACCGCGCCGAAGGCGCCCTTGCGGCCCTTCCAGATGGCGAGCGATTCCTCGGCGGTCTGCGCGACGCGCACCGAGATCGGGTCGAAGCGCTCGCAGATGGCGCGGATCTCGCCGAGGCGGGCGTCCTGCTCGGCGGCGCAGCCCTCCACCTCGATGATCAGCATCGCCTCGGCCTCCAGCGGGTAGCCGGCATGGGCGAAGGCCTCGCAGGCATGGATCGCCGGGCGGTCCATGAACTCCAGCGCCACCGGGATGATGCCCGAGGCGATGATCGCGTCCACCGCCTGGCCGGCGATCTCGTTCGCCTTGAACGCCACCAGCATGGCGCGCGCGCCCTCGGCCGCGTGCAGCAGCCGCACCGTCACCTCGGTGACGATGCCGAGCTGCCCCTCGGAGCCGGTGATCAGGCCGAGCCAGTCGTAGCCGGCGGCGTCGAGATGGCTGCCGCCGATCCCGATCACCTCGCCCTCGATGGTGACGAGCTTCACGCCGAGCAGGTTGTTGGCGGTGACGCCGTACTTCAGGCAGTGCGCGCCGCCCGAGTTCATCATCACGTTGCCGCCGATCATGCAGGCGAGCTGCGAGGAGGGATCGGGGGCGTAGAAGAAGCCGTCGCCCTCCACCGCCTTGGTGATGCCGAGGTTGGTGACGCCCGCCTCCACCACGGCGAGCCGGTCGTCGTAGTCGATCTCCAGGATGCGGTTCATCCGCATCAGCCCGATCACCACCGCGTCCGCCAGCGGCAGGGCGCCGCCCGAGAGGCTGGTGCCGGCGCCGCGCGGCACCACGCGGATGCCGTTGCGGTGGCAGTAGCGCAGGATGGCGGCGACCTGCTCGGTGCTGGTCGGCAGCACCACGGCGAGCGGCGGCTGGCGGTAGGCGGAAAGCCCGTCCGTCTCGTAGGGCTTGAGGCGCAGCGGCTCGCTGATGACCCCCTCGCCGAGGCCGCCCCCCAGGGCGCTGCCGGGGACGATCGCGCGCAGCGCCGCGACGATCTCGTCGCGCCGGGCGAGGATGTCGGGCTTGGGCTCCGGCAGCGGGATCATGGATCGCCTCCCCTACGTCTGTCGGCGGAAGATGGGCCGTGCCGGAACGGTCGGCAAGGCGGGGATTCCTTGCCCGTAACGGGTCGGTCCGGGCACCATCCGGCGGCATCGCCGCGCGGGCCGGGCGACGGCGGCGGCACGGATGGCGGAGGGTGGGCCGATGCGGCTTGGCCGGACGGGATGGCTGGCGGTGGCGCTGCTGCCTGTGCTGCTGCCGGTGCTCCTGCTGCTGCCGGTGCTCCGGGCGTCGCCGGCGCTGGCCCAGGCCCTGCGCGCCGGCACCTACGCGGTGGAAGGCACCGACCCGGAGGGCAACGGCTATGCCGGCACGGCGCAGCTCCAGGTCGGCCCCGACGGCGTCTGGCGGGTGCTCTGGGTGAACCCGCAGGGCAGCACGGTGAGCGGGGTCGGGCTGGTGACGGGCGAGCTGTTCTCGGCCTCCTTCTACGCGCCGGGCGAGAAGGACGGCACCCCGGTCACCGGCATCGCGGTGTTCCGCATCCTGCCCGACGGACGCCTGCGCGGCGTGTGGAGCCATGGCACGGGGCTGGGCGAGGAGACGCTGACGCCGCGCTGACGACGGCCGGCGGCGGGCCCCGGCCGCTGCCGCGCAGGGGGCGGCGGCAAGCCGGGGCGGATGCCGGTCCCGTGCGGCCGCCGGGGCGGCGCGGGGAGGAGGCGGGGCGCCCGGCGGGAGGCAGGCACGGCTTCCCGAGGCGCGGGAAGCGCCTCCCTCGATCCAGGGCGCGGGAAGCGCCTCTCTCGATCCGGGGCGCGGGAAGCGCCTCCTCCGATCGGGGGACGTGCCGGCATCGATACGGTGGAAGTCTGGGTGGCGTCGTGACCTGCCACGGGACGGAGACCCTACGATGCGCGCTTCCCGAAGCCGTGCCTCGCTGCCGCGCGCGGCCCTCCTGCTCGCCCCGCTGCTTCTCGCCGCGCCCGGCGCCCTGCCCGCCGCCGAGGCGCCGGCGGACGACCCGGTCGGGGAGCAGCGCAGCGAGGTGATGATGCTGAGCCTGTTCCTCGCCGATTCCACCTTCCAGCTCGTTCCCCTGCTGGTGACCTGGCCCGCCGATGCGGGGCCGAGGCCGGCGGTGATCGTGCTGCACGACCAGCTCGGCCCGGATGGGCGCACGGAGCACCTGGCGCGGTCGATCGGCCAGATGGGCTGGGTGACGCTGCAACCGGATCTGCTGCGCCTCTCCGCCGACGGCGTGGCGCCGCCGTCCGGCGGCGGCACGGGCACGGAGGGTCAGGAACTGGGCGCGCGCCAGCTCCTCGCCATCCTGGAGGCGCTCAGCGGCGATCCGCGCATCGACCTGCGCCGCGTCGCCGTGGTCGGGCTCGGCGATGGCGGCCGCGCCGCGCTGCTCGCCGCCCTGGAGCGGCTGGCGGCCTCGGAGCTCGGCGCGGACGGCCCGCGCTTCGCCGCCCACGCGGCCCTCTATCCGGGCTGCGGGGCGCTGCGGGCGGAAGGCCTGGCCGCGCCCGGCCCCTGGACGGCGGCGCCGGAGCAGATCCTGGCCGGCGGCCGCGACAGCCGCGACCGGGAGGGCGACTGCGACGCGCTGCTGCAGGCCATGCCGCCGGAGCACCGGGCCCGGACGCAGCTGCACCGCTACGCGCAGGCCGGCTACGGCTGGGACATGGGCCTGGTGTGGCGGGCACCGCCCGCGGCGCTGCCGGCGACGGATGCCGGGGCGGGGCGGCTGGCCGTCGTGGTCGACGACGCGGTGGCGATGAACGCCACCGGGCGGGTCGTGTCCTTCCTCGGCGCGGCGTTCGAGGCGGCGATCAGAACGACCGACGCGCCGCGCCCGGAAGCGTCGTCAGGGCGGTGACCAGCCGGGCGATGCCCGACTGCGAGCGCACGCCGGTCTTGTCGTAGCAGCGGTGCAGGTGCGTGCGCACCGTCCCGGCCGACAGGCCGAGCCGGGCGGCGGCCTCGGGCACGCCGAGACCCAGCCCGACCAGCACGGCGACCCGCGCCTCGGCGCCGGTCAGGGCGAAGGCGCCGGCCAGCAGCGCGGCGGGCGGCGCCGGCAGCGTCGCGGGATCGAAGGCGAGCGCGAGGCAGCGCACCGGCCCCGCCCAGTCCCGCAGGGTGCTCCCCGATGCCCGCTCGGGCGGGGCGGGCAGCGGCGCCAGCAGCAGCAGCAGCGGCGGGCGGCCGGAGGGGCGGGTGATGCGCAGATACCCGCCCGCATCCTCGCCCGGCCCGTCCCCCGGGCCGCCGGCCGTGACGAGCGCGGCCGCGATGGCGTGCGCGAGCCGCCGCGTCTCGGCCGGCCTCGCGGCCAGCAGCCGGTGGCCGTCGCGGCGGTCGAGCGCCAGGCCGTCGCCCTCCCGCAGCAGCGCCTCGGCCGGATGGTTGAGCACCGCCACGCGGCCGCGCGCATCCAGCCCGAAGGCGGCGCCGGGCAGCGCCTCCAGCACCGCCGCGCATTGCGTGGCGGCGGCCTGCCGGCCCAGCCGGCGCGACAGGTCCAGGGCGCGTTCGAGATGCGGCAGCACGCGCCGGAACCGGTCCAGCGCCCCCGCCGCGTCGTCGCGGCCGCGCTCCGTCAGGGTGAAGCCGAAGCCGCCCAGCCCTTCCCGCAGGAAGTCGGCGTAGACCGACGAGACCACGTCGACGATGCCCTGGGGCGCCAGGATGTCGGCATGGAAGGCGCTGCCGCGCAGCGCCCGCGCATCGACCAGCCCGCTCGCCAGGTAGGGTTGCCCGGGCGGCATCCGGGCGAGAGCCTCGCTGAAGGGATTGCGCGTGTGCCGGCGCAGGTAGAGCGTGCTCAGGTCCTCCCGCAGCCGGCCCGGGACGAGGAAGCTTCCCGGCCCCTGCGGGTCGATGTAGGCGATCATGCCGCCGGAGGCGCCGATGTAGTCGGCGGCGGCGGTGAGCGTCGCCTCCCAGCGTGCCGGGTCGCGTGCGGCCTCGTAGATCTCGCCGAGCAGGCTGCTGAAGCGCGGGGCATCCGGCATGGCGCAGCGTTCCGCCTCTGGCAATGTCCCCCTCTGGCAATGTCCCCGCCGCCGGGCGGGAACGGCGCATGGCCGCGGAGGGGATGCCGCCGAGCACCGATCGGGTTGCCCGCCCGGCGCCATGACGGCCACCGGCCCAGCATGGCGGCCGCCGGCAGGGGCGCCGTGCGGAAGGTCACGACACCCGACGGAAGGATGGCGCACGAATAGGTGATGCCGGCCCGCGCGAATCCCGATCTGTGCGGGCCGGCATCGCGCGCGGGGCTGGTGGGGCGGCCGCGCGCCGAGGCCGCGCGGGGCCGGGGTGTGGAAGCCGGGGGTGTGGAAGCCGGGGGCGCGGAAGCCGGGGGGCGCCGGGATCAGTTGCGCGGCAGCCGCGCCACCTCCGGCGCGTCCGGGTTCTGCGCGCGGTGGCGCAGCAGGTGGTCGGCCAGCACGCAGGCCAGCATCGCCTCGCCCACCGGCACGGCGCGGATGCCGACGCAGGGGTCGTGCCGGCCCTTGGTCAGCACCTCCACCTCCTCGCCGAAGCGGTCCACCGAGGCGCGCGGCGTCAGGATCGAGGAGGTGGGCTTGACCGCGAAGCGCGCCACCACCGGCTGGCCGGTGGAGATGCCGCCCAGCACCCCGCCCGCATGGTTGGACTGGAATTCCACCCGCCCGTCGCGCATGCGCATCTCGTCGGCGTTCCGCTCGCCGGTCAGCGCGGCCGCGGCGAAGCCGTCGCCGATCTCGACGCCCTTCACGGCGTTGATGCTCATCAGCGCGGCGGCGATGTCGGCGTCGAGCTTGCCGTAGACCGGCGCGCCGAGCCCGGGCGGCAGGCCCTCCGCCACCACCTCGATCACGGCGCCCACCGAGGAGCCGCTCCTGCGCAGGGCGAGCAATTGCTCCTCCCAGCGGGCGGCGGCGGCGCGGTCGGGGCAGAAGAAGGCGTTCTCGTCCACCGCCGACCAGTCCCAATCGGCGCGGTCCACCGCGTCGCCGCCCATCGCCACCAGCGCGCCGCGGATCGTCACGCCCGGGCCGAGCACGCGCCGCGCCACGGCGCCGGCGGCGACGCGCATCGCCGTCTCGCGCGCCGAGGAGCGGCCGCCGCCGCGATGGTCGCGGATGCCGTATTTCAGCTCGTAGGCGAGGTCGGCATGGCCGGGGCGGAAGCGGTCCCTGATCTCGCCGTAGTCCTTCGAGCGCTGGTCCTGGTTCTCGATCAGCAGCGAGATCGGCGTGCCCGTGGTCAGCCCCTCGAACACGCCGGAGAGGATGCGGACCTGGTCCGGCTCCTGCCGCTGCGTGACGAATTTCGAGGCGCCGGGGCGCCGGCGGTCCAGGAAGGGCTGGATGTCCGCCTCGGCGAGCGGCAGGCGCGGCGGGCAGCCATCCACCACCCCGCCGATCGCCGGGCCATGGCTCTCGCCCCAGGTGGTGACGCGGAAGAGGTGCCCGAAGCTGTTGTGCGACATGCGCTACTCCTTGGGCGGCTACTCCTCGGGGCGGCGGTGCCGTGCCGTCAACCCTTCCTGCACCAATTCCGCCCAGGCTGCCGGGCCATGCGCGCCCTGAAGCTCCTGCTGCACCTCGCCCTGGCGACGCTGGCCGTCCTCGCCCTGGCGCGGCCGGCGCCGGCGCAGGTCATCGGCGGCGAGGCCTATCCGCCGGGCGCGCCGCCCATGCCGGTCTGCAACGCGCTGCGCGACGGCATCGCCGCCTGCCTCGGCGGCCGGCAATGCGTCTGCGGCTTCGAGCGCGGCGGCAGCCTCAGCGGCCAGCCGGATCGCTGGCGCTGGGATTGCGGCATCCTGCGGCCGTCCTGCCAGCCGGCGCCGGCCGACCTCGCGCCGCGCCAGCCCCTGCCGCCGATCCTGCCGCAGATCGTGCTGCCCGGCCAGGGCGGCACGCCGTCCCTGCCCGAGCGGCCCGCCTGGCGCTGAGCCGTGCCGGCGCGCCGCGGCGATCGCCGGGAAGGGGCCGGGGCAGGGGGCCGGGAGTTCGGGCAGGGAACCCGGGTCGGCTCAGCCGGCGTCCCGCATGCCCTGGCGGCGGCACTCGGCCGCCGCCAGCGCCGCCGCGCCGGCATCCAGGCCGCGTGCCTCGAACAGCGCGCCCAGCGCCTCGGCCAGCGACGAGGCGTGCAGTTCGGCCGCAAGCATCTCGCCGAAGACGCCCCGCACGCCCGCCTCGCGGAAGCGCCGCCACGCGTCGGTCAGCTCCGCCTCGATCGCGGCAAGGGTGGGGTCGGCCGCCTCGGAACCCACGAGGCGGAGCGCCGTGGCGCTGCCCCGGGCACCTCCGGGAAGGCCGTTGGCGCTGCCTTGACGGTACGAGCCTGCGTACATCGTGGTCTCCTCCGTGGCGCTGAGCCGTCGGGCGGCCCGCCGCGCGCCTCTGCGGCCGTTCGGCCTTGTGGCGGGCCGCCGCCCGTGACGAGGCCCGCCGGGCCAGACGGCCGGCGCTCCTCGTCAACTGTCACGGCCGGTCCGCCGCATCGGCGTGCCGGGAGGCTTCGCGGGGCTACCGCCCGGCCTGCCGCCCGTCGCTGCCGGGCGACCGCCGGCGGCGGATACAACCGCAACAGGCGCAACGATGCAAGATCACGTTGCAGAACCGAACCCGTGCCGGCCCGAACCCATGCCTACCCTGCCCGGCGCCGGCGGGGCCGGATCGGCGTGGCCGCGACGGGCCCGATGGCCGCCGGAGGCACGCGGCCGCCCCGGCGGCCGCGCGCCGTTCAGTCCTTGGCCACCGCGATGTCCGGCGCGTCCACCGCCTTCATGCCGACGATGTGGTAGCCGCTGTCCACGTGATGGACCTCGCCGGTGACGCCGGCGCCGAGGTCGGAGAGCAGGTAGAGGCCGGCGCCGCCCACCTCCTCGATGGAGACGTTGCGCTTGAGCGGGCTGTTGAGCTGGTTCCACCTCAGGATGTAGCGGAAGTCGCCGATGCCCGAGGCGGCGAGCGTCTTGATCGGCCCGGCGCTGATCGCGTTGACGCGGATGCCCTGGCCGCCGAGGTCGGCGGCGAGGTAGCGCACGCTCGCCTCCAGCGCCGCCTTGGCGACGCCCATGACGTTGTAGTGCGGCGTCACCCGCTCGGCGCCGAGATAGCTCATGGTGAGCAGCGAGCCGCCGGCCTTCATCAGCGGCACGGCGCGCTGCGCCACCGAGACGAAGGAGTAGCAGGAGATGTCGAGCGCCTGCAGGAAGGCGTCGCGCGGCGTGTCGAGGTAGCGGCCGCGCAGGTACTGCTTGTCGGCGAAGCCGATGGCGTGGACCAGGAAGTCGAGCCCGCCCCAGTCGTCCTCGAGCACCCTGAAGGCGGCGTCCACGCTGGCATCGTCGGTCACGTCGCAGGGCAGGACGTGGCGGCTGCCGATGCCGTCGGCCAGCGGGCGGACGCGCTTCTCCAGCGCCTCGCCCTGGTAGGTGAAGGCGACCTCGGCACCCTGGGCGGCGCAGGCGCGCGCGATGCCCCAGGCGATGGAACGGTCGTTGGCGACGCCCATCACCAGGCCACGCTTGCCCGCCATGAGCGTACCGGTGGGGATCGCGGGCGGGGTGGGTTCTGACATAGGCTGGATTGACCACCGGCTCGTTGCGAGAGGGATCGCGTGGTGGCACACCGCTTGCGCTCCGGCAAGGGGCAAGAGGGTGAGGGGCGGAGCTTGGGCCCGGTCGCGCGGCCGGGTGCCTCGCGGAAGGAAGGCCGCAGCCGCGGCAGTCCCGCGCGGCCGCCGAACCCCGGCCCGTCCTTTGCCCTGGCCCGGCGATGCCGCGCCCCGGCGCCCGGTTCCCGAGGATGGCCCCGGAGGAATTGATGCCGGGGGCAGGAGCCGGAGGGCCGATGCCAAGGGGCCGATGGCGGGTTGATGCCGGGGATTGATCCCGGCGACCGGCCCGAGAGACTGGACGGAGATTGCACATGGACCACGCCACCGATCCCGCGTCGCCCGCAACCGCCTCCCCGGGCGACCCGCTCGCCCTGTTCGAGGCCTGGATGGCCGAGGCCGCGGCGGGCGAGCCGAACGATCCCAACGCCATGTGCCTCGCCACCGTGGATGCCGAGGGGCGGCCCTCGGCGCGGATGGTGCTGCTCAAGGGCCTCGATGCGCGCGGCTTCGTCTTCTACACCAACCTGGAGAGCCGCAAGGGCGAGGAGCTGGCCGCCAACCCGAACGCGGCCCTCTGCTTCCACTGGAAGAGCCTGCGCCGGCAGGTGCGGATCGAGGGGCCGGTGGAGGCGGTGACGCCCGACGAGGCGGATGCCTACTACGCCTCGCGCCCGCGCGGCTCGCGCATCGGCGCCTGGGCCTCGCGCCAGTCGCGGCCGCTCACCTCGCGCGCCGAGCTGGAGGCGGCGGTCGCCGAGATGGAGGCCCGCTTCCCCGAGGAATCCGTGCCGCGCCCGGCGCACTGGTCCGGCTTCCGCCTGCTGCCGCAGCGCCTGGAATTCTGGCGCGACATGCCCTTCCGGTTGCATGAAAGGCAGGTATTCCACCGGCTGGCCGCGGGCTGGCGCACCGAGGTGCTGTTCCCCTGAGCGCCTCTCCCCCGAGCGGCGGTTGCCCGGGCATCGGCAACCTCCGCCGCGCGGCCTGAATCCGGCCATGGCAATCCCCCCCTCGCAGGCCGAGGTCGCGGCGCTGCTCGCGCGCCTGACCGGCGGCGCGCCGATCGAGACGCACGTCTCGGCGGTGTATGTCGGCCGCGACGCGGCGCTGAAGCTGAAGAAGGCGGTGCGGCTCGACTTCCTCGACTTCAGCACGCTCGCGGCGCGCCGCCGCTTCTGCTGCCGCGAGCTGACGCTCAACCGCGCCTTCGCGCCGGACCTCTACCGCGACGTGGTGCCCGTGCGCCGCGACGCGGCCGGGGCGCTCGTCCTCGGCGCGCCGCTGCCGCCGGACGACGCGGAGGCGGCCCCGCCCGCAGGTGCGGCGGACGGCGCGCTGGACTGGGTGCTGCGCATGGCGCCCGTGCCGCCGGGCGACTTCCTCGACGCGATGGCCGCGCGCGGCGCGCTCGACGCGGCGCTGCTCGATGCGCTCGGCGACGCCGTCGCCGCCATGCACGCGGCGCTGCCGCCGCTGCGCGACGTCGACGTCGTCGCCGCGATGCAGGCCGTCATCGCCGGCAATGCGCGCGCGGCGCGCGCGGCGGCGCTGCCCGGCCAGCGCTGCGACGACTGGCTGGCGGCGGCACGGGCGGCCTGCGCGCGGCTCGCCCCGCTGCTCGCCGCGCGCGCCGCCAAGGGACGGGTGCGGCGCTGCCACGGCGACCTGCATCTCGGCAATCTCTGCCTCTGGCAGGGGAAGCCGACGCCGTTCGACGCGCTGGAATTCGACGAGGACTATGCCCGCATCGACACGGGCTACGACCTCGCCTTCCTGCTGATGGACCTGGCGCGCCGGCCCGGCCGCGCGGCGGCGAACCGGGTGCTGAACCGCTACCTCGCGCGCACCGGCGATGCCGGGATGCTGCCGGCGCTGCCGCTCTGGCTTTCCGTGCGCGCCATGGTGCGCGCGCATGTGGAGGGCGCGCGCGGCGACGGCGCGGCGGCGCTGCGCTACCTCGACGCCGCCGATTCGTACCTGCGGCCGCTGCCCGCGCTCGTCGTCGCGGTGGGCGGGCTGCAGGGCACCGGCAAGAGCCGCCTCGCCCGTGCCCTGGCCCCCGCGCTCGGCGCGGCGCCCGGCGCGCTGCTGCTGCGCACGGACGAGATCCGCAAGCGCCGCCAGGGCGTGGCGCCGGAGGAAAGGCTGCCGGACACCGCCTACGCGGAAGCCGAGAGCGCCGCCGTCTACGCCGAATTCTTCGCCGCCGCGCGCGAGGCGGCGCGGGCGGGGCACGCGGTGGTGGCGGACGCGGTGTTCCTCGATCCCGCGCACCGCGCCGGAATCGCCGAGGCCGCGCGCGCGGCCGGCGTTCCCTTCGTCGGCTTCTGGCTGGAGGCGCCGCTCGACGTGCTGCGCCGCCGCATAACGGCGCGCCGCAACGACGCCTCGGACGCGACGGTCGCGGTGCTCGAACGCGCCGCGCGGCGCGATCCCGGCCCGATGGCGGATTGGATACGCCTGGATGCGTCGGAGGATCCGCTGCCGGCGGCGCGCAAGGCACTTGCCAAATCCCTCACGCCGTTGTGCTAGTCTGCGCGCGACGCGCCGGCGTCCCGCCGCCATGGCCCCTCGGCCACGGGGAACGGGATACCGGCCTTCGCTTTCGGGGGGCCGCCTGCCCGCGCCGTTCCGGGCGAACGACGCGGACAGGACACCAGGGAGACGCGGACATGGCTTATCGTCGAGTGCTGCTGCCGCTCACCGGCACCGCTGCCGGCGAGGCGGCGATGCGCACCGCCGTCATGGTGGCGCGCATCTGGAACGCCCACGTCCACTGCCTGCACGTGCGCGTGGACGCGCGCGACGTGGCGCCGCTGGCCGGCGAGGGGCTGTCGGGCGCGATGATCGAGGAGATGATGGCGGCGACGGAGCGCGAGAGCGGCGACCGCGCCAGCCGCGTGCGCGCGCTGTTCGAGCGCTTCACCGGCGAGGAGGGCGGCATCACGCTGGCCAACTCCGCCGAGACCGCGATCAAGGCGCACGGCCCGACCTTCTCCTTCGAATCCATCGCCGGGCGCGAGGAGGACGTGGTGGCGCAGCAGTCGCGCCTCTACGACCTCGCCGTGCTGCCGCACCCGGAGGCGGGCGAGGACGTCTCCTCCTCCGACGCGCTGCACGCCGTGCTGTTCGACAGCGGCCGGCCGGTGCTGATCGCCCCGCGCGAGGCGCCGCGGAGCATGGGCACGCGCGCCTGCGTCGCCTGGAACGGCACCGCCGAGAGCGCCGCCGCCGTCGCCGCCGCGCTGCCCTGGCTGCACCAGGCCGAGGCGGTGCGCATCCTGGCCTCGGACGACTACCAGCGGCGCGGCCCCACCGCCGAGGGCATCCGCACCTATCTGCGCTGGCACGAGATCGAGGCGGAGATCATCCCCTTCAAGCCGGTGACGCGCGAGGTCGGCGCCGGGCTGCTCGGCGCCGCGCGCGACTTCGGCGCGGACCTGCTGACCATGGGGGCCTACAGCCATTCGCGGCTGCGCCAGCTCATCCTGGGCGGCGTGACGCGGCACGTGCTGGAGAACGCGGACATCCCGGTGCTGATGTGCCGCTGAGGGCGTTGCGGCCGGCATGAGGGGATCGGGGCGCCGCCCCGAGGCAGGAGAGGGCGTTGCCCTCCCCTGCACCCCTCCCACCAAAGGGCGAAGCCCCTTTGGAAACCCCATTCGGAAAAGACTCCCCGGCCGTTCCGACACCCGGGGCCAAACGAAGAGAGGTCCAGGAGGGCCTCGCCCTTCTGGCGGATGGGGTCTGGGGAAGGCGGAGCCTTCTCCAGAGGGCGGATGGGGTCAGGGGAAGGCAGGGCCTTCCCCGAAAAGGGTGGTCGAACCTCAGCCGAGCGGCGGCATCGGCGCCTCCAGCGCCGTCGCCAGACCCATCTTCCCCAGCGTGCTCCAGCCCCGCTCGTACTGCGGCGGCGCGGCCACCGCCTCGGTGCGACCGAGTGCCGCCGCCGCGTGCAGCGGCCAGTACGCGTCGCGCAGCGAGGCGCGGGCGAGCAGCACCAGGTCCGCCCTGCCCTCCGCCAGCACGGCCTGGGCCTGCGCCGGCTCGGTGATCAGCCCGACCGCCGCGACGGGGATCGCGGCGCCCGCGCGCACGGCGGCGGCGCCGGGCACCTGGTAGCCGGGCCCGACCGGGATCTTCTGCGCCGGGTCGAGCCCGCCCGAGGACACGTCCATCATGTCCACGCCGAGCGCCTTGAGGCGGCGGGACAGCTCCACCGTCTCCTCCGTGTCCCAGCCGCCCGCCACCCAGTCGGTGTGCGAGACGCGCACCAGCAGCGGCACCGAATCCGGGATCGCGGCGCGCACGGCGCGGACGACCTCCAGCGGCAGCCGGGCGCGGCCCTCGAAGTCGCCGCCCCAGCGGTCGTTGCGGCGGTTGCTGAGCGGCGAGAGGAACTGGTGCAGCAGGTAGCCGTGCGCCGCGTGCAGCTCCAGCACCTGGTAGCCCGCCTCCAGCGCGCGGCGCGCGGTCGCCACGAAGTCGGCGATGGTGGCCTCGATCGCGGCCTCGTCCATCGCCTCCGGCATGGCGTAGTCGCCGAAGGCGGCGGCGCTGGGGCTGAGCGGCGTCCAGCCGGGAGTCGCCGCATGGTGGCCCATCCACGGCGCCACGCGCGACGCCTTGCGGCCGGCATGGGAGATCTGCATCCCCGGCACCGCGCCGCAGCACGCGACGGCCCGGGCCAGCCGCGCATGCGCCGCGACCTGCGAATCCGACCACAGGCCGAGGTCGTAGGGCGAGATTCGACCTTCCGGCGTCACCGCCGTCGCCTCGGTCAGCACCAGCCCGGCGCCGCCGGCGGCACGCGAGCCGAGATGGATCAGGTGCCACTCGGTCGGCAGCCCGTCGTCGGCGCAGGAGTACATGCACATCGGCGAGATGCCGATGCGGTTGCGCAGCGTGACGCCGCGCAGGGCGAGGGGCGCGAACAGGTCGGTCATGAGAGGGGGGATCCGGTTTCGGTCGGGGGAAGGGAGGGGGGATCGGCGGGCACCGCCAACGGCGCGGCGGGCCATGGCGGCAGCCGGCCCAGCCGGTTCTCGAACACGACGAGCCACGGGGCCGCCCCGGCGCGGCGCGGCAGCAGCAGGCCGGCGGCGTCGGTAGGGAAGCGGGTCAGCGCCACCGTGTCGCGCACGTTGCCGCCGATCGCCCGCGCCTCGCCTCCCGTCGCGGTACGCGGCGTCTCGACCACGATGTCGCAGTGCATGGGGCGGAAGCGGCCGGCCTCGGCCGCGCGCTCGGTCCAGTGGCGCAGCGGGCGCGGCGAACGGTCGCCGCAGACGAGGTCGCCCACCTGCGGCGCGTATTCCCCGGGCGCGTGCGGCACGAAGGGGGCGGCGGCGGGGTAGCGCGCGGCATCGGCGATCAGCGCGTCGATGTAGAAGCTGTGCGCGGCCGACGAGGGGAATTCGCGCGCGTCGACGCCGGCGTTGCGCAGCACGAAGGAGATGAAGGCGGCCGACCAGGCCGGGTCGCGCCACAGCAGGCGCGGGCCGGCGGGATCGGCCAGCGCCGCCGCGTACAGGCCGCGGTTGCGGGCGATGGCGCCCTCGTCGTCCGGCACGGCGCGCCAGTAGGCGAGCACGCGCGGGAAATTGTCGGGCGCGGTCTCCGCCGGGAAGGCGCCGTCGTCGGCGCCGCGCGGCGGCAGGCGCGGGTCGATGGTGACGCGGCCCCACTCCTCCCATTCCGCCCGGGCGATGCGCAGCATGCGCTCGCGCACGGAGGGCGGGTAGGGAAGCGGCGGCTCCTCCAGCCGCGCCACGCGCGTCCCGCCGGGCGGCGCGGCGCAGGCGGCCAGGAGCAGCAGGAGCGGGATCAGGCGCAGGCCGCGTCGCATGCGCAGCGGCTTAATCCAAAGCCGCGCCGCCGGCCATGCCCGGCGTCGCGCTCGCCGGCCGGCCGTCGGGCGGGCCGGCCGCCGGCGCCGCCCGTGCCGCCGCGAACAGCGACTCCAGCGTCACCACGCCGCCGCCGGCGAGCGGCAGCGCGCGCGCGTCGCGTTCCAGCATCGCGGCCAGCGCGTCGCGCAGGCTGGCGCCGATGGGCAGGGCGCCAGAGGGATGGGCGCCAGGAGGATGAGTGCCAGGGGAAAGGGTGTCGGGCGGCGGGGGTGGGTCGGCGATCGCCGCCTCGGCCGGCAGCAGGGCGAGTCGCTTGAGCAGCCGGTCGGCGCCGAGGAAGGCGGCCACGAAGTCGTCGGCCGGGGCGGCCAGCAGCGCGGCGGGCGGGGCGTGCTGCACCAGCCTGCCGTCGCGCATCACCGCCACGCTGTCGCCGAGCAGCACCGCCTCCTCCACGTCGTGCGTCACGATCACCACGGTCTTGCCCAGCTCGCGCAGCAGCCGCAGCAGCTCGACCTGCAGGCGCGCCCGTTGCAGCGGATCGACGGCGCCGAAGGGCTCGTCCATCAGCAGCACGGGCGGGTCGGCGGCGAGGGCGCGGGCGACGCCGACGCGCTGCGCCTGGCCGCCGGAAAGCTGGCGCGGGTTGCGGTGGCGGTACTCGGCGGGGTCGAGCCCGACCAGCGACAGCACCGCGTCCACGCGCGCCTCGATGCGCGCGCGCTTCCAGCCCAGCAGGCGCGGCACGGTGGCGATGTTGGCGGCGACGTCCCGGTGCGGGAACAGGCCGACGTTCTGGATCACGTAGCCGATGCCCCGACGCAGCCGCACCGGGTCGGCGCGCAGCGCGTCGGCGCCGTCGAGGCGGATCGCGCCGGTGTCCGGTTCCACCAGCCGGTTCAGCATGCGCAGCAGCGTGGTCTTGCCGCAGCCGGAGGGGCCGATCAGCGCGCAGCACGTGCCGCGCGCCACGCGCAGGCTCACCCCGTCCACCGCCGGCCGCGTGGCGCCGGGCCAGGTCTTGCCGAGGCGTTCCGTCTCGATCATCGGCGTCGCGGCCGCGTTCATGGCGCCACCCGGCGCGCCAGCAGGCCGAGGCCGAGATCGGCCAGCAGCGCCAGCAGCGCGATGGCGATGGCGCCGGTGAGCAGGCGCGGCAGGTCGAGCAGCGCGACTCCCGCCGTCACCAGGTCGCCGAGGCCGCCGCCGCCGATGAAGGAGGCGAGCGCAGCCCCCGAGACCACCTGCACCGAGGCCGTGCGGAACCCCTCCAGCAGCAGCGGCGCCGCGAGCGGCAGCGAGACGCGGAACAGGCGCTGCGTGCGCGTCATCCCCATGCCGGCGGCGGCGTCCAGCGCGGCCGGGTCGGCGAGTCGCAGCCCGGTGACGAGGCCCACCAGCACCGGCGGCACCGCCAGGATCGACAGCGCCACGAAGGAAGGCGCGAAGCCGACGCCGAGCAGCGGCAGCAGCGCCGCCAGCACGGCGAGGCTGGGCAGGGTGCGCAGCACGCCCGCCAGGGTGATGGTGGCCTCGGCCAGCCGCGGCCTGCCCGCGCCGAGCAGGCCGAGCAGCACCGCCGCGCCGCCGCCGGCCAGCAGCGCGGCGAGCGAGAGTTGCACGTGCTCGCCCAGCGCCAGCAGCACGGCGGCGTGGTGGTCGAGGACCCAGCCGGGCAGGGCGGCGAGCGTGCTCATCGCGCCGCCGCCGCGCGTCCCACGCCGTCCCGCATGGCCGCCGATCCGCGTCGGCGATGCGGCCCGGCCGGCGAGGCCGGGGCGAGGGCGGCACGGGCCGGCCTCACGGCGCCGCCCGCAGCCCGGCGCGGTCGCCGAGCCGCCGCTCCAGCGCGCGCAGGCCGCGATCGGCGGCCAGCGCCAGCAGCGAGACCAGCGCGGCGCCGACCAGGATCTTCTCGGTGTGGTCCTGGTCGAGCCCGGTCAGGATCAGCGTGCCGAGCCCGCCCGCGTTGACGTAGGCGCCGACCGTCGCGGCCGAGATCAGCGTCACCGCGGCGACGCGCAGCCCGCCGATCAGCACCGGCAGGGCGAGCGGCAATTCCACCTGCCGCAGCCGCTGCCCCGGCCGCAGCCCCATGCCGTCCGCCGCCTCGCGCACCGGCGCCGGCACGGAGTCGAGCCCGGCGAGCAGGGCGCGCAGCAGCACCGGCAGCGCGTAGCTGGCGAGCCCGACCACCACCGGCACGAAGCCGAGCCCGAGCACCGGCAGCAGCAGCGCGAACAGGGCGAGGGTGGGGATGCTGTACAGCACGCCGGCGCCGCCGAGCATGGCGGCGCGCAGCAGCGGCCGGTGCGCCACCAGCAGCCCGAGCGGCAGCGCCAGCAGCGCCGCCGCGGCGATCGCCGCCAGCACCAGCAGCACGTGGTCGAGCAGCGCGTAGCCGATCGTGTCGAGATGCCGCGCCGTCCATCTCAATTCCCGCGCTCCCGCGTGAGGCCCTGCTCGCGCAGGAAGCGCCGCGCGACGTCGGCCGGCTCGTCGCCGTCGTACTCCACGGCACGGTTCAGCGCGCGCATGCCCGCCGTGTCGAGCCGGGCGTTCACCGCGTCGAGGCGGCCGCGCAGCGGCGGGAAGCGCGCCAGCGCGTCGAGGCGCACCACGGGGGCGAGGTCGTAGGGCGGGAACAGGTGGCGGTCGTCCTCCAGCGCGAGCAGCCCGTCGGCGGCGATCTGCCAGTCGGTGGCGTAGCCGTTCACCACGTCCGCCTGCCCGTGCCGCAGCGCCGCGTAGCGCAGCCCGAGCGCCGCGAATTGCCGGAAGTACGCGAAGCGCATGCCGTAGACCCGTTCGAGGCCGGGCAGCCCGTCGGCGCGGTCGGCGAACTCGTTGCCGGCGGCGAGGGTGAGGCCGGCGGAGACGGCGGCGAGGTCGGAGAGCGTCCGCAGCCCGAGGCGTTGCGCCAGCGCCGGCCGCACCAGCAGCACGTTGCCGTTGTCGATGCCCGAGGGATCGAGCCAGGTGGCGCCGAATTGCCGCTCGTAGAATTCGCGCAGGCGGCGCAGCAGGGCGGGGCGGTCGGCGCCCGCGCCCGGCTCCACCGGGCGCCGCAGCACCACCGTCAGCGCCGTGCCGGTGTATTCGGGATAGAGGTCGATCTGCCCCGATTCCAGCGCGCGCTGGGCGATCAGCGTGCCGCCGAGGTTCAGCCGGCGCTCCACCCGCGCCCCCGCCGCCTCCAGCGCCTGCGCGTAGATCTCGGCGACCACGAATTGCTCGGTGAAGTTCTTGGAGCCGACCCGGATCGGCGCCGGCTGTGCCCGGGCGTTGCCGGCGGGCGCGAGGAGGCCGGAGAGCAGGAAGGGAAGGATCGGCAGCGCCGCGCGGCGCGTCGGGAGGCGGCGGCGGGGCGGCATGACGCGCGCGGGCCGGCCGCCGCTCACCGGCGGCTCAGGCCGGCGCGTGGGGCAGCCGCAGCCGCAGCCGGCCGGCCGGGCCGTCCTCGACCGTCAGGCTGCCATCGCCCTCCAGCGCCAGGGCCCGCAGCGCCGCCACCACCGAGGGAGCGCGCGGGGCGGCCTCTCCCTCGTCCGGCTGGCCGAGCTCGGTCACGCACAGCTCGACCGCGTGCTCCTCGGGCAGGTTGCGGAGGACCAGCGACAGCCGGCCCTGCCGCGGGAGCCGCGCCGCCGCCTCCTGCGCCAGGGTCAGCAGCGCGTATTCCAGCGCCGCCCGGTCCAGCCGGACCGGCGGGCAGGGCGAGGTGGCGAGTTCCAGGCGCGTGGAGAGAGTCAGCTCCAGCAGCGGCGAAAGCCCGTTCAGCACGCCGTCCGGCGCCATCGACACCATGTCCGGGACACCGCGCCGGGAGACGGAGAGGATGGCGCGCGTCAGGCTCTCGAGCCGCCTGGCCGCCATCTCGATGCGTTCGAGCTGCCGGCGCGACGTTCCCTCCGGGATGCTGCGGCCCAGCGCGTCGAGGTTGGCGTAGACCACCATCAGCAGGTTGTTCAGGCCGTGCTGCACGGGCGGGGCCAGGCTGGCGACCAACCGCATGCGGGCCGCATGCGGCTCGGCTTCCTGGCTTGCCGGTCTGGTCATGGCCTGCCTGTTCCCGCTCCCGCCCTGGCGCGGACAGCCCGCGCCGACGTCGCCCCTCGCCGGAGGCCGGCGAATTGGTTCCGCTGTCGGCAAGACTAGGCCGGTTTCTGCGGCAAGCCCAGGTCGTGGCCAGCGGGGCGGTCATCCATCGTCCGGAAGGCATCCGGGTTCCACGTGATGGGCACTCCGGGCCTGCCCGCCCGGGGCATGGCCGCGCGCCGCGCCGCGAGGAGGCCGCGGCTGGCCCGCCGCCCCGGCCCGGGGCGGGGGCCGGCCGGGCACGGTGCAGGGCCGGGGGCGGTGCAGGGCCGGGGACGGGATCAGCGCCGCCCCGGGCCGGCCGCTTCCAGGATCTCGCGGAACAGCCGTGCCGGCAGGGTGCCGCCGGCCACCCCGTCCATCGGCGTCGCGTCGTCGTTGCCGAGCCAGACGCCGAGCACCAGCGGGTCGGCGCTGCCGGCCCCGTCGATGAAGCCGACGAACCAGGCATCGCGGAACTCCTGCGTCGTGCCGGTCTTGCCGCCGACCGGCCGGCCGAAGAGCTGGCCGCCGGGCAGCGCCGCGGCGCGGCCGGTGCCGCGCGCCACCACCGCCTCCAGCATCCGCCGCATGGCGCCGGCGTGCTCGGGCGCGACGGCGCGCTCCGGCATGGCGTGCGGCAGCGCGACGGCGCGGCTGCCGCCCTGGCCCCCGCCCTGTCCGCCGATCCGTGCCTCGGCGAGGCCGTAGGGCGTCACCCGCATGCCGCCATTGGCGAAGGCGGCGTAGGCGGCGGTCAGCGCCAGCGGCGTCACCTCGCCCGTGCCGAGGGCCAGCGAGGCGTCGCGCGGCCAGCGGCCGGAGAGGCCGAGCCGGCCCGCCGCCGCGGTCGCCGCGCGCCAGCCGCCGGCATCGTTCATCACCCGCACGGCGGCGGTGTTGACGCTGTAGGCCAGCGCGTCCTCCAGCGTCACCTCGCCGCGCGCGCGCCAGGCGCCGTTGCCGGGGGACCAGTTGCCGATGGTCAGCGGCGTGTCCGCCACGGTGGAATCGGGCCGCTGCCCGTGCTCCAGCGCCGCGAGGTAGGCGAAGGGCTTGAAGGCGGAGCCGGGCTGGCGCAGCGCCTCGGTGGCGCGGTTGAAGGGCGAGCTGCGGTAGTCGCGCCCGCCCGCCATGGCGCGCACCGCGCCCGAGCCGGCGTCGATCGCCACCACGGCACCCTGCGTCACCCCGGCCCGCGCGCCCGGGCCGGCGAGCAGCGTGGCGAGGCGGGATTCCACCGCCGCCTGGAGGCGGCTGTCGAGCGTGGTGCGCAGCACGAGGTCGGCGTCGCCCGGCAGGCGGCCGGCGGCGGTGAGCTCCGGCAGGTCCTCCTGCACCCAGTCGGCGAACCAGCCGGCCTCGCGGCTCGGCGGCGGCGGCAGGCGGATGCGGTCGGACTCGTCGGCGGCCTGGCGCGCGGTGAGGGCGCCGTTCGCCACCATGGCCTGGAGCACGGTGAAGGTGCGGTCGAGCGCCGCGTCCGGCGAGGCGCGCGGGTTGAGGCGCGAGGGGGCCTTGGGCAGCCCGGCCAGCATCGCCGCCTGCCACAGCGAGAGCCGGCGCGCCGGCACGCCGAAGTAGAGCCGCGCCGCCGCGTCCACCCCGTAGGCGCCGGCGCCGAGATAGACGCGGTTGAGGTAGATCTCCAACAGCTCGTCCTTGCTGAAGCGCCATTCCAGCCAGAGCGCCAGGATCGCCTCCTGCACCTTGCGGCGCAGGTTGCGCTCGGGGCTGAGGAACAGGTTCTTGGCGAGCTGCTGGGTGAGGGTGGAGCCGCCCTGCACGACGCGGCCGGCGCGGAAATTCGCCCAGGCGGCGCGCAGCAGCCCGATCGGGTCCACGCCCGGATGCGCGCGGAAGCGACGGTCCTCCACCGAGAGCAGCGCGGCGGGCACGTAGGGCGGCAGGTCGCGCAGATGCACCGGGTCGCCGTAGAGGTCGCCGAAGGTGGCGAGCATCCGGCCGTCGGCGGCGAGCAGCGTGACCGAGGGGCGGCGCGTCGCGGCCAGCGCCGCCTCGGGGCGCGGCAGGTCGTGCGCGAACCAGAGCAGCACGACGGCGAGCGCCACCATGCCCCAGATGCCGATGACGACCAGCAGGCCGAGCAGGCGCAGCGACCAGTGCCGCGGCGGCCGGCCGGCGGGGCGTGGCGGCGGCGCGGCACCGGCGCGGCGCGCGGCGGGGGCGGTCTTGCGGGATCTGCTGCGGCCGGTCGCCTCGCGGCTGCGTGCGCGGGCGGCATCGGCGCGATTCATCGGGCGAGACTAGCGGCGTTCGGGGCCGGGGGGAAACGCCCGGGGCGCCTGGAAATGGCGACGGAACAAGGGGCTGGGCGGCATTCCGGGGATGGAGCCGCAGGTCGGGCCGGGGGCCGGGCGGCGGGCGGCCCGCTCACCCGGCTTCCGGGCCTGGCGTCTCCGTGCCCACCTCCCGCGCCACCGCCAGGATCAGCCGGCGCAGCCAGGCATGGCCGGCATCGCTCTCGAAGCGGCGGTGGAACACCAGCGACTGGCGGGTGTGGACGATCGGCAGCGGCACGGGCCGCATGACCAGCCCGTAGGCGGCGGCGAGGCGCGTCGCCAGCCGGCCCGAGACGGAGATGAGCATGTCCGTGCCGAGCAGGATCTCCGGCACGGCGCAGAAATGCGCGACCACCGCCCCGAGGCGGCGCGCCCGGCCCTCGGCCGCCAGCGCCTCGTCCAGCGCGCCCTCGCGCGAGCCGTTGGGCGAGTGCAGCAGGTGCGGGACGGAGAGGAAGCCGTCCAGAGTCAGCGGCGCGGCGGCGAGCGGGTGGCCGGGGCGCATCAGGGTGCAGAACGCCTCGGGCAGCAGGTGCAGCCGCGTGTAGAGGGCGGGCGGCTCCTCCAGGATCACGGCGACGGCCATCTCGGCGCGGTCGGCGGCGAGCAGCACCTCGTAGTTGGTGCGGTCGGCGTGGCGCAGGGTCAGCAGGCAGCCGGGCGCCTCGCGGGCGAGGCGGGCGATCAGCGGCGGCGCCAGCACCGCCTCGGCGTACTCGCTCATCGCCACGGTGAAGACGCGGCGGCTCGCGGCCGGGTCGAACGGGGCGTGGATGGCCAGCGCCTGGGAGAGCCGGTCCAGCGCCTCGGCCACCGGGCCGGCCAGGCTGCGGGCGAGGGCGGTGGGTTCCACCCCGCCGGGGCGGCGCAGGAACAGCTCGTCGCCGAGGATCTGGCGCAGTCGGGCGAGGGCGTTGGAGACGGCGGGCTGGGAGAGGTGCAGCCGCTCGGCGGCGCGGGTGACGTGCCGCTCGCGCGCCACCGCGTCGAAGACGCGCAGCAGGTTGAGGTCGAGGCCGGCGAGCTCGTCCATCAGGCGTGGGGGCGGGGGCTGGGGCGGCTTGGCATGGCGGCAGGATGGGGCGCGCGCCGCGCGCGGGGAAGTGGGAGAGGCGGCCGGCGTGGCGCCACGGGCAGGGACCGGGCGCGCCCAGCCGACCCCGTGCGGCCATGCTCCCCCGCATCGCCCCGGGCCGGCAGGCCCGCCCGGCCCGTCGCGGCGCCCGGGCGCGGCACCCATGGGTTCGCGCCCCCGCCATGGCCGGTCCGTCCGCCCCTGCGGGCTCGTCTCGCCGCGCCGGAGCCGGCAGGATGCGCGCCGAACCCCACGGCCGCGGCCGGACGGGACGGGAGGAGAAAGGACATGACGGGACCCGACAGGCGCGGGCTGATTCTGGGCGGGCTGCTGGGCGGCCTCGCGGGTGGCGCGGCACCGGGCCTCGGCGGCCGCGCGATGGCGCAGCAGCCGGGCCGGCTGCCCGGTCCGCTGGAGGAGATGGCGCACAGCGACAACATCCTCTGGAACGGCGTCACGCTCACGCCGCAGGGCCGGATCTTCGTCGCCCTGCCCAACTGGATCGGCCCGGCCGCCGGCGCCGGCGAGGTCGGCCGCGACGGCGCTCTGCGTCCCTTCCCCGGCAATGGCTGGAACCGCTGGGCGCCCGGCGGCGACCCGGCCAAGGCGCTGGTCAGCGTCAACGCCGTGCGCGTGAACCCGGCGGGCGACGAGCTGTGGGTCGTCGATTCCGGCGCCCCGCTCGGCGGCCAGCGCCTGCCCGGCGGCTCCAAGCTCGTGGTGTTCGACATCGCCAGCGGCGAGGCCAAGGCGGTGCATTCCCTCGACCAGGTGCTGGACGACCCGCGCGCCGCGCCCAACGACATCCGCTTCCATGGCGGCCACGCCTACGTGTCGGAGAGCGGGGTCGGCTCGATCGTGATGCTGGACCTGGCCAGCGGCCGGCTGCGGCGGCTGCTGGTGCGCCACCCGCTGCTGGTGATGGACCCGCAGCGCACGGTGCAGATCGACGGCCGGGTGGTCCGCACCGCCAGCGGCGCGCCCTTCGGCACCAACGCCAACCAGCTGGAGGTCTCGCCGGACGGGCGCTGGTTCTACATCCAGCCGCTCAACGGCGGCATGGCGCGGATCGAGACCCGCTACCTCACCGATCCCGCCGTCGAGCCCGGGCAGCTCGCCGAGCAGCTCCGGCCCTGGGTCGACACCCCGGCGCTGAGCGGCTCGGCGATCGACGCCGACGGCAACCTCTACCTCAATGCCGTCAACGACCGCTCCATCCGGCGCGTCTCGCCCGAGGGGCGCATGGAGACGATCTTCGTCGATCCGCGCCTGCGCTGGGCCGACGCGCCCTGGCTGACGCTGGATGGCTGGCTCTGGCTGCCCATCGCCCAGCTCGGCTGGACGCCGATGCTGAATGGCGGGGAATCGCGGCTGGAATGGCCGACGCGGCTCTACCGGCTGCGGGTGCGCGGGGCGTAGCGCGGATCGCCGGGAACGCCGCGCCAGGGGACGGTTTACGGCTGAACGGGGACGGTGACGGGGCGGCGCCCCGTTGCCCGCGCGGTGTGGATGGAACACCCACTCCCCTTGACCTTCCCATGATGGGAACCCCCACATGGGCGGGCAGAGGTCCCACGCCATGCCCGAAGCCCCGCTCGCCACCGAAGCCCTTTCCCTGCCGATCGCCGGCATGACCTGCGCGAGCTGCGCCGGCCGGGTCGGCCGGGCGCTCGGGAAGGTGCCGGGCGTCACCGGCGCCAGCGTGAACCTCGCCAGCGAGCGCGCCGAGGTGAGCGGCACCGCCGCGCTGCCGGACCTGGTGCGGGCGGTGGAGAAGGCCGGGTACGGCGTGCCGGAGGAGACGCTCGACCTCGCCATCGGCGGCATGACCTGCGCGAGCTGCGTCGGGCGGGTGGAGCGGGCGCTGCGCCGGGTGCCGGGGGTGCTGGAGGCGTCGGTGAACCTCGCCACGGAGCGGGCGCACCTGCGCGTGGTGGCGGGCACGGCGGTCGAAACCCTGGCGGCGGCGGTGGAGCGGGCCGGCTATTCGGTGCGCGGGCTGGACGAGGCCGAGGCGCCGGCGGCGGGCCGGGCGGAGGGCTGGGGAACCGGCTGGGGCCTGGGTCGCGAAGGGCGCGACATGGTGCTGGCGCTGCTGCTGGCGGCGCCGTTCCTCGTGGGCATGCTCGGCATGGCGTTCGGGCGGGACTGGATGCCGCACCCGTGGGTACAGTTCGTGCTGGCGACGCCGGTGCAGTTCTGGCTGGGCGCGCGCTTCTACCGCGCCGGCTGGGCGGCGTTGCGGGCGGGCACCGGGAACATGGACCTGCTGGTGGCGATCGGCAGCACGGCGGCCTGGGCGCTCTCCACCGTGCTGCTGCTGCGGCACGGGGTCGGCCACGCGCACCATCTGTACTTCGAGGCGAGCGCGGTGGTGATCGCCTTCGTGCTGGTCGGCCGCTTCCTGGAGGCGCGGGCGAAGCGGGCCACGGGGGCGGCGATCCACGCCCTGCTGGCGCTGCGCCCGCGCACGGCGCGGCGGATCGAGGGGGGCGCCGAGGTGGAGGTGCCGGCGGCGCTGCTGCGGCGGGGCGACCGCGTGGTGGTGCGCCCGGGCGAGCGCATCCCGGTGGACGGCACCGTGGTGGAAGGCCGCGCCGGGGTGGACGAGAGCGCGCTGACCGGCGAGAGCCGCGCCGTGGACCGGGAGCCGGGCGGGCACGTCGCCACCGGCACGGTGGCGCTGGACGGGCGGCTGGTGATCGAGGCGACGGCGGTGGGGCGCGAGACGGCGCTGGCGCGCGTCGCGGCGCTGGTGGAGGCGGCGCAGGCGAGCCGCGCGCCGGTGCAGAAGCTGGTGGACCGGGTGAGCGCGGTGTTCGTGCCGGTGGTGGTGGGGATCGCGCTCGTCACCCTGGCGGGCTGGCTGCTGGCGGGCGCGGTAGTGGAGGCGGCGGTGCTGCACGCGGTGGCGGTGCTGGTGATCGCCTGCCCCTGCGCGCTCGGGCTCGCCACGCCGGCCGCGATCATGGCCGGCACCGGGGCGGCGGCGCGGGCCGGCATCCTGCTGCGCGACGCCGAGGCGATCGAGCGGGCGCAGGGGATCGGGCTGGTGGCGTTCGACAAGACCGGGACGCTGACGGAGGGGCGGCCGCGCCTCGCCGCGCTGCATGTGGCCGAGGGCGTGGGCCGGGCGGAGGCGCTGCGTCTGGCGGCGAGCCTGCAGGCCGGCAGCGAGCACCCGCTGGCGCGGGCCGTGCTGGCGGCGGCGCGGGAGGCGCCGCCGGAGGCTGGGCGGGAGGGACCGGGCGAGGCGCGCGGGGCTGCGGCGCCATCGGCCTTTCCGGCGGCGGAGGATTTCACGGCGCTGCCGGGGCGCGGCGTGCAGGGAGTCGTGGCGGGGCGCCGTCTCGCCCTCGGCAGCCCGCGCCTGCTGGCCGAGAGCGGCGCCGAGGCCGGCGTACTGGCCGGGGCGGCGGCGGAGGAGGATGCGAAGGGGCGCACGCTGGCCTGGCTGATCGAGCCGGCGACGCATCGCGTGCTGGCGCTGTTCGCCTTCGAGGACGCGCCGCGGCCGGGGG
This sequence comes from Roseomonas acroporae, assembly GCF_023223525.1. Taxonomy (GTDB): domain Bacteria; phylum Pseudomonadota; class Alphaproteobacteria; order Acetobacterales; family Acetobacteraceae; genus Roseomonas_E; species Roseomonas_E acroporae. The sequence goes on along the minus strand of NZ_JALPRX010000035.1, from coordinate 53,191 downwards.
CGCGGGCGGCGGTCGAGGGGCTGCACCGGCTCGGCCTGCGCACCGCCATGCTGTCGGGCGACGGCGCGGCGGCGGCGGGGGCGGTGGCGGCCGCGCTGGGCATCGACGAGGTGGCGGCGCCGCTGCTGCCGGCCGACAAGGCGGCGCGGCTGACGGCATGGCGGGCGCAGGGCCTGCGCGTGGCGATGGTGGGCGACGGCGTCAACGACGCGCCGGCGCTGGCGGCGGCGGATCTCGGCATCGCCATGGGCACGGGGACCGACATCGCCATGCAGGCGGCGGCGGTGACGCTGCTGCGCGGCGACCCGGCGCTGGTGCCGGCGGCGCTCGACGTCTCGCGCCGGACCTGGGGCAAGATCCGGCAGAATCTCGGCTGGGCCTTCGCCTACAACCTGGTCGGCGTGCCGCTGGCGGCGTTCGGGCTGCTCTCTCCGGTGCTGGCGGGGGCGGCGATGGCGCTCTCCTCGGTCTCGGTGCTGGGCAACGCGCTGCTGCTGGCGCGCTGGCGGCCGGCGGCTCCGGCGGCGGCAGGCCCGGGGCCGGCGCCCGGGGCGACGGAGGAGGGCGGGGCATGAACATCGGCGAGGCGGCGGGACGCGCGGGCGTGTCGGCCAAGATGGTGCGCCACTACGAGTCGATCGGGCTGCTGCATCCGCGGCGGCTGGAGAACGGCTACCGCGTCTATGCCGAGCCCGAGATCGCCGTGCTGCGCTTCATCCGCCATGCGCGCGAGCTGGGCTTTCCGATGGAGGACGTGCGCCGCCTGCTGGCGCTGTGGCGCGACCGGCGCCGCGCCTCGGCCGAGGTGAAGCGGCTGGCGCTCGACCACGTGGCGGCGCTGGAGGAGAAGGCGGCGGCGCTGCAGGCGATGGCGCGCAGCCTGCGCCACCTCGCCGCGCACTGCCACGGCGACGGCCGGCCGGACTGCCCGATCCTGGACGAGCTGGAGACCGGGCGGATGCCGGGCGAGGCCCCCGCGCCGCCGGACTGCTGCGGCACGTGACCCCGGGCGGGGCCGGACCGCGCATCGGGCGAGCGAAACGGGACGATCGAACCGGCGTGATCGAACCGGCGCGACAGAACCGGGATGACAGAATTGGGGCGACGGTGCCGGGGGTTGACCGAACCGGGGCGGCCGCGCCGCGGCGCGGCGTGGAACCGAGAGGAGGAATGACGATGACGATCGAGCTGGAGGTGCGCGGCATGAGCTGCGCGCATTGTGTCAGGGCCGTGACGCAGGCGATCCGCGAGCGCGACCCGGGCGCCGCCGTGACGGTGGACCTTGCCGCCGGCAAGGTCCGGGCGGAGACGACGCTGCCGCGCGCGGCGGTGGCGGCGGCGGTGGCGGGGGAGGGCTACGAGGTGGCCGACTGAGGCGCCGGCGCCGGGCGTCCGGCCGGCTGCTGACATCCTCCGCGGCGGCGCGTAATAAGCACGCTGACCGGCGTCGCCCCGGCCACGCCATCCGTCCGGCTGGCGGGGAGGCCGGCGGTCGGACCGTGCAATGCAAGGGAAGAGACCCATGTCAGACCTGATCGCGGTCGCCTTCGACAGCCCGACCGAAGCCGACAGCGTCCTGCTCAAGCTCACCGAGATGCGCAAGGAGTACCTGATCGACCTCGAGGACGCGGTCGTGGTGGTGCGCGACGCGGCGGGGGTGGTGCACCTCAAGCAGAGCATCAACCTGACCACGATCGGCGCGACCTCGGGCGGCATGTCCGGCATGCTGTGGGGCGGGCTGGTGGGGCTGCTGTTCCTCAACCCGCTCGCCGGCATGGCGGTGGGCGGCGCGCTGGGCGCCGGCATGGGCGCGCTCTCGGGCTCGCTCGCCGACTACGGCATCGACGACAAGTTCATCAAGGAGCTCGGCAGCACCATCGCGCCGAACAGCTCCGCCCTGTTCGTGCTGCTGCGCAAGGTGCAGCCGGAGAAGGTGCTGGCCGAGCTTCAGGGCGTGCATGGCCGGGTGCTGCGCACCTCGCTCTCGCCGGAGAAGGAGCAGAAGCTGCAGGAGGCGCTCTCGGCGCCGGGCGTGCTGACGCATGGCGGCACGCCGGTGGCGCCCGCCGCCTCCTGACGCGTCGTCACGTCGGGCTCCCGGCGCGTCGGGCCCGGCACAGGCCGGGTCCGTGCGCCGCGCGGCCCGGCCGCGCGGATGCGGGCGACGCCGGCGCCCCAGCGGGAAAGGTGCGTTGCCGACCATGCCGAGCGTCCACGATTTCTCCGCCCGCCTCCTGGATGGTCGCGAGATCGGCCTCGACGAGTATCGCGGCAGGGTGCTGCTGATCGTCAACACGGCCAGCAAGTGCGGCTTCACGCCGCAATACGCGGGGCTGGAGGCGCTGCACGAGCGCTACCGCGACCGCGGCTTCGCGGTGCTGGGCTTTCCCTGCAACCAGTTCGGCCGGCAGGAGCCGGGCGAGGCGGGCGAGATCGCGCAATTCTGCGAGACGCGCTACCACATCACCTTCCCGATCTTCGCCAAGGTGGAGGTGAACGGGCCGGACGCGCACCCGCTCTTCGTCTTCCTGCGGCATGCGCGGCGCGGCGTGTTCGGCACCGAGGCGATCAAGTGGAACTTCACGAAGTTCCTGGTGGACCGCCTGGGCGCGCCGGTGCGCCGCTACGCGCCCGCCGACAAGCCCGAGGCGCTGGCCGGCGCCATCGAGAAGCTGCTGTAGCGCGGCGTCCGCGTCACTCCTGCCCGTCGGCCCGCCCCTCGGCCCGTCCGGCGTCCCGCCCGGCGGCGTAGAGCGGGGCCTGCCGGCCGCCGCGGGCGCGGTCCCAGATCTCCGCGTCGCTCAGCGCGGTCCGGATCAGCTCGATCGGGATGCCGCCATCCTCGATCGTCGCGACGCGGAGGCCCTCGAAACGCACGCCGTCGCGCATGAACAAGGCGGCCGCTCCTTCCCGCACGCCGGCATCGTATCACGGCGGTGCCCGTTGGCCGGCCCGGGGTCCCCTTCGGGGCCCCGATCCGTCGGGCGGGCGATCCCGCCGGCCGTGTCAGTCCAGCGTCGCCAGCGCCTGGGCGAGGTCGGCGATCAGGTCGTCCGGGTGCTCGATGCCGATGCTGAGGCGGATCAGCCCGTCGGTCACGCCGATCCGCGCCCGCACCTCGGCCGGCACGCCGGAATGGGTGGTGGAGGCCGGGTGGCTGGCGAGCGACTCCGTGCCGCCCAGGCTGACCGCCAGCTTGAACACGCGCAGCGCGTTGAGCATGCGGAAGGCCTCCGGCTGGCCGCCGGTCAGCTCGATGCTGAAGGTGGAGCCGGGGCCGGAGCACTGCGCGTCGTAGACGCGGCGTGCCGCGCTGCCCTCGGGCTGGTGCCCGAGCGCGTGCACGGCGGCGACGTGCGGGTGCGCGGCGAGGAATTCGGCCACCGCGTCGGCGTTGCCGGCGGCCGCGCGCATGCGCAGCGCCAGCGTTTCCATGGAGCGGCCGAGCATCCAGCAGGAATGCGGGTCGAGCTGCGTGCCGATGGCGCCGCGCAGCAGGCGGACCGGGCGCAGCGTGTCGCGCGCGCCGATCGCGGCGCCGCCGATCAGGTCGCTGTGCCCGCCGACATACTTGGTGAGCGAATAGAGCACGATGTCCATGCCGTGGCGCAGCGGGTGCTGGAACACCGGGCCGAGCATGGTGTTGTCGCAGAGCAGCATCGGCCGGTGCCCCTGCCGCGCCGCGATGCGGTCGGCGGCGGCGTGCACCAGGGCGAGGTCGACCAGCGTGTTGAGCGGGTTCGAGGGCGTCTCCACCAGCACGAGGCTGACGCGGCCCCGGTTGCTCGCCTGGACCAGGGCGCGGTCCGCCGCCGCCTCGACGGCGGCCGGGTCCAGCCCCTCGGCGAAGCCCACGGCGCCGATGCCGTACTGGGCGAAGGTGCGGGCGAGCAGCGTCTCGGTGCCGCCGTAGAGCGGCTGGCTGTGCAGGATCACGTCGCCGGGGCGGGCATAGGCGAGGATGGTGGTGGCGATCGCCGCCATGCCGGAGGAGAAGAGCAGCGCCGTCTCGCCGCCCTCGAACACGGCCAGCCGGTCCTCGACGATCTCGCCGTTGGGCTGGTTGAAGCGGGAGTAGACCAGGCCCGCGCCGCCCGCCGGCGCCTCCTTGCGGCCGGCCACCACGTCGAAGTAGTCGCGCCCCTCCTCGGCGGAGCGGAACACGAAGGTGGAGGTCAGGAACACCGGCGGCTTCACCGCGCCCTCGGAGAGCGCCGGGTCGTAGCCGTAGCCGAGCATCAGCGTCTCGGGCCGCAGGCGGTGGTTGCCGATGGTGGTGTGGTGGCTGCGGTCCTCGGTCATCGCGGCCGGACTCCTCGTGCCGGTTGGGGGCCGGGTGGGGTGCCGGTGGGGGCCGGCCGCTCCGTCCGGACGGTCCGCCGACGGCGCAGGCTATCCCGTTCCACGCGCCGACGGTGGTGACGCCTTGGCGAAGCGCCCAGGGGGGAGGCGCGTAGGGGGGCGCCCAGGGGATACCCAGGGGGGTTACACGGGGGAGGCGGCCGGGGCGCGGTGGTCCGCCCCGGCGCCGTGTCCCCGGCTACTCGATGCTGCCGCCCTCGCGCGTCGGCGTCACGTCGATCGGCCCGCCGCGCCGGGCGCCTTCCTCGTGCCGGTCGCCGGAGGGGCCGGGATCGGGCGGGATCGGCGATTCCACCGTGCCGGCGGCGCGTTCCTCGCCGTCGTCCTCGTTCAGCGTGTCGCCGCTGCTCTCCGTCACGCGTTCGATGTCGGCCTCGGCGCGCTCCAGCGGCGGCGTGTCGGCCTCGCCGAGCGAGGTGCCCGCGCCCGGGTCGGTGTTGCGTATGGATTCGCTCATGACGGCATTCCTCCGTTCCGCGCGGCCAACGCCGTCCGGCCGGGGCGGGTTGCGGCGGGTCCCCGTTCCCGTCGCCGGCAGCGGGGAGAGGCTTTTCGCGACAGGGGGCGCGTCAGGGGGAGGGGGGCGGGCACCGCCCTCTGCCGGGACGGCCTGCCCGCCCGCCGCCGTCACGGCAGGCCGCGCCGGATCGCGGCGGAATAGTCCGGCCCGATGACGGCGCCGTCGGGCCGCCGCACGCGGCTCTCGCGGCGCAGTGCCTCGAAGGGCATGCCGCTGTCGAGCAGGCCGAGATCGTGGGCGTACTCGGCGGCATGGCCGCTCGCCAGCACCTTCCAGCTGTAGGCGATGCCGGGCGCCACGGTGTTGGCGTGGGCAAGGATGTTGGTGGTGCAGTTGTCGGTCAGCGTGTTGTAGAATTCCGGCCGCGTCCGCAGCGCCTCGATCCGGTCGAGATAGCTCAGGAACAGCGCGCGCAGCGCCTCGGGCGGAAGGTGGACCCGGTAGAGGTAGACGCGCTCGTGGCGTATGTCGGTGCGCAGACCGATCAGGTCACGCTCGTCGGCCACGACGTAGATCAGCTCGTACTGCCGGAAGAAGCCGGCGAGCGTCGAGTAGCCCTCGCCCCGCTCCCGCCGCGTCTCGATCGAGACGGCGAGATGCCTGCCGTCGCGGAAGCCGAAGCTGACGAGGATGTGGGCGATGGCATCGCCTGCCCAGTAGGAGCTGACGAGGTCGAGCGACTCCAGCTCGTCGAGATCGTAGGTCGCATCGTACCAGCGCGGCGTCGCGGCCGCCTCGCTGCCGTGATAGGCGAAGTCGCGTATGCCGCGGATGGTGACGCGGCTGCCCTCGCGCGTGACGGCGGGCAGCCGCGCGTATTCCGGCGCCCAGTCGCGGTCGTTGGAGGGGGTGATCGACAGCCACCAGGCCAGCACGCCGCCGAACAGGGCGGCGCGGGCGAGGCTGCCGGCCGCCGCCGGCCGGGCGAGGCCGGCGAGCGCCATCAGCACGGCATAGCCGACCGCCAGCGCCTCGCGCAGCCAGACCGGGTCGGGTCCGTCGAAATGCAGCGCCAGGGCGCCCCAGACGGCCGCCCCGAACACGATCAGGCCGCGCAGAAGGCGGAACAGCAGGGTCATCCTGGTGCCGTGCCGCGATTCCGGCCGTCCGTCGAGGGCAGTGGCAGGGCCGGTTCGGGGCTACCGGACCGTCGTGAGCGCGACCTGCCCCCGGATGCCCGCCGGGGGACGGCATTCGCCTCGCGGGCAGGGCCCGGCGAGCTGCCGCGGCGGGATGCGGCGGACCTCCTCGATGGCGGCGGGGTTCGATTGCACGGAATGGCCGGAACGGACGACCGGCCCGGATTCCACGTGATCGAGATGCGCACCGGCGCAGCGTACCATGCCGTCGCCGCGCGTCTCCAGCGGCCCGTCGCCGAGCCCGGGGATGATGGAATGGGCATGGATGCCGGAGGCCGTCGGCTGCCCGGCCGGGGTCATCGGGAAGGGGTTGCCGGGCGTCATGCCGTGGAGGCTGCCGAGGCTGAGACGGGCGGGGCCGAAGGCCAGCGCGCCGGCGTCGCTCTGCCGGCAGGACGCGGCGGACCCGCCGGTCCTCACCGGCGACGCGGCGGGGAACCGGGCGGCGCCGCTGCCACTCCGCGCCGGCATGACCGTGGACGCCGATGCCGGCCGCGCCGTCGTCAGTGCCAGGCCTCCAGGATCACGCCGGTCGGCACGGCCTCGATCTGCTGGCTGTAGCGCTCGTTGTAGAGGCCCAGCAGCGCGTCGTGGGTGCGGTCCGAGGAGGAGCACAGGGCGTCCGTCGCCAGTACCACCCGGTAGCCGTGGTCCACGGCCCCGAGCACGGCGGCGAGCACGCAGACATCGGTCTCGGCGCCGGAGATCACCAGCGTGTCGCAGCCGCGCGCCTCCAGCGCCTGCCGCAGCTCCGGCTGGGTCCAGGGCGAGTAGGTCCGCTTGTCGATCACCAGCGCGGGGGGCACCAGCGCCGCGAGGGGCGGCACGAGCTCCAGCAGGCGCGGCGCCAGCCGGTCGCGCGTGATCGCCGCCCAGCGTTCGTAGTAGCGCCGCCAGCTACCCCGCATCTCGTCGGCGCTGGCGGGCGGGATGAAGCGGGTGAAGACCGTGTCGGCGGGGCGTGCCCGGGCGAGGCGCAGGAGCACCGGCAGCACCCGCGCCATCCAGGGCGTGTGCCATTCCGTCCGCTCCGCGAACAGGTTCTGCATGTCGACGCAGAGATGCACGGTGCGGTCCGAGAGCGCGCCGTAGCGGAGCGTGCCCGTTGCCGTCATGATACGATTCCCTCCCGGCCGCGCCGCCGCACCTGGGCGGGGCGGGCGGCGAGTCGGAACGCGCCGGCCCGGGCCGGGTTCGCCATCCCGCCCCACCGCCGGCACGGGGCGGCGGGAAAGCGGCGGGAGAGGAACGGCCGGCGCAACCTTCGCGGATCGCGGCTCGTTCATCACGCAACCTCCGACCGGCTGGAACCGCAGGATGCTTGGCAATGCGTGGCGGCTGCTGAAGCAGACCGTGGTGGGCTTCATCGAGGACGAGGCGCTGAGCCGCGGCGCGGCGATCGCCTACTACGTCGTCACCTCGCTCGCACCGGTCCTCATCATCGTGATCGCCATCGCCGGTCTCGCCTTCGGCGAGGCGGCCGCCACCGGGGCGATCGTCCACCAGCTCAGCGGGCTGATGGGCGAGCAGAGCGCGGAGCTGCTGCAGAACCTCATCCGCAGCGCCTCCGACCGCAACTCCGGCATCGCCGCCAGCCTGGTCGGCGTGGTGATCCTGGTCGTGACGGCCAGCGGCGTGTTCGGCGAGATGCAGGCCAGCCTCAACGTGATCTGGCGGGCCAGCCCGAAGGGGGACACGGTGGCGCGGCTGCTGCGCGCGCGCGCGGTCAGCCTCGGCCTCGTCGCCGCGCTCGGCTTCCTGCTGCTGGTCTCGCTGGTGATCAGCGCGGCGCTGACGGCGCTCGGCAACTACATGAGCGTCTACCTGCCCGAGACCGCGCTGCTGCTGCGACTGGCCAACATGGTGGTCTCCTTCGTGCTCATCACCATGCTGATCGCCGCGATCTACAAGGTGCTGCCGGACTGCGACCTGGAGTGGCGGGACGTGGGCATCGGCGCCGTCGTGACCACGCTGCTCTTCGTGTTCGGCAAGTACCTGATCGGGCTGTACCTGGGCAGCAGCACCGTCGCCTCCTCCTACGGCGCGGCCGGGGCGCTGGTGATCATCCTGATCTGGATCTACTACTCGGCGCAGATCTTCCTGCTCGGCGCCGAATTCACCCGGGCCTATGCCGGGCTGCGGGCGGCGCGCGGCGAACGCTGCGAGCTTCCGGCCAAGGCGCCCCTGTCGAGCGAGCCAGCGCTGGCGCGGCTGCAGCGGCGCGCCGACCGGCTCGGCCTGCCGCCCTCGGCGGCACGGGAGGCGAAGCGGCGCCGGGAATCGACCGGCGACCCGGCGCTCTGACGCGCCGGGCGGGTGCGTCCGGCCGGCCGCGGACGAACCGGCGCGGCCGCCGTCAGGGAATGCCGGAGAGCATGATCGCGGCGGGCAGGGTCGGCAGTCCGCCGGTATCGCCGCGGCGTGCCGCATCGTGGCGCCTCCTTCGCGGTGCCGGTGTGACGGCCGGCCGGCGAGGCGGCGTCCGGCGCGGTTTCACGCCAGGGCCGCCGAGCGGGCCGTCGGGCCGGGCGCGCCCCGCGGCGGGGCGGATGGCATCCGCGCCGGCGGCGGCCGCGGGCGGGGCCCCGCGGCCCCGCCGGCCGTCAGCGCGTCAGGTAGAGCGCGGTCGCGGCCGAGGAGGCCACCTGCGCGAACAGGCCGAGCACGTCGCGGGTGATCTGGAAGACCTTGGGATCGAGGCGCGGCAGCGCGATCAGCTCGTCGCCGGCGCGCGGCGGGTTGCGCGGATCGAGCTCGATCTCGCCGTTGGCGTGGCGGATCATGAGCTGCGAGGCGGTGCCGCGCGACGAGTAGCCGCCCACGGCATTGATGTAGTCGCTGATCGACATGTTCGGCCGCCACACCACGGCCTGCGGCGTCGCCACCTCGCCCGCCACCAGCACGGTGGAGGAGAGCTCGGGGATGACGACGGTGTCGCCCTCCTCCATGCGGATGTCGGCGCAGCGGCCCTGCCGGTCGGTGACGACGAGGCGCCCGTCCGGCCGGGTGCGCCGGCCGCGCTGGATGTAGGAGGCGACGAGCTGCGCCTCGCTCGCGCGGATCTCCGCGACGCCGGTCGTGGCCGAGACGGCGAGGAAGAGCTGCCGCTCCAGCCGGTCCAGCGCCTCGTTGATCGAGCGCCGCTGCTGCTCGGCCAGGCGCGGGCGCAGCAGGAACACCGAGCGCGTGTCGGCGAGGCCGGGATCGACCGCGATGTGGTCGAGGAGCTGGCAGAGCCGGATGTCGCGGTCGGCCACCAGCACGGAGGGGCCGATCCGGCTGCCCTCCACCATCACGCGCACGGTCTGCGCCGGCGCGTCGGTGATGAAGGTGACGGTGTCCTGGTCCTGCAGGGCGACGCTGGCCAGCTCGGTCAGCGTCGCGTAGCGCGAGTAGGGCGCGCCGCCGCGCGTGCCGCGCACGATGGCGTTGGTGGCGGCGGGGAGGGGGCGCGCCAGGTCCAGCAGCTCCCGCCCGACCTGGCCGCGGCCGGAGACCTCGAACAGGAAGTTGTTGCGCACCGCGCCATCGGCCCCGACCATGGCGCGCTGGCGGTTCACCAGGATGGTGTCGCCCTCCTGCAGCGAGATCGGCGGCAGCCGGCCGTTGAGCAGGAAGCCGTAGAGGTCGATCGTGGTCACGGCGCGGCCGTTGCGCTGCACCGTGATGTCGCGGAAGGAGCCGCGCCCCGGATCGACGCCGCCCGAGCGGACCAGGAAGTCGAGCACCGAATCCGAGGCGGCGCCGCCGTAGCGGCCGGGGCGGCGCACGAAGCCGGTCACGTACACGCCGATGCGGTGGGTGGAGAGCAGCACGGCGTAGACCTGCACCTGGCTGGTGTAGATGCGCCGCACCTCGTTCTCGACGATGCGCTGCAGGTCGCCGGCGCGGGCGCCGGCGAGGCGGATCGGGCCGATCTGCGGCAGGAACAGGTTGCCGTCGGGGTCGACCACGGCCACCGTCTCGGCCTCGACGCCGCCCCAGACCCGCACGCTCACCCGGTCGCCCGGGGCGAGGATGTAGGAGGGGTTCGGCGCGTCGCTGGTGGTGGTGGGCTGGCCGGTGAACAGGCTGGCGCCGAACACCGCCGTGGCGGGGCCGCCCTGGCGGTCCCGGTCGCCGAGCGGCCCGGCGGCGATGGCGCCGCCCTCCGATTCGGTCGCCTCGCCCGGGCGCGCCACGGGGCGCTGCGGCGTCAGCAGGTCCTGCACGCGCGTGCCGGCCGCGCCGCCCTGCTGCGGCTGCAGCGATTGCAGCGGCAGGTCCAGTGGCGCCGGCGTGCCGAGCGTCTGCGCCGAGGCCGCCAGGGGCAGCAGCAGGGGCGGCAGCCCGGCCGACAGGCCGGTGGCGGCGAGCAGCAGGAGGGCGAGGCCGCCCTCGGTCCGCAGCCGGCCGCGTCCCCGGTTCCCGTTCACTGGCATGCGTGCAACACCCTCCCGCAAGGCTCCCCCGATCCGGCCCCGATCTGGCGGCGCACCGATCCGGCAGCCGTCATTCCGCCAAGCCGCAGCCCACTCAAGCCCCATTCCGCCCGGATGCCGCGCCGGCGCGTCGATTTCCCGCGGGGTGTCTGCGTCCTGCCACGCATGCCGGGAGATGGATTCCACCGCGCGGGGCGGCGCGGCCCGGTTCGGCGCGCGATCCGGCGCGGGGCCGTTGCGGCCGGCGGCGTCGCATCCGGCCGCTCCCGCGCAGGCGATGTCGGCCCGCGCGGCGCGTCGTCCAGGGCCGTTCCGGCCTGACCGTGTCAGGCCGGAACGGCTCCAGCCTTCTGGTTTTGCGCATTTTCCGGGTCGCCGGGCGAGTACACCCGGCCTGGAAATGCTCTCAGAGCGCGTGCTCGCGCACGCCCGCGACGATCAGCCAGCCCACGCCGTAGGCGACGCTCAGCGCCACGAAGATGCTGAGCAGGATGAAGATCCGGCGCGGGTACAGCGCCTCCTCGGCGGTGTTCGGCTCGACGACGCGCACGAGGAAGAGCTGCTGGCGCTGCGCCTCCATGCGCGAGGCCTCGGCCGAGGTGGTGGCGGAGGCGAGCTGCCGGTCGGCGAACTCGCGTTCCAGGATCAGGCGCTCGTACGAGGCGATCTGCTGCGCCAGGGTGGCGTCGCCCGTGGTCAGGCGGGCGCGCTCGTCGCTGACCTGCCGGGTCAGCGCGTCCACCCGGTTGCGCAACTGCGCGATCTGCGGGTTGTCGGCGCGCAGGTAGGCCGACTTCTCCTGCAGGTCGGCGCGCGCCTGCACGAGCTGCGCCTCCAGCCGGCCGATCGTGTCGAGCGCGATCACCGCCGAGCGCTGCGGGTCGACCGCCTGCTCGCGCCGGCGGAACTGGGTGATCGCCTCGCGCGCGGCGAGCACGCGGGCCTCGGCGCGGGCGACCTCGTCGCGCGCGACGCGCAGCGTGTCGGCCTGGGCGCGCTCGCTGAAGCGGTTCACCAGCGCCTCGGACTGGCGCAGCAGCTCGTCGGCGATCGCCCTCGCATCCTCGGGGCGGAAGGCGCGCACGCGCAGCGTGGTGATGCCGTCCGTGGCGTCGAAGGAGGCGGTCACCTGGCCGCGGAAGAACTTCAGCAGCTCCTCGGCGCTCGGATCGGCGTACCAGAGGCGGCTGAGCGGGTCCGCCTCGGGGCGGCGGAACATGTCGACGAGGTCGATCCTCTCGCGCAGCCGCGCCACGGCGTCGTGGGACTGGATGAAGTCGCGCACGCCCTGCGCGTCCTCCCGCGCCGGGCCGACGGTCATGCCGGGAAGCAGCGCGGTGAGCGCCGAGCCGCCGCCGCCCTGCCGCCCGCGCACCAGGTAGCGCGCCTCGGAGACGTACTGGTCGGCGGCGACGCCGACGAAGTAGACTGCGGCGAGCGCCGTCGGCAGCACCACCAGCAGCAGGAAGTGCCGGTAGCGCCCGATCAGGGCGCGCAGCGCGCCGCGCCGGGCCTTCGGCCGGGCGCGGCGGGCGCCGGCGGGCGCGGGCTCCCAGACCGAGATCTGGTCGGCCGGCTCCTGGTACCGCCCCCGCTCAAAGGCGGTGGTAATGGGCGATGGCTTCTTCCAGATCTTCATGGACGGTCAGGGTTCCATCGTGAAGGACGGCGCCGGAATCGCAGTAGGCCCGGATCGTCTCGACCTGGTGCGACACCATCAGCAGGGTGGAGCGCTGGCGGCGTTCGAGCAGCGCGTTGCGGCAGCGCTCGACGAAGCGCGCGTCGCCGACGGCGATGACCTCGTCCACCACGTAGCAGTCGAAGTCCACCGCCAGCGAGAGGGCGAAGCTGAGCCGCGCCATCATGCCGGAGGAGTAGGTCTTGACCGGCAGGCGGAAGTATTCCTTCAGCTCGGCGAATTCCTCGACGAGGCCGAGGGTGCGCTCCACCGGCGCGCCGTAGATGCGGGCGATGAAGCGCGTGTTGTCGGCGCCCGTCAGGCTGGCCTGCACCGCGCCCGAGAAGCCGAGCGGCCAGGAGACGCTGAGGTGCCGCCGCACGCGGCCGCGGGTCGGGTGCTCGACGCCGGTGATGACGCGGGTGAGGGTGGACTTGCCGGCGCCGTTGCGCCCGAGGATGCCGACCGCCTGGCCGCGCAGGAAGCGCGCGTTGACGTCGCTCAGCACCGTCCGGTCGCGGCCGTGCACGCGGTAGGTCTTGCCGACGCCTTCCAGCTCGACCGCGCAGGCCGGCGCGGCGCGGGCCGCGGCGCGCCGGGCGGGCGCGCCGGGACGGTCCCCGGGGAGGGCGCCGGGGAGGGCGCCGGGGCGGCGCAGCAGGCGCATCATCCGACCAGCTTCCCGCGCACGGCGCGCAGCGCGGCGAGGCCGAGCAGGGTGAGCGCCACGTTGTGCGCGAGCATGTAGCCGACGTCGTAGTCCGTGAAGATGCGCTCGCCGAACTGGCCGTCGCGGATCATCTCGTACATCTGCACGACCGGGTTGAACCACAGGATCCAGGCCACGGTCGGCCCCATCCAGTCCTTCATGAAGAAGGCGCCCGAGAGCGGCATGAAGATGTAGACCGCCGGGTGGACGAAGCGGTCCACCAGCTCGGTCAGCGCGCTGCCCGCCGCCACCAGCATGGCGATGCCGTGCGACCACCAGACCATCAGGACGATGCCGTAGACCATCTTCATCGGGTCTTCCGGCCAGCCGTCGCCCACCACGCCGGACCAGAGGGTGGCGACCGCCGTGACCACGAGGCAGGCGGCGCCCTCCAGCAGCGTGCGGGCGACCAGCATGTCGCTGAGCGTGACCTGCCGGTGGTAGAGCAGGGTGCGGTTGGAATCGATCGTCGAGGCGGCGCGGTTGATGATTGCGCGCAGCATGTAGAAGGGGATGTAGCCGATCAGGTAGAAGGCGAGCGGCGGGATGCCGTTCGGCAGGTGCGCCTCGGTGATGAGGTGCAGCGAGGTGACCGCGAAGCCGAGCATCGCCGGCTCGGCGAACAGCCAGACGTAGCCGAGGTTCTCGCGGCCGAAGCGGGTGTGCAGCTCGCGCATCAGCAGGGCGCCGATGACGCGTCCCTGCACCTGCAGCGCGCCGGCGAAGCCGCGCTGCGATGCGGCGCCGCTCATGAGCGGGCGCTGCGCCCGAGCATGAGCGGCCGCGCCGCCACCCAGGTGCCGCCCAGGCGGCAGACCAGCCGGGATTCGCCGTTCAGGCCGCCCACCAGCACCTCGCGGCACTCGCGCCCGCTCGCCGCGGCGTAGGCGCGCTGCAGGCGGACCGGCACGCGCGCCCCGTTCTCCAGCACCACCGCGCCCTGCTGCCCCGGCGTGGCGCTGGCGGCGAAGGCGGCCACCGGGTCGGTGGGGGTTACCGGCGCCTCCGGGGCCGCCGCGCCGCCGCCGCCGAAATTGAGGCCGGGCAGCGAAGGCATGCCGTCGCAGCCGGCGAGCAGCAGGCCGGCGGCGAGCAGCGCGATCCCGGCGGGGCGGGAATGGGCGGGACGGGAATGGCCGGGGCGGGAATGGCCGGAGCGGGGCGGGCTCTCCGGACCGCCGGGGCGCGGCGGGGCGGCGCGTTCCCGGGGGCGCGCCGGGATCGGCATGGTCCGCCCGCGCTCCGCCGGCGAGATCGCTTTCCTCATGCCGGGCAATCTAGCGGCTCGGCGTGCCGGGAGCAAAACCTCTGTCGCGTCGCAGCAGGAACCGGCGCGCCGGGCGGCGGCGGACCCGGCGCGGCCCCCTCTTCCCCAGGGGGCGTGACAGCGTGGCGGGCCCAGGGGGCGTGCCCAGGGAGCGTGCCCAGGGGACGTGACAGCGTGGCGGGCCCTCCCTATGACGAGGCCGACCGGCGGAGCCGCGCCCCGCGGCCGCGCCGGCCCGTGCCGGCAGCCTTCGCCCCACGGACACCGGGGCCGGGAGCCCATGACCGCGAGCCGACGCCGCATCCCCGCCTTCCCCGCGCCGGACGGCGGGGCCGGATGAGCACCCATCCGGCTCCTCCCCTGCTCGCCGCCGCGCCCACGCGGCGCGCCCTGCCGCACCTGGCCGGCTTCTGGCCGGGCAGGGCGGTGCTGGCGGCGGAGGCGGTGCGGCATCCGCCGGCGGGCGCCGAATTCGCGGTGCTGGCCGGCACGCCGGGGGAGGCGCGGCGGCTGCGCCGCGCCGGCGCCGCCGGCCTGCGTCTCGCCCCCGGCCCCTGGCAGCCCACCCGCTTCGCCGGCCGCGCCCTGCCCGTGGCGCTGCTCGCCGCGCCGGCGGGCGCGGACCCGCTGGCGCTGGCGCTGGACCATGCGGCGGGCGCCGAGCCGGCCGCGCGCGCCGACGGCGCCGCGCTGATGGCGGCGCTCCGGCAGGGGCGGGTCGGCGGCGCCGCCGGCTGGCCCGATCCGGGCGCCGTGGCGGCCGGCGCGGTGCTGCTGCTCGATCCCTGCCGCCCCGTGCCGGACCCGGCGGCGCTGCTGCGCGCCGTGCAGGCGGCGGCGGCGGGACGGCCGGTGCTGGTCGCGCGCTCGCCGCGGGCGCCGCGCGGCGCTGCCCCGGCCTTCGCCGCGCTGCCGGCGGGCATCGGCCGGCTCGAGGCGCCGGAGGACGGGGCCTGGGCGCCCTGGGCGCTGGTCGAGGGTGCCGCCGCGCTGCACCTGGCCGATGCCGACGACACCGCGCTGGCGGCGCTGGCCGCCGGGGTGCCGGTGCACGCCCACGCCGACGCGCCCTGGACCGGACGGGGCGCCACCATCGACGCGCCGGGCCTGCCGCGGCGGGCGGCGCGGCGCGATGCCGAGGCCCTGTTCGCCGCCCTCGCCGCCGCCACGCGCTGCGCCGATCCCTTCTCCGGCCAGCCCTGCGGCCGCCCCTGGACGCTCGCCGAGGCCGTCGCGCAGCTCGCGGAATGGCGGCGCGTCGAGGCGGCCAACCGCCGCGTCGCCGTCTGCTGCGGCATGACCTTCTGGAAGCGCCGGCGCATCGCCGCCGCCTTCGCCACCGAGGCCGGGCCGCCGCCCTTCCGGCGCGACGCCGCCGCGGCGTTGGCCGAGGCGCGCCGGCGGGGCGGCGCCGTCGCGGTCTGGGCGACGCGGATGCCGGCCGGGCTCGAAGCCGGCGCCGCCGCGGCCGGCACGCCGCTGCTGCGGGTGGAGGACGGCTTCGTCCGCTCCGCCGGCCTCGGCGCCGCTTTCATGCCGGGCGCCTCGCTGGCGGTGGATGCGAGCGGGGTCCACTACGATCCCTCGGGCCCGAGCGACCTCGAGACCCTGCTGGCCACCGCCCGCTTCGACGCGGCGCTGCTGCGCCGGGCGGCGGCGCTGCGCGATTCGCTCGTGGCGCGGGGGGTGACCAAGTACAACCTCGGCGGCACGCTGCCGCCGCTCGGCGCGCCGCCGGGGCGGCGGATCGTGCTGGTGCCGGGGCAGGTCGAGGACGATGCCGCCATCCGCCGGGGCGGCGCGCCCGTGCGCACCAACCTCGCCCTGCTGGAGGCGGTGCGCGCCGCCGCGCCGGACGCCTTCCTGCTCTACAAGCCGCACCCGGACGTCGAGGCCGGCCAGCGCCTCGGCCGGGTGCCGCCCGGGGCGGCGCTGCGGCTTGCCGACCGGGTGCTGGACAGGGTGCCGATGGCCGCGCTGCTCGACGCGGTGGACGAGGTGCACACCATCTCCTCGCTGAGCGGCTTCGAGGCGCTGCTGCGCGGGCGGCGCGTCGCCACCTACGGGCTGCCCTTCTACGCCGGCTGGGGCCTCACCGAGGACCGCGTGCCGCCCGCGGGCTTCCCACGCCGGGGACGGCGGCTGGGGCTGCTGGAATTGCTGGCCGGCACGCTGATCCTCTACCCGCGCTACGTCGATCCGGTCACGGAGCTGCCCTGTCCGGTCGAGGTGATCCTGGAGCGCATCGCCCAGCCGGAGGCCTGGCGGCCGGTCCGGGCGGCGCCGCTCTGGCGGTGGCAGCAGCGATTCGCGCTGGCCCTGGCCGGGCTGCGGGGCGCCGCGCCGCGCGCCTGATCCGGGGGCACGGCCGGGCGCCGCCGAGGGCGCCGTCGGAGGCGTGGCCGGGCGCCGCGACCAGGGGTTGCCGCCCCGGTGGTGTTGCACCGCTGCACCGGCCGGGGCGCCTGCGGGCCTCCCCGCCGCACCGTCGCGGCTTTCGTGCTGCATCGCGGCGAAGAATCGTGTTACGCGGCCCGTCGGCCGGGTTGTTCCGGGTGATCACGAGGGGGCGGCGGCATGAGGGACGGCGATTTCACCCCGCCCACGGACCGTTCCTTCCTGTTCCTGCAGAACCTCGCCACGCCCTTCTTCGTCCGCCTCGGCGACGCGCTCGCCGCCCGCGGCCACGCCGTCCACCGCATCAACCTGAACGGCGGCGACCGGCTGTTCTGGCCGCGCCCGGGCACGGTGGACTATCGCGGCGCCGCGGCGGAATGGCCCGCCGCGGTCGACTCGCTGCTGGTCCGGCGCGGCGTCACCGACCTCGTCCTGTTCGGCGACTGCCGGCCGGCGCACCGGGCCGCCATCGCGGCCGCGCGGGCCCGCGGCGTCGCGGTGCACGTCTTCGAGGAGGCCTATCTCCGCCCCGGCTGGATCACGCTGGAGCGGGACGGGGTGAACGCCCTCTCCCGGCTGCCGCGCGACCCCGCCTGGTTCCGCGCCGAGGCCGCCGCCCTGCCGCCCCTGCCGTCGCCGCGGCTGGTGCCGGCGAGCTTCCGCCGGCGCGCCCTGGACGACATCCGCTACAACCTCGCCTGCGGCCTGGGGCGCTGGCGCTTCCCGCACTGGGAGACGCACCGCCCCTGGCGGCCGGCGCAGGAGTATCTCGGCTGGGCGCTGCGCGGCCTGCGCCGGCCGGTGCGGCAGGCGGCATCCGGGCGGGCGGTGCGGCGGCTGGCGGCCGGCGCGCCGTTCCACCTGTTCCCGCTGCAGCTCGAGGGCGACTACCAGATCCGCGAGCATTCCCCCTTCGCCTCGGTGCGCGAGGCGGTCGGCGACGTGGTCGCCTCCTTCGCGCGCGCGGCGCCCGCCGGCACGCGGCTGGTCATCAAGGGCCATCCGCTCGACAACGGGCTGATCCCCTGGGGGCAGGCGATCCGGCGCGCCGCGCGCGCGAACGGCGTGGCGGACCGGGTGGACTACGTGGCCGAGGCGCCCTTCGGGCCGCTGCTCGACGCCTGCCGCGCCGTGGTGACGGTCAACAGCACGGCCGGCCTGCAGGCGCTGACGGCCGGGCGGCCGGTGGCGGTGCTCGGCAAGGCGATCTACGACCTGCCCGGCCTGACCTGGCAGGACGACGGGTCCGGGCTGGACGGCTTCTGGACCGGCGGCACCGCCCCGGATCCCGCCCTGCTGGACGCCTTCCTGCGCGTTCTGGTGGCCCGCTGCCTGATCCCCGGCGGCTTCTTCAGCGAGCCGGGAATCGCTCTCGGCGTGGCGGCGGCGGTGGAGCGGCTGGAAGCGGAGGCCCCGGCGGCGCGGCTGCTGGCGAGCGCGGTGCCGATGGCGGCGATCGCCTGACAGCCTGTTTGAGAGGCCTGCGGGTCGGTCTGGCGGGTCTTTTCCGCGCCGGGAGCGTCAGGGACCTGGCACGAGGCCCCGCATCGCGCCCGCCGCCCTTCCTTCCCGGCACGGGAGAACCCCGGCCATCCCGCCGCCGGCCACTCGCGCGGGATCCGGGGCCGCGCCGAAGCCGGACGGGGCAGGGGCCTGCCGTCCGGTCCGGTGCCCTGCCCGGCGTCCCGCCCGTCGCGACATGCTGACCTTCCGCCTCCTGCTCGGCGCCGCGCTGCCGCTGCTGCCCCTGGCCGGCTGGCGGCTTGCCCTGGGCGCGCGCCGGCTGCTGCCGGGCCTGCCGGCGGAACTCGCCGGCCCCGCCGCCGCCTGGCTGCTGCTGCTCGCGGCGACGGACCGGCCCCTGTTCGCCGGCCTCGGCGCGGCCGCGCCCGTGGTGGCGCTGATGGTGGTGGACGCGGCGAAGCGGCGGGTGCTGCGCGAGCCGCTGCTGTTCTCCGACGCGCTCATGCTGCCGCTGGTGGCGCGCCATCCCCACCTCTACCTGCCCTTCGCCGGCGGCCGCCTGATCCCCGGCGCGCTGCTCCTGGGCGGGCTCGCGGCCCTGGCCCTGCTGCTGGCCGAGCCGGCCGCCGGGCTCGGCGCGGCGCGGCGCGGACTCGCGCTGATCGGCGCGGCGCTCGGCTGGCGGCTGGTGCTGCGGCCGCCGGCGGCGCTCGTGCGGCGCCTCATGCCGGATGGCGGGGCGGTGGCCGATCCCGCCGCCGACCAGCGCCGACTCGGGCCGCTCGCCACGCTCGTCGCCTGGACGGCCTGCGCCGCGGCGGAGCGGCCGGGGCGACGCGACCGCGTGCCGCCCGGGCCGCCGCCGACGCGCGCGGGCCGGCCCGCCGCTCCGGCGGTCGCGCGGCCCGACCCCGCGCGGGACGGGGCCGCGCCGCACCTGGTGCTGATCCAGTCGGAATCCTTCCTCGACGCCGCCCGGCTCGGGCATGGCGACCTGCTGCCGCACTGGGCGTCGCTCGGCGCGTCGTCGCTCCAGCGGGGCCCGCTGGCCGTGGCCGGCTTCGGCGCCAACACGATGCGGGCCGAGTTCGCGGTGCTGACCGGAATTCCCGACGCCGCGCTCGGGCTCGATCGCTTCAACCCCTATTTCCGCTTCGCCCGCCGGCCGGTCCGCTCGCTCGCCTGGACTCTGCGGGCGCGCGGCCACTCCGCCACCTTCCTGCACCCGCACGATCCGCGCTTCTTCGCCCGTGACCGGGTGATGCCGGCGCTCGGCTTCGAACGCTTCGAGTCCGAGGCCGATTTCCCCGGCGCCGATCGCGTCGGCCGCTACGTCGCGGACGCGGCGCTGGGCGAGCGCCTCGCGGCGCTGCTCCGCGCCCCGGCGCCGCAATTCCTGTTCGCCGTCACCATGCAGGCGCACGGCCCCTGGCCGGGGGCGGACCCGCGCGGGACCTACCTGCGCCACCTCGCCGACGCGGACGCGATGCTGGGGATCGTGGCGGCGGCGGCGCGGCGCGCGGCGCGGCCGGTGGTGCTCTGCCTCTACGGCGACCACCTGCCGGCCCTGCCCGGCCTGCCGGAGACGCTCGGCCGCGACACCGACTACCTGATCTGGCGCAGCGACCGGCGCGGCGGCGGCGCCAGGCGGCCGCTCGCGGCGGCGGCGCTGCACGATGCGCTGCTGGCGGCATTGCGGCAGCCGGCGGACGCCGTGCCGGCCGCCTGACGCGGGGGCGGCGGCGCGCGTCGTCCGGGCCGGGGCGGCGGGGCCGCCGCTGCCACGGGCCGGCGGCCCCCGGTCCGGGAACCCTCGTCACCGGTCGTGCGCTATCGGCGGGCCTTTCAGGAATGCGTCCATGCGTCCCGCCGCCGCCCTTCTCCTCGTCACCGGCACCACGCTCGCGGGCTGCGGCGCCTACCAGCCGCCCTGGGCGGGAGCGCCGGGCGACACCTACTGCATGCAGGCCCGCGCCGAGGCGGCCTCGGCGGCACGCGACGCCGGCGCGGCGAACGCCTCGGCGGCCGGCTGGGCCCCGTATGGCGGCACGAATGCGCGGCAATCGGCGGCGCTGGCGAACCGTGCGGATGCGGCGGCGGACCGGGCGGCCGGCTATGTCCGCCGCGACTGCGGTGCCTAGAGCATTTTCAAGCTGAGCGTCCTCGCTCAGCGGCTCGGAAAATGCGAAAAATCAAAGGCTAGAGCCGTTCCGGCCTGATACAGTCAGGCTGGATCGGCTCTAGAGCATTTCCAGGCTGGGTGTACTCACCCAGCGACCCAGGAAATGCGAAAAACCAGAAGGCTGAGCCGTTCCAGCCTGGCTGCATCAGACTGGTGCGGCTCCAGCCCGTTGATTCGGCACATTTTCCGGCCGGGCGTGCCTGCCTGGCGGCTCGGGACAGGCATCGGATCGAAGGCCTGGAACGGATGGACGGAGGGCCGCGTCCCGGGCGGGTACTACTCCACCACCTGCATCACCCGGCGCTTCAACGTGCTGACCGCCGGCAGCGGCGCCACGCCGCGGTTGCGCGCGAGCTCGATGAGCAGCGCCGCGGTCGCTTCCGGGTCCACGACCCAGCGCTTCGCGTCGATGGCGACGCCGTATTCCCGGCGTGTCGCGACGGCGGAGATCAGCTCGTTGCGCACGTCCCGCAGCACCAGCCAGGGATTGCGCTCCGTCAGGTCGATCCAGCCCACCGCGGCTTCCTGCCACGACGCGTCGCCCTGCCGGACCACGACGATGGAATTCGATGCCGTCATGTCGGTCCCCCCGTCGCGCCACGCGTCCCCCGGGGGCACGGGCGTGGGCACGGGCCCCGATCGCGACCCCGCCCCCCGGCCGGACCCGGCCCACCGGGCAGGCCGGGTGGGGCAGATCCGATCAGATCGTAGGCAGGTTCCGCCATCGCCGGCCCGATATGCTGTGCAAGCGAACAATGCCACAGCGCTTCCGGCTTGGCAGCCGGAATTGCGGGCAGATCCGCGGGCGCGGCGGGGCGGGCGCCCGGATCCGGGGCAGAAATGCGACACTGGACGCCACGTCGGCGCGGGCGGGGCCGTCCCCGACACGCGCGGCCGGGCGCTGGTCGGCTGGACGCCGCGTCGGCGGGGGCCGTCCGGCGGGCCCGGCCCGGGCCCGGCTGACGGGGCCAGCCCGGCGGGACAGGGGGGCGCGGGCCCGGCCGCCTATTCGCCGAAGCGGTTCGACCGGGGGAAGCCGTTGGGCGGCGCCTTGCCGGCCCCGGCCCGGTTGGCGCGCCAGGGGCGAAGGTCCGTCTCCACCCGCACCCGGTCGCCCAGCCGCCAGCTCAGCCCCTCGGCGCGGGCGAACACCTTGGCGTCGGCGAGCCCGCCCTCCTTGTAGGCCTGCAGCTGCACGCCGCGGCCGCGCGCCATCTCCGGCACCTGCTCCAGCGGGAAGACCAGCAGCCGGCGGTTCTCGCCGACCACCGCGACGCTGTCGCCCTCGGCCGCGGTGCAGATCGCCGCCTCGGCGCCGCCCTCCACCACCAGCACCTGCTTGCCGGCGCGGCGATCCGTCACGAGATCCTCGCTGCGCGCCACGAAGCCGCGCCCGTCGCTGCTCGCGAGCAGGAATTTCAGCCCCTCGCGCCAGACGAACAGGCTGACCACCTCGTCCTCGTTGCCCAGCTCCAGCATCAGCCGCACCGGCTGGCCGTCGCCGCGGCCGCGCGGGATGGCATCGGCCTTCAGCGTGTAGAAGCGGCCGTTGGTGGCGAACAGGGCGATGCGGTCCGTCGTCTCGGCGTGCAGCAGGGCGGAGAGGCGGTCGCCCTCCTTGAACTTCAGCCCGGCCTCGGCCTCCGGCGCCAGATGCCCCTTCACCGCGCGGATCCAGCCCTTCTCGGAGAGGATCACGGTGATCGGCTCGCGCTCGACGAAGGCGTGCTCCTGCACCACCACGGCGGGCACCGCGCCCCCGGTCTCGGTGCGGCGCGCGCCGAGCGGGCCCGAGCCGAATTTCTCCCGCGTCCGCTCCAGCTCGGCCGCGATGCTGTCCCAGCGCTTCCGCTCGCTCCCCAGCAGGCCCTGGAGCTTCTTCTGCTCGGCGGTCAGCCCCTTGTGCTCCCGCCGGATCTCCATCTCCTCCAGCCGGCGCAGCGAGCGCAGCCGCATGTTGAGGATCGCCTCGGCCTGCACCTCGGTCAGCCCCTCGAAGGCGCGCATCAGCGCGGGCTTCGGCTGGTCCTCCTCGCGGACGATGCGGATCACCTCGTCGAGGTTGAGGTAGACGATCAGGTAGCCGTCCAGGATCTCCAGCCGCCGCGCGATCTGCGCGAGGCGGTGCTCGCTGCGCCGCACCAGCACCACGTGGCGGTGGTCGAGCCAGGCGCGCAGCACGGCGACGAGCCCCATCACGCGCGGCGTGCGGTCGGCGTCCAGCACGTTCATGTTGAGCGGGATGCGCTGCTCCAGCGCCGTCGCGCGGAACAGCGTCTCCATCAGCATCGCCGGATCGACGGCGCGCGACTTCGGCTCCAGCACGAGGCGCACCACGTCGGTGCTCTCGTCGCGTACGTCGCCGAGCAGCGGCAGCTTCCTCTCCTCCAGCAGCTGGGCGATCTGCTCGACCAGCTTCGCCTTCTGCACCTGGTAGGGGATCTCGGTGACGACGAGCTGCCAGGTGCCGTGCTTGCCGTCCTCCCTCGCCCAGCGGGCGCGGACGCGGAAGCCGCCGCGCCCGGTCCCGTAGGCCTCGGCGATGGATTCGGCGGGCTCGACCAGCACGCCGCCGGTCGGGAAGTCGGGGCCGGGGACGTGGCGCAGCAGGTCGGCCGTGGTGGCGGCGGGGTTGCGGATCAGCTCCAGCGCCGCCGCGCAGAGCTCGCCCGCGTTGTGCGGCGGGATCGCGGTCGCCATGCCCACCGCGATGCCCGTCGCGCCGTTCGCCAGCAGGTTCGGGAAGGCCGCCGGCAGCACCAGCGGCTCGCGCTCCTCGCCGTCATAGGTCGGGCGGAAGTCGATCGCGTCCTCGTCGATGCCCTCCAGCATCGCCTGCGCGACGGGGGCGAGGCGCGCCTCGGTGTAGCGCATCGCCGCGGCGTTATCGCCGTCGATGTTGCCGAAATTGCCCTGCCCCTCGACCAGCGGGTAGCGCGCGGCGAATTCCTGCGCCTGGCGCACCAGCGCGTCGTAGATCGAGGCGTCGCCGTGCGGGTGGTACTTGCCCATCACGTCGCCGACGATGCGGGCGCACTTCTTGAACCCCGCCGCCGGGTCCAGCTTGAGCTGGTGCATCGCGTAGACCAGCCGCCGGTGCACCGGCTTCAGCCCGTCCCGCACGTCCGGCAGCGAGCGCGCCATGATGGTGGAGAGCGCGTAGGCGAGGTAGCGCTCGGACAGCGCGTCGGCGAGCCGCGTCTCGCTGATGTTGCCGCCCTCGGGGCCGGCGCCGGGAGCGGGGGGCGGGGTCTTGATGTCGTCGGGCATGGTCGTCCCCGGATTAGGCGGTGGCGGAGCCGGGATCAAGTTCCCGTTTTGTACCAGATGGGCGGCCGGCGCGGCAATTCCGAGGGCCGCCGGTCCGGCAACGCACCCTCCGGCGGCAGGCCGCCCCGGGAAGCTTCCTTCCCGGGAAGGATGCCCCCGGGGCGGTTGGCGGGGCGGCTGGCGGGAAGCCTGCCGGGCAGCCTGCCGCCACGATCACGCCGGCTCCGCCGCCCCCGCGGCCTTCTCCCCCGTGGCCGTCTCCCCGATGGCCGGCGCCGCCAGGCCCGCCACCCGGTCGAGCAGCAGCCCGCGCGCCGCCGGCAGTGGCCGGTGCAGGCTGGCGCAGGCGTCGCGCTCCAGGAAATGGCCGGTGAGGCGCAGCCCCGCCAGCCAGTCCGCCGGCGCCGAGGGGCCCTGTCCCAGCAGGAAGCGCGGCAGCGGCAGCAGCCGGTCCCGCCAGGGCTCGCCCGCCGCTGCCGAGACGGCGCGGCCGGAGCGCGGCGAGACCCAGACGAGGTCCTCGGTGCCGCCCGTCGCGGCGCAGCGGGCGAGGTCGAGGCCGTAGCCCAGCTCCGCCAGCAGCTCGGCCTCCCAGCGCACGTAGTGCGGCACCAGCACCGCCGGATCGGGCGCGGCGAGGCCGGCGACCAGCGCCACCAGCCCCTCGAAGCTGCGCGGGTGCGGCTCGCGCTCGGGCAGCACCGCCTCGGCCAGGGCGCAGGCGGCGGCGAGCAGCGACAGGGCCAGCGGGTCGTCCATCGCCAGGGCGGCGCCGGGGTGGATCAGCTCGCCGCCGAGGTTGCCGAGCTGCTCCGGCAGGCGGGCGAACCAGCGCGCCTCCACCAGGTTGCCCGGCAGCCAGAGCGGCGCCTGGGACCGGCCGCCGCCGCCGCGCGCCAGGCCGGCATGCCGGCCATGGGCCGCGGTCAGCAGCGAGACCACCGCGCCCGTCTCCCCGTGCGGGCGCGCGGCCAGCACGATGGCGGGGGCCTGCCATTCCACGCTCACGCCACGCCTCCGGCCCGCTTCCCGGCGCCCGGCCGCCGGCCATGCCACCGCTCCCGGCGGCCGCGCACCGGGCAGGGGCCGCGCCGCGCCGGCCGAGGGCGGCGCGGCGGCGGCCCGGCGGCCGGGACAATCTTCCGCGAATGTGTCATATCTGAACCGGCGACATTCAAACTTCGGACACCCTATATGGTGACAGTGGGCCGCATGTGGCATGCGTGCGGTCCAACGGGGCGGTCCGATGGGACCAGCCCGTCGGGGAAGCGGCCAGGGAATGCTGTCGCAGGGCGCCGGGCGCAGAGCGCCAGGGCGGACCGCCGCAACCAGGAAAGCAGGACAGACGGACCGGTATGACAAATCCGCCCGAGGCGTGGCCGAGCTGGTTCGGCCTTTGGAACGACGCGGCCAGCTACATGGTCGATCGCTGGCAACGCGGCGTGCTGATGCTGGACGTGCTGCGCCAGCGCGGCAACCAGTACCATGCCTGGATGCGGCAGGAGGCGCCGACCGTCCTGCACTTCGAGGCCGAGATGGTCCTCGACGGCCGCACCCTGCCCCGGCCGGTCAACTACAGCCTCACCCGCGTCGTGCCCCCCGAGGGCACCCGGATCGACCCGCGCAAGCGGCCCTT
Organism: Roseomonas acroporae; assembly: GCF_023223525.1. Lineage (GTDB taxonomy): Bacteria > Pseudomonadota > Alphaproteobacteria > Acetobacterales > Acetobacteraceae > Roseomonas_E > Roseomonas_E acroporae. The sequence continues at coordinate 28,146 of NZ_JALPRX010000035.1, read as the reverse complement.
CGTGGTGGTCGATCCGCGCGCCGGTCACGGCCCCGGCATCGGCGGCTTCAAGCCGGACAGCGAGGTGGGCGCCGCGCTGCGCGCCGGCCACACCTGCTACTTCATCGGCTTCCTGCCCCGCCCGGTCCACGGCCAGACGGTCGAGGACGTGATGGACGCCGAGGCCGCCTTCCTCGAGCGGGTCATCGCCATGCACCCGATGGCCGAGGGCAAGCCGGTGGTGATCGGCAACTGCCAGGCCGGCTGGCAGCTCATGATGACCGCCGCCACCCGCCCCGAGCTGTTCGGCCCGATCGTGATCGCCGGCGCGCCGCTCTCCTACTGGGCCGGCTGGCGCGGTAAGAACCCGATGCGCTACTCGGGCGGCCTGCTCGGCGGCACCTGGATGACCGCCTTCGCGAGCGACCTCGGCGCCGGCCTGTTCGACGGCACCTGGCTGGTTGAGAATTTCGAGAACCTCAACCCGGCCAACACGCTCTGGACCAAGCAGTACAACCTGTTCAGCAAGATCGACACCGAGACGCCGCGCTACCTCGAATTCGAGAAGTGGTGGGCCGGCCACGTGCTGCTGAACGCGGCCGAGATCCAGTACATCACCGACAACCTGTTCGTCGGCAACAAGCTCGCCACGGCCGAGCTGGTGACCAAGCGCGGCACCCGCATCGACCTGCGCAACATCAAGTCGCCGATCATCGTGTTCTGCTCGCGCGGCGACAACATCACCCCGCCGCCCCAGGCGCTGGGCTGGATCACCGACCTCTACAAGGACGTCAACGACATCCGCGCGCACGGGCAGACCATCGTCTACGCCCTGCACGACAGCATCGGCCATCTCGGGATCTTCGTCTCCGGCAGCGTGGCGCGCAAGGAGCACGAGGAGTTCGCCTCCAACATCGACTTCATCGACGTCCTGCCCCCCGGCCTCTACGAGACCGAGATCACCCCCCGCACCGGCGAGGAGGTGAACCCCGAGCTGCTGGACGGCAACTACGTGCTCCGCTTCGGCCGCCGCTCGATCGACGAGGTCGAGGCGATCGTGGAGCCGCGCGAGGACGACGAGAAGCGCTTCGCCGCCGCGGCGCGCCTGTCCAACGTCAACCTCGCCATCTACCGCACCCTGTTCCAGCCCTTCGTGCGGGCCATGGTGAGCGAGCCGGTGGCCGAGTGGATCCGGCGCATGCACCCGCTGCGGGTGCAGTACGACATGTTCTCCGACCGCAACCCCTTCGTCGCGGCCATGGCGCCGCTGGCCGAGGCGGTGCGCGCCGATCGCCGGCCGGCCGCCCCGGACAACCCCTTCGTGACGCTGGAGGGCAATTTCTCGCAGCGGGTCGAGGAGGCGCTCGACCGCTACCGCGACCTGCGCGACGAGATGGCGGAGAAGACGTTCCTCGGCTTCTACGGCCTGCCGGTGCTTCAGGCGCTGGTCGGCCTCGGCCCCGAGGCCGACCCGCCGCGCCGCCGCCCGGGCGACGAGCCCGAGCACCGCGCCTTCATCGCCAACCGCGTCGCCGAGCTGCGCGCCCGCATGGCCGAGGGCGGCCCGCGCGAGGCCGAGCTGCGCGCCCTGCTCTACGCCCAGCTCGCCGAGCGCACCACGGACGAGCGCAGCTTCACCATGCTGCGCCGGATGCAGGAGGAGGAAGGCTCCGACATCTCCCTCGCCGCCTTCAAGCAGACCCTGCGCGACCAGCTGCTGATGCTGCTGATCGACCACGAGGCGGCGCTGACGGCGCTGCCGAAGCTGCTGAACGGGGCCTCGGCCGAGGAGATCGAGCGCCGGCTCGCCGCGGTGCACCGCATCGCCACGGCGGCGGGCGATCTCGGCGAGCGGTCGCAGGCCCGGCTGAACGCGGTGGAGCGCATCTTCCGCGAGGCCGCCGCGAAGGCGGGTTCCGGCGTCTCCGCCGCCGAGGCCGCGCCCGCCGCGGCCGAGGTCGCCGCCAGCGCGCCGGACATGCACCCCGCGCCGCATGCCGCCGGCGAGGCGCCGGAGCGGCTGCCGCCGGCGGCGCAGGCCGAGCGGCGGCCGCCGCCCTCCCGCCGCCGCCGCGACGAGACGCCGCTGCACTGATGCCGGCCACACGACGCCGGCCTGCCTGACGGCCGGTAAGAAAGTGTGACGGCTCGATACGGACCGGCGGCGGCCCCGGCCGCCGCCGGTCCGCAGGGCGCATGGGCCCGGCCCCGCGACCGCGTGGCGGATCAGCCACCTGCCGGCCGGGCCAGCAGGCCGGCCGGCGTGGACCAGGGCCCGGCCGGACGCGCCCGGCCCCTCCCGGCGGCCGAAAGCTTGGCTTGCGCAGCCGCGCCGTTCCCGACTAAGCCGCGCCGTCGCGCCGCGGCCGGTGCTTCCCGTGCAGGGGGGAAGCGCGCCGGCCGCCGCGCGAGCGACCCGCCGCCCGGGCGGTCCAGCCCGCGCGGAGCCGCTCCAAACCCGGGGCGCGTCCGGAGCCCTGCCCGATCGTCATGCCGCACCGCCGCCTGTCCACCCTGCCGCCGGCCCGGCCCCGCCCCCGCGCTCCCGAGGCCCACGGCCCGGCCGGGCGGCGGCACGGCGCGACGGGCCATCCGCGTGCCGCCCATCGCCCCGCCGGCTCCGCCGCCACGCCGTGAAGCCCGACGTGCCGGAAACCAGGCTGGAGCCGCCCCGCCCGACCGTTCCACCGCCGGTCGCTCCCTGGGAGGCGGGCGCCGCGCCGCCCCTCACCGTCGCCGCCGTGCCCTGGCTGCGCCGCCGGCGCCTGCGGAACCGCCTGCCGCGCCTGCTGCTCGGCTCCCTGCTGCTGCACCTGGCGCTGGCGGCGCTGTTCCTGCTCTGGATGCCGGCGCGGCGCCTGGAATCGCCGCCGCCCGTGGCGGTGCCGCTCGTCTACGAGGATTCGTCGCCGAGCGGCCAGCCGCTTTCCGAGCCGGACGCGGAACCGGCACCGGCGCCGTCGGAGCCCAATCCCGCGCCCCCCATGCCCCCCGCGCCGGACGCGCCGCCCCCGCCGCCGGCACCCCCGCCCGCGCCGCCGCTGCCGGTCCCACCGGTCCCCGTACCGCCCCCGCCTGTGCCACCCCCGCCTGCGCCACCCCCCCCTGCGCCACCGCGACCGGCACCGCCGGTCGCGGCACCCCCGGCGCCGGCGCCGCCCCTGCCATTGCCGCCCCCGCCCGTTCCGGCACCGCCCCCGCCGCCGCGCCCGGCTCCGCCGCCGCCGGAAGCGCCGCCCGCCCCCACGCCCCTGCCGCTGCCCCCCCCGCCGCCCCCCCCGCCGCCTCCAAGCGAGGCGCCACCCGCCGAGGAACTGCCGCTACCCCCGATCCCGCCACCCGCGCCGCCGCAGGCCCAGCCGCGACCGCAGCCGGCGCCGCGCCCGAGCCCGCCCCGGCCCGCCTTTCCCGGCACGCTCGACCTGTCGCGCGCCCCGTCGCTCAGCCTGCCGCCGCCGATGCGCGACGGCCCGCCGCGCCGGCTGCAGAACGAGCGGCGCGGCATGGACTTCTCGCTGGGCCCGGTGCGCGACCGTTCGGCGCCCAACCAGTCCAGCTCGCTGCGGTTGGACGGTCCCGACCCCGGCGGCGACTGGCGCGCCGCCGTGCTCGCCTGGGTGCGCCAGCGCGCCTACTACCCGCCGCGCGCCGCCGAGAACGACGAGGAGGGGCCCGTCACCATCCGCATGGTGGTGCTGCGCGACGGGACCATCCAGTCGGCGGTGATGGAGCGCCGCTCGATCTCGACGACGCTGAACCTGACGACGCTGATGCTGTTCCAGGGCAACCGGCTGCCGCCCTTCCCCCCCGGCAACCATGACCCCAGCACGACCCTGAGCTTCACCATCAACTACGTCCTGATACGTCGCTGACATGCTACAGCCTGCCTGCCGCGGCCCCTCCCGTGGCGGGAGGCCCGGCGCCGGCGGGTCGTCGCCATCGGGGCGGGATCCGCCGCGGGGACGGATCACCGTGGGGGCATGGCCGCCCCCGTGAGGCCCCGGGCGCGACGTGGCGGAGGCTGGCCGCCCGATACCATGCCGGCCCGGCGGGACGACGTTCCGGGTCGGGATTTCTGGCCGGGACCGTCAACGACTTGATTTCGCGGGGCTACCTTCCTTCTCCCGGCAATCGCGGCCGTTGGCCGGGCAGGGACCGGGGCCGGGCCGGCGTCTGCGTCCTTGCATTCCACGGCGCATGGCCTTTCGATAGCGGCGGGAGAAGCGCGTCCACCATGATCCTTCCAGCCACTGGCAGCCGGCAGCAGATCGCGCCGCCGGCCTCGACGGGCGCGGACGGCACCGGCCGCGGAGCCATGCTGCCGTGAACGCGCTGTCCCCTCCGCGCGCGAGGCTGCTGGTCGAGGTCGTGTTCGACCTGGTCTGCCCCTGGTGCTTCCTGGGCATCCGGCGCCTGCAGCGCGCGCTGCGCATGCGGCCCGACGTGGCGGTCGAGCTGCAATGGCATCCCTTCCTGCTGAACCCGGAGATCACCCAGCAGGGGGTGCCGCGCCACGACTACCTGCTGCGCAAGTTCGGTGGCGAGGAGCGGGCGCGACGGCTGCACGCCACCATCACGGAGCTGGGCCTGGCCGAGGGCGTGCCTTTCCGCTTCGACCGCATCCGCCGCATCCCCGCCTCCCTCGACGCGCACCGGCTGGTGCGTCTGGCGACGCGCCACGGCCTCGCCGACATGGTGGTGGACGCGCTGTTCGTGGCCTATTTCGTGGAGGGGGCCGACCTGGCCAGCCTCGACGTGCTGACCGTGCTCGGCGCCCATGCCGGGCTCGATCCGACCGCCACCCGGCGCTTCCTCCAGAGCTCGGCCGAGGTCGAGGCGATCCACGCCGAGAATCTCCGTGCCCACCGGCTCGGCATCAACGGCGTGCCCTGCTTCGTGGTGGCGGGCCGCCACGCCATCGCCGGGGCGCAGGAGCCGGAGGTGATCGAGAGGCTGCTGGACGTCGCCGTGGTGGAAGCCGGCGTCTGATCGGCTGGTGGCCGTGCCGGGGCAGCACCGCGGCTGCATCCCCCGCCCACCTCCCGTCACATAACCCCCCTGGCGCCCCGCCGGCGGCGCCGCCATACCCCACCGCATGGCCCGCCCCGGACCCTGGCTGCACGCGCTGTTCAACGACCATGCCCTGCTGCGCCTCGGCTGGCGCAACTGGGGCGTGGTCGAGAGCGGCCGGGTCTACCGCTCCAACCACCCGCTGCCCTGGCAGCTCGACCGGGCGCGGCGCCGCCTCGGCCTGCGCACGGTGATCAACCTGCGCGGCACCCGCCCCGGCCTCGGCTCCGAGGAGCTGAGCCGCGAGGCGGCGGCGCGGCTCGGCCTCGCACACCACTACGCCCCCTTCGAGAGCCGCGGCGCGCCGCACCGCGACCGCATCCTGCGCCTCGCCGAGCTCTTCGAGGCGGTCGAGGAGCCGGTGCTGCTGCACTGCAAGTCGGGCGCCGACCGGGCGGGGCTGGCGGCGGCGCTGTGGCTGCTGCTGCGCGGCCGGCCGCTCGCCCAGGCGCGGGCGCAGCTCTCGCTGCGCTACGGCCATGTCCGGCAGGGGCGTACCGGCGTGCTGGATGCCTTCCTCGACCGCTACGAGGCGGCGACGCGGGCGGGCCCGAAGCCCTTCCTCGAATGGGTGCGCGACGACTACGACGAGGAGGCGCTGCGCCGGGAATTCCGCTCGAGGCCCTGGGCGGACGCGCTGCTGGACAAGGTGCTGCGGCGCGAGTGAGCGTCCCGGGCGCCCCGCCCCCGCCGGTTCCGCCCCCGCCGATCCTGCGATGCCGGCCGGCGCATGCCGGGGCTGGTGCGGGCGGGTATCGCGCCCTCGGCGGCGCCTGCCGACCCGTCCGGTGCTCCGCCCCGGACCCGCGCCGAAGGATCGTCGGCGGGAGAGCCGATCCGGGCCGCCTCTCCGTGGGACCGCCCGGCCGATCCCGTCGCCTGATCAGTCCCGCAGCTCGCGGATCGCCGCCTCCAGCGCGGCCGGCTCCGGCGCCGCGAGCCAGCGCGCCGGCACCGGCAGGGCGGCGGTGAGGCGGCGCTTGTAGTCGGCGCGCGGGATCTCCAGCGTGCCGAATTGCGACAGGTGCTCGGTCAGGAATTGCGTGTCGAGCAGGGTGAAGCCGCCCAGGCGCAGCCGCGCCACGAGGTGCACCAGCGCCACCTTGGAGGCGTCGCGGGCGCGGCTGAACATGCTCTCGCCGAAGAAGGCGCCGCCCAGCGCCACGCCGTAGAGGCCGCCCACCAGCATCCCGCCCTGCCAGACCTCGATCGAGTGCGCCGCGCCCATGCGGTGCAGGGCCAGGAACAGCGCCTCGATCTCCGGGTTGATCCAGGTATCGGTACGGCCCGGCGCGGGGGCGGCGCAGCCGGCGATGATGCCGGCGAAGTCGCGGTCGGCGGTGACCTCGAAGGTGTCGCCGAGCACGGTGCGGCGGAGCCGGCGCGGCAGGTGGAAGCCGTCCAGCGGCATGATGCCGCGATGCTCGGGGTCGAGCCAGTAGAGCCGGTCGCCGCGTCGGCTCTCGGCCATCGGGAACAGGCCCGCCCGGTAGGCGCGCAGCATCAGCTCGGGCGTGATCTCGATCGAACGTCGGCTCACGGTGGGATTATGCCCCGGCCCCGGCCGGCTTGCGAGACTGCCGATGCATCGTTCGCCCGCCGGACCGTGCGGCCCGGCGGGGGACGCTTCAGGCGTTCCGGCCGAGCGCCTGGCGGACCATGCCGTGATAGTCGCGCTCCGGCACCGGGCCGACCAGCGAGACGGTGGGGTTGCTGCGGATCGCGCTGCGCGCGGCGGCCTTGACCTGCTCGGGCGTCACCGCCTCCACCTCCCGCATCTCCTCCTCCGGCGTCACGATGCGGCCGCGGGTGAACAGGCCGTGCGCCAGCTTCTGCGCGACCCGGAAGGGCTGCTCGCGGGCGGTGGCGAGGCCGACGAGGCGGGCGTTGCGGGCCCGCATCAGGTCGGACTCGGCGATCTCGTCGGCGGCCTTCGCGAGCTGCTCGCAGGCGATCTTGAGGAAGTCCTCCAGGTGCTCGGCGGTGGTGCCGGCCATCACCGCCAGCTCGCCATGGTCCGACTGGTTGTGGGCGAAGCCGTGCACCATGTAGACGAGGCCGCGCTTCTCGCGGATCTCCTGGAACAGCGGCGAGGACATGCCGCCGCCGAGCGCCGAGCCGAGCAGGCGGTGCGCCTGCGCCTCGGGGTCGGTCTCCGGCACGGATTGCAGGCCGAGCAGGATGTTGACCTGCTCGAAGTCGCGCTCGGCGTTGCGGTGCTGGCCGCCGACGTAGCGGGCGGGCTCGGGCCTGGGCAGCGGCGCGTCGGCGGGCAGGGCGGCGAAGTGCTTCGCCACCAGATCGACGAACTCGGCGTGCTCCACGTCGCCGGTCGCGACGGCGATCATGTTGCGGGCGGCGTAGTTCTCGCGGATGAAGGCGACCATGTCCTCGCGCGTCGCGTTCGCCACCACCTCGGCCGAGCCGATGATCGGGCGGCCGGCCGACTGGTCCGGGTAGGCGGTGAGGCCGAACCCGTCCGAGGCGACGCTCATCGGGTCGTCGGCGTAGCCCTTGATCTCCTGCAGGATCACGCCACGCTCGGTGGCGACCTCCTTCTGGTCGTAGACCGAGGCGGTCAGCACGTCGCCGAGGATGGCGACCGAGGCGGCGACGGTGCTGCCGAGGCCGGTGACGTAGTAGGCCGTCGTGTCCTCGGAGGTGTAGGCGTTGATGTGCGCGCCGAGCACCTCGATCTCCGAGGCGATCTGCAGCGCGCTGCGCGTCGCCGTGCCCTTGAAGGCCATGTGCTCCAGGAAATGGGCGATGCCGCTGTTGCTGGCCTGCTCGTTGCGCGAGCCGGCGCGGACGAACACCGCGACGGCGGCGGAGCGGAAGCCCGGCAGCCGCGCGGACACGACCCGCAGCCCGTTGTCCAGCGTGCTCTGCTCGATCTGCATCGATCCTGCTTCCCCTGAGGCATGTTCGAGGCGGGGCGGAGACGCCCCGCGACCCGGAAGGCGCGTGTCGCCGGGCCCCGGTGGCCGGGCCGGCCCGGGCTGCCCCGGACCGCACAGCATGGCGCGACGAAGGTTTCGGTCGGCTTTCGTCCGTCGGCCCGTACCGGAGGCGGGCCCGGTCATCCGGATATTGGCCGGCGGCCGGCGGGAACAAGGCGGCGGGCGCCCCTCCGCGCCCGCGGGCGCGGAGCGGGTCGTCCGCGGGGTCGCCCCCGGGGTGTTCCGGGGGGCGTGGGATCAGCCCCGGCCGCGGGCGACGAAGCGTTCCAGCCAGTGGATGGTGTAGTCGCCGGCCTGGAATTCCGGGTCCTCGACGATTCGCTTGTGCAGGTCGAGCGTCGTGTCGATGCCGTCCACCACCATCTCGGAAAGCGCGCGGCGCATGCGGGCGATGGCCTCGGCGCGGGTCACGCCATGGACCACGAGCTTGGCCACCAGGCTGTCGTAGTGCGGCGGCACGCTGTAGCCGCTGTAGAGCGCCGAATCGACCCGCACCCCCATGCCGCCCGGCGGGTGGAAGGTGGTGACGCGACCGGGGGAGGGGGCGAAGGTCTCGGAATTCTCGGCGGTGATGCGGCACTCGATGGCGTGGCCGTGGAAGCGGATCGCCTCCTGCCCGTAGCCGAGCGGCTCGCCGGCGGCGACGCGCAGCTGCTCCTTCACGAGGTCGATGCCGGTGATCATCTCGGTCACCGGGTGCTCGACCTGGAGCCGCGTGTTCATCTCGATGAAGGCGAACTGGCCGTCCTGCCAGAGGAATTCCAGCGTGCCGGCGTTGCGGTAGCCGAGCCTGCCGAGCGCGCCCGTCACCAGCGCGCCGAGCCGGTCGCGCTCGATCGGCGAGAGGGCGGGGGAGCCGGCCTCCTCGACGAGCTTCTGGTGGCGGCGCTGCAACGAGCAGTCGCGCTCGCCGAGATGCACCACCTTGCCGTAGCCGTCCGCCAGCACCTGCAATTCGATGTGGCGCGGCCGGTCGAGGTACTTCTCGAGGTAGACCGAATCGTCGCCGAAGGCGGCGCGGGCCTCGGTGCGGGCGACGCGCCAGGCCTCCTCCAGCTCCTCCTCGCTGCGCGCCACCTTCATGCCGCGCCCGCCGCCGCCGGCGGCGGCCTTGATCAGCACCGGGTACTGCACCGCCGCCGCGACGGCGCGGGCCTCCTCGAGGCTGGCCAGCGCGCCGTCCGAGCCCGGCACCAGCGGCACGCCGAGGCCGCGCATCGCGGTCTTGGCGGCGATCTTGTCGCCCATCATGCGGATATGGGCGGGGGTGGGGCCGATGAAGGCGAAGCCGTGCGCCTCCACCATCTCGGCGAAGTCGGCGTTCTCGGAGAGGAAGCCGTAGCCGGGGTGGATGGCGTCGGCGCCGGTGATGGTGGCGGCCGAGAGGATGGCGGCGACGTTGAGGTAGCTCTCGCGCGCCGCCGGCGGGCCGATGCACACGCTCTCGTCGGCGAGGCGGACATGCATGGCGGAGGCGTCGGCCGTGGAGTGCACGGCGACGGTGCGTATGCCCATCTCCTGGCAGGCGCGGTGGACGCGGAGCGCGATCTCGCCACGGTTGGCGATCAGGACCTTGCCGAACATGCGGGGTGTGGCGCCGCTACTCGACCAGCACCAGCGGCTCGCCGAATTCCACCGGCGTGCCGTTCTCCACCAGGATGCGGGTGACGGTGCCGGCGCGCGGCGCGCGGATCTGGTTGAAGGTCTTCATCGCCTCGATCAGCAGCAGGGTCTGGCCCTGGGTCACCTGGGCGCCGAGCTGGATGAAGGCGGGGGCGCCGGGCTCGGGCGAGAGGTAGGCGACGCCGACCATGGGCGAGGTGACGAGGCCGGGATGCTTGGCGTCCAGCGCCGCCGGCTCCGCCACCGGCGCGGCGGCGGCGAGCGGGGCCGCCGCGGCGACGGCGGCGGGGAGGGTGGCGGCGACCGCGGCCACGGGCGGGTGCTGGCGCGCCACGCGGATGCGGCTGTCCTTCTCCACCAGCTCGATCTCGGTCAGGTCGGTCTCGCGCAGGATGCGCGCAAGCTCCCGGATCGCCTCCGGATCGAACTGGATTGCACTGGTCATCTGGTCGGGTTCCTAGAGCGTTCCCGAGCGGGGCGTCCGCGCCCCGCGGCTCGGAGAATACGTGACAAGAAGGGCCCGGAGCGGCCGGCGCCCAACGGGGTTGTCGGGTGGCGGCCGCTTCAGGCGTCGTCCTCGGCGATCAGGCCGGCCATGGCCCGCAGGGCGAGGGTGTAGACCGCCGGACCGAGGCCTGAAATCACCCCGGTGGCGGCCCTGGAGACGTAGCTGTGCCGCCGGAATCCCTCCCGGCGGTGCATGTTGGTCAGATGCACCTCGATCACCGGCATGTCCACCGCCAGCAGCGCGTCGAGCAGGGCGACCGAGGTCATGGTGTAGCCGCCGGCGTTGATCACGATGCCGGCGGCGCGGCCGCGGCACTCCTGCACCCAGGTGATCAGTTCGCCCTCGGCGTTGGTCTGGCGGAAGTCGATGGCGAGGCCGAGCTGCTCGGCCGCCTCGGCGCACATCGCCTCGATGTCGTCGAGCGTGGCGTGGCCGTACAGCTCCGGCTGGCGGGTGCCGAGCATGTTGAGGTTCGGGCCGTTCAGCACGGCGATCAGGGGTGGCAGGTCGGTCACGGGGGTGGCCTCGGATGCCGCCGCGCCTGGGCATTGCCCGCGCCTCGCGGAAGATGCGGCGAAACAAGGGGCCGGAGCGGTTGCGATGAAGGCGGGCGAGCCGCGGGCCCCTCTAGCATGGGGGAATTCGGTCGGGCAAGCAGGGGTTGCGCGGCCGGCGTGCGGGCATCGGGGCTCCGCCCCGGACCCCGGCAGGGGCTTCGCCCCTGCACCCCACCAAAGGGCGAAGCCCCTTTGGAAACCCCTTTCCGGAAGGGACATCCGGGCTGCTTCGACCTCCCGGACCCGGACGAAGAGAGGTGCAGGAGGGCCTCGCCCTCCTGCCGGGATGGGTCCGGGAAGGGCAGCGCCCTTCCTGGCCGGAGGGGTACGGGGAGGGCGGAGCCCTTTCCGATGACGGAGCGGGGGTCCGGGGAGGGCGGAGCCCTCCCCGTCGGGTCAGTGCTGGTGCGCCGTTGCCGCGCCGATCCCGGTTTCCGAGCGCACGAACTGCGCGTCGAACGCCGCCTGCTCCAGCTTCGCCCGGCGCGAGGTGTCGAGCTTCGAGAACAGCCAGATGCCGACGAAGGCGATCGGCATCGAGAACAGGGCCGGGTTGTCGTAGGGGAACAGGGCCGCCGGGTGGTGGAAGGTGTCCACCCACACCGCCTTGCTCAGCACCACCATCACCACGGCGCTGACGAGGCCGCAGAGGCCGCCGAGCAGCGCGCCCATGGTGGTGGTGCCGCCCCACAGGATGGACATCAGCAGCACCGGGAAGTTGCAGCTCGCCGCCACCGCGAAGGCGAGGCCCACCATGAAGGCGACGTTCATGTTCTCGAAGATGTAGCCCAGCCAGATCGCGACCAGCCCGATCACCACCGCCGAGATCTTGGACAGCCGCACCTCGCTCGCCTCCGTCGTGCGCCCGCGGGCGAAGACCGAGGCGTAGAGGTCGTGGCTGACCGCCGAGGCGCCGGAAAGCGTCAGCCCCGCCACCACGGCGAGGATGGTGGCGAAGGCGACGGCCGAGATGAAGCCGAGGAAGAGCGAGCCGCCGACGGCGTTGGCGAGGTGGACCGCCGCCATGTTGGTGCCGCCGATCAGGCCGGTCAGCTTGTTGTACAGCCCGTCCGCGCCGACGTTGTAGTAGGTCGGGTCGTTCATCAGGAAGCTGACGGCGCCGAAGCCGATGATGAAGGTGAGGATGTAGAAGTAGGCGATGAAGCCGGTGGCGTAGAACACCGACTTCCTCGCCGCCTGGGCGTTCGAGACGGTGAAGAAGCGCATCAGGATGTGCGGCAGGCCGGCCGTGCCGAACATCAGCGCGAGGCCGAGCGAGATCGCCGAGACCGGGTCGGCCACCAGGTTGCCGGGGCGCATGATGGAATCGCCGCGCGGGTGAGTGGCGACGGCGCTCGCGAACATCGCCTCCGGGCTGAAGCCGAAGTGCCAGAGCACGGCCAGCGCCATGAAGGTGGCGCCGCCGAGCAGCAGGCAGGCCTTGATGATCTGCACCCAGGTCGTCGCCTTCATGCCGCCGAAGGCCACGTAGACGATCATCAGCACGCCGACGATGACGACGGCGTGCAGGTACTCCATGCCGAACAGCAGCTGGATCAGCTTGCCCGCGCCCACCATCTGCGCGATCAGGTAGAAGGCGACCACGACCAGCGTGCCGACGGCCGAGAGGATGCGGATCGGCGTCTGCGCGAGGCGGAAGGAGGCGACGTCGGCGAAGGTGAACTTGCCGAGGTTGCGCAGCCGCTCGGCGATCAGGAACAGCACGATCGGCCAGCCGACCAGGAAGCCGATCGAGTAGATCAGCCCGTCGAAGCCGCTGGTGAAGACCAGGGCCGAGATGCCGAGGAAGGAGGCGGCCGACATGTAGTCGCCGGCGATGGCGAGGCTGTTCTGCCAGGCGGTGATGCCGCCGCCCGCCGCGTAGAAGTCGGCCGCCGAGCGCGACTGCCGCGCCGCCCGGTAGGTGATGCCGAGCGTCAGCAGCACGAACAGGAAGAACATGACGATGGCCGGCCAGTTCAGCGGCTGGCGCTGCACCGCGCCGCTGATCGCGTCGGCCGCGTGGGCGGTGCCGGCGAGTGCCGTGGCGCCGGCCCAGGCGGCGAGGCCCGCCATGGCGGGAAGCAGGCGGGGCGCGCGCGCCAGCGCCGCGCCCGCCGCGCCGCTGCCTGCCTGGACGGGCGGCAGGGGAGCGGGCGGCAGGAGGACGGGCGGCAGGGGGGCGGACGATGGGGGGGCGTGTCGCGGGCCGCTCATCGGCCTGCCTCCTGGCGCACGCGGCGGGTGAGCTCGTCGAAGCGGCCGTTGGCGCGCTGGACGTAGATGCCGGTCAGCGCGAAGGCCGCGAGGATCACCACCACGCCGAGCACGATGCCGAGCGAGGTCGTGGTGCCGACCTTGACCGCCAGGACGCCCTGGGCGAAGGCGACGAGGAAGATGAAGCCGAGATAGATGGCCAGCATGATGCCGGACATGGTCCAGGCGAAGCGGGTGCGGGTGCGGACGAGCTCCTGGAAGCTCGGGCTGTGCAGGATGCGCTGCGTCACGGCGTCGGCCGTGGCGGGATCGCCGTCGCGGGCGTCGGCGGGCGGCGCCACGGACGCGGCAGTCGGCCCGGCCGGGTTCGCCCCCCGGAAGGCTGTTGATTGCTGAGCCAAAAGACGTGACTCCCCCATCGTAGTTGCTGGAGTCACTAGCAGTATTCGATACGGAACGGAGATTATATTTCCCTCATCTTCGGCTCGGCTTCCCGGGGCGCGCCCGGCGCGGTGCGCCGGACCCTTCCCGGCATGGAAACCCCCTGCGCCATCCCTCCCGCCGGCCTCGCGGACCGGCGCTCGCGCGGGGCCGCCCATCGGCGCGCGGCCGCCCCGCCAACCCCGGGCACGATACCGGCCCGCACGGGTCGGGACCCGTGCGGGCCGGTGTCAGATTTTGGCCCGGCCGGCGCCGGCGCGGGCCGCGGGGGCCTCGGGCTCGTCGGCGAAGATGTCGCGGTCCTTGGTCTCGGGCAGGAAGAGCGCCCCGATCACCACCGTCGCCGCCGCCACCACGATCGGGTACCAGAGGCCGAAATAGATGTCGCCGGTCTGCGCCACCATCGCCAGCGAGGTGGCCGGCAGCAGCCCGCCGAACCAGCCGTTGCCGATGTGGTAGGGCAGCGACATCGAGGTGTAGCGGATGCGCGTCGGGAACAGCTCCACCAGCGCCGCGGCGATCGGGCCGTAGACCATGGTGACGTAGAGCACGAGGATGGTCAGCACGCCGATGATCACCGCCGGCTGCTCGCGGAACACGTCGAACGGCCCCGACATCCGGACCACGCTGGGGTTGTTCGCCGCCGGATAGCCGGCGGCGGTCAGCGCCGCCGTCACCTCACGATTGAAGGCGGCCAGCGCCGGGGCGCGCTGCGCCGGCTCCAGCGCGCGGAGATCGGGGGCCGTCACCGTCGTGCCGCCGACGCGGATGGCGGCACTGCCGGTGGCGGGCGCGTCCTCGGTGCCGTAGATCGCGCCGGCACGGGCCAGCGCCGCCTTGGCGATGTCGCAGGGGCTGGTGAACTGCGCCGTGCCGACCGGGTTGAACTGGAAGGAGCAGAGGGAGCGGTCCGCCACCACCTGCACCGGGATGGTCTGGTGCGCCTGGTGCAGCGCCGGGTTCGCCTCGGCGGTCAGCAGCTTGAACAGCGGGAAGTAGGTCAGGGCGGCGATCAGGCAGCCGCCCAGGATGATCGGCTTGCGCCCCACCTTGTCCGACAGCCAGCCGAACAGCACGAAGCCGCCCGAGCCGAGCAGCAGCGACCAGGCGATCAGCAGGTTGGTGGTGGCGCCGTCCACCTTCAGGATCGAGCCGAGGAAGAACAGCGCGTAGAACTGGCCCGTGTACCAGACCACGGCCTGGCCCATGACCATGCCGAGCAGCGCGAGCAGTGCCCATTTCGCGTTGCGCCACTGCCCGAACGCCTCGGAGAGCGGCGCCTTGGAGTGGGTGCCCTCCTCCTTCATCTTCCGGAAGGCCGGGCTCTCGTTCAGCGTCGAGCGGATCCAGACGGAGATGCCGAGCAGCAGGATCGAGACCAGGAAGGGCACGCGCCAGCCCCAGGCGGCGAAGTCCGCCTCGCCGATGATGGTGCGGGTGGCCAGGATCACCAGCAGCGACAGGAACAGGCCCGCCGTCGCGGTGATCTGGATGAAGGAGGTGTAGAAGCCGCGCCTGCCGTTCGGCGCGTGCTCGGCGACGTAGGTCGCGGCGCCGCCGTACTCGCCGCCGAGGGCGAGGCCCTGGAGGCAGCGCAGCACGATCAGGATGACCGGCGCGGCGATGCCGATCGCCTCGGAGCCGGGCAGGACGCCGACCAGGAAGGTCGAGGCGCCCATAATCACGATGGTGACGAGGAAGGTGTACTTGCGGCCGACGAGGTCGCCGAGGCGGCCGAACACCAGCGCGCCGAAGGGGCGCACCAGGAAGCCGGCGGCGAAGGTGAGGAGCGCGAAGATGTTGCGCGTCCCCTCCGGATACTGGGAGAAGAACTGCGCCCCGATCAGCGTGGCGAGGCTGCCGTAGAGGTAGAAGTCGTACCATTCGAAGACGGTGCCGAGGGAGGAGCCCAGGATGACCTTGCGCTCCTCCCGGGTCATGGGCTGTCCCTTGGGGCTGGCCAGGGCGGCGGTGCGGCTTGAGGACATGGTACGTTTCCGGCGATATTATGAAGCGAAAATTGCAGCAAAATGACCTCCGCGAAAGGAAATTCATTCCAATCCGGATGATGTCGCCGGCACGGTTTCATTGACGCCCGCGGCGAGACGCGCGATCAATTGGATCGTGTACGATTTAGGGGGGGTGATGAGAACGATGCTCGACCCGGCAGCCCCGGCGAAGATCGCGACCAACGCGACGCCGACCTCGGCCGCCATCGACTACTGCCTCGAGGATTCGGTCGGGCATCTGCTGCGCCGGGCGCAGCAGCGGCACCTGGCTCTGTTCCAGGAGCGGATCGGCGAGGTGTCGATCACGCCGCCCCAATTCGCCACGCTGCTGAAGCTGGAGGAATTCGGGCGGGTGACGCAGAACCGGCTCGGCCGCTCGGTCGCCATGGACCCGGCCACCATCCAGGGGGTGGTGCAGCGGCTGATCGCGCGCGGCCTGGTCGATTCGAGCCGCGATCCGATGGATCGCCGCACGGTCGTGCTGAGCCTGACCCCGGCCGGGCGCGCCGTGCTGCGGGGCACCGCCACCCAGGCCCACGCGACCAACGACGCCCTGCTCGATCCGCTGTCGGTGGCGGAGCGTCATCAGCTCTGCGAATTGCTGCGGCGGATCGCCGGCTGAGGCGGAGCGCCGGGGGGCGGACGGCTCCGGCGGCGTGAGTTCGTGCCGCGGGCGGGGATCCGGGCAGGCCGTGGGGCGACTCCGGCGTGCCGTGGCCGCCGGGCCGGCTTCGCCGGCTGTCGTTCCGGGGCTGCCGAGGCCGGCCCGGCGGGCGGAGGCGGGTGTTCAGGATCGCGTTGGCCGTGCCACGGCGCCCTTGCGCCGATGCCGGGCCCTGCCGGCGTCGGCAGGGGCCGGTGTCGGCAGGGAGGGGCTACTTCTCGACGAAGGCCTTCTCGATCACGTAATGGCCCGGCTCGGCATGGCTGCCCTCGGCGAAGCCGCGCGCCTCCAGCAGCCTGGTCACGTCCGTGAGCATGGCCGGGCTGCCGCACAGCATCACCCGGTCGGCCTCGGGCGAGATCGGCGGCAGGCCGAGATCCGCGAACAGCCTGCCGTTCTCGATCAGGTCGGTCACCCGGCCCTGGTTGCGGAAGGCCTCGCGCGTGACGGTCGGGTAGTAGAGGAGCTTGTCCGCCACCAGCTCGCCCAGCAGCTCGTGCGCCGGCAGCTCGCGGGTGATGTAGTCCTGGTAGGCCAGCTCGGCCACCTCGCGCACGCCGTGCACCACCACCACGCGCTCGAAGCGGTCGTACACGTCCGGCTCGCGGATCAGGCTCATCCAGGGCGCGAGGCCGGTGCCGGTGCCGATCAGCCAGAGGGTGCGGCCGGGGAGCAGGCTGTCCGTCACCAGCGTGCCCACCGGCTTGCGGCCGACCAGCAGCGTGTCGCCCGGCTGGATGAGCTTCAGCCGGGAGGTGAGCGGCCCGTTCGGCACCTTGATCGAGAGGAATTCGAGCGTCTCCTCCCAGGGCGCGCTGGCGATGGAGTAGGCCCGCAGCAGCGGCTTGCCCTCGACCTCCAGCCCGATCATCACGAACTGCCCGGCCTGGAACCGCAGGGCCGGGTCGCGGGTCGCGGTGAAGCTGAACAGCTTGTCGGTCCAGTGATGGACGGTGAGCACCCGTTCCTGGAAGAAGGGAGCCGTCTTGGCGGGGGCGGGCCGGGAGGAGAGGGCGGAGCTCATGGCGATGCAAAATGCTGCACCGCAATGCCCGATGCAACATCGCGCTTAATGCAGCGGCGCCGCGTCAGATCCACGCGGCCGGCATGGGCAAATCCCGTCTTCGCCCGGGCCGCCCGCTTCCCGGGGCCGCGGGCGGCCGGCGACGGGAGGAACTTGCCCCGGCGGGGCGCGAGACGCTAAGCAGGTTGCGTGGCCTGTCGGGGGCTGACCCGCGGCGGCAGGCCGGGCCGGCCGGCGCGGATCCCCGACGGCCCGCCCGGACGTGACGGGGTGCATCGCGAGACGGTGCAGCAGCGGCGCGCGCCGGCGGGCCGTGTCGAGGGGCTGCGCCAGGGGGACCGCGCCGGGGCCACGCCGGAGGGTGCGCCGTCGGGCAGCCCCGGCGGGCCGTCCGATGCGGCGTGAGACGAGGCCAGGAACCGCATGTCGATCCGCGATGCCGTCGAAGCCGATCTGCCGGCCCTGACCGCCATCTACGCCCATCACGTGCTGCACGGCACCGGCACCTTCGAGGAGGTGCCGCCGGACCTCGACGAGATGGCGGCGCGGCTGCGCAAGGTGCAGGGCGCCGGCTGGGCCTGGCTGGTGGCGGAGGAGCCGGGGCCGTCGGGCCCCGAGGTGGTCGGGTTCGCCTACTACAGCCAGTACCGCGACCGCTCCGCCTACCGGTTCGCCGCCGAGGATTCGATTTACGTGCGCGAGGACGTGCGCGGCCAGGGCGTCGGCAAGACGCTGGTGGCACTGCTGCTGGAGCGCGCCGAGGCGCAGGGCTTCCGGCAGATGCTCGCGGTGATCGGCGATTCCGACAATGTCGGCTCGATCGGCCTGCACCTGTCGCTGGGCTTCCGGCAGGCCGGGCTGCTGAAGTCGGTGGGCTTCAAGTTCGGCCGCTGGCTGGACACGGTGACGATGCAGCGCGCGCTGGGCGAGGGCGACCGCACCATCCCGGCGTAGCGTTCCGCCCCGCGGCGGATGGAGCGGTCCGGCCGATCGGCGTGGGGTGGTCGCGCCCGGGGCCGCCCTCAGGCCGGGCGGAAGCGGCTCGACGCCAGCGGGTCCATGTAGAGGGCGAGGTCGACCGCCGCCTGGGCCTCGGCGTCCGGCAGCAGGGCGAGCACGCGGGTGAACCAGGGCACCTGGCCGCGCACGCGGGCCTGGAACAGCCGGTCCAGCGCCGTCGCCGCCGGGCCGCGGCCGGTGCAGCAGGCGCAGGCGGCGGGGTGCGGAAGGCCGGCGGGCGGGGCGGGGTCCAGCACCAGCAGCGTCGCCGCGCCCGCCGGCGCCGGGTCGAGCGGTGCGTCGGCGAGGATGGCGGCGCCGGGATGCGCGCGCAGCGCGTCGAGCAGCGCCGCGCGGTCGGCGACGATCTGCACGGGAATTCGGGCATCGATCCGCAGGGCCATGATTGGTTCTCCCGCCGCGGCACGGAGGCGGCAAGGCCCCGCGGCACCGTTTGACATAAGGATATGTTTATGTCCTTCTAGGTGCCATGGAAGAATTGGTCGCCCAGCTGCGCGCCGCCGCCGAGCCGACCCGGCTGCGGCTGCTCGCCCTGTGCGCCCGCGGCGCCTTCTGCGTGACCGATCTCTGCGCCGTGCTCGGCCAGTCGCAGCCGCGCCTGTCGCGCCATCTCAAGCTGCTGGTCGAGGCCGGGCTGCTGGAGCGCACGCCGGAGGGGGCGAACGCCTATTTCCAGGTGCCCGCCCTGGCCGGTCTCGCCCGCACCATCCTGGCGCGGCTGCCCGAGGACGACACGATGCTCGCCGCCGACCGCCGGCAGGCCGTGCGCCTGGCCGCCGAGAAGGCGCGCGAGGCCTCGGAGGCATTCCAGCGCCAGGGCGCCGAGTGGGACGAGACGCGGGCGCTGGAACTGCCCGCCGCCGCGATCGAGGCGGCGCTGCTGCGGCTGCTGCCGGCGGGGACGGAGCGGCTGCTCGACATCGGCACCGGCACGGGCCGGCTGCTGGAGCTGGTGGCGCCGCTCGTCGGCAGCGCGCTCGGCGTCGATGCCAGCCGCGAGATGCTGGCGCTGGCGCGGGCGCGCCTGGCCGAGCACGGGCTCGCCAATTGCGCGGTGCGGCAGGCCGATCTGTACCGGCTGCCGCTGCCGGATGCCGGCTTCGACGCCGCCACCATGCAGATGGTGCTGCACTACGTGGACGACCCGGCGGCGGCGCTGGCCGAGGCGGCGCGGGTGCTGCGGCCGGGCGGCGTGCTGCTGGTGGTCGATCTGGCGCCGCATGCCGGCCACGCGCTGCTGGAGCGGCACGCGCATCGCTGGCCGGGCTTCGACGACGCCGCCATGGCCGGCTGGTTCGGGGCGGCGGGCTGCGCGCCCGCCGGGGTCGAGGAGATCGCCGGCGTGCTGCCGGTGCGTCTCTGGCAGGCACGCCGACGCGCCGAGGCGCCGGCGGCGGTGGCCGAGAAGGTCTGACAGGGAATACCGACGAGATGGCCAGACCGCACCTGCTGGATGCGCTGCGCGACCGCGTGCTGCTCTGCGACGGCGGCATGGGCAGCCGCGTGCAGGCGCTGACGCTCGACGTCGAGAAGGACTACTGGGGCAAGGAGAACTGCACCGAGGTGCTGAACCTCTCCCGCCCCGACCTCGTGCGCGAGATCCATCGCGGCTACTACGAGGCCGGCTCCGACATGGTGCTGACCAACAGCTTCGGCGGCAGCCCGGTGACGCTGGACGAGTTCGAGCTGGGCGACCGCGCGCACGAGATCAACCGTCTTTCCGTGGAGCTGGCGCGCGAGGCGGCGGAGAGCTTCGCCGACGGCCGCCACCGCTGGGTGATCGGCGATATCGGCCCGGGGACCAAGCTGCCCTCGCTCGGCCATATCGAGTACGACCGGCTGGAGGCGGCGCTGACCGAGCAGTGCCTCGGCCTGATCGATGGCGGCGCCGACGCGCTGCTGACCGAGACCAACCAGGACACGCTGTTCATCAAGGCCGCGGTCAACGCCGCCAAGGCGGCGAAGCTGGCGCGCGGCAGCGACATCCCGATCTTCGTGCAGGTGACGGTGGAGACCACCGGCACGCTGCTGGTCGGCCCCGACATCGCGGCGGCCGCGACGGTGGTGCAGGCGCTGGACGTGCCGCTGCTCGGGCTCAACTGCGCCACCGGGCCGCAGGAGATGGCCGAGCACGTGCGCTGGCTGTCGCGCAACTGGCCGGGGATCGTCTCGGTGCAGCCCAATGCCGGCCTGCCGGAGCTGGTGGACGGCAGGACCCACTACCCGCTGGGCGCCGCCGAGATGGCGAGCTGGATGGAGCGCTTCGTCACCGAGGACGGCGTCGGGCTGGTCGGCGGCTGCTGCGGCACCTCGATCCCGCACATCCAGGGGCTGGACGCGATGCTGCGCCGCCTCGGCGGCGAGCGCCACCGCCCGGCGCCGGCGGCGCGCACGGTGCACTGGGTGCCCTCGGTGGCCAGCCTCTACGGCGCCGTGCCGCTGCGGCAGGAGAACAGCTACTTCTCGATCGGCGAGCGCTGCAACGCCAACGGCTCCAAGGCGTGGCGCGAGCGGCAGGCGGCGCATGACTGGGATGGCTGCGTCGCCATGGGGCGCGAGCAGGTGGGCGAGGGCTCCAACTCGCTCGACGTCTGCGTCGCCTTCGTCGGCCGCGACGAGCTGGCCGAGATGAACGAGGTGGTCACGCGCTTCACCAGCAGCGTCAACGCGCCGCTGGTGATCGATTCTACCGAGACGCCGGTGCTGGAATCGGCGCTGAAGCGCCATGGCGGCAAGCCGATCATCAACTCGATCAATTTCGAGGACGGCGAGGGCCATGCGACCGACCGCATGGTGCTGGCGAAGAAGTTCGGCGCCGCCGTGATCGCGCTCACCATCGACGAGGTGGGCATGGCCAAGACCGCCGAGGACAAGATGCGCATCGCGCGCCGCCTGGTGGACTTCGCCTGCAACCGGCACGGCCTGCCGCAGAGCGACCTGCTGATCGACCCGCTGACCTTCACCATCGCGACCGGCAACGAGGACGACCGCAAGCTCGGGCTGTGGACGCTGGAGGGGATCCGCATGATTCGCGAGGAATTCCCGGACATCCAGATCATCCTCGGCCTCTCCAACATCTCCTTCGGCCTCAACCCGGCGGCGCGGCACGTGCTGAACAGCGTGTTCCTCGACCATGCGGTGAAGGCGGGCATGACCGGGGCGATCGTCCACGTCTCCAAGATCAAGCCGCTGCACCAGATCCCACCCGAGGAGGTGCAGGTCGCCGAGGACCTGATCTACGACCGCCGGCGCGAGGGCTACGACCCGCTGCAACGGCTGCTGGAGATGTTCGCCGGCCGCAAGGCGGCCGACACGGCGGGCAAGAAGCGCGCCGAGACCGCCGAGGGGCGGCTCAAGGACCGCATCGTCGATGGCGACCGCAAGGGGCTGGACGAGGACCTCGCCGAGGCGATGGCCAACGGCAACCGGCCGCTCGACATCATCAACAACATCCTGCTGGACGGGATGAAGGTGGTGGGCGAGCTGTTCGGCGCCGGCAAGATGCAGCTCCCCTTCGTGCTGCAATCGGCCGAGACGATGAAGGCCGCCGTCGCCTGGCTGGAGCCGCACATGGAGCGGATCGCGGGCCAGGAGAAGGGCACCATCGTGCTCGCCACGGTCAAGGGCGACGTGCACGACATCGGCAAGAACCTCGTCGACATCATCCTGACCAACAACGGCTACCGCGTGGTCAATCTCGGCATCAAGGTGCCGCTGGCCGACATGGTGGCCGCCGTGCGCGAGCACAACGCGCACGCCATCGGCATGTCCGGCCTGCTGGTGAAGTCCACCGTGGTGATGCGCGAGAACCTGGAGGAGATGAGCCGCCAGGGCGTCGAGGTGCCGGTGCTGCTCGGCGGCGCCGCGCTGACGCGCAACTACGTCGAGGACGACTGCGTCCGCGCCTATGGCTGCGGCCGCGTCGCCTATGCCCGCGACGCCTTCGACGGGCTGCACCTGATGGACCGGGTGATGGGCAACGACTTCGACGGCTACCTCGCCGCGTTGCAGAGCAAGCGCGCCGGCAAGGCGCGCAACACCGCCCGCACGCTGGGGCAGGCGGACGCGAAGGCGTTCCAGCCGGTGGACGTGAACTACGCGCAGGAGCGGCGTCGTAGGCTGGAGCAGGGCGTGGCCGTGCCCGAGCCGCCCTTCTGGGGGGCGCGGGTGATCGAGGCGGCGCCGAAGGCGATCGTGCCCTTCATCAACGAGCGCAGCCTCTATCAATTCCAGTGGGGCTTCCGCAAGCAGGGCCGCAGCCTGGAGGATTTCCTCGGCTGGGCGAAGCAGGAGCTGCGCCCGGTGCTCAAGCGCATGCTGGCGCTGACCGACGAGAAGAAGATCCTGCGGCCGCAGGCGATCTACGGCTACTGGAAGGCGGCCGGGCAGGGCAACGAGCTGATCCTGTTCGAGCCGGACGGCACCACGGAGGCCGCCCGCTTCACCCTGCCGCGCCAGCCGAAGCAGGACGGCGAGTGCATCGCCGACCTGGTGCGCGACGTGGACGACGCGGAACGCGACGTGATCGGGCTGCAGGTGGTGACGGTCGGGCAGCAGGCCTCGGACGTGGCGCGGGAGTGGTTCGAGGAGAACCGCTACCAGGACTATCTCTACCTGCACGGCCTCTCGGTGGAGATGGCCGAGGCGATGGCGGAGTACACGCACAAGCGCATCCGCGCCGAGCTGGGCTTCGCCGGCGAGGACGACCGCGACATGGAGCGGATGCTCCAGCAGGGCTATCGCGGCGGCCGCTACTCCTTTGGCTATCCGGCCTGCCCGAGGCTGGAGGACCAGGTGCCGCTGCTGCGGCTGCTGGGGGCGGAGCGGATCGGCGTCTCGATCTCCGACGAGTGGCAGCTCCACCCGGAGCAGTCCACCAGCGCGATCGTGCTGCACCACCCGCGCGCCAAGTACTTCTCGGTCTGACCGGGCGGGCGCGGCGGCTCAGCGGCAGGCCACGGCGTCGATCCGGCTGCCGCCGTGGCGCTGCGCGAAGGCGCCCCAGATCTCCCGACCGTCCGGCGCGAACACGCCGGACCAGCGGTACAGCGGGCCGCCATAGGGAGCCGTGCGCGGCGCGGCGGCGCTGCCGGCGTAGCGGTAGTAGTTGCAGACCCGGTCGGCGGCGAGCGCCTCGCCCGCCGGCGTGCAGTCGGCATGGCCGTTGCGGTCGCCGCAGCGATCCACCGGCAGGCCGTTCACCAGCGGGTCCTCGATGACCGCCTGCGCCCGCGCCGTGCCGGGGCAGGCCAGGAGGGCCCAGAGGAAGATCCCGAGGAAGATCCCGAGGAAGGTCCGGAGGAGTGCCAGGGGAAAGGCCGGGGGAAAGGCCGGGGCCGGCACCCCGGCGAGGGCCCGGCGCGGGGCGGACGGCGACCGGAAGATAGGCCTTGGGCGGCGCATCGGGCATGCTCCTCGGGTCTGCGGTGCGTCGCCGGCGCTTTCCCGGCCCGGCGGGGCCCGCGATAACCGGCGCCGCGTCAAAGTCCGGGCGGGCGGCAACGGTTCCCGCGCGGCAGACGGGGGATGACAGGACTTGATCGCTGCAAAGAACGACGCGACCGGGCGCGCCGTGCGGACCGCCTGGTCGACCATGGCGGTCGCCTTCGGCGTGCTGGGGCTGAAGACCGTTGCCTGGTGGCTGACCGGCTCGGTGGCGCTGCTCGCCGACGCGCTGGAGAGCGTGGTGAACGTCGGCGCCTCGCTCGGGGCGCTGGTGGCGCTGATCCTGGCCGGCCGGCCGGCCGACGCCAACCACCCCTACGGCCACTCCAAGGCCGAGTACTTCTCGGCGGTGCTGGAGGGGGTGCTGATCGTGCTCGCCGCGCTGCTGATCCTGCGCGAGGCCTGGTTCGGCTTCCAGGCGCCGCGCGCGCCGGACGCGCCGGCGCTGGGCCTCGCCGTCTCGGCCGTCGCCTCGGTGGTGAACGGGGTCTGGGCCTGGGTGCTGTTCCGCCGCGGCCGGGCGCTGCGCTCGCCGGCGCTGCTGGCCGATGCCAAGCACCTGCAGGCGGACGTGATCACCTCGGCCGGCGTGATCGTCGGCGTCGGGCTGGTGGCGCTGACCGGCGTGCTCTGGCTCGATCCGCTGCTGGCGGCGCTGACGGCGCTGAACATCCTGTGGTCGGGCGGCGTGCTGCTGCGCGATTCGGTGGGCGGGCTGATGGACGAGGCGGCCGAGCCCGAGCTGATCGAGCGGATACGCGGCCTGATCGCCTCCACCGCCATGGGTGCGCTGGAGGCGCACGACCTGCGCACGCGCCATGCCGGGCAGGTCACCTTCGTCGAGTTCCACCTCGTCGTGCCCGGCGAGATGCGGGTGACGGAGGCGCACGACATCTGCGACCGCATCGAGGCCGCGCTGCGCGCCGCCATCCCGAAGGTGGTCGTCGGCATCCATGTCGAGCCCGAGGGCAAGGCGAAGCACGACCACGCCCCGGGCGGGGCGCGGCCGGTGAGCCAGTTCGGTTGAGCCCGCTTGGCTGAGCCGGCGTGCCCGGACGGGCGGGGCCGCCGCCGCGATCCGCCCCGCCTGCCGTCGCCCCGGCCGCCCTCCGGGGGCGGCGCGGGGCAGGGGCGGGAGGGACGCGGCGCGGCATGGCGGGGGGCGGCCGGCCGGGCGGGCGGGCGGCGTGGCCCCGCCGTCGCCGCGTCGCTCCTGCTGCACGGCGCGCTGCTGGCGGCCGCGCTGCTCGCGCCGGGAGAGTCCGGACCGACGGCCGGCGAGGCCCGGGGCGTCGCGCTGATCTGGGCCGACGCGTCGCCCGAGGGAGGCGCCTCCGACCCGGCCAGGGACGCGCCGCCGGCCGCACCGGAGGCCGGCGCGGCCCCGGCGGACCCGGTGACGGCCGACGCGGCGCCGCCCGCCGCACCGTCTCCCGCCACGCCGTCTCCCGTCGCGCCGCCCGTCGTCGCGGAAGCGTCCCCGTCGCCCCGCGAGACGGCGCCTCCGCCACACGATCCTGCGGTCGCGGCCGTGCCGCCGGTTCCGACCCCGGTCGATCCGCTCCCGCCGCCCGCGGCCCCGCCGCGCCGGCCGGAGGCCGCCCGGCCTCCCGCCGAGGAGCCGCTGCCCCTGCCACCCCCGCCGGCGCCTCCGCCCCCGCCGCCCCGACCCGCCGCCATCGCGCCCCCTGGAGCGACCCCTGGGGCGACCCCTGGGGCGACCCCTGGGGCACCCGCCGGGGTGAACCCGCCCGCAAGTCCCTGGGGATCCGGCGCGCCGCCGCTCATGCTCGGCGATGGGCGCGGCCGCGGCGATGCGGCGGGCCGGAACGGCGCCGCCTACGCCATGGCCGAGGGCGCCACGGTGGCGCCGCGCCTGAGCGATTCCACCTGCCAGGCGATCCAGTACCCGGCCGAGAGCCAGGAGCGCGGCGAGGCCGGCACGGTCAGCCTGCGCCTGCGCGTCGCCGACGACGGCCACGTGGTCGCCGCCACCGTGACCGCCAGCAGCGGCTTCCCGGCGCTCGACGAGGCCGCCTCGCGCGCCGCGCGCCGCTGCCGCTTCGTTCCCGGCCTGCGGGAGGGGCGCCCGGTCTTCTCCACCGTCACCTGGTCCGTCACCTTCCGTGACCCGGTGCCGCGCCGGCGCTGAGACGGGGCCCGTCGGGTGGCAGGGGGTGGCGGCGGCGGCCATGGATACCGATATGCCGCGCACCGTGGACCGGCCGACGAAGCGGGCCGCGCCGGAGCCGTGCCGGCCCGACCGTGCCGGCCCGGAACGGCTCCAGCCTTTTGGTTTTTCGCATTTTCCGAGGCGCCGGGCGAGCTCGCTCGGTTTGAAGATGCTCTGGGTGGCGGGGCCGGGTGCCGCCCCGCCCGACAGGTGGACCCGCATGGTGAAGCTCGACGTGATCACGACCCGTGGCGGCGATGCCGGCGAGACCTCGCTCGGCGACGGCGCCCGGCTGCGCAAGGACGCGGCGCGCATCGAGGCGATCGGCGAGGTGGACGAGGCGAACGCCGCCATCGGCCTGCTGCGCCTGCACGTCGCCGGCCCGGACGGCAGGCTGGCCGACGAGAGCCTGGCCCGGATCCAGAACGACCTGTTCGACCTCGGCGCCGACCTCTGCGTGCCCGGGCTGGGAGGGGATCGGCTGCGACTCGCGGCCGCGCAGTCGGCGCGGCTGGAGGCCGAGATCGCGGCGATGAACGCGGCGCTGCCGCCGCTGCGCTCCTTCGTGCTGCCGGGCGGCACCCCGGCCGCCGCGCACGCGCACCTGGCCCGTACCGTGGTGCGCCGGGCGGAGCGGCGCGTGGTGCGGCTGGCCGCCGAGGAGGCGGTCAACCCGGCGGTGCTGCACTACCTCAACCGCCTCTCCGACCACCTCTTCGTGCTTTCCCGGCTGCTGAATGCGGGCGAGGCGACGGAACTGCTATGGCAGCCGGGGGCGACGCGCTAGCGTGGCTGGCATATAACGCGCGGGCGGGCCGGAAGGCGCCCCGCCCCGCGCGGCACCCCGACCACGTCACCGACGGAGAAACCCATGTATCCAGACGTCCTGCTGCACATCAACGGCGAGTGGCGCAAGGCCGAGGGCGGCCGCAGCATCCCCGTGATCAACCCGGCCACCGAGGAGGTGATCGGCACCGTCGCCCACGCCTCGCGCGGCGACCTCGACGCGGCGCTGGAGGCGGCGGCGAAGGGCTTCCGCACCTGGAGCGCCGTCTCCGCCTTCGAGCGCAGCAAGATCATGCGCAAGGCCGCCAACCTGCTGCGCGAGCGCGCCGACCGCATCGCGCCGCTGCTGACGCAGGAGCAGGGCAAGCCGGTGGCCGAGGCGCGGATGGAGGTGCTGGCCGGCGCCGACGTCATCGACTGGTTCGCCGAGGAGGCCCGGCGCGCCTATGGGCGGGTGATCCCGGCGCGGGCCCCGGGCGTCTACCAGCTCGTGGTCAAGGAGCCGGTCGGGCCGGTCGCGGCCTTCACGCCGTGGAACTTCCCGGTCAACCAGGTGGTGCGCAAGCTCTCGGCGGCGATGGCCACGGGCTGCTCGATCATCGTCAAGGCGCCGGAGGAGACGCCGGCCTCGCCGGCCGAGCTGATCCGCGCCTACGTCGACGCCGGCGTGCCGGCGGGCGCCATCAACCTGGTCTACGGCGTGCCCGCCGAGATCAGCGAGTACCTGATCCCGCATCCGGTGATCCGCAAGGTGACCTTCACCGGCTCCACCCCGGTCGGCAAGATGCTGGCCGCGCTGGCCGGCAAGCACATGAAGCGCGTCACCATGGAGCTCGGCGGCCACGCCCCGGCCATCGTGTTCGACGACGCCGACATCGACCTCGCCGCGAAGCAGCTCGCCGGCTCGAAGTTCCGCAACGCCGGCCAGGTCTGCGTCTCGCCGACCCGCTTCCTGGTGCAGCAGAAGTCCTACGACCAGTTCGTCGAGAAGTTCGTCGCCGTGGCCAAGGCGGTGAAGGTCGGCAACGGCATGGAGGAGGGGGTCACGATGGGCCCGCTCGCCAACGAGCGCCGGATCCCGGCCATGGAGGCGCTGATCGCCGATGCCCGGCAGAAGGGCGCCGAGGTCCGCACCGGCGGCAACCGCATCGGCAACAAGGGCTACTTCTTCGAGCCGACCGTGGTGACGGGCGTCAACCGCGAGATGCGGATGATGAACGAGGAGCCGTTCGGCCCGCTCGCCATGGTGCTGCCCTTCGCCGACCTCGACGAGGTGGTGGCGGAGGCGAACCGGCTGCCCTACGGCCTCGCCGCCTACGCCTACACCAGCTCCGCCAAGACCGCGAACGCCGTCGCGGCCCAGGTCGAGACGGGCATGATGACGATCAACCACATGGGCCTCGCCCTGCCCGAGGTGCCGTTCGGCGGCGTCAAGGACAGCGGCTACGGCTCCGAGGGCGGCTCGGAGGCGATCGAGGCGTACCTGAACCCGAAGTTCGTGTCGCAGGCGGGGCTCTGACATCGGCCGGGGGCGCCGGCCGGCGCCCCTTCGAGGGCCGGGGGGGGGCGCCGGTCGGCGCCCCTTCGAGGCCGCCCGCAACGGGCAGCCGTTCCACCCGGGACGGTGGCCTGCCGCGGGCGGGCCGTTGCCCGCGGCGGACGCGCCGCCC
>NZ_JALPRX010000034.1 GCF_023223525.1 Roseomonas acroporae | reverse complement strand
GGGGGGGGGGGGGGGGGGCGCCGGTCGGCGCCCCTTCGAGGCCGCCCGCAACGGGCAGCCGTTCCACCCGGGACGGTGGCCTGCCGCGGGCGGGCCGTTGCCCGCGGCGGACGCGCCGCCCCGGCTCCACGGCGGACCGCGGTCCAGCCGGGGCTGCGGCTCGCCGCATGCCTTTGTCATCGGGACGGCTTCAAGCCTCCGGGCGTGCCCGCCGCCGGCGATCCGCTCCGGATGAGGACACCCGGTCTGGAAATGCTCCGGCCGGCGCCGCGCCGCCTCAGAACAGCCAGTGCAGGATCGCCGCCCCGAACCAGAGCAGCGCCAACAGCACCACCGTGGCGAACAGGCAGCCCAGCACCGTCAGCGCCACGCCCCAGCCCATCACCTTGTTGTCGTGCTCGACCAGGCCGAGCGCCATGACGATGTTGCCGAAGGCCGGCGGCCCGTTGGTGCCGGGGCCGGGCAGGATCAGCATCAGGGCGACGTAGGCGGTCAGCCAGCCGAACACCCGGTCGCCCCAGGGCGAGATGAAGATCCCCGGGCGCGGCCGCACGTAGCGCTCCACGCGTGCGATCCAGGCCGAGGAGGAGCTGGCCAGGCGCAGCAGGTCCTCCCGCCTGATGCGCCGCTCGGCCAGGAAGCGCGGCAGGTGCGGCCGGCGCCAGCCGAGCCCCATCTGCACGCCGAGCAGCAGCATCGGGAAGCCGAACACGCAGGCCATGCCGGGCAGCAGCGAGGGCAGGCAGAAGAGCAGGATCAGCAGGCCGAAGGCGCGGTCGCCGAACACCGAGGCGATCTCGCCGAGGGTGATCCGCTCGCCCGGGCAGCGCGCCACCACCTCGGCCACGAGGCGCGAGATCGGGGCGGAGCACGCGGAATCCGGCGGCGGCCGTTCCGCCTTCGTCGGGCCGGCGCCGGGGAACGCCTTGGCCTCCGGGGGCGGGGGGACCCGCACCGAGTCGAAACTACCGTGCATCGGCGGAACGCAGCCCTTCCCGGTCGTGGCGCTCGCATCGTGGCGACCGCATGGTGCCCAACCCTGGACGCTGCCCTCGGCAGGCAGGGGCATGGCCCGGAGGGCGATGCGGTGCCTGGCGCCCGCGACTCCTACCACGCCGGGTCCCCGCCGGGTCAAGCCGCCGGCGACCGCTTTCCGAGGGCGGAAGCAGCGTGGCCGGCGCCCGGCATCGCTGCCGCCCGGCATCGCTTCCGCCGGGGGCGCCTCGGTCGGTGGCCCCGCGCGGGCCGCCGCCGGCCGGGCCGCGACGCCTCAGCGCCCCCTGAATGCCGGTTTGCGCTTCTCGGCGAAGGCGCGCCGCCCCTCGCGGTAGTCCTCGCTGTCGAAGCAGGCGGCGATGGCGGCGTCGAGCGCCGGCATGTCGCGCGCGCTCTCGTCGCGGATCGCCGCCGTCACCGCCAGCTTCGCGGCCCGGATGGTGAGCGGCGCGTTGGCGGCCATGATGCGCGCGAGCCGCGTCACCTCGGCTTCCAGCCCGGCCACCGGGACGACGCGGTTGACCAGCCCGATCCGCTCGGCCTCGGCGGCGCCGATCCGCTCGCCGGTGTAGAGCACCATGCGCGCATGCGCCTGCCCCACCAGGCTGACGAGCTGGCGCACCATGTCGAAGGTGTAGGCGATGCCGAGCCTGGCGGCCGGGATGCCGAATTGCGCGTCGTCCGACGCGATGCGCAGGTCCGAGTTCATCGCGATGCCGAGGCCGCCGCCGAGGCAGAAGCCGTGGATCTGCGCGATCAGCGGCTTGCCGAAGGCGGCGAGGCGCCGGCGGCCGGCGCTGGTGATCTTGTCGTACTCGACCTGCGCGTCGGCGCTGGCGCGGTTCTTCTCGAACTGGCTGATGTCGGCGCCCGAGACGAAGGCCTTGTCGCCCGCGCCCGAGAGCACCACCACGCGCACCGCCGCGTCCGCCTCGAAGCGGTCGAGCGCGGTCACCATGCCCTCCCACATCTCCACGGACATGGCGTTGCGCTTCTCGGGCTGGTTGAACACCACCCGGCCGATGCCTTCCTCGCTGCTCGCCAGGATCTTCCCGCCCGCCAGTTCCATCTCGTCGCTCGCCATTCAGATAACGCCCTTGCTGCGCAGTTGCCCGATCTCGTCGCGGGAGAGCCCGGCCTCGGCCAGGATCTCGTCGCCGTGCTCGCCCGGCCCCGGCACCGGCAGCCGCACGCCCGTCTCGTGCCCCTCCATGCGGATCGGCGAGGCGACGAGATGCGTCTCGCCGCGCCGCGGGTGCCGGTAGGGCATCGCCATGCCGAGGTGGCGCACCTGCGGGTCCGCGAACACCTGGTCGATGGTGTTGATGGGCCCGCAGGGGATGCCCGCGGCCTCCAGCGCCGCGATCCACCATTCCGAGGGCCGCGCCCGCGTCGCCCCGGCGATCGCCGCGTTGACGCGGGCGCGGTCGGCGCTGCGGCCCTCCGGCGTCTGCCAGCCGGGCTCGGCCAGCCAGTCCGGCCGCTCCGCCGCGTGGCAGAACGCCTCCCACAGCTTCGGCGAGGAGGCGGCGATGTTGATCGGCCGGTCGGCGGTGGGGAAGACGCCCATCGGGATGTTGGTCGGGTGGTCGTTGCCGGCCTGCCCGGCCACCTCGCCGTCCATCAGCCAGCGGCTGGCCTGGAAGTCCAGCATGAAGACCTCGGTCTCCAGCAGGCTGGTGTGGACGTATCGGCCGCGCCCGGTCCGCTCGCGCTCGTACAGCGCCATGACCACGGCGAGCGCCAGCAGGTTGCCGGCCGAGAGGTCGTTGACCGGGATGCCGACGCGCATCGGCCCGCGCCCCGGCTCGCCGGTGATGCTCATCAGCCCGCCCATTCCCTGGGCGATCTGGTCCACCCCGCCGCGCCCGGCATAGGGCCCGGTCTGCCCGAAGCCCGAGATCGAGGCGTAGATCAGGCGCGGGTTCAGCGGGCGCAGGTCGGAATCGGCGATGCGCAGCCGGTGCTTCACCGGCACGCGCATGTTCTCGACCAGGATGTCGGCCGTCGCGGCGAGGCGCAGGAAGGCGGCATGGCCGTCCGGGTGCTTCAGGTCGAGCCGGAGGGCGCGCTTGTTGCGGTGCAGGTTCTGGTAGTCGAACCCGTCGCGGTCGCCGGTGATGCCGTCGCCGTCGGTTCCGTCTCTCGGGGGCGGCTCGATCCTGACGATGTCGGCGCCCCAGTCGGCGAGGTGGCGCACGCAGGTCGGGCCGGCCCGCGCCAGGGTCAGGTCCAGCACGCGCAGCCCGGCGAGCGGCAGGGCGCGCGCCGCGTCGGCGCCGCCCGCCGTGCCGGTCCCTGCGCCGCTCTCGCCGTGGCTGTCCGGCATGGTCCGTTCCTCTCCGCTGGCCGCTTCCGCTTGCGCGCAGGTTAGGCCGGGGTGGTGGAGGCGGCTAGGGGCGGGCACTTGCCGCCCCACCCTCGCCGCCCCGCCGGGCGCGCCGGCAATTCCATCCGGGCGCGGGAATAAATCCGGGCCGTTCCCGATCGGGCATCCCGTCGGGGAACGGAGGTTCGGATGGACGGGAACGCGACCGGCCGGCGCGCGGCGCTGGGCTGCATGGCCTGGGCCGGGGCCGGGCTGCTCTGGCGGGTGCAGGGCGGCGTGCCGCGCGCCACGCTGCTGGGCTCGGCCGAGGCCGCCGGGGCGGGCGGCGGGCTCGCCTTCGTGCAGGTCAGCGACAGCCATCTCGGCTTCGCTAACCCGCCCAACCCGGACCCGGCCGGCACCTACCGCGAGGCGATGGCGCTGGTGCGGGCCGGCAGGGGCGACGCGGCGCTGATGCTGCACACCGGCGATGTCAGCCACCTCTCGCGCGAGCCGGAATTCGACGTCGCCTGGCAGATCGCCGGCGAGGCCGGGCTTGAGACCCACTACGTGCCCGGCGAGCACGACGTGCTGGTGGAGGAGGGGCGCGGCTTCTTCGCCCGCTTCACGCCCCGCTCCGCCCTGGGCGCCGAGCCGGGCAGGGCGCGCGGCTGGTACGCCTTCGACCAGGGCGGGGTGCATTTCGTCGGGCTGAACAACGTGCAGGACCTGCGCCCGGGCGGCATGGGGCGGCTCGGCGCCGAGCAGCTCGCCTGGCTGCGCGACGACCTCGCCGGCCGCGCCGCCAGCCAGCCCGTGGTGGTGTTCGCGCATGTCCCGCTCTGGACCGTGCACGCCCCCTGGGGCTGGGGCACGGACGACGCGGCCGAGGCGCTGGCGCTGCTGCGCCGCTTCGGCTCGGTCACGGTGCTGAACGGGCACATCCACCAGGTGATGCAGAAGGTGGAGGGGCAATGCGCCTTCCACACCGCCCGCTCCACCGCCTTCCCGCAGCCGGCGCCGGGCGCCGCGGCCTCGCCGGGGCCGGTGCGGGACGTGCCGCCGGGGCGGCTGCGCGCGCTGCTCGGAATCACGCGGGTGGCGGAGGTGCGGGGAGAGTCGCCGCTCGCCGTCATCGACACGCCGCTCGGGGCCTGAGCCCGTGCGAGGCCCGATCGTCCGCCTGTCGCCTGGTCTGTTCCTCGCGCTGCTGCCGGCGGCGGCCACGCCGTCCGTCGTCGTGCCGCCCGCCGTCGCCGTCGACATCGCCGACTTCGCCTTCGGCCCGGCCGAGATCGCCGTGGCGCCCGGCACCACCATCGTCTGGACCAACCGCGACGACATCCCGCACGACGTCGTCGCCGCCGACGCGCCGCGCGCCTTCCGCTCCGCGCCGCTGGACACGGACGAGCGGTTCGCGTTCCGCTTCGACCGGGAGGGCCGATTCCCGTACTACTGCTCGCTGCACTCGCGCATGCAGGGCGTGGTCGTGGTGAGATGAGCCGGTGCCGGCCCCGCCCGCCGGTCCGGATCGCCGCCGCCGTGCCGGGACCGGACCGGCCGGCCGCCCGCCCGCGCGGAGGATCGCCTTGCCGCCCACGGCCTCCGAGTT
The DNA here is from genome assembly GCF_023223525.1 of Roseomonas acroporae. Taxonomy (GTDB): domain Bacteria; phylum Pseudomonadota; class Alphaproteobacteria; order Acetobacterales; family Acetobacteraceae; genus Roseomonas_E; species Roseomonas_E acroporae. The sequence goes on along the minus strand of NZ_JALPRX010000034.1, from coordinate 103,810 downwards.
CGAGCGGGACGTGCTGCCGCACCTCGATGCCGCCTACAACCTCGCGCGCTGGCTGGTCCGCGACCCCGCGGTCGCGGAGGACGTGGTGCAGGAGGCGCTGCTGCGCGCCCTGCGCTACCAGGACGGGCGGCGCGGCGCGGTGAGGCCCTGGCTGCTGCGCATCGTGCGCAACGCCGCCTATGCCGCCATCGGGGCGCGCCGCCGGCTCGCCGAGGTGCCGCTGGAGGGCGAGGCGGTGGCCGCGCCGCCGGCGCCGCCGTTCGGCGATGCCCTGGGCGACGCCCCGGGCGATCCCGAGGCGGCCTTCGCGCGGCGGCAGGCGCTGGAGCGGCTGGACGGCGCCCTGGCGGCGCTGCCCGAGGAGCTGCGCGAGTGCCTGGTGCTGCGGGAGCTGGAGGAGCTGAGCTACAGGGAGATCGCGCAGGTGACCGGCGTCGCCATCGGTACCGTCATGTCCCGGCTCTGGCGCGCACGGCGCGCCCTGCTGGCGGCCGCGCGGTGAGCCCCGTGCCCGATCGTCCCATGCCCGACCATCCCGAGCCCGGCCGTCCCGGCCCCTGCGAGGACCGGCGCCTGCTGGTGCAGGCCGAGCTGGACGGCGAGCTGGACGCGGCCGCCGCCGCCGAGCTGGCCGTCCACGTCGCGCGCTGCCCCGGCTGCGCCGCGCTGCGGGAGGAGCTGGGGGCGTTGTCGGAACGGCTGCGCGCCGGGCTGACCCGCCACGCCGCGCCGGCCCGGCTGCGCGCGGCGCTGGCGGCGCAGCCGGAGGCGGCCGGGCCCAGGCGCGCGGATGCCGTCTCCGCCCCGGGGCGACCCGATGCCGCGGCCGCCGTCACGCCGGCGGCGACGGCCGGTGCCGCCGCGGCGCCCGGCGGCGCGGCCGGGGCCAGGCGGGCGGATCACGGGGGTGCCCTGCCGGTGCCGGCGACGATCCGGCCGTCCTGGCGCCGCCGGACCGGCTGGACCCATGGCGCCGCCTTCGGCGCGGGGCTGGCCCTTGCCGCCTCGGTTCTGCTCCTGCTGCCGCCCCCCGGCCGGGCGCCGCCCTTCCCGGAGGCGGTGGCGGCGCATCTGCGCGCGTTGCAGCCGGGGCATCTGGTGGACGTGGCCTCCGAGGACCGGCACACGGTCAAGCCCTGGTTCGAGGGGCGCGTCGACTTCGCGCCGCCGGTGCGGGACCTCGCCGGGCAGGGCTTCCCGCTGGTGGGCGGGCGGCTCGACTTCCTCGATGGCCGGCCGGTGGCGGCGCTGGTCTATCGGCGCGGCCTGCACGTCATCAACCTGTTCGTCCGGCCCGGCGCGGGCATGGAGGGAGCACGCTCGGCGCAGGGCTACAACGTGCTGGCCTGGACGCGGGACGGGATGGCCTTCCAGGCGGTGTCCGACCTGAACGCGGCGGAGCTGGCGCAATTCGCGCGGCTCCTGCGCATGCCGGAGGGGTGAATCCGTTCCGGGCGGGCCGCGGGCGGGGTGATCCGGGAGAACGCGGGGTGCGCCGGGGGCGTCCGGCCGCGCATGCCTCGGCACGACCTTGTGCCCGCAACTCCATGCGGCCCTGCGGCGTCCTGGGAGGGAGCATCCCTTTCGCAAGGACCGTCCGCATGCCGGATCAGCCGCTGCCTCCGCCCATCCCCTACGCGGACGACCAGGAGACGCCGCGCCCCGACGAGGCGATGGTCGGGATCGGCCTGGGCCACACCATCACCGGGATCATCGACCAGGTGCACCGGGACCTCGGCCACGCCGTGCGCGGCGTGCACGCCAAGAGCCATGCCCTGCTGGCGGCGCGGGTGACGGTGCATCCCGGCCTGCCGCCGGAACTCGCGCAGGGCGTCTTCGCCGGGCCGCGCGCCTACGAGGCGGTGGTGCGGCTCTCCTCCATCGCCGGCGACATCCTGAGCGATTCCGTGTCGATCCCGCGCGGCTTCGCGCTGAAGCTGCTCGACGTCGAGGGCGAGCGCCTGCCCGGCGCCGAGGGGGACACGACGCAGGATTTCCTGTTCGCCGCCGGCACCACCTTCTCGGCGCCCGATGCCGAGGGATTCCTGAAGAGCCTGAAGCTGCTCGCCGCCACGACGGACCGCGCGGCCTGGGCGAAGTCCGCGCTCTCCGCCGTGCTGCGGCCGGTCGAGCGGGCGCTGGAGGCGGTCGGCGGCGGCAGCCAGATCGTGAAGACGCTGGGCGGCTTCCCGCTGCTCAACCCGCTCGGCGAGCGTTTCGGCAGCCAGGCGCCGCTGCGCTTCGGCGCGTACGTGGCCAAGCTCGACGTGGTGCCGGAATCGGCGAATTTCCGGGCGCTGGCGGATCGGGAATTCGACCTCGACGGCCGCGAGGACGCCATCCGCGAGGAGGTCGCCGCGGTGCTGGCGAAGGAGGGCGGAAGCTGGACGCTGCGCGCGCAGCTGCGCCGGGACGCCGAGGCGAATCCGATCGAGGACGCCGCCGCCGAATGGCCGGAGGCGGAAAACCCGTACCTGCCGGTCGCCAGCATCGCGGTCGCGGCGCAGGAGAGCTGGTCGCCGGAGCGGTCGCGCGCGGTGGATGACGGGCTGTCCTTCTCGCCCTGGCACGGCATCGCGGCGCACCGGCCGCTGGGCAACGTGATGCGGGCGCGTCGGGCGGTCTATCCGGTTTCCGCCGCCCGGCGCGCCGCGCTGAACGGCTGCCCGATCCACGAGCCGCGGGCGATGCCGATCGGCTGACGGCACGACGCCGCGCGCCGACGGGCCACGCGTCGCTGCCGCCGGGGAGCCGCGCGCCGCCGCCTGGGCACCGCCGCCTGGGCCCCGTCGCCTGGGCACCGCGACCCGCAGCGTCTATGTCTCCCGCCAGGGAGACCGATCCGCATGACACTCACCCGCCGCCGCCTCGCCGCCGCCGCCTCGCTGCTGGCCGTGCCGGCCGCCGCCCGCGCCGCCGACCCGGCCTTCAACCACCCGCTGCGCCTGATCCTCGCCTTCGGCACGGGCACCGGCGCCGACGTGATCGCGCGTGAGCTGGGCCGCCAGCTCGGCACCGAGGTCGGCCAGCCCGTGGTGGTGGAGAACCTCACCGGCGGCACCGGCATCGTCGCCATGCGCACCGTCGGCCGCGCCGCGCCGGACGGGCACACGCTGTTCCTCGGCGCCCTCGGCAACGTCGTCATCAACCCGATGACCAACCGCGCCGCCGCCGACACGCCGCCGCTGGTCGCGCCGGTCGGGCTGGTCTGCCAGAACGCGCACGTCTTCCTGGTCAGCGGCAAGCTGCCGGTGCGCGACGTGCGCGAGTTCATCGCCTACGCCAAGGCCAACCCGGGGCAGGTGAACTTCGCCTCGCCCGGCACCGGCGGCGTCTCGCATCTCGGCGCCGAGCTGTTCCAGTCCATCGCCGGCATCGAGGGCGTGCACGTCCCCTACCGCGACGGCTCCACCCTGATGACCGACCTCATGACCGGGCGCACCCAGGCGGTGTTCATGAGCGCGGGCGGGCTGATGCCGATCATCGCCAGCGGCGCCGTGCGCGCCCTCGGCCTCACCGCGCCGACCCAGGTGCCGGAGCTGCGCGACCTGCCGGTGCTGGAGACGCAGGGGCTGCCCGGCTTCCGCTACGCCACCTGGTACGGGCTCTACACCACCGCCGGCACGCCGGCGCCGATGATCGGCCGGCTCAACGCGGCGCTGCGCGCGGCGCTGGGCAACGAGGAGGTGAAGGCGCGGCTGATCGGGCAGGGGGCCGACGTCGCCACCGGCTCGCCCGAGGAGCTGGCGGCGCTGATGGAGCACGACCGGCGCATGTGGCAGGACATCATCACCAGCCGGCGCATCACGCTGGAGTAGCGCGGGGCCGCTCCGCACGGCCTGCCCCGTCCCGTCGCTTTCCGGGCGGATTCACGCCGCCGGGCGTAGCCGTCCGCCGGCGGTCCGCTCCGGCCCCCGCTCCGCCGGCGGCCGGCGCCGGCCGGCGGGTTCCCGGGGAGGGGTGCCCGCCGCCCGTGTCAGGCCCCGTCCTGCTTCGCCTGCGCCTCGGCGAGGCTGCCGATGCCGCCGTGGTCGCGCGACCAGCCGACCGGGTTCTCCAGGAAGCGCCGCACCTCCTTCAGCGCGGCGTCGTCGAAGTAGGGGCGCTCGCGGCACACCTCCAGCACGTCCCACCAGGTGCAGAGGTGGTGCAGCGAGACGCCCATCTCGTTCAGCGTCTCGAAGGCGCCGGGGAACACGCCGTAGAAGAACACCACGAAGGTGTGGTCCACGATCGCGCCGGCCTCGCGCAGCGCGCGGGCGAAGCGGATCTTGGAGCCGCCATCGGTGGTCAGGTCCTCGACCAGCAGGGTGCGCTGGCCCTCCGGCACGTCGCCCTCGATCTGCGCGCCGCGGCCGAAGCCCTTGGGCTTCTTGCGGACATAGGCCATGGGCGTGAGCATGCGGTCGGCGAACCAGGCGGCGAAGGGAATGCCGGCGGTCTCGCCGCCCGCCACCACGTCGATGCTCTCGTAGCCGACGTGGCGGCCGATCTTCTCGACGCCGAGGTCGCAGATGCGGTTGCGGGCGCGGGGGAAGTAGATGATCTTTCGGCAGTCGATGTAGACGGGGCTCTTCCAGCCCGAGGTGAAGGTGTAGGGCTCCTCGGGACGGAAATTGACGGCCTTGATCTCCAGCAGGATGCGCGCCGTGGTCAGCGCGGCATCGCGGTCCCAGTCCGAGGCGTGCGGCGCGGGCATGCGGCTTCTCCTTGCTCGTGGTGTCGCGCGGGTGGCTTGCGCGCCCCCTGTAGGCCAGACGGCGGGCTGGCGTCCATGAGTGCGGATGGCGGGGCAGGGGCCGGCGCGGCGCCGGGCTTGCCGGCGGCCGGCCCGTCGCGGGCCGCGCCATCCGCCGCCCCGCCGGAGCCGGGGGCGGGATCGGGCACGGCGCCGGTCTGGGTGCTGGTGGACCCGCGCGCGGGCACGGCGGCGCAGGCGCTGGGCATCGCCGAGCGCCTCGGCCTGCCCTTCCGGCCGGTGCCGCTGGCCTGGTCCCCTCTGGCCGGTCTGCCGCTGCGCTGGCCGACCCTGCTCGGCCTCGACGCCGCGACGCGCGCGGCCTTCGTGCCCCCCTGGCCGCGGCTGGTGCTCTCGGCCGGCCGGCGCGCGGCGCCGGCGGCGCTCTGGCTGGGCCGGCGCGGGGCGCGCACCGTCCACTGCATGGATCCGCGCTTCGGCCGGGACCGCTTCGACCTGCTGGTGATCGGCCGCCACGACGGGCCGCCCGAGGGATCTCCGGGGGGATCTCCGGAGGGGTCGCCGGAAGGGGCGGGGGCGGTGCCGAACATCCTGCCGATCCTCGGGGCCACGCACCGTCTCTCGCCCGGGCGGCTCGCGGCGGCGCGCACGGAATGGGCCGCGTTCGCGGCGTTGCCGCGGCCGCGCGTGGCGCTGCTGGTGGGCGGCAGGGTGCGCGACGATTCCGGCCTGGACCCGGCGGCGGCGGCGGCGCTCGGCCGGCGCGTCGCGGGCTTCGCGGGCAGCGTGCTGGCCACCACCAGCCGCCGCACCGGGGCGGCGGCGGCGGCGGCGCTGGCCGGGGCGCTGGCCGCAGGGGGAGACGACGGGACGCAGCCCGTGCCGCACCGCCTGTTCCGCTGGGGCGACGGCGGGCCGAATCCCTATGCCGGCCTGCTCGCCTGGGCCGACGCGGTGGTGGTGACGGGCGAGTCCGTCTCGATGCTGTCCGAGGCGCTGGCGACGGCGGCGCCGGTCTTCGTGGCCGACCTGGTGGGCGGGACGCGGCAGCGCGCGCTGCACGCGGCGCTCTACGCGGCGGGCGAGGCGCGGCCGCTGGAGGCGGCGCCGGCGCCCTTCGCGCGCCGGCCGCTGGACGAGAGCGGGCGCGTCGCGGCGGCGATCCGGGCGCGGGGCTGGATCGGCTGAGCGGCCCGCCCGGGCGCTCTCGTCCCGGGCGCCCTCATGCGGATCCGCACCGGCACGGACCCGTGGGAGCCGTCGGTTCGGCGCGCGGCCGCCCCGCCGGCCCCGCGCGATGCCGGCCCGCACGGGGCGGGAGCCGTGCGGGCCGGCGTCAGTACACGTCCCGGCGGTAGCGCCCGTCCGCCCGCATCTCCTCCACCACGGACCCGCCCAGGATCGACTCCAGGGCCGCGTGCACGTCGCCGGCCATGCCCTCCAGGCTGCCGCAGACGAGGATGGCGGCGCCCTCGGCGACCCAGCCGCGCAGCGCCTCCGCCGCCTCGCGCAGCCGGTGCTGGACGTAGACCCGCTCCGGCTGGTCGCGGGAGAAGGCGAGGTCGAGCCGTTCCAGCACCCCCGAGGCGCGCCAGCCCTCCAGCTCGTCCCGCAGCAGGAAGTCGTGCGCGCGCTGGCGCTCGCCGAACACCAGCCAGTTGCGCCGGGCGCCGAGGCGTTCGCGCGCGCGGAGATGCGCGCGCAGCCCGGCCAGGCCGGTGCCGTTGCCGATCAGGAGCAGCGGCCGCGCGGGTTCCGGCGCGTGGAAGCCGCGGTTCGGGCGCAGCCGCAGCGGCACCGTCTCGCCGATCCGCAGCTGCGCGGTGAGCCAGCCGGAGGCGAGGCCGGGGGTGCCGTCCGGCCGCGCCGCCTGCCGCACGATCAGCTCCAGCCGGCCATCCGCCGGCAGCGAGGCGACCGAGTACTCGCGCGGCGCCAGCAGCGGCAGCCGGTCGGCGAGGGCGGCGGGGGCGAGGCCGCGCAGCGGCCCCGGCTGCTCCGGCAGGGCGCGGCTGGCCAGCGCCGCCGTGCTGTCGGCATCCTCGGGCAGCCCGAGGGCGGCGAGGGTGGCCGCCAGCGCGGCCGGGGCGTTGCGTGGCCGGATCTCGGCGATGTCGCCCGCCTCCCAGTCGGGCATCGTGCCGGGGGCCGCCCCCGGGACGGGGGCCAGCGACAGCAGGAAGACCGGGCGGCCGAGGCTGCCCGGGTTGAGCAGGGTGCGGGCGGCGAGGCGCCAGGGCGAGAAGCCGGGGGAGGAGCCGGCCTCGGAGGCCGCTTCGCCCGCCTCGTCGGGGGCGATGCCGGCGAGGGCGGCCAGGCTCTCGCGCCAGCGGCGCAGTTCGGGCTCGTCCAGCCGGTCCGCCTCGATGCGCTCGAAGAGGGGCGTCGCGCCGCGCTCGCGCAGCCAGGCGTCCAGCCGGCGGCCGAAGGCGCAGTACTGCGCGTAGGAGCGGTCGCCCAGCGCCAGCAGCCCGTAGCCCAGCGCCGAGAGGTCCGGCGCCGCCGCCATGGTGCGGCGGACGAAGCGGATGGCATGGTCGGGCGCGTCGCCCTCGCCCGTGGTGCTGACGACGAACAGGGCGCGGCGGGCGGCGCGCAGCGTGTCCGGGCCCAGCGCCTCGAAGCCCGCCACCGCGACGTTCAGCCCCGCCCCCTGCAGCGACCGCGCGGCGCCGAGGGCGAGGCGTTCGGCCGAGCCGGTCTGGCTGGCATAGGCGACCAGCAGGTCCGGCTGCCGGTCCGCCCGCCCGGGCCGGCGGAAGCCGCCGCGCCGCCAGCGGCGCACGGCCCAGACGGCGAGGCAGAAGCCGGCGTAGAGCAGCAGCACGAGCAGCGCCAGCAGCAGGCGTCGCGTTTCCGGCGGCAAGGGCGGGGGCTCCGTTGGTCAGTCGAGCATGGCGCGGAAGGCGGGCGACATCCGCGCCGAGATACCCGCGCGGAACAGCGCGGCGATGCCGTGCCGTGCCGCGTGCGCCAGGCCCGCCTCGTGGCCGAGCACGGCGAGGGCGGTGGCGAGCGCGTCGGCCCGCATGCAGCTTGCGTGCAGCACCGTGACCGCGTCCGGCGCGCCGCCGCCCGCCTCCACCGGCCAGCCGGTGCGCGGGTCCAGCGTGTGGCCGAGGCGCTGGCCGCCATGCACGAGGAAGCGGCGGTAGTTGCCGGAGGTGGCGACGGCGAGCCCGTGCAGCGCGACCAGGAAGGGCCCGGCCGCCGGCGCGGGCGCCTCCCCCGCTGCCTCCCCCGGGATCTCCCTCGGCATCTCCCCTCGTGCTTCCGCTGGCGGGTCCTCCAGCGCCACCCACCAGGGGTTGCCATCCGGCTTCACTCCCGCGCCGCGCAGCTCGCCGCCCACCTCCACGAGAAAGGCGGCGATGCCCTCGCCGGCCAGGAATTCCGCCACCGAATCCACGCCGTAGCCCTTGGCGATGCCCGAGAGGTCGAGCGCCGCGCCGCCGGGCTGGAGCAGCGTGTCGCCGTCGAGGCGCAGCCGCGCCCAGCCGACGCGCGCCAGGGCCGCCCGCACCGAGGCCGCGTCGGGCGGCTCCTCGCCCGCCGCCGGGCGCGGCCCGAAGCCCCACAGATCGACCAGCGGCGCCATGGTGGGATCGAAGGCGCCGCCCGTGGCCTCGGCGATGTCGAGCCCGGCGCGCAGCACGGCGGCGAATTCCGGCGGCAGCCTCTGCCGCGTCCCGGGCGGGGCGCGGTTGAAGCGCGAGAGGTCGGAATCCGCCTCCCAGCCGCTCATCTGCCGCACCACGCGGTCGAGCCGCGCCTGGATGCCGGCCTGCAGCGACGCCGGCCGCGCGCCGGGAGGCGACACCAGCCGCACCGACCAGCCCGTGCCCATGGTGCGGCCGGCGAAGCCCAGCACGGCGCCCTCGGCGCGGCGGGGCGCCGAGGGCAGCGGCGGGACCAGGATGCGCGTCACGCGGGCGGCAGCGTCCCGTTGCCCGCCGGCAGGCTCAGGGCAGCACCTCCAGAGTCGCGTTGTAGCTCGCGTTGCGCATCACGTTCGGGATGCCGGACTTGTCGTCGCGCACCGAGGCGCCGAGCCAGTACAGGCCGGGCTCGGGCAGGGTGACGGCGAAGCTGCCATCGGCGGCGGTCCTGGCGCGGATCTCGTTCGGCCGCTCGCGGTAGCGCGTGCCGCCCGGGATCACCGTGACGTCCACCCCGGCGGCCGGCGCGCCGTCGAGCACCAGCCGGAAGCGCGATTCCGCGCCGGCGGTGAGGTCGTTCGGGTGCGTCACCGGCACCAGCTCCAGCCCGCGGCCGGTGGGCTGCAGGTTCTCCGTGGTGGGGCGGCCGAGGGTGGCGAAGGTCTCGATGCGGCCGATCATGGCGGTGGCGCGCAGCCCCTCGGCATTGGCCGGCACCTCGCGCTCGAAGGCCTCGCGCGTGCCGCGGAAGCGGCGCTGCTCGCCGTTCTGCCGCCAACTGCCGAAGAAGCCCTCGTTCATCACCGTGATCCGCCAGGTGCCCGGCTGGTTCAGGTGCACGTCGAAGACGCTGCGGAAGCGGCCGCGCGCCTGGTTCTCGACGGCGGGGTGCGAGCCGTCCGGGGCCGTCACCACCAGCCCGCCGAGCTGCATCGGGGCGTGGTCGCGGATGAACGGGTCGGTGGAGACGCCGGCGTCGAAGCTCACCCAGGCATCGGTGCCCGACAGCACGGTGGAGGAGGGCTCCAGCCAGGGCCGGTGTGCGTCGGCCGCGATCGGCACGGCAAGCAGGGGCACGGCGAGCAGGGCGGCGAGCGCGAGCTTGGGCACGGGGCGGGCGAGGCGCATGGCGGGGGCCTTTCTGGTTGCGACGACCGTTGCGGGGCGGGACGGCGGCATATCCTGGCGCCGGGCAGGACCGCGGCGCCAGCCGAATACCGGCCGGGCGGCGGGCGGGATCACGGCTTCACCTCGACGCCGACGGCGCCGAGCTCCGAGGAGCCCTGGGCGCTGCCGGTCGCGACGGCGCCGGCGGCGGGCCACTGCACCGGGACGCGCACCACCTCGCGCCCGCCGCCCTCGCGCGCCGCCTCGACCACGAGGTTGTACTGGCCGGCCGGCAGCCGGGCGAGGGCGTCGCCGCCGACGGTCAGGGTCTGCCGGCCGGGCGCGCGCGTCGCGCCGGAGACGCCGTCCACCGGCATCTGCAGCTCGCGGCCGCCGCGGCGCCACCACTGCCGCAGATCCTTGAGCCACTGCTCGCCTTCCTTGTTGCGCTTGGCCACGTCGTACCAGACGGCGAGGTTGGCCGCGGTCGACTGGTCCGGCCGCTCCAGCCAGATGGCGACGTAGGGGCGGTGGTACTCCGCGACGTCCAGGCGCGGGATCTCGACCGTGACGGTCAGCTCGCGCGCCTGCACGGCATGGGCCGGCGCCAGGGCGAGGCCGGCGATGGTGAGGGTCGGCAGGGCGAAGGCGAGCGGCGCGGAGCGCATGCGGGTGTGCCTCAATGGATGGACAGGATGACGAGGAGCAGCGGCAGCGCCAGCCCGAGCCCGACCAGCGGCCAGGTGAGGGGCCGCGCGCCGGCATGCAGGTGCAGCAGGAACAGGCCGGTGACGCAGAAGACGAGGCAGGCGACGGCGAAGGCGTCGATGAACCAGGACCAGGCGGCACCGGTGTTGCGGCCCTTGTGCAGGTCGTTCAGCCAGGCGATCCAGCCGCGCGTCGTCTCCTCGTACTGCACCGCGCCGCTCCCGCGGTCGATGGTGAGGAAGGCGTCGCCGCCCGGGCGCGGCAGCGGCACGTAGACCTCGTCGCGCGACCACTCGGCCTCGCGGTCGGCGCTCGCCCCGAACTCCCGGCCGATCCACCGCCGCACCGGCTCGGGCACCACGGCGCGGCCGTCGGCGCGGCCTTCGGCGAGGGCGGCGAGCAGCGGCGCCGGCAGGGTCGCCTCGCGCGTCGTGGTGCGCGGCGTCGCGGGGATGTCGGCGGCGTGGTTCAGCGTGATGCCGGTGGCAGCGAAGAGCAGCATGCCGATCAGGCAGATCGCCGAGCTGATCCAGTGCCACCGGTGCAGGTGCCGCAGCCAGAAGGCGCGGCTGCCGGTCCCGGGCGCCGCGCGCGCCCGCGCCGCGGCGCCGGACACCGCACTTGCGTGCGGCCGGTCCGTGGCGACGAGGGAGGGGGGGGTGGGACGCAACCCGGCTCGGGCGCGACGGACAGGATCGTGCCGCATCTTCGTCGGGCATTGTTGAGAATGGCTCGCACTACCAGAAGGTGTCGGGTGGGACAACAGCCGCGGGCCGGCGGGAATGTTTCGACTTGTGACAGGCACCGGCGCCTGTCCGCTGCCGATCTGCCCATTCCTTGGGCGGTGGATCGTTGGAGTGCGAACAAATTCGAGAAATGGTCAACAAGAGGGCAGGAGCGCGCCCGCGCTGCGCCGAAAAGCGTTGACAGGCCGGCGTGATCTGCGGCCATATGTCGCTAACACGAACATCAAGTTCAAATAAGAACACACAGGGGCGGTACGAGGCGGCGACGCCGACCGGGGCGGCAGGAGATTCCGCGCCACGGCCGATCGGCGCCACGGCAACGGCCGGCGCAACGCACAGGGTTCTGGAACGAGGCTCATGCTGAACAACGCACCCGCGCTCGAGCTCGACGAGGTGACCCGCCGCTTCCCGGCGCGCGGGGCGCCGGGCGCCCTGTTCACGGCGGTGGAGAAGCTCTCCTTCTCCGTCCGCCGGGGCGAGTTCGTCGCCGTGGTCGGTCCCTCCGGCTGCGGCAAGAGCACCATCCTGAACATGGTGGCCGGCCTCGACCGCCCGACCGAGGGCAGGGTGACGCTGGGCGGCGAGCCGGTGACCGGGCCGAGCCCGCATGTCGGCTTCATGCTGCAGAAGGACCTGCTGCTGCCCTGGCGGACCATCGTCCACAACGTCGAGTTCGGCCTGGAGACCCGCCCGCTGAACGGTGCCCAGCGGCGCGAGCGGGCGCTCGCCGAGCTGAAGCGCTGCCGGCTGCTCGACTTCGCCGAGCGCTACCCGCACCAGCTCTCGGGCGGGCAGCGGCAGCGCGCGGCGCTGGCGCGGACGCTGGCGATCGACCCCGACGTGGTGCTGCTCGACGAGCCCTTCTCGGCGCTCGACGCGCAGACCAAGCTGGTGCTGCAACGCTCCTTCGCCGAGACGATCAGCGGCTCCGGCGTCACCACCGTGCTGATCACCCACGACCTCTCCGAGGCGGTCGCCATGTCCGACCGCATCTTCGTGATGAGCGAGCGGCCCGGCCGCATCGTCGAGGAGATCGAGGTGGACCTGCCCGACCGCGAGAACCCGATCGCCCGCCGCGCCCTGCCGCGCGCGCAGGACATCATGTCGCACATCTTCAGCATGCTGCATCTCGACGAGAAGGTGGACGCGTGATGCCCGCAACCGACAGCCCCGTTCCCGCCGCCGCGCAAGGAGACAACGCGATGCGCCTCACCCGCCGGACCGCGCTCCGCGCCGCCCTGGGCACGCTGCTGGCCGCCCCCGCGCTGCACCGCGCCCGCGCGGCCGAGGCGGTGAGCTACCTCTTCCCCGCCCCCTCCTTCCTGCCGGCCTTCATGCCGCACCACGTCGCGCAGAAGCGCGGCTACTTCACGTCGGCCGGCCTCGAGGTGACCTTCCAGACCGGCCGCGGCGGCGCCGACACGGCCAAGCAGGTGGCGGTGGGCAACGCCGACCTCGGCGGCGGCGTCGGCGAAACCACGATGATCGTGCGCGCCAACGGCCTGCCGGTGCGCGGCGTCGCGCTGCTCGGCGGCCGGCCGATCTTCCAGGTGGCGGCGCGCAAGGCGGTCGGCATCAAGGGCTTCGGCGACCTGCGCGGCAGGAAGGTCGGCGTGATCGGCTACCAGGACACGGGCTACTACGCGCTGCTCGGCGTGCTCGCGGCGAGCGGGCTGAAGCGCACCGACCTGCAGATCCAGGCGGTGGGCGCGGCCGGCATGACGCAGCTGATGATCGCGGGCTCGCTCGACGCCATCATGGCGACGCCGGACTGGTCCGACGCGATCGAGCAGGCCGGCACGGCGCTCGACCACTTCCCGATCGACGCGGTGTTCCCGGCCATGGCGCAGGCGGTGTTCGCCTCCGACCAGACCGTGCAGCGTCGCCCGGCGGTGCTGCGCGGCTTCGTCGGCGGGCTGCTGCACGCGGTGCGCGACTGCATGCAGGACCCGGCCGCCGCCGCGCGCGACTTCGTCGCCGCCGTGCCGCAGCACGCCGGCAAGGAGGCGGAGATGGAGCGGATCCTGCGCCGCTACGTCGCCGACGTGTACCCGACCAACCCGCCCGACGCGCTCGGCCGGTTCGACGCGGAGCGGCTGCGCACGGTGCAGAAGTTCTACGTCGAGAACAGCATCATCCAGACCGCCGTGCCGGTCGCGGATCTCTACACCAACGACTTCGTCGGCCAGTGAGGCGGGGGAGGGGACGATGAGCAGGACCATGACCATGACCGACTCCGCCGAGGCGCCGGCCGCGGCCGTGCCCGCCGCCGCCGCTGCCGCCGTGACGGCCCCGGCCGCCCCCGCCCGCCCGCTCTGGCGCGACTGGGCCGGCGCCGCCCTGGTGCCGGCGGCGAGCCTCGCCGTGCTGGTGGCGGTGCTGCTGGCCTGGCAGTTCCTGCCGCCGCTGCTCGGCGTGCCGAAGTACATCATCCCGCAGGTGACCGACTGCCTCTCCGAGCTCGTGCGCATGTACGAGCAGGAGAACCTGGTGATGCACTTCGTTTCCACCGCGACCATGTCGGTGGTGGGCTTCCTGGCGGGCGGGCTGCTCGGTGCGGCCTTCGGCTACGCGCTGGGCCTGTCGCCGCTCTGGGAGAAGGTGCTCTCGCCCTACCTGCTGGCGCTGCAGATCGCGCCCAAGGTCGCCTTCGCGCCGCTGTTCATCCTGTGGTTCGGCTACAACGCCTGGCCGAAGCTGATCGTCACCGTGCTGGTGGTGTTCTTCCCCATCCTGGTGAACGTGCTGCAATCCATGCGCACGGTGGACCGCGACCTCGTCAACCTCGCCCGCGCCTACAGCATGAGGAAGTCGCAGATCTTCTGGAAGGTGCTGTTCCCCTCCTCGATGCCGAACCTGATGGCGGGGCTGCGCATCGGCGCGACGCTGGCCGTGATCGGCATCACGGTGGGCGAGCTGGTGGGCGGCGAGGTCGGCCTCGGCTACCTCATCACCTACGGCGAGGGCCAGGCCAACACCGCCATGGTGTTCAACGCGATCGGCCTGCTCACCGTGATCGGCATCGCGATGTACTGGGCGGTCGCCGCGATCGAGACGCGGGTGCTGCACTACATCCCCCGCGCCGCGCACTGATCGGCCTCGGCAGGGAGCGCGGACGATGACCATGCAGCAACAGCGGGGCGGGCAGCAACAGCGGGGCGGAATGCTCGCCGGCCGTACCGTGGTGGTGACCGGGGCAGCGCGCGGCGTCGGCCGCGCCATCGCCGAGACCTGCGCCGCCGCCGGCGCCCGGCTGGTCCTGGCCGACATCCTGGAAGATGCCGGCCGCGACACGGCGGCCTCGCTCGCCGCGAACGGCGCCGAGGCGCGCTTCCTGCCGGTCGACCTCGCCGACCCGGCCAGCATCCAGGCGCTGGCCGACGGCGTGGCGGCGCGGGAGGGCGTGGTGCACGGCCTGGTCAACAACGCCGCGATCGCGACGGGGATCGGCGGGCCGGAGTTCGACCAGCTCGAGATCGCCACCTGGGACCGGGTGATGACGGTGAACGTGCGCGGCACCTGGCTGGTGACGCGGGCCTTCGCGCCGCTGCTGGTCGCCTCCGGCAGCGGCCGCATCGTCAACCTCGCCTCCGACACCGCGCTCTGGGGCGCGCCGCGGCTGCTCGCCTACACCTCCTCCAAGGGCGCGGTGATGGCGATGACGCGCTCCCTCTCGCGCGAGCTCGGGCCGCGCGGCGTCGGCATCGTCGCCGTCGCCCCCGGCATCATGCGCTGCGAGGCGACCGAGTACGTGCCCGAGGAGCGCCACCGCCTCTACGAGACCGGCCGCGCCGTGCCCGGCCCGCAGGACCCCGAGGACATCACCGCCACCATCGCCTTCCTGCTCACCCAAGGCGCGCTGGCCCTGACCGGGCAGGTGCTGCCGGTCGATGCGGGCTTCGTCTTCACATGAGCGCCGCCACCCTCCGCCACGAGCGCGCCGCCGGCGTCGCGCTGCTGCGCCGCCCGGGGAACGGCAGGACGCTGCCGCTGGTGCTGCTGCACGGCATCGGCAGCAATGGCGGCACCTGGGCGCCGGTGCTGGCCGCCCTCGATCCCGCCATCGACGCGCTGGCCTGGGACGCGCCCGGCTACGGCGAGTCCGACAACCTGCCGGCCGCCGCCCCGACCCCCGCGCACTACGCCGAGGCGCTGGCGCTTGTGCTGGACGCGCTCGGCCTGGAGCGCATCGTGCTCGCCGGCCATTCGCTCGGCGCGCTGTTCGCGGCGCGCTTCGCCGCCGCCCATCCCGGCCGCGTCGCGGCGCTGGCGCTGCTCTCCCCGGCGCTCGGCTACGGCGTGCCCGAGGGCGCCCCGCTGCCGGCCAAGGTGCAGGCGCGCATCGACGACCTGGCGAAGCTCGGCCCCACCGCCTTCGCCGCCGCCCGCGCCGCGCGCCTCGTGCATCGCCCCGAGGCGAAGCCCGCCGTGCTCGCCGGCGTCCGGGCCGCGATGGGCGCGGTGCGGCCGGATGGCTACGCCCGGGCCGTGCGCGCGCTCGGCGCCGGCGACCTCGTGGCGGATGCCGCGCATGTCGCGGCGCCGACGCTGGTGCTGTGCGGCGCCGAGGACGTGGTGACGCCGCCCGACAACGCAAGCGCCGCGCACGCCGCGCTGGTGCGCCCGCTCGGCCTGGAATTCGTCGCGGATGCCGGCCACGCCCTGCCGCAGGAGAACCCCGCGCTGGTCGCCGCCCGCCTCGCCGCGCTGGCGCTGGAGGCCGGCCATGGCTGATCCGAAGGCCGTCGAAAAGGACGAGGAGCGGGACGCCGAGGGCGCCTACCTCTCCCCGCCCGTGCAGCGCGCCGCCCGCCTGCTGCGCCACATCGCCGAGGGCGACCCGGTGACCAACATGGCGCGCACCGCGCGCGAGCTGGGCATCAACCGCACCACCCTGCTGCGGCTGCTGCACACGCTGGAGGCGGAGCGCTTCATCGAGCCGCGCGGCGACGACAAGCCGGGCTGGCGCATCGGCCTCGGGCTGATCGGCATGGCGGCGCAGGCCTTCTTCTCCGAGGACCTGGTGCAGGTCGCGGTGCCGGTGCTGACGCGCCTCGCCGAGCGGCTCGGTCTTTCCGCGCATCTCGGCGTGCTGGACGGGATGGAGGTGGTCTACGTGGTGCGCCGCACGCCGAACCACGCCTTCGCCAGCAACATCCGCGTCGGCTCCCGGCTGCCGGCGCACGCCGCCAACATGGGGCGCATCATCCTGGCCCACCTGCCGGCCGAGCGCGTCGCGCGCATGTATGCCGGCGCCGCCATGCCCGCCGCCACGACGCACACGGCGGTGACGCTGCCGCAGCTCCGCGAGCGGCTCGACGCCGACCGCGAGAGCGGCCTCGCCTGGAGCGAGGGCCACTACGAGGCCGGCATCTCCTCCGTGGCGGCCGCGGTGCTCGATGCCTCCGGCCAGCCGGTGGCGGCGATCAACGTCTCCGGCCATTCCGCCGACTTCGACGGCGAGGCCGCGCATCGCCGCATCGGCGACGCCGTGGCCGAGGCCGCCGAGGAGATCTCGCGCCGGCTCGGCTGGCACGGCCCCGCGCGCCGTGCCGCGCCGGACCTGCTCTGGAAGGACAAGGTGGCATGACCGTCCTCGCCGGTCCGACAACCGCCTCCACGCTGTCCATGGGCGGCGCCCAGGGAAGCAAGACGACCAACCACGCACAGACGGACGCCGCCGCCATGGATCTCGCCCCGACCGCCACCCCGAACGCCCGCATCGGCCGCCTCGCCGCGGAGGAGCCGGTGGGCGACCTGATCGCCCGCGCCCTGGCCGAGATCGGCGTCACCACCGTCTTCGGCGTGATCTCGATCCACAACATGCCGATCCTCGACGCCATCGCGCGCCAGGGCCGCATCCGCTTCGTCCCGGCGCGCGGCGAGGCCGGCGCCATGAACATGGCCGATTCCTATGCGCGCGTGACGCGCTCGCTCGGCGTCTGCATCACCAGCACCGGCACGGCGGCGGGCAACGCGGCGGGCTCGCAGGTGGAGGCGCTGACCGCCGGCTCGCCCGTGCTGCACATCACGACGCAGATCGACCGGCCCTTCATGGACCGCGACCGCGCCGCCATCCACGACGTGCCGCGCCAGCCGGACATGCTCAAGGCCGTCAGCAAGGCCTATGTGCGCGTCTGGGAGCCGGCGCAGGCGGTGGACCAGCTTCTCGCCGCCGCCAACGCGGCCCTCGCGGCGCCCACCGGCCCGGTCTCGCTGGAGATCCCGGTGGACGTGCAACGCGTGAAGGTGCGTGGCCGCGCCTGGCCGGCGACGCTGACGCCGGCGGTCCAGGTGCCCGATGCCGCGCAGCTCGACGCGTTGGCCGAGCTGGTGCTGCAGGCCGAGCGGCCGATGCTCTGGCTCGGCGGCGGCGCGCGTGGCGCCGCGGCGGCGGCCACGGCGCTGGTCGAGCGCGGCTTCGCCGCCGTCACCAGCACCAACGGCCGCGCCGTGGTGCCGGAAGGCCATCCGCGCTCGCTCGGCGCCTTCAACATGACGCCGGACGCGCAGGCGCTCTACGAGCAATCCGACCTGATGATCGTCGTCGGCTCCCGCCTGCGCGGCAACGAGACGCGCAACAACCAGATGCGGCTGCCGGCGACGCTGGTGCAGGTGGATGCCGACGGCACCCAGGCCGGCCGCAACTACCCGGTGGACCTGTTCCTGGCCGGCGACGCCCGGCTGGTGCTGGAGGGGCTGCTCGCCCGCCTGCCGGAGAAGCTCGCCACCGACCCCGCCTTCCTGGACGGCATCGCCCCGGCGCGCGCGCGTTCCGAGGCGGCGCTGCGCCGCGTGCTCGGCCCCTACGCCCCGCTCGCCGACGCGATCAGCGAACGCGTGCAGGCCGGCGCGCTGCCCTGGGTGCGCGACGTCACCATTTCCAACAGCACCTTCGGCAACCGCTACGTGAAGCTGGCGGCGCCGCATCTCGGCGTGCACGCGCTGGGCGGCGGCATCGGCCAGGGCATCGCCATGGGCATCGGCGCCGCCATGGCCGGCCTCGGCAAGGCGGTGACGCTGCTGGGCGACGGCGGCTCGCAGCTCATGATCGGCGAGCTGGCGACGGCGGTCGAGATGCGGGCCGGGATGGTGTTCGTGCTGATGAACGACCGCGGCTACGGCGTGATCCGCAACATCCAGGACGCGCAGTATGGCGGCCGGCACGTCTACTCCAACATCCTGACGCCGGACTTCTCGATGATCTGCGGCGCGGTCGGCCTGCCGCACGAGCGCGTCTCGGACGTCGCCGACTTCCCCGCCGCGCTGGACCGGGCGCTGGCCGCCGAGGGCCCGCGCCTGATCGAGGTGGACATGGTGGCGATCGGCCCCTTCGCCGAGAGCTTCGCCGGCCCGCCGGCCGGTGCGGCCGGGAGCGTGAAGTGATGCGCCGCCTCGGCCTCATCGGCGCCGGCGGCATGGCGGAGACGGTGCTCGCCGCCCTCGCCGCCGGGCTGCCCGCGCCGATCGAGCACCTCGCCGTGCTGGTGCCGCCGGGGATGGAGGAATCCGCCCACGCCCTGCTCGCCCGCCACGGCGCGGCGGTGGCGGCGGAGCGCAGCATCCACACCGACCTGACCAGCCTGCTCGACACCGAGCCGCAGGTGGTGGCGGAGTGCGCCGGCCACGGCGCGGTGCGCGCGCATGGCGCCGAGATCCTCGGCACCGGCCGCGACCTCGTCGTGATCTCGGTCGGCTCGCTCGCCGACGACGCGCTGCGCGAATCGCTCGCCGAGGCGGCGCGGATGGGCGGCGCGCGGCTCGTGCTGCCGGCCGGTGCGGTCGGCGGCATCGACGTGCTGGCCGCCGCGCGACTCTCCGGCCTCGACGAGGTGACCTATTCCGGCCGCAAGCCGCCGCGCGCCTGGCGCGGCACGCCGGCCGAGACGCTGCTCGACCTCGACGCGCTCACCGAGCCCACCGTGTTCTACGAGGGCACGGCGGGCGAGGCGGCGCGCGACTATCCGCAGAACGCCAACGTCGCCGCCGCCGTGGCGCTGGCGGGCGCCGGCTTCGCGCGCACCCGCGTGCGGCTCGTCGCCGATCCCACCGTCACGCGCAACGTGCACGAGGTGACGGTGCGCTCCGGCTGCGCCGACTTCACCATCCGGCTGGAGGGCCGCCCCTCGCCGGCCAACCCCAAGACCTCGCTGACGGCGGGGTACAGCGTGGCGCGGGAGCTGCTGAACCGCGTCTCGCCGATCGCCATCTGAGAGGAACGCCGCGCCATGTCCTCCTTCGAGCTTCCCGACGACCGCATCTTCATCGCCGGCGAGTGGCGGCAGGGTCGCGGTGCACCGATCGAGTCCCGCTTCCCGGCCGACGGCTCGCTGAACCGCGTGCTCCACGGCGCCTCGGCCGAGGACGTGTCGCTCGCCATCGGGCGCGCGCAGGAGGCCGCGAACGCGCCCGCCTGGCGCCGCCTGCGGCCGCACGAGCGCGCCACCTTCCTCTACCGCATCGCCGAGGGCATCGCCCGCGACGCGGACCGCATCGCCTTCGTCCAGTCGCGCGACACCGGCAAGACGCTGACCGAGACGAAGGCGCTGGCGATGAGCGCCGCCGGCACCTTCCGCTACATGGCGGCGGCGCTGGAGACGATGGAGGATGCGCTGACGCCGTCGCGCGGCGACTACCTCTCCTTCTCGGTGCACGAGCCGCTGGGCGTCACCGCCGGCATCACGCCGTGGAACTCGCCCATCGCCTCGGACGCGCAGAAGGTGGCGCCGGCGCTCGCCGCCGGCAACGCCATCCTGCTCAAGCCCGCTTCCTGGAGCCCGCTGGTCTGCCTGGAGCTGGCGCGCATCGTCGAGGAATCCGGCCTGCCCGCCGGCCTGTTCTCCGCGCTGCCCGGCTCCGGCTCGATCGTCGGCGAGCGCCTCGTGGTCGATCCCGCCATCCGCAAGGTCTCCTTCACCGGCGGCACCGAGGTCGGGCGCGGCATCGCGCGCAAGGCGGCCGAGAAGCTGATGCCGGTCTCCCTCGAACTCGGCGGCAAGTCCCCCACCATCGTCTTCGACGACGCCGATCTCGATCTCGCCGTCGCCGGGGTGATGTTCGGCGTGTTCTCCTCCACCGGCCAGTCCTGCATCGCCGGATCGCGCCTCTTCGTGCAGCGCGGCGTGTACGAGGAATTCGTCGCGAAGCTCGTCGCGGCCACGAAGGCGCTGCGCGTCGGCCATTCCTTCGAGCGCACCACCCAGGTCGCGCCGCTGATCCACCCCGACCATCGCGCCGAGGTGGAATCGCACGTCGCCCGCGCCCTCGCCGATGGCGGCGCGCTGCTGGCCGGCGGCGAGCGGCCCCTGGGCGCCGCCTACGAGTCCGGCAACTACTACCTGCCCACCATCATCGCCGGCCTGCCCAACACGGCCGCGCTGTGCCGCGAGGAGGTGTTCGGCCCGGTGCTCGCCGTGCTGCCCTTCGACGACGAGGCGGAGGTGATCGCGCAGGGCAACGACAACGATTACGGCCTCGCCTGCGGCATCTACACGCGCGACTTCCCGCGCGCCTGGCGCGTCGGCCGCGCCATCGAGGCTGGCACGGTCTGGATCAACACCTACAAGCAGTTCTCCATCGCGACGCCCTTCGGCGGCGTGAAGGACAGCGGCCTCGGCCGCGAGAAGGGCCGCGAGGGCATCCGTGCCTGGATGGCGCAGAAGTCCATCTACCACGACATGAGCGGCCTGCCGCATCCCTGGGCCGCCTGAGCCCGCAGCGCCCCCCGGAACCCACGCCATGCTGAACGAGACCGACATGCCGGCGACGCCCGAGACCGACGCGGACGAGGCCGCCGCCCCCGCCTTCCTGACGCTGCGCCTGCGCCGCATCACCTGGGAGGCGCCGGGCGTGCTCTCGCTCGACTTCGTCTCCCCGGACGGCGCCGCGCTGCCCGCCTTCGCCCCCGGCGCGCATGTGGACCTGCACCTGCCGGGCGGCGACATCCGCCAGTACTCGCTCTGCGGCGACCCGTCCGACCGCGCCACCTACCGCGTCGGCGTGCGCGAGGTGGAGGGCGGCCGCGTCTCGCGTATCATCCATCGCGAGCTGCGCCCGGGCATGCTGCTGAAGGTCGGCACGCCGCGCAACAACTTCCCGCTGATCGCCTCGCCGCACTACCTGTTCGTGGCCGGCGGCATCGGCGTCACGCCGCTGCTGCCGATGATGCGGGAGGCGACGCGCAACGGTGCGCGCTGGTCGCTGCTGTTCTGCACGAAGCGCGTCGAGGACGCGCCCTTCCTCGACGAGGCGCTGGCGCTCGGCGGCGAGGTCTCGCTGCATTCCTCCGAGGCCGGCACGCGGCTCGACGTGGAGGCGCGCCTGGCCGACGCCCCGGCCGACACGGTGCTCTACTGCTGCGGCCCCGAGAAGCTGATGACGGCGGTGGAGCAGGCGACCGCCCACTGGCCCGAGGGCACGGTGCGCTTCGAGTGGTTCACCGCCCGCGCCCGCCCCGAGGGCGAGGTGTCGGAGGGCTTCGAGCTGGTCTGCGCCGCTTCCGGCACGACGCTGTTCGTGCCGCCGGAGAAGAGCGTGCTCGACGTGCTGAACGAGAACGGCATCGACGTGCCACGCTCCTGCGAGCAGGGCGTGTGCGGAACCTGCGAGTGCCGCATCATCGAGGGCGAGGTCGATCACCGCGACAGCATCCTCTCGGCCTCCGAGCAGGCGGCCAACCAGAGCATGATGACCTGCGTCTCGCGCGCGAAGGGATCGCGCCTCGTCCTCGACGTCTGAGAAGAAGAAGGGATCGCGCCGTGCCGGAGACGGAAGAAGAAGAGAAGATCCTGCTGACGATCTTCCTCAAGCATGACCAGGGCCAGAACATCGACCAGATCCAGGGCAGGCTCGCCGAGCGCGCCTGGTGGGAGCGCTTCCCGCCCGCCGGCTGCGAGATCGTGAGCTGGACCGTCGCGATGGGCCTCGGCCAGATCGTGACGCTGCGTCTGCCCCCGCGTCTGCTCAACGTCGTCAACATCGAGATCGAGCGCAGCGCCTGGGGCGTGTTCGCGACCGAGTTCTTCCCCACCTACGACTTCGTCCCCGTGCGCGAGCGCCTCGCGCGCGAGTGGAAGGCCAAGCGGCAGGAGCAGCAGGCATGAGCACCTACCAATTCCCCGCGCTGGAAGTGCACCAGACCCGGGACCACGAGCCCACGGAATGGGAGTACTCCCTGGCCGACGCGCTGGAGAGCATCTTCGCCCGCGGCGCCAAGGAGCTGCCGCAGGTGATCGAGGGGCTCAACAATTCCCGCGTCCGCCCGCCGCATGGCGGCGCCTGGACCGAGCAGAACTTCACCGCCCTGATGCAAGAGCTGGGAGCCTGATCCGATGAGCGCGACCACCCTGCAGCGCCCCGCCGCCGGCACCGCCCCGGCGAAGCCCGCCGCCCCGACCGAGCAGGAGGTGCAGGCCTATCTGCGCCTCGGCCTGCGCAACCGCTGGTGGCCGATCCTGCCCTCGCGCTACGTCGAGGCAGGCGGCAAGCCGCTCGGCATCAAGCGCCTCGGCGACCCGCTGGTGCTCTGGCGCGACGTGGACGGCCAGATCCACGTGCAGATCGACCGCTGCCCGCACCGCGCCGTGCCGCTCTCGCGCGGCCAGAACGAGGGCACGAGCATCCGCTGCAACTACCACGGCGTCGAGGTCGGGCCGGACGGCACGGTGCTCTCCGTCCCCGGCCAGCCGGGCTGCCCGCTGGAGGGCAAGAAGGCGGTCAAGACCTACCCGGCGCGCGAGATCGCCGGCGCCATCTTCGTCTGGTTCGGCGACGCGCTGCACCCGGAGCCCGCGCCCTTCACCCCGCCGCCGCAGCTCGTCTCCGAGGAGTGGAGCCGCTTCCTCTGCTACGCGGACTGGGAGATGTTCTGGCGCTACTCCTACGACAACATCATGGACCCGATGCACGGGACCTTCCTGCACGCCAACTCGCACACCATGTACCAGGGCGAGACCGAGGCGAAGTTCGTCACGCGCGACACGCCCACCGGCTTCATCTTCGAGAAGGAAGGCCAGCGCGACGTCAATTTCGACTGGAGCGAGCTGGTCGACGACGGTGCCCTGTACGGCCGGCTGGAGATCCCCTATCCGGCCTCCGCCGGCCCGGGCGGCAATTTCGCCATCATCGGCTTCTCGACGCCGATCGACGAGGACACCAACGCCAGCTTCTTCTGGCGCTGCCGCAGGACGACCGGCTGGCAGCGCGACACCTGGCGCTTCCTCTACAAGACCCGCATCGAGGCGCGCCACTGGGCGGTGCTGGAGCAGGACCGGCAGATGCTCGCCAACTGCAAGCCGGGGCTGGAGAAGTTCGAGATGCTCTACCAGCACGATGCCGGGCTGATCCGCCTGCGCCGCTACCTGGCGCAGCAGGCGCGCCTGCAGCTCACCGCGCTGCGCGAGGCGGGCAAGGCGTGATCCGGCCGACGGGGATCAGGAAGGTCACGACGGCGGCGGTGCCGGAGCCGCCGCCGGGCCTGTTCTCCAACTGCCTCGTGGCCGGCGGCTTCATCCACGTCTCCGGCCAGCATGCCGGCACGCCCACGGGCGCGATCGGCGGCGACAGCGTGGAGGCGCAGACGCGCGAGGCGTTGCGCCGCGTCCTCGCGCTGATCGAGGCGGCGGGTGGCCGTGCGTCGGACGTGGTGAAGCTCACCGTGTTCCTGACGGACATGTCGCGGCGCGCCGAGGTCGGCACGGCACGGCGCGAGGTGTTCGCCGAGCCCTTCCCGTGCTCCACCCTCGTCGGGGTCGAGGCGCTGGTGTCGCCCGATCTTCTCGTGGAGATCGACGCGCTGGTGCTGGCGCCGGCCTGAAGGCAGAAAGCGCCAGGGGGCGAAGCCCCCCTGGGACCCCCCTTTTCGTTTTCGGTCTCGCCCTTTCCGCCGGCGAGGCCCAAAAGCCAGCGGAGGTCCAGGAACCTGAGGTTCCTGGCGGATGGGGGCCGGGGAAGGCAGCGCCTTCCCCGGGCCTCTCAGCGTCCCGGATGCCGGAAGCACAGCCACCACCCTGACAGGGATCACCGCACCATGCCCGCACCGGGCCCGCTCACCCGCCGCGCCGCGCTCGCCTTCCTTGCCGCGCTGCCCGCGCTGCGCCGCGCCGTCGCGCAGCCGGCGGCCGACCTCGCCCCCGCCTTTCCGCGCCAGCCGCTGACGCTGGTCGCCCCCTTCACGCCCGGCGGCCCGATCGACGTGCTGGCGCGCGTGCTGGCGCAGGGGTTGCAGGTCCGCACCGGCCAGCCGGCGGCGGTGGACAACCGCACGGGCGGCGCCGGCAACATCGGCATCGACGCGGTGCGCCGCGCGCCGGCGGACGGCACCACCATGCTGGTGATCCCGGCCGGCAACCTGACCATCAACCCGACCCTGCTGCGCAACCTGCCCTTCGTGGTGGAGCGGGACTTCGCGCCGGTCTCGATGCTTGCCACCACGCCGAACCTGATCGTCTGCGCGCCGGACTTCCCCGCGCGCAACGTGGCGGAGCTGGTCGCGCTGGCCAAGGCGCAGCCGGACCGGCTGTCCTACGGCTCGCCCGGCGTCGGCAGCCAGCTTCACCTCGCCATGGAGCTGTTCAAGGAGAAGACCGGCACGGAGATCGCGCACGTGCCGTATCGCGGCACCACCCAGGCGCTGAGCGACCTGCTGGGCGGGCAGATCCAGCTTCTCGCCAGCAACCTGCCGGTGGTGCTGCCGGCGGTGCGGGACGGCCAGCTCCGCGCCCTGGCGATGACCACGGCGCAACGCTCGCCGCGCCTGCCGGACGTGCCGACCCTGGCGGAAGCCGGCGTGCCGGGGATCGACGTCACCTCCTGGTACGGGCTGCTGGTGCCGCGCGCCGTGCCGGCGCCGGTGGTGCAGGCGATCTACGAGGAGTGCGCGAAGGTGCTGCGCCAGCCGGAGATGCGGGAGAAGATGACGGCGCAGGGCCTCGACGTGGTGTGCGAGCCGCCCGACGTCTTCGCCGAGCGGCTGCGCCGCGAGACGGCGCTCTGGGCCGGCGTGATCCGCGAGCGCCACATCACCGTGGATTGACGCCGCCTAGAGCCGATCCAGCCTGACTGTATCAGGCCGGAACGGCTCTAGCCTTTTGATTTTTCGCATTTTCCGAGCCGCTGAGCGAGGACGCTCAGCTTGAAAATGCTCCAGGCCCTCCGGCCGCGGTCCGACTGGCCACGGGTGCCGGCGGGCCGTCCCCCGGCTTCCGGCCGGGGCCGGGCGGGGCGATACTCCCCGGATGCGGCCGGCGCGACCGGCCGGGGAGGAACGCATGCCAGAGACCGAAGCGCGTCCGAATTCCACGCGCGTCCTGATCGTCGAGACGCTGGGCGAGGCGGGGCTGCGCCTGTTCCGCCAGCGTCCCGACATCGAGGTGGTGCGCTACAGACCCACCATCGCCGCGCCGGAATTCCGCGCCCTGCTGGCCGGCGCCGTGGGCGTCGCGCTCGGCCCGAACACGCGCTTCGCCGATCCGGAGCTGGACGCGGCGCCGGGGATGAAGGTGGTGGCGCGGCTCGGCGTCGGCTTCGACGCGGTGGACGTGCCGGCGCTGACCGCGCGCCGCGTGCCGCTGATGGTGGTGGGCATCGCCAACGCCACCAGCGTCGCCGAGCAGGCCTTCTACATGATGATCGAGATCGCCAAGCGCGGCGCGGAGCTGGACCGGCGCGTGAAGCAGGGCCTGTGGCACGACCGCAAGGGGCCGCTGCCGCGCGAGCTGGCCGGGCACACCGTGCTGGTGGTGGGCTTCGGCCGCATCGGCACGCGCCTCGCGCCGCGCTGCCGCGCCTTCGGCATGCGGGTGCTGGTGCACGACCCCTACGTGTCGCCCGAGGCGATCCGCGAGGCCGGCTACGAGCCCGCCCCCGACCTCGACGCCGCGCTGGCCGAGGCCGACCATGTCAGCCTGCACTGCCCGCGCAACCGCGAGACGGAGGGGATGTTCGACGCGGCGCGCCTCGCGCGCATGAAGCCCGGCGCGGTGCTGGTCAACACGGCGCGCGGCGGCATCGTGGACGAGGCGGCGCTGCACGACGCGCTGGTTTCCGGCCATCTCGCCGGTGCCGGCATCGACGTGTTCGTGGAGGAGCCGGCGAAGGCCGGCCATCCGCTGATGGCGCTGCCCAACGTGGTGCTGTCGCCGCACATGGCCGGCGTCACCGAGGAATCGATGGCGGCGATGGCGGCCGCCACGGCGCGCAACATCCTGGGCGTGCTGGACGGCGCGCCGAACCGCGACAACGCGGTCAACCCCGAGGTGCTGGGCTGAGGTGCCAGGCCGAGCCGCCGCGCCGCGCCGCCGCGCCGCGCCACCGGGCCGGCGTGCCCGAAGGCGCGGCGACGTCCGGACGGCCGGGCCTGCGCCGGCTTCCGTCCTGCCGCTCCGGTCCCCCTGCTCGGCCCCCCTACCGGCCCCTGGAGGCCTGATCCCGCTTGGCCCTTTCCCCCGACTCTCCGCGCTTCGTCAGCGGCTCGATCATGCGGCACGTCGCCGTCATGGCGAGCACGGGCGCGGTCGGGCTGGTCGCCGTGTTCGCGGTGGACCTGCTCAACCTGCTCTACATCTCGCGGCTGGGGCACCAGCCCGTGGCGGCGGCGGTGGGCTTCGCCGGGACGGTGGGGTTCTTCCCGATTTCGGTGGCGATCGGGCTGACCATCGGCGTCGGCACCGCCGTCGGCGTGCTCATCGGCGCCGGGCGGATGGAGGCGGCGCGCCGGCTCGCCACCGCCGGTCTCGCCCTGGTCGGGCTGCTGACCGCGCTGGTGGCGGCGGCGATGCTGGCCTGCCTCGGCCCGGTGCTGGACCTGCTCGGCGCGGCCGGGGAGACGCGGGCGCTGGCGGCGCTGTTCCTCACCATCACGGCGGTCTCGATCCCCTGCCTCGCGGTGGGCATGACCATGGCGGCGCTGCTGCGCGCCATCGGCGACGCGCGCGGCTCGATGCACGTCACCCTCGCCGCGGCCGTCGCGGCGGCGGTGCTGGACCCGATCCTGATCTTCGGGCTGGGGCTGGGGCTGACCGGCGCCGCGATCAGCACCGTGCTCTCGCGCGCCTTCCTCACCTGGGTCGGCTGGCGCCTGGCGCGGCGGCACGGGCTGCTCGGGCGTTTCGAGGCGGCCGCCTTCCTGGTGGATGCACGGGCGATCCTCGCCGTCTCCGGTCCGGCGGTGCTGTCCAACCTCGCCACGCCGATCGGCGCCGCCTTCGTCACCGGCAGCATGGCGCGCTTCGGCCCGGCCGCCGTGGCCGGGCAGGCGACGATCGACCGCATCACCCCGGTCGCCTTCGGGCTGGTCTACGCGCTGACCGGCGCGGTGGGGCCGATCCTGGCGCAGAACCGCGGCGCGGGGCGGCTGGACCGGGTGCGCCGCGCGCTGCGCGACAGCATGCTGTTCGTGCTGCTGGCCGTCTCCGTGGCGTGGCTGGCGCTGTGGCTGGGGCAGGACGCGCTGGCCGCCGCCTTCTCGGCGCAGGGGACGGCGGCGGAGATCCTGCACCTGTTCTGCAACTGGACGGCAGGCAGCTTCGTCTTCGTCGGGCTGCTCTTCGTGGCCAACGCCGCGTTCAACAACCTGGGCCGGCCGCTCTACTCCACTGCCTTCAACTGGGGGCGGGCGACGCTGGGGACGATCCCGCTGGTGGCGATCGGCGCCGGCTACGGCCCGTCGGGGGTGGTGATCGGGCAGGCGCTGGGCTCGGTGCTGTTCGGGCTGGCGGCGGCCGCGATGGCCTTCGCCGTGGTGGGGCGGCTGGAGCGGCAGGCCGGCAGCGAGGCGGCGGCGGCCGAGCCGGCGGCGCCGGTCGCCACGCCGACCGGCACGGTGGCGGCGCCCGCCTCGCCGGCAGGCACCCGGCCCGATGGGAGAGGGGCCGATGGGAAAGGGCCGGATGGGGAAGAGCCCGGTCGGGAAGGAGCCGGGAAGCCGGCCGCCGCCGGCGGGATCCACTCGTAGGCCCACCCGGCCGCGCGGGCGGGCGGCGGGATCAGACGCTGAAGCTCTCGCCGCAGCCGCAGCGGGCCTTCTCGTTCGGGTTCACGAAGGTGAAGCCCGCCGACATGGCCTTCTGCTCGTAGTCCATGGTGGTGCCGATCAGGAACAGCGTCGCCTTGCGGTCCACCAGCACGGTGACGCCCTTGTCGGTCACCGCCTCGTCGCCCGGACCCGGCTCGTCCGCCCAGGTCAGGTCGTAGGACATGCCGGAACAGCCGCGCGTGCGGACGCCGATGCGCAGAAGCCTGCCGTGCTGGCCCTTCTCGTAGAGCGCGCGCAGCCGCTCGGCCGCCGCATCGCTGAGCTGCATCAGCGGCGGCAGGGCGCGCTTCGGGCGGGGGGACGCGGTGGTGCTCGTGCTCATGGCTGCCTGGATGTCGTTCTCGGTCAGAACATGTTCAAGGCGAGGCGGGCATCCTCGCTCATGCGGCTCTGGTCCCAGGGCGGGTCCCAGACCACCTCGACTGCGACGTCGGAGACGCCGGGGACGCGGCGGACCTGCTCCTCCACCTGCGCTGGCAGCTCCTGCGCCGAGGGGCAGGAGGGGGCGGTCAGGGTCATCTCGACCTTGACCCTGCCGTCATCCTCGATCTCGACCGCGTAGACGAGGCCGAGCTCGTAGATGTTGACCGGGATCTCGGGGTCGTAGACCTCGCTGATCGCGTCGATCACCGCCGTCTCCGAGACGCGCGGGCGGGTCTCGCCCTCCGGTGTCCAGGCGGCGTGCGGCGCGCCGGTGCCCGTTGCGGTGACGGCCGGGGCCGTTGCCTGCGGATCACTCACTGCTGGCCTCCTTGACGTCCCCCGGCCCGCCGTCCAGCGCCGCGTTCAGCGTGTGCCAGGCGAGCGTCGCGCACTTCACGCGGCTCGGGAATTCCGAGACGCCGCCGAGCACCTGGAGGCGCTCCATGTCCTCGGCGATCGCCTCGCCGCATTCCGGGCAGGTGCCGGTGGTGGCGAGGGCGCGGAAATGCTCGCCCAGCGACCGTGCCTCGGCCGGCGACTTGCCCTTCACCGTCTCCGTCATCAGCGAGGCGGAGGCCATGGAGATGGCGCAGCCGCGCCCCTGGAAGGCGGCATCGGCGATGCCGCCTTCCGGCGAGAGCTTGAGGAACAGCTCCATCCGGTCGCCGCACATCGGGTTGTCGCCGCGCGCGGTGCGGTCGGCATCCTCCAGCCGGTGGAAATTCCGCGGCTTGCGGCCGTGGTCGAGGATGACCTCCTGGTAGAGGTCGCGAAGGTCGTCGAACATCACCTGTCTCCGGGCGACGGTGCCGGCGGCGCGCTGCCGGCGGCCCGCGCCCTGCCTGGGCAGCATATGGTGCGGCGCACGACGCGATTCACGCGAAGAACTTCCGCGCCTCGACCAGCGCGTCGGCGAGGTGGTCGATCTCCCCCTGCGTCGTGTACAGGCCGAAGGAGGCACGACAGGTGCCGCCTTCCTGGCCGAAGCAGGCGTGCAGCGGCTCGGCGCAGTGCCGGCCGGAGCGTACCGCGATGCCGGCGCGGTCGAGCAGCGTGGCGAGGTCGTGCGGATGGGCGTTGTCCAGCACGAAGGAGAACACGCCGCCCCGGTCCTGCGCCCGGCCGAGCAGGGTCAGCCCCTCGATCGCGTCCAGCCGCCGCGTCGCGTGCTCCACCAGGGCGCGTTCGTGCGCCTCGATCGCGGGCATGCCGATGGCGGTCACGTAGTCGATGGCGGCATGCAGCCCGGTCGCCTCGACGATGGGCGGGGTGCCTGCCTCGAACTTCGCCGGCACCGGCGCCGGCTCGAACCCGTCCGCGTACACCGCCGAGATCATGTCGCCGCCGCCGAGGAAGGGCGGCATGCGGTCCAGCAGCTCCAGCCGCGCCCAGAGCACGCCGATGCCGGTCGGGCCGTACAGCTTGTGGCCGGTGAAGACGTAGAAGTCGGCGTCCAGCGCCTGCACGTCCACGGCGCGGTGGACGGCGGCCTGGGAGCCGTCGAACAGCACCTTCGCCCCCGCCTCGTGCGCCATGCGGGCGATCCGCGCCGCCGGGGTGACGGTGCCGAGCACGTTGGACATGTGCGTGACCGCGACCAGGCCCACCTTGCCGTCGGCGAGCTTGGCCGCGAGGTCGTCGAGGTCCAGCTCGCCCGACGGCGTCACGCGGCAGAGGCGGAACTCGATGCCCGTGTCGTTGCGCAGCATCTGCCAGGGCACGAAATTGGCGTGGTGCTCCATCTCGGAGACCAGCACCGCCTGGCCGGGCTTCAGCACGCCGCGCCCGTAGCTGTGCGCGACGAGGTTGATCGCGCCGGTCGAGCTCTGCGTGAAGACGATCTCGCGCGGGTCGCGCGCGTTGAGGAAGCGGGCCACGGCGGCGCGCGCCGCCTCGTAGGCGGCGGTCGCCGCCTCCGAGAGATGGTAGGCGCCACGGTGGACGTTGGCGTAGGCGGTCTCCATCTGCCGCACCATCGCCTCGATCACCGCGCGCGGCTTCTGGGCCGAGGCGCCGCTGTCGAGGAAGACGAGCGGCCTGCCGCGCACCGTCTGCCGCAGGATCGGGAAATCCTGCCGGATGCGCGCGACGTCGAGGGGCGCCGTTCCCGCCGCCAGGGCACCGTCCATCACGCCGCCTCCCTGTCCTCGGCCTGCCACCATGCCTGCAGGGTGCGGTCCAGCGCGGCCTGGATGGCGGGGTCCTCCACCGCCTCCACCGCCTCCTGCAGGAAGGCGCGCACCAGCATGCGCCGTGCCGCCTCGGCCGGGATGCCGCGGGCGCGCAGGTAGAAGAGCTGGTCCGCGTCCAGCGCGCCCACCGTGGCGCCGTGGCTGCACTTCACGTCGTCGGCGTAGATCTCCAGCTGCGGCTTGCTGTCGACCTCCGCCTCGGGGCTGAGCAGCAGCGCCTGGTTCATCTGGTAGCCGTCGGTGCGCTGGGCGATCTGGTGGACGTGGATCTTGCCCTGGAACACGCCGCGCGACCGGCCGGCCAGCACCGTCTTGTAGGTCTGGCGCGAGGGGCAGTCGGGGGCGGCATGGTCGATCACGGTGGTGGTGTCGGCATGCTGGCCGTCGGCGAGGAGCTGCGCACCGTTCAGGTGGCAGGCCGCCTTCGGGCCCTGCAGCGCGGTATGGATCTCGTTGCGCACCAGCCGGCCGCCGGCGTTCAGCACGAAGCTGTCATAGGTGCCGCCGCCGGCCACCGCCGCGTAGACGGTGGAGAGGTTGAAGGCCGCGCGCGATTCCGTCTGGAGCCGCGCATGGTTCAGCCGGCCGCCCTCGGCGACCTCGATCTCGAACACCGGCGCCTGGAGGTAGCGCGCGCCTTCCGGGCCGGTGGTGGTCTCGATCAGCGTCAGGCTGGCGCCGTCCTCGATGCGGATCAGGTGGCGCGGGTGCAGGGCCGTGGGCCGCTCGCCGCCGCTGGCCATCGAGACCAGCTCCAGCACGCCGCCCGCGACGCCCGGCGGCACGCGCACCACCAGACCGTCCTCGAACAGCATGGCGTTGAGCGCCGCCAGCGGCTGCTCCGAGGGCTGCGCGAGGCGGCCCAGCGCGCCGTCCAGGCGCGGCAGCGCCTCGGCCACGCTGCCCACCCGGTAGGGCAGGTCGTCCAGCGCGGAGAGGTCGGCGCGGAAGCGGCCATCCACGAAGACGGCGCGGGCGGCGCCGCCCTGCGAGGGCGGCAGCGCGGCATCGTCGTCCACGCTCGAGAGCGGCTCGGCGAAGCCCAGCGCCAGCAGCGGGGCGAGGTCGGTGTACTTCCACGCCTCGTCGCGTCGCGTCGGGAAGCCCTTGGCGCGGAAGCTTTCGGCCGCGCGCTCGCGCAGCGCCGCCACCCAGGGAAGGCGGGCGCCGGGCAGGCGCTGGCGCAGCCCCTCGTAGCGGTGCAGGAAGGAATCGGCCCCGAGCGGGGCGCCGGTCAGGGCGGTGGGCGACATCTCGTTCACGCCGTTCCCGTCAGGCCGCGAGGTCGCCGGCATAGCCGGAGGCTTCCAGCTCCTCGGCCAGCTCCGGCCCGCCCGAGCGGACGATGCGGCCCTTGACCAGCACGTGCACGCGGTCCGGCACGATGTAGTTCAGCAGCCGCTGGTAGTGGGTGATGACGAGAGCCGAGAATCCCGGTCCGCGCAGCGCGTTGACGCCGTCCGCCACGATGCGCAGCGCGTCGATGTCGAGGCCGCTGTCGGTCTCGTCCAGGATGGCGAGCTTCGGCTGCAGCAGGGCCATCTGCAGCACCTCGTTGCGCTTCTTCTCGCCGCCGGAGAAGCCGACGTTGACGCCGCGCTTGAGCATGTCCTCGGGCATGGACAGGTCCTTCATCCGCGCCCGCGCCAGCTTGAGGAACTGCATCGCGTCCAGCTCCAGCTCGCCGCGCACCCGGCGCTGCGCGTTGAGCGCGGTGCGCAGGAAATTCGCGTTGCCCACGCCGGGCAGCTCCACCGGGTACTGGAAGGCCAGGAACAGGCCGAGCGCCGCGCGCTCCTCCGGCTCCATCGCCAGCAGATCCTTGCCGTCGAACTCGGCCGAGCCGCCCGTCACCTCGTAGCCCTCGCGCCCGGCCAGCACGTAGGAGAGGGTGGACTTGCCGGAGCCGTTCGGCCCCATGATGGCGTGCACCTCGCCCGGGCGGATCTCGAGGTCGATGCCGCGCAGGATCTGCTTGCCGTCGATCTCGGCGGTGAGGTTGCGGATGTCGAGCATGGTCTTCTCGTTGTCCCTTTGCCGGCTGCGCCGGGGGTCCCTGTTCCGGCGCCGCCGGGGAGGCGCCCGCCCGGCCATGCCGGGCGCGTCGCGCGTCGGGGACGGGCGGTGCCGCCCCCGTGGATTCTCAGCCGACCGAGCCCTCGAGGCTGATCTGCAGCAGCTTCTGCGCCTCCACGGCGAACTCCATCGGCAGCTCCTTCAGCACCTCGCGGCAGAAGCCGTTGACGATCAGCCCGACCGCCTCCTCCTGGGTGAGGCCGCGCTGGCGGCAGTAGAAGAGCTGGTCCTCGGCGATGCGGCTGGTGGTCGCCTCGTGCTCCACCTTCGCCGTCATGTTGCGGTTCTCGATGTAGGGCACGGTGTGCGCCCCGCACTGGTCGCCGATCAGCAGGCTGTCGCACTGGGTGAAGTTGCGCGCGCCGGACGCCTTGGGCCCGATCCGCACCAGGCCGCGATAGGTGTTCTGCCCGCGCCCGGCCGAGATGCCCTTGGAGACGATGGTGGACTTCGTCCGCGCGCCGAGATGGATCATCTTGGTGCCGGTATCGGCCTGCTGGCGGTTGTTGGTGATGGCGACGGAGTAGAACTCGCCCACCGAGTCCTCGCCCTGCAGGATGCAGGACGGATACTTCCAGGTGATGGCCGAGCCCGTCTCCACCTGCGTCCAGCTCACCTTGGAGCGGGCGCCGCGGCAGGCCGCGCGCTTGGTGACGAAGTTGTAGATGCCGCCACGGCCCTCGGCGTCGCCGGGGTACCAGTTCTGCACCGTGCTGTACTTGATGGTGGCGTCTTCCAGCGCCACCAGCTCGACCACCGCCGCGTGGAGCTGGTTCTCGTCGCGCATCGGCGCCGTGCAGCCCTCCAGGTAGGAGACCTGGCTGCGCTCGTCGGCGATGATCAGCGTGCGCTCGAACTGGCCGGTGCTCTTCGCGTTGATGCGGAAGTAGGTGGAGAGCTCCATCGGGCAGCGCACGCCCTTCGGGATGTAGACGAAGGAGCCGTCCGTGAACACGGCGCTGTTCAGTGCGGCGAAGTAGTTGTCCGACTGCGGCACCACCGTGCCGAGGTAGCGCTGCACCAGCTCCGGGTGGTTCTGCACCGCCTCGGAGATCGGGCAGAAGATGATGCCCTCCTTCTCCAGCCGGTCCTTGAAGGTGGTGGCGACGGAGACGCTGTCGAACACCGCGTCCACCGCGATGGCGGGCGATTCGCCGGCGCCCTCGACGCCGGCCAGCACCGCCTGCTCCTTCAGCGGGATGCCGAGCTTCTCGTAGGTGCGCAGCAGCTCCGGATCGACCTCGTCGAGCGACTTCGGCGCCACCTTCTGCTTCGGCGCGGCGTAGTAGTAGGCGTCCTGGTAGTCGATGGGCGGGAAGCTCACCATCGCCCAGCGCGGCTCCTCCATCGCCTGCCACGCGGCGAAGGCGCGCAGGCGCCAGTCGAGCAGCCATTGCGGCTCGTTCTTCTTCGCCGAGATGAAGCGGACGATGTCCTCGTTCAGCCCCTTCGGGGCCATGTCCATCTCGATGTCGGTCGAGAAGCCCCACTTGTACTGGCTCTCGGTGACGGACTGGACGGTGTCGATCGTCTCGGTGACGGCGGGCATGGATCGTCCCTACTCGGCTGCGAGGGCGGCAGGGGCCGCCATGGGAGGGGGCTGGGTCTGGCTGCACCGGTCCTGCGGCGCCACGGGCGGCCGCGCCAGGTCGGCCAGGGTCACGCCGGCCAGCGCCTGGCGGATCACCTCGTTCACCGGGTCCCAGCGGCCCCGGACCGGGCAGATCCATTCGGCATCGCAGGACCCGGCGGCGCTGTCGACGCAGGCGGTCAGCGCGATCGGTCCGTCGATCGCCACGATCACCTCGGAGAGCGGCAGGCCGGACAGCGGCCGGGCCAGCCGGTAGCCGCCCCGCGCCCCGCGCTGGCTCTCCACCAGCCCGGCATTGCCCAGGGATTTCAGGACCTTGGCCACGGTCGGCTCGGCGATCCCGGTGGCGCCGGCAAGGCAGGGCGTGGTCTGCACGCCTTCCGCCTCGGCCAGGCGCAGCAGCACCACCACCGCGTAGTCCGTGAGTTTCGACAGACGAAGCAAGGTGGTTGTGGCTCCCTGAAAACCGGACCTGTGCGGTACGGATTGGAGATGCTCCCGCAGGCCACGTCCGTCAAGGGGCGATCATCGCCACGCGAACGAGTACCGCGCCGGCGCCGGCGCGGCCGGGCGGAGCCGGGAAACGCCTGCCGGGCGGGGCGGCTTGCCGGGCCGGGCCGGCGCCCGCATGCTCCGGCCGCGATGCCGGGGAAGCGGGCCTCCAAGGAACGGCCCCCCAGGGAATGGGCCCAGGGAACGGACCCGGGGAACGGACCCGGGGAAGCGACCCGGGAAGCGGGACGGCGGGGAGGAAGGGTGCATGCCGACGCTGCGGACCGAGGACGGGGTGGATCTGTACTACGAGGAGGCCGGCAGCGGCGCGCCGATGCTCTTCGTGCACGAATTCGCGGGCGACCATCGCTCCTGGGAAGGCCAGATGCGGCACTTCGCCCGCCGCTACCGCTGCGTCGCCTACAACGCCCGCGGCTACCCGCCGAGCGCCGTGCCGACCGATCCCGAAGCCTACTCGCAGGCCCGCGCGGCCGACGACGTCGCGGCGGTGATACGCGGCCTCGGCCTCGGCCCGACCCATGTGGTCGGCTGCTCGATGGGCGCCTACGCCACGCTGCACCTCGGCCTGCGCCACCCGTCGCTGGCGCGCTCCCTGACCGCGGTCGGGGTGGGATACGGCTCGGAGCCGTCGCGGCAGGCGCAGTTCCGCGCCGAGAGCCAGGCCACCGCGGCGCGCTTCCGCAACGAGGGCATGGCGGCCGTCGCTGCGGTGTACGGGCGCGGCCCGACGCGGCTGGCCTACGAACGGAACGACCCGCGCGGCTTCGCCGAGTTCCTCGATCGCCTCGCCGGCCACTCCGCCGAGGGTTCGGCGCTCACCATGCTCGGCGTGCAGAGCCGCCGCCCCTCGCTGTTCGAGCTGGAGGCGGCGCTGCGCGCGCTCGCCGTGCCGACTCTGGTCGTGGCGGGCGACGAGGACGAGCCGGCGCTGGTGCCGAGCCTCTTCCTCAAGCGGGTCGTCCCGACGGCGGCGCTGCTGGTGATGCCGGGATGCGGCCACACGCCGAACCTGGAGGATCCCGGCAATTTCGACCGGGCGCTGCTGGAATTCGTGACGCGGGTGGATGCCGGCCGCTGGCACCGACCGGCCGCGCCGCCGGCGTGAGGAGGCGGCGTGAGCGGGCGCCGGCGCATCTTTGCCGGGCCCATCTTTCCGGCCTGGCGCGATACGGTTAGAACCACCGAACAGACAGCCAGGAGGAACCGGACATGTCCATGCTGGAAGGCAAGGTCGCCATCGTCACCGGCGCGGGCGGCGGCATCGGCCGCGAGATCGCGATCGCCATGGCGCTGGCCGGTGCGAAGGTGGTGGTCAACGACATCGGCGCGAGCCTGACCGGCGAGGGCGAGACCTCCGCGACTCCGGGCCAGCAGACCGTCGCCATCATCGAGCAGCGCGGCGGCAAGGCGGTGGTGAACACCGACAGCGTGGCCGACTGGACGGCGGCGCAGCGCATCGTGCAGACCGCGCTCGACAGCTTCGGCCGCATCGACATCGTGGTGAACAACGCCGGCATCCTGCGCGACGTGATCTTCCACAAGATGACGCCGGAGGAGTGGCTGGCCGTCATCAACGTCCACCTCAACGGCTCCTTCTTCGTCTCGCGCGCGGCGGCCGAGCACTTCCGCAAGCAGGGCTCGGGCGCCTACGTCCACATGACCTCGACCTCGGGGCTGATCGGCAATTTCGGGCAGGCCAACTATTCCGCCGCCAAGCTCGGCATCGCCGCGCTCTCGAAGTCGATCGCGCTCGACATGCAGCGTTTCGGCGTGCGCTCCAACTGCATCGCGCCCTTCGCCTGGAGCCGCATGACCTCCTCGATCCCGGCCGAGACGCCGGAGCAGAAGGCCCGCGTCGCGCGCATCCAGGCGATGGGGCCTGAGAAGAACGCGCCGCTCGCCGTGTTCCTCGCCTCCGACGCCGCCAAGGACGTGAACGGCCAGATCTTCTCGCCGCGCATGAACGAGCTGTTCCTGTTCAGCCAGATCCGCCCGATCCGCTCGATCCATTCCGACACCGGCTGGACGCCCGAGCTGATCGCCGAGCGCGCTCTGCCGGCCTTCCGCTCCAGCTTCGTGCCGCTGGAGCGTTCGGGCGACGTCTTCTCCTGGGATCCGACCTGAATCCCGGCGGGCAGGGAGGGCGCTGCCCTCCCTGACGCTGCCCGGCCCTGATGCTGCCCGGTCGGGCAGGGATGGTCCCCGATGACGCGCCCCGGGGTGCGGCCCGGTGACGGTGCGGGAGGGCAGGGGGTTCCAGGGGCGGCGCCGGCACCGCAAACTCCTCCCGTCGGGCAGCGGGGCAACGCCCCCGCGGCCCATACGGGAAGGAACGGCCGCAGAATGCCCACCGATCTCGCGCGTGCCCTGCTCAACCCGCGCCGCATCGCGCTGATCGGCGCCTCGGGCGACCCGACGCGCGTCACCGCCCGGGCGCAGCTCTATCTCCGCAAGCACGGCTTCGACGGCGAGCTCTACCCGGTCAACCCGCGCGCGGAGACGGTGCTGGGCGAGCGCGCCTGGCCATCGCTCGACGCGCTGCCGGCCGATCCGGACTTCGCCTACATCCTGCTCGGCACGGGGCAGGTGGAGGCGCAGATCGCCTCCGTCGCGGCGCGTCGCATCCCGGTCGCCTGCGTGCTGGCCGACGGCTTCGCCGAGGCCGGGCCCGAGGGGCAGGCCCTGCAGGACCGGCTGGTCGCCGCCGCGCGGGCGGCCGGGGTGCGGCTGCTGGGGCCGAATTCCATGGGCCTCGTCAACCTGCGCGCGCGCACCGCGGCCAGCGTCAACGCGGCGCTGGAGGCGGATTCGCTGCTGCCGGGGCGGATCGCGCTGGTCTCGCAATCGGGCTCGATGATGGGGGCGCTGCTCTCGCGCGGCGCCGCGCGCGGCATCGGCTTCTCGCACCTGATCGGCACCGGCAACGAGGCCGACCTGACGGCGGGCGAGATCGCCGGGATGCTGGTGGAGGAGCCGGAGGTGGACGCCGTCCTGCTCTTCCTCGAGGCCGTGCGCGACGCGCCGCGCTACGCCGGGGCGGCGCGGCGCGCGCACGCGCTGGGCAAGCCGATGATCGTCTACAAGCTCGGCCGCTCGCCCTTCGGCGCGGAGCTGGCCACCAGCCACACCGGCGCGCTGGCCGGCACCGACGCGGCCGCCGACGCCTTCTTCCGCGCCGCCGGAATCGCCCGCGCCACCAACCTCGACGCCTTCCTGGAATTGCCCGTGCTGCTGGCCGGCCGCCGCCCGCTCGCCCGGCCGCACCGCGCCGTCGGCGTGATGACCACGACGGGCGGCGGCGGCGCCATGGCGGTCGATTGCCTCGGCGTCGCCGGCATCGAGGCGCGCGCGCCGGACGCCGCCGCGTCGGCCATGCTGGAGGCCGCCGGCCTGCCGCACCATGGTCGGCTGCTCGACGTCACCCTGGCGGGCACGAAGCCCGAGCGGGTGGCCGAGGCGCTGGCGGCGTTGCAGGCGGCCGGGGACACCGACCTCGCCCTTTCCGTCATCGGCTCCTCGGCGCAGTTCAAGCCGGAGCTGGCGGTCGCCGGCATCGTGCGGGCGCGGGACGCGGCGCTTGCCGCGGGGGTCGGGAAGCCCGTCGCCGCCTTCCTGGTGCCGCAGGCCGACCGCAGCCTGCGCCTGCTCGCCGAGGCCGGCATCGCCGCCTTCCGCAGCCCGGAATCCTGTGCCGACGCGGTGCGTGCCTGGTGCGACTGGCAGGCCCCCCGCGACGCGGCCCCGCCCGAGCCGCCGGCCTTCGACCGCCCCGACGCCTTCGACGAGGCCGCCGCGCGCCGGCTCTTCGCTGCGCTGGGCCTCGCTTCGCCCTTCCACGTGATGCAGGGGCCGGAGGACGTGCCGGCCGGACTCGCCTGGCCGGTGGCGCTGAAGATCCTGTCGCCCGACCTGCCGCACAAGACCGAGGTGGGCGGCGTTGTCCTCGGCATCCCCGACGCCGACGCGCTGCGCCGGGAGGCGGCGGCGATGCTGGCGCGGGTGCGGGCACGCGCCCCGGCGGCGCGGCTCGGCGGGCTGCTGGTGCAGCCCATGGCGAAGGGGCTGGGCGAGGCCATCCTCGGCTTCCGCCGGGACCCGGAGGTGGGGCCGGTGGTGCTGCTCGGCGCCGGCGGCGTGCTGGCGGAGCTGATGCGCGACACCACGCTGCGCACCGCGCCGGTGGACGAGTCCGAGGCGCGCGCGATGATCGCCGAGGTGAAGGGGCTCCAGGCCCTGGCGGGCTGGCGCGGCCTGCCGCGCGGCGACCTCGACGCGCTGGCCCGCGCGGTGGCGGCGGTGTCGCGACTCGCCGCGCTGCCCTGGGTGGCGGAGGCGGAGATCAACCCGCTGATCGTCGGGGCGGAGGGGGCGGGCGTGATCGTGGCGGATGCCTGGGTGACGGAGGCGGCGGGCTGAAGTCCGGCCGGCGCGGCAGGCCGCGCCCCGGCGCCTGCGTCGTGCCCTGACGCGGCGGCCCTTCCGGCGCATACAGGCGACCCGTCGGGGTGCCCCCCGACTCGTTCCACCGGACCCGGGAGACCAGCGCATGAGCGCAGCCGAAGGCGCCGCCGCGCCCGACTTCACCATGGCGGCCAGCGGTGGCCGCACCGTCTCGCTCGCCGCGCTGCGCGGCCGTCCCTTCGTGCTGTACTTCTACCCCAAGGCCGACACCTCGGGCTGCACCAAGGAGGCCTGCGGCTTCCAGGAGGCGCTGACGCAGTTCACCGGCCTCGGCCTCGACGTGATCGGCGTCTCGCCCGACAAGCTGCCGGCGATCGAGAAGTTCGCGGGGAAGTACGGGCTGGAATTCCCGCTCGCCTCGGACCCGGAGCACCGGGTCGCCGAGGCCTACGGCACCTGGGTCGAGAAGTCGATGTACGGCCGCAAGTACATGGGCATGGACCGCGCCACCTTCCTGATCGGCGCCGACGGGACGGTGCTGAAGGCCTGGCGGAAGGTGAAGGTGCCGGGCCATGTGGCCGCCGTGCAGGCGGCCGCCAGGGCGCTGGCCGGCCCGACGGTGAGCCAGGGGACGGTGAGCCAGGGGTGAGCCATCCCGCCGTGCCCGCCGCCTGAAGGCGGCCGGACCGCCCGGGGTTCTCCCCTGGGCCGTTCGCCCCCGACCGGCGGGCCGCGATCCCAACGGCCGGCCGGGGGGGAAGGGTTCAGCCCAGCGCGGGCACCCCGGCATCCTGCCGCGCCGCGTCCCGGGCCGCGGTCAGGGCCGCCAGCGCGTTCT
Organism: Roseomonas acroporae; assembly: GCF_023223525.1. Taxonomy (GTDB): domain Bacteria; phylum Pseudomonadota; class Alphaproteobacteria; order Acetobacterales; family Acetobacteraceae; genus Roseomonas_E; species Roseomonas_E acroporae. Next base: position 63,825 of record NZ_JALPRX010000034.1, on the reverse strand, counting down.
CGCCCGCCCGCATCGCCGCCTTGCTGTCGGGGTCCAGCTCGGCCATCGAGTCCGACGCGGCCTCGACGCCGGCCTGCAGCTGCTCCAGCAGCTCCTCGACCAGGTCGCCCTGGCCCTCGGCGCGCCAGCCGGCGACGATCCCCTCGACCTCCCGGCCTACCCGGGCCGGGACGAAGCCGCGCCCGACCATCTCCTGCACGCGCCTGAGCGCCTCGTTCAGCGGGCTCGCCGCCCGCGCCGGCGGCCGTCCGCCACCCTTTTTGCCTGCCATCAACGCTCTCCTTGCTCATGGAACATATAGCGAACAGAGTCGGCTTTTTCGACTCGTATCCTCGTGGGCCGAGCATGCCGGGCGAGGCGCGGGAGGGATACGACGGCGGCGGCACCGGCCGCCGGAAACGTACGGCGGGCGAAGCCGCCCGCGTCTCGGCACCGCCCCGCCCTCACTGGCGGCGGCGCGGGGGTTGGGGCGATACTCCCCGCGCGAAGCGCCGGGCCGCGCTCCCGTTGCGGCTCCCCGGCGCGGCCCCCCCCCACGGGAGCCGCGCCGGGGAGCCGCAACGGCAGCCGCCCAGGCCGGGACCGGCGCGTGGGCATGGGCGGGCGTCGCCGCCGGCCGGGCCATGCCGTCCCCGGGGCGAAGCAGGAGGGAGGAAGTACGATGCCGTCATGTCACGCGGGCCGCCGTGCCGCGCTGCGTCTGCTCGGTGCCGGGGCCGGCATCGGGCTCGGCTTCGGCGCACCGGCGATCCGCCCGGCGCGTGCCGCCGCCTGGCCCGCGGAACAGCCCGTCACGGTGATCGTGCCCTTCCCGCCCGCCGGCGGCGTGGACGTGATGGCGCGCGTGGTGGTGCAGCACGTGGCGCCGCACCTGCCGGGGGCGCGCTTCGTGGTCGAGAACCGGGTGGGCGCCGGCGGCCAGCTCGGCTTCGAGGCGGCCTTCCGCGCCGCGCCGGACGGCTACACGCTGGGCTGCGTCACCACCCCGGCGCTGAGCACCATCGCCCTGGAGCGGCGGGTGCAGTACCGGGTGCCGGACTTCACCTACATCGCCAACGTGGTGGACGATCCGGGCGGCTTCTTCGTGCCGCCGGAGAGCCCGATCCGCAGTCTGGGCGAGCTGCAGGCGGCGGCGAAGCGGGCGCCGGAGGCGCTCGCCTACGGCACCTCGGGTGTCGGCTCGGACGACCACCTGCTCGGCATCGCCTTCGAGGAGGCGGCGGGCGTGCGGCTCGCCCACATCCCCTACAACGGCACGGCGCCGATCATCACCGACCTGCTGGGCGGCCGCCTCGCCTTCGGCTCCTTCAACATGAGCGAGGCCAGCGCCTTGCTGCGCGAGGGCAAGGTGCGCGCCCTGGCGCAGGGCGGTGCCGAACGCTGGTCCGGCACGCCCGACGTGCCGACCTTCCGCGAGCAGGGCTTCGCGGTCACCGGCGGCTCGGCGCGCGGCGTGGTGGCGCCGCCCGGCCTGCCGGACGCGATCCGCGAGCGGCTGGTCGAGGCCTTCGGCGCGGCGATGCGCTCGCCGGGCTTCCTGGCCGATGCGCAACGCCTGAACCTCCCGGCGGCGCCGCGCCTCGGCGCCGACTACCGCGCCTTCATCCTGTCGGGCGACGAGGCGGCACGGGCGCTGTGGGGCCGCCGCCCCTGGCGGGAGTGAGAACCTGTTCGAGAGGCCGGGGGCCAGCTGCCCGCGCGGCGCCGCGCCGCCGCCGTGGCGTGCCGGATGGAACGCTCCCACCGGGGGCGGCGTTCGGGGCGCCAGGGAGACGATGACCATGCCGACCTTGCCCTTGCCGCCGGTTCCGCCGGCCGACCGCAGCGCCAATCCCCCCGGTGGCCTCGGCGACGGCGACCCGCAGGACACCCATGCCGAGCCCGGCCTGCGGCCCGAGGACAGCCCCCTGCAGGGCGACGACCAGGACCACGCCATACGCCGCAACATCACCGAGCGGGGCTACCGGCCGCACGGGGCGTAGCGTCGCCCCGGCAGGGCCCGGGCCGCATTCATTCACGGGCTTCTCCCGCCCGGTGCCTCCCTTCCCTGGGGCCTCCCTTCCCTGGGGCCTCCCTTCCCTGGGGCCTCCCTTCCGGGCGGCCTCGGGCCAAACCACCCGGCACGTCGTATAAGGCGCCGACAGGACTCGGCCGAAGGCCGGCCTCCGAGTCCCGGACCCGCGTGCGGACGCGCCCCGTGCCTGCCCGCGCGCCCCTGCGGAGAGTGAGTTGATGAGTGACGTGGAAGACGAGGCGAAGGCGAGCCGGGAGCGCCAGGCGCAGGCCGAGGATGCCGAGGTCGGCGGCATCGCCGCGGACCGGCTGCGCTCGATCATCGAGCGCGTGGAACGGCTGGAGGAGGAGCGCAAGGCACTGGCCGGCGACATCAAGGACATCTTCGCCGAGGCGAAGTCCGCCGGGTTCGACGTGAAGGTGATCCGGCAGATCATCCGGCAGCGCCAGCAGGAGCCGGCCGAGATCGAGGAGCACGAGACGCTGCTCGACCTGTACCGGCGCGCGCTCGGCATGTGAGGCCCGCGGCGGCGTTCGCCGACCCGTCCGGGGGGGCGCCGCGCCGGACCCCGCGACGGGGGATCGCGGGAAACAGGCCCCCGTGGGGCCTCTCTCTTTCCGTGAGACCGGCCGGCCGGGCCGTCCCGCCGTCCCCGTGATGCCGCGCCGGACAAGGCCGGACCGGGCCGTCGGCCCGGCCCGCCCGCCGGCGACCGGCCGTGGCGCGACGGACGGAGCGCGTCGGGCGGGGCGGGCGACGTCGATCGACATGCCGCTTCCCGGCGTCAGCCGGCGCGCGCGTTCCGGGCCCGCTCGTGCTCGCGCAGGATTCGTAGCGCCACCTCGGCGGCGCGACGGACATGCTCGCGGCAGGCGGCGGCGGCCCCCTCCGGGTCGCGCCGCTCGATCGCCTCGATCACCCGGCGCAGCTCCGCCACCGTGTTCGGCAGCCGGTCCGGGTCGGAGAGCGAGGTGGCGCGAAGCTGCGTGTTGCGGTTCAGCAGCTGGTCGAGCATGCGCGCCACGTAGGCGTTGCGGCAGCCGCGCAGCAGCACGTCGTAGAATCGGCGCTTGAGCGCCAGCAGCACCTCGCGCCCGGCCTCCGGGCAGGTGGCGGCCAGCTCGGCGAAGATGCCGCGCAGCTCGGCGCGCTCCTCCTTCGAGGCGCGCGCGGCGAAGCCCTCGCCCGCCAGCGCCTCCAGCACGCCGCGCACCTCGTAGATCTGCGCCGCCTCGGCCGCCGAGAGGAAGGCGACGAAGGGTCCGCGGTTGGGCTGCACCACGATCAGCCCCTCGGCCTCCAGCAGCCGCACCGCCTCGCGCACCACGCTGCGGCTGGCGCCGAACAGCTCGCACAGCACGCGGTCCGGCAGGTGCTCGCCGGGCGCGAAGCGGCCCCGGGCGATGGCGTCGCGCAGCCCGTCCTCCACCTGCCGGCGGATCGACTGCGGCACGACGCGCAGGCGCATGTCTTCCGTCATCGCATCCCCTTCATCGACCCCGTCTTCTGCCAGCCCCGGTGCCGCCATGTCGACGCCCGGCGCGGTGCGGCTTCTCCTATCGGTATCATATTGCCTGATTGACGGACAATCCTGGCGCGGCCTATACCCGGCCCGCCACCCGCTCGGGTGCCAGGAAAGGGAACGCCGATGTCCGAAGACAGCGCTCTGTTCGACAAGGGAATGCCGATCCGGCGCGAGGTGCTGGGGGGCGAGTACGTCGACGCCTCTCTGGCCAAGGCCGACGACTTCATGATGGCCTTCCAGCGCGCCACCACGAGCTGGGCCTGGGGCTGGGCCTGGGGCGATCCGACGCTGGACCGCAAGACGCGCTCGCTGATCAACCTCGCCATGCTGACCGCGCTGAACCGCGCGCCGGAGATCAAGCTGCACGTCAAGGGCGCGCTGAACAACGGCGTCACCGTCGAGGAGATCAAGGCGGCGCTGCTGCACGCCACCGCCTATTGCGGCATCCCCGCCGGCCTCGACGCCTTCAAGGCGGCGCACGAGGTGCTGGTGAAGGAAGGCGCCCTGCCGGGCAAGTCGGCATGAGCGGCGCCGCTTCGGCCGGCGCCGCGGCGCCGATCCGGCGCGTCGGCTTCGTCGGCATCGGCAACATGGGCTGGCCGATGGCCGCCCGCCTGCTCGGCGCCGGCTTCGACGTCACGGTCTGCGACGCCGTGCCGGGCCGCGCCGCGCAATTCGCGGCCGAGCTGGGCGGCACCGCCGCCGAGGGCCCGGCCGAGGCGGCGCGCGAGGCCGATGCCGTCGTCACCATCCTGCCCACGAGCCGGCATGTGGAGGAGGTGGCGACCGCCATGCGCGGCGTGCTGCGCCCGGGCGCCGTCGTGATCGAGATGAGCTCCGGCGCGCCCGGCGTCACCCGCCGCATCGCGGAATCGCTCGCCGCCGACGGCATCGGCATGGTGGACGCGCCGGTCTCCGGCGGCGTGCCGCGCGCCCGTACCGGCGAGCTCGCCATCATGACCGGCGGCGACCCGGCGCTGCTCGCCCGCGTCGAGCCGGTGCTGCGCGCCATGGGCACCAACATCACCCAGGTCGGCCCGATCGGCGCCGGGCAGGCGATGAAGGCGCTCAACAACCTGGTCTCGGCCGGCGGCTTCCTGATCGGCATCGAGGCGCTGCTGATCGGCCAGCGCTTCGGCCTGGACGCGGCGAAGATGGTGGAGGTGCTGAACGCCTCCACCGGCATGAACAACAGCACGCAGAAGAAATTCGCCCAGTACGTGCTGAGCCGGCGCTTCGACAGCGGCTTCGGCCTCGACCTGATGGTCAAGGACCTGTCGATCGCGCTGGAGGTCGGCCGCGACACGCAGACGCCGACGCCCTTCGCCGCGCTGTGCCGCGAGCTTTCCGCCGCCGCGCAGGCGCTGCTCGGCCCCGGCCAGGACCACACGGCGCTGGCGCAGCTTTCCGAGAAGCTCGCGGGCGAGACGCTGGGCGGGAACAAGTAGGCCGCTCCCGCCGCGTCCCCGCGGCGGACGGGACCGACGACCTGCCGCGCCGGGCGGCAGGCCTGTCGCCGCCTGTCCGCGCCCGCCTGGAGACAAGGTTCCGCGCCTGCTCGGCGACAAGGCTCCGCGCCGTCCCGGCGACAAGGCACGGATGAACGGATCGCGGTCTTCGCGGCACCGCGCGCCGGTGGCCGTCCTGCCGCTGCCACGCCCGACGATCCGCGACGGGAAAGAGGAGCGGAACGTCCCCGGGGCGCATCGCGCGCCATCGGCCCGGCGCGCCCCGCGCCCAACCCATCGCCGGCAACCGCCTGGCGCGGTGCCGCAGGCGGTACGCCGTTCCGGCCCGGCGCGCCCGCGAACCAACCCATGGAGGAGTTCCCCGCTATGCGCCGTTCCCTGCTGCTGGCCCCGCTCGCGCTGGCCGCCGTCCTGCTCGCCCGCCCCGCCGAGGCGCAGGAATTCCCCACCCGCGCCGTGACCATGGTGATCCCCTACGCCCCCGGCGGCTCCACCGACGTGCTGGGCCGCATCGTCGCGCGCGGCATGGGCAAGGCGCTCGGCCAGCCGGTGGTGGTGGAGAACCAGGGCGGCGCCGGCGGCAACATCGGCACGCAGCGCGTGGTGCGCGCGGCGCCCGACGGCTACACGCTGACCTTCGGCAATCTCGGCCCGCTCGCGGCCAACGTGCAGCTCTACCCGAATCTCGGCTACGACCCGCGCCGCGACCTGGCGCCGATCGGCGTCGCCGCCAGCAACCCGATGGTGCTCGCCGTCTCGCCGCGCATCGAGGTGCGCGATCTCGCCGGGCTGCTCGGCCATCTGCGCGCCGAGGACGGCAACGTGCCCTTCGGCAATGCCGGGCCGGGCTCCACCAGCCACCTCGCCGCCTCGCTGTTCCTGCAGCTTTCCGGCACGCGGGCGACGCTGGTCGGCTATCGCGGCGTCGGCCCGGTGCTGACCGACCTCGCCGCCGGCGTCGTCGAGGTGCTGATCGACCAGACGCTGACGCTGATCCCCGCGCATCGCGGCGGCACGGCGCGGGCGCTGGCCGTGGCGACGCCGCAGCGCCTGCCGCAGCTTCCCGACGTGCCGACCTTCGCCGAGGCCGGCGTGCCGGGCTTCGATATGCAGGTCTGGAACGCGCTGCTCGCCCCGGCCGGCACGCCCGCGCCGGTGATCGCGAGGCTGGTCGCGGCGCTGAACGCCGGGCTCGACGACCCGGAGGCGAAGCAGCGCCTGGAGGAGCTGGCGGCGGTGGTGCCGCAGGGCGAGGCACGCGGCCCCGAGGCGCTGCGCCGGCTCATCGCCTCGGAGGTGGACCGCTGGTCCGGCCTGATCCGCGACGCCAGCATCCGCGTCGAGTGAGGGGAGGGGGTGGGTTCAGCCCACCCCGATCTCGCCGCGCTCGATCACGTAGGTCGCCTCCACCAGTGGCCGCAGCAGCTCCGGGTTGCTCTCGGTGATGAGGATGGCGACGTCCGGCAGCGCGTGGTGCAGCCGCCCCAGCGCCTCGGCGTAGCGCAGCGCCAGCGCCGGGGCGAGGCCCTGGAAGGGCTCGTCCAGCAGCACGGCGCGCGTGCCCACCATCAGCGCACGCCCCAGCGCCACCATCTTGCCCTGGCCGCCCGACAGCCCGGCCGCCTTGCGCGGCGCGAAGCCGCGCAATTCCGGCAGCAGCGTGTAGACGCCCTCCAGCCGGCGCGCGATCTCGTCGGGGGGCAGCTTCAGCACCTCGGCCGGCAGGACCATGTTCTCCTGCACGGTGAAGGAGCCGAACAGCCGCCGCTCCTCCGGCGCGTAGCCGATGCCGAGCTTCGCGCGGTGATGCGCGGGGATGCCGGCGCAGTCCTGCCCATCCACCGTGATCCGGCCGGCCTTGATCGGCAGCAGGCCCATCAGCGCGCGCAGCGTGGTGGTCTTGCCGGCGCCGTTGCGGCCGATCAGCGCGACGCGACCGCCGGGCGGGACCACGAGCGAGACGTTGCGCAGCACGGGAGCGCCGGCGATGTCGACGGAAACGCCTTCGAGCCTCAGCATGGGGGGTGCCCCGGCCGCTTTTCGGGGAAGGCCTTGCCTTCCCCGGCCCCCATCCGCCCCCTGGGGAAGGCTCCGCCTTCCCCAGACCCCATCCGCCAGGAGGGCGAGGCCCTCCTGGACCTCTCTTCGTCTGGGCCTCGGTGGTTCGACGTGCGAGGCTCGCTTCCATAATGGGGTTTCCAAAGGGGCTTCGCCCTTTGGTGGGTGGGGGCGCGGGGGAGGGCAACGCCCTCCACCGCCACCGGGCGCCTCTCAAGCCACGGCATTCGGCACCACCCCGATCACCGTCCGCTGCACCTCGGGGTCGTTCAGGATCTCCCCCGGCGGCCCGAGCGCCGCGATCCTCCCCTGGCCCCACACCGCCACGCGGTCCGCGAAGCGCGCCACCACCTCCATGTCGTGCTCCACGAACACCGCCGTCACGCGCGCCTCGCGCAGCACGCGCACCAGCGTCTCCACCACCTGCATCTTGTCGGCGGCCGCGACGCCGCTGGTCGGCTCGTCCATCAGCAGCAGGCGCGGGCGCAGCGCCACCGCCATGGCGATGTCGGCCAGCTTGCGCGCCCCTTCGTTCAGCGCATCGGCGCGCCGGTCGGCCAGGTGCAGCAGGCCGAAGCGTTCCAGCAACTCCTCCGCCTCGGCGCGGATGGCGGGGCGCAGCAGCGGCGCGAAGGGCCGCCAGATGCCCTCGCGCGCCGCCAGCGCCAGCGCCGCGTTCTCCAGCACCGTGTGCTCGGTGAAGAGCTGGGGAAGCTGGAAGGAACGCCCGACGCCGAGCTTCACGATGCGCCGCGGCGGCAGGCCGAGAAGCTGGTGCGTGCCGTCATAGGTGATGCTGCCGGCCTGCGGGCGCAGATAGCCGGTGCTCATGTTGATGAAGGTGGTCTTGCCGGCGCCGTTCGGCCCGATGATGGCGAGGAATTCGTGCTCCATCACGTCGAGGTCGATGCCGTCCGCGGCCTTCACCCCGCCGAAGGCGAGGCGCAGCCCGCGTGCGGAGAGCAGCGCGCTCATGCCGTGCGCCTCCCGCGCAGCAGGGCCCAGAGGCCGCCGGGCGCGAACAGGATCACCGCCAGCAGCACCGCGCCGAGGATGAGCTGCCACGCATCCGCGACCGCCGCCGCCGCGTAGACCCGCGTCAGCTCGTAGGCCACGGCGCCGAGGAACGGCCCGACCACGCTGCCCGCCCCGCCCAGGATGCCGATGAACACCAGCTCGCCCGAGGCGGTCCAGTAGGCCAGGGCCGGCGTGACGTGCCGGCTGGTCATGGCGATGATCGCCCCGCCCACGCCGCCCATCAGCGCCGAGAGCACGTAGGCCGCGAGCAGCACGCGCCGGCCGGAGACGCCCATGAACTCCAGCCGCGTCTCGCGCGTCTTGATGCCCATCAGCGCCTGCCCCATCGACGAGGCGAGGTAGACGCGCACCAGCGCGCCGAAGGCCAGCGCCAGCACCAGCGCGATGCCGAACACGGTCCACTCGTAGGTGGCGCCGGTCAGCGCCTGCCCGGCGATGGTGACGGGCGGCAGGCGGATGCCGTCCGTGCCCTTGGTGATCGAGTAGAACTTCTCCAGCAGCGAGTAGAAGACCATGCTGATGGCGAGGTTCAGCATGCCGAAGAAGATCTCGCGGTAGCGCACCACGAACAGCCCGACCACGAGGCCCACCAGCGCCGAGCCCAGCGCCGCCAGCGGCAGCAGCAGCAGCGCCTCGGGCACCGAGGGCGCCGCGAAGGCCACCGCATAGGCCGCGAAGGCGACGAACAGCGCGTGGCCGAAGGAGACCTGCCCGGCGCGCAGCAGCAGCAGCAGGCCCAGCACCGCGATGCCCTTGGCCAGCGCCACGGTCAGCACGAAGCGCAGCCAGGGCGCCGACCAGGCCAGCAGCACCAGCAGCGCCGCCCCCAGCAGCGCCGCCAGCCATTCGATGTGGCGGCTCATATGCGTCGCGTCTCCGCCACCCCGAACAGGCCCTGCGGCCGCAGCAGCAGCACCGCCACCATGATGAGGTAGGGCACCACCACCTCGAGCTCCGGCTCGAAGTAAACGGCGAAGGAACGGCCGAGGCCGATCAGCAGCGCGCTCACCGCCGCGCCCTCGATCTGGCCGAGCCCCGCCGTCGCCACCACGGCGAAGGAGAGCACGATGGTCGAGGCGCCGATGCCCGGCACCATCGCGGTGGTGGGGACCGCCAGCGCGCCGCCGAGGGCGGCCAGCGCCGTGCCGCAGGTGAAGGTGAGCATGGTGACGCGCGCGGCGTTGATGCCCATCGCCGTCGCCGCCTCGCGGTCCGTGGTGACGGCGACGATGATCCGTCCCGTCAGCGTCCGCCGCAGGAACCAGGCGAGCCCGACCAGGGTGAGGATCGCGATCCCGGGCAGCACGTAGAGCTGGTAGGCGGTGAAGGGGATCACGTCCTCGCCGAAGGGCACGTCCACCGTGCCGAGCAGCTTCAGCGGCGTGTCGTAGGAGACCGGCTGCACGCCCCAGATCAGCTTCTGCACATCCTCCAGGATCATGAACAGCGCGAAGGTGACGAGGAGCTGCAGCACCGGCTCCTGCCCCTCCACGCGCCGCAGCAGCAGCCGCTCGATCGGCGGGCCGAGCACGAGGCCGACCAGCGCCGCCGCCACCAGCAGCGCCGGTAGCGACAGCCAGGAAGGCAGCCCCGCCGCCGCGATGGCGAGGCCGATCGAGGCCGCCGTGTAGGCGCCGATGGCGTAGAAGCTGCCATGCGCGACGTTGAGCACGCGCATCACGCCGAACACGAGGTTCAGCCCGACCGCCACCATGAACACGGACGCCGCGTAGGCCAGCCCGTCCAGCGCGGCGAGGCCGAGCAGCAGCCCGTTCTCGGAAAGCCAGCCCATGGCGGCGTCCCCGCTCCCCTGCCTCGCCGGTTCAGCGGAACGGCGCGGTGGCCGGCAGCTGCGTCAGCAGCTCGGGCTTGAGCGTCTTCAGCCATTCCGTGCTCTTCTGCCCGACCGGCGCCGTCACCTGCGCGGCGGGGAAGACCATCATGTCGGTCATCACCGCGAAGGGGTAGCGGTCGCTGTGATGGGTGGTGCCCATGATCTGGTTCTCCAGCCCCTGGCCGTCCTCGCGGATGGTCACGCTGCTGGTCAGCGAGGGGAATTCAAGCCCGCGGAAGGCCGCCGCCAGCTCCGAATCGTTGGGCCAGCCGCCGTTCTTCGCCGCGATCGCCTTGGCATAGGCGGTCTTCATCGCCGAGACGGCCTGGAACATGTGGTGGCAGGGGTAGATCGGCCAGTTGTTGAAGCGCTTGCGGTAATTCTCCGTGAAGCGCGCAAGCTGCGCCGGATCGCGCGGGCTCGGGTGCAGGAACCAGTGGTCGCCGCGCGCGCCGATCAGGTGCCCGGCCGGCAGCGCCTTGCCCACGCGCTCCAGCGAGGATTCGGCGAGCGGCATTAGGAAGGTGGAGCGCTCGAACAGCTTGCGCTCGGCCGCCTGGCGGATGAGGGCGTCGAGGTCGCCGCCCCAGGAGGTGGAGAGGATCACCTCCGGCCGCAGCGCCAGCAGCCGGGTGATCTCGGTGGAGAAGTCGGTGGCGCCGAAGCGCGGGAACAGCTCGGCCGCGACGCGCACGCCGGGCTTGAGCGCGTTCAGGCCGGTGCGGAAGATCTCCCAGGAATCGCGGCCCCAGGCGTAGTCCTGGTTCACCACCGCGATGGAGCGGAAGTCCGGCTTCACCTTCAGCAGGTAGAGCAGCGCCGAGAGCACCTCGGGCGTCGCGTTGGCCTGGGTGCGGAAGGCGTACTGGTAGCGCCCGTCCTCGAAGACGCGCTGCGTGCCGCAGTCCCACAGCAGGGTCGGGCGCTTCATCTCGTCGGCCAGCGGCGCGCAGGCGAGGCAGTCGGCCGAGGAGATGGCGGAGAAGATGATCGCGACGTCCTCGTTCTGCACGAGGCGCCGGTACTCGCCCATGAAGTGGTCGACGCCCGGCCCCTCGTCGACGAAGATCGGCCGCACCTTCACGCCGGCGATGCCGCCCTCGGCGTTGATCTCGTCGAACAGCATCTCCGCCGCCTGCCGCCCCGGCACGCCGAACACGCTGGCGGGGCCCGACAGGTAGGTGGCGATTCCGACCTTGATCTCGGCCGGCTTCTGCCCGGCCCCCTGGGCATGGGCGGAGCGCCCGGCCAGGGCCAGCGTGCCGACCGCGGCGCCGAGCAGCGCGCCGCGCCGCGAGATTCCGGCGGCCGTCGTGGCGGGCACGCCCGGCTGATCGGCGATGCTGGTCATCGTTTCCTCCGCAACCTGGGTATCGGGTTCCGGGCAGGGTTCCATGCGCCGGGCGCGCCGTCAAACCGCGGCGCGCCTGCCTATTCCGCGGGCATGCGCAGGCTCGTCCGGCCGATGCCGTTGTTGCCGTCGATCAGCAATTGCACGAGGTGCAGGAAGGTGGCGCGCTGCGCCGCGTCGAGCGGCCGGAGGAAGCGGTCCTGGATGCGCGCCAGCCGCGCCGCGCCGCGGCGGGCGAGGTCCTGGCCGGCCTCCGTCAGGAACACCTCGCGGTAGCGCCGGTCCTGGCGCGACACACGCCGCTCCGCCAGCCCGTTCGCCTCCAGCCGCGCCAGCACGTCGCCGGCATTGGCGCGGTCGATGCCGAGTTCGGCGGCGATGGCGGCCTGGTCCACGCCGGGGCGATTGGCGATCACCGAGAGAGCGCCGAACTGCACCGGCGTCAGGGCGAGGTCCGCCATCTCCTCCAGGAACACCGAGACGGAAAGCTGGTGCAGCCGGCGCACCAGATAGCCGGGCCGGCTCCAGAGGCCGATCATCGGCTCGGCGGGCGGGGCGTCCGGCGGCGTGTCGGGCGACGTCCGGGTACGGCGGGCCCGGGGCGGTGGACTGGCGGGGATGGGGCTGCTCCCTTCCGGTGATGGCGCTTCCCGGCGGCCAGCATAATGGTCGGCCGGAACGAATCCTCAACCCGCGCCGCGCGGGGTGCCTGCCGGGGCGATGCCCGGCGGCATCAGTAGGCGGCCAGCGCCAGGGCGATGCTGCGCGGATCGGCCGCCGACTCCGGCAGGCGACCCGGCCGGAGATGGATGATCTGCTGCGCCGAGCCGTTCGCGAAGGCCGCGACCGGGCGCGCGCCCGCTTCCGCCGGCAGCACCGCGCCCGGCTCGGCGGTCAGCTCGTCCGCCTCGCTCAGCGCCCAGCGCGGGCTGGTGACGGTGGCGGCGATGTCGGCGCCGCCCGCCGGGCCAGCCAGCAATTGCAGCACGCTCTGCGCGTTCCACGGAAGCTGGTTGATGCCGCCCGGCGTCGCGCCCAGCAGCAGCTCGCCGTCGCGCGCCAGCGACCAGGCGTGCAGCGTGGTCAGCGGCACGCGCCCCGGCGCCGGGGCGTTGGCGGCGGCCGGCGGCGCCTCCAGGTCGAAGCCGCGCCCCGGCCGGTTGCTGAGCACGAGGCCGCTCGGCAGCACCACGCCGGAGCCGAAGCGCGGGAAGGAATTGCTGTGCACCACCACCACGGCGTTGCCCTCGGCATCGGCCGCCGTGACCACCGAGGTGCCCCCGTCCGTCGCCAGCCGGCCGCGCCGCTTCGCCTCCAACCGCTCGGCGCGGATCACCGGCAGCAGCGCCTCCGGCCGGCCGCAGGCTTCCGCCACGATCGCGGCGAGGCGCGGCCCGCCGGTCGGCGCCGGGGTGGCGCGCAGCACCGTGCCGTCCGGCAGCGTGGCCTCCAGCGGCGGGGCGAGCCGGGCGTGGCGCCGCCGCAGATCCTCCACGCTCAGGAAGCCGCCGCCCGCCCGTACCGCCGCGACCACGCGCTCGCCCTCCTCGCCGGCGAACAGGTCGGCGCCGTCGCGGATGAAGGCCCGCAGCAGCGCGCCGAGCCCGGGCAGGCGAAGCAGGTCGCCGGCCTTCGGCATCCCGCCGGCCAGATACGGATTCCCCGGGCTGTACCGCTCCAGCAGCGCCACCGAATCGCGCAGGTAGTTGATGCCGACGCGGCTCCAGGCGACGCCCGTCTCCGCCATGCGCAGCGCCGGCGCGGCGATGGTGGCGAGCGGCAGGCGCGCGAATCCGTGCAGCGTCGCGAACCCGTCCGGCGCGCCCGGCACGCCGACCGAGCAGGGGCCGAGCCGCTGCATCCGCGCGCCCTCGCCCAGCGCCAGCGCGCCGCCGCCGACGCTGACCAGCGTCCGCACCGTCCCGTCCGATCGGCGGAAGATCGACACGAGATCGCCGGCGAGGCCGCACTTCATCGGCAGCGCGACGTGCTCGGCGAAGCAGGCGGCCAGCGCCGCGTCGAAGGCGTTGCCGCCGGCGGCATAGGCGGCGACGCCCGCCGCGGCGGCGGCCGGATGGCCGGCGGTGACGAGGCGGGGGCCGCTGGCCAGGGCCAGCTCGCGCAGACGGGCTTCGGCGGTCATCTCGGGGCTTTCACTGCTGGCGTGGCGGCATTTCGGGGCGCTGCCCCGGACCCCGCCAGGGAAGGCTCCGCCTTCCCTGGACCCATCCGCCGGGGCCGGGAGGCCCCGGACCCCGTTCGTCTGGACCCGATCGGTCGCAACGTGCGAGGCCCTGGAACAAACGGGGTTTCCAAAGGGGCTTCGCCCTTTGGCGGGGTTCCAAGGGGCAGCGCCCCTTGGCGGGGTCCGGGGCGGAGCCCCGGCTCAAGGCCGCATGCCGATGAACTTCACCTGCGACAATTCCTCGATCGCGTAGCGCACGCCCTCGCGCCCCACGCCGCTGCTCTTCACCCCGCCGAACGGGTACATGTCGAGCCGGAAGCGGCTGGCCTCGTTGATCCAGAGCGAGCCCACCTCGATCTCGTCGGCGAGGCGCAGGGCGGTGGCGAGGCTGCCGGTGAAGGCCGCCGCCTGCAACCCGAAGGGCGTGTCGTTCGCGAGCGCGATCGCCTCCTCGATGGTGTCGAAGGGCCGCACCAGCACGACCGGCCCGAACACCTCCTCGCGCCAGAGCCGCGCCGTGTCCGCCACGTCGAGCAGGATGCCGGGCGAGACCAGCGCGTCGCGCCGCTCCGGCACCAGCACGGCGCGGGCGCCGAGGGCGATCGCGTCCTCCACCATCGCCATCACGCGCTCGGCGGCGGCGAGATGCACCATGGGCCCGACATCGGTGGCCGGATCCTCCGCCGGGCCGACGCGCAGCGCGCGGGCGGCAGTGGCGAAGGCGGGCAGGAAGTCGTCCAGCGCCGAACGCTGCACCAGCACGCGCTGGGCGGAGATGCATTGCTGCCCGCTCGCCTCGAAGCCGGCGGCGGCGATCTTCCTCGCCGCCGTGGCGAGATCGGTGTCCGCGAAGACCAGGTTGGCGGCGTTGGAGCCCAGCTCGGCCAGGAACTTCTTCGCCCCCGCCACGCGCGCCAGCGCGTCGCCCGCCGCCGTGCCGCCGGTGAAGGTGACGGCCCGCACATCGGGATGCGCGGCGAGCGCCGCCGCCGTCTCGCGGTCGCCGGAGACGACGTTGAACAGCCCGGCCGGCCAGCCCGCCTCGACGCAAAGTGCCGCGAGCCGCAGCGCGGCGCGCAGGCCCCCCGGCGCCGGCTTGACCACCACCGAATTGCCGGCGGCGATGGCGGGGGCGAGCTTCTGCACCAGCAGGTTGATCGGCGCGTTGAACGGCGTGATCGCGCCGACCACGCCGTAGGGCACGCGCCGGGTCATGCCGATCGTGCCGGCGCCGTTCGCCGCGGCGTCGAGCGGCAGCACCTCGCCGCCGAGCTGCGACGCGGCGGCAGCGGTGGCCTCGAGGAATTCGACGCCGCGCCGGGCCTCGAAGCGCGCGGCGCGGATCGGCTTGCCGATATCGGCCGAGATCAGCCCGGCGATCTCCTCGGCCGCACCCTCCAGCGCGCGCGCGGCGGCGCGCAGCCAGGCGAGGCGCTGGTGCAGCGGCGCGCGCCGCTGCGCGAGGAAGGCGGCACGCGCCGCGGCGACGGCGGCCTCGACGCCCTCGGCGCCGGCCTCCAGCATGGTGCCGATGACATGGCCGTCGCCCGGCTGCACCAGGTCGAAGGCGGGTGCGCCGGGGGTGGCGGCCTCGCCGCCGATGAAGGAACCGATCACCATGGCTCAGCCCCGCCGCAGGCGCTGCATCTGCATGTTGGCCAGGAACGGCACCAGCGGGTGCGTGCCCATGGCGACGATGGCCGGCATGTCGAGCCCGACCAGCGCGGCGTGCTGCGCCGGCGTCAGCCCGTAGCGATCGGCGAAGGCGGCGGGATCGGCCATGTAGGCCTCGCGCGCCGGCTGCTCGTGCGCCAGCGCGTGCAGGGCGGTGACGAGCGGGACCAGCTCGGGCTTCGTCTCCGGGTAGTGCGGCTGCTTCGCCGTCGCGGCGCCGCCGAACCAGCCGAGCGAGGCGTAATTGTGGTGCCAGCTCGGGTTCATCTGCGCGATGTCCGGCACGCGGTCGCCCAGCGCGCCGGCGGCGCAGGCCCAGCAGCGCAGCTCGATGTTGCCGGTGTCGTCCAGCTCCTCCGCGCCGAGGCCGATCAGCGACTTCAGCTTCCCCTCGCGCAGCCTGGCGAGCACGGCGTTGTCCCAGTCCAGCTCCGGGTTGGAGTAGCGGTCCGTGCCGGGGAAGTGCGACATGCCGCCGGAGGAAAGCACCACGGTCCGCAGGCCGAGCAGCGTCACCGCGCGCGCCACCGCCTGGCCGAAGGCGTAGCAGCGTTCCATCGAGGGCTGCGGCGGCAGGTAGGCGTTGACGTAGATCGGCAGCACCGGCGCCGTGTGGCCGAGATGGGTCAGCGGGATGCCGATCGCGTAGTCGATCTTCGCCGTGCTGCTGAAGGCCGGGTCGAAGCCCTGGTCGTAGAGCGCGCGCACCAGGGCGAGGCCGATCTCGCCGGGGATCCGCCAGCGGAAGTCGCGGCCGGCGAAATGGCCGGTCGCCTCGCCGCCGACATGGATGGTGAAGGGCGGCGCGGCGTTGTGGAAGAACTGCTCGGCGTGGTCGTTGGAGAAGATGATCCAGAGATCGGGGTCGAGCGCCCGCAGCCGCGCGCCGATCTCGGCGCCGATCTGCTGCACGGCGGCGATGGTCGCCTTGTCCTCGGTGTCGGGCTGGGTGAAGAATTGCGGGGCGTGCGGCAGCATCGCCCCGCCGAGAATGGTGGTCTGCATGGCGCTGTCCTCCTCGTGCGGGGCCGTTGCGGCCGGATGTCCGCTCAGGCGACGCGGCGCAGCGCCGCGTCGGGGATGAATCGGCCGTCGAAGACCTGCTCGACGGTGGGCGGGTTCTGCATCTGGAAGCCCTCGGCCAGGATGGCGAGGCCGGAGCGCAGGCGCGCCTCGTCATAGGCGCCGATGCCGTTGCGCCGGACGTTCGGCGTCAGGATCAGCCTGTCCAGCACCCATTGCTGACGCTGCCGTTCCACGTTGCGGTCGGAGAGGCCTTCGCGCCGCATCATGCTGTCGATCGACCCGTCGGGATCCCTGGCCGCGCCGGTCCAGCAGCGGGTGACGGCGACCGCCATGCGCCGGCAAAGATCCGGGTTGCGCGCCAGCACCTCCTGGTTGACGATCAGCCCCTGGCCGTAGAAGTCGAAGCCGTTGTCGGCGAAGTAGATGCAGTTGACCTGCGCGGGCGGCAGGCCGCCGCCGAGCAGGTTGAACAGCACCGTGTAGTCCATGCCCACCACCGCGTCCACGCGCCCCTGCAGCAGCATGGTGTCGCGCAGCTTGATGTCCACCGCGACGCGGTTGAAGGAATCGGCCGGGATGTTCAACCGCTGCAGCAGCGAGGGCAGGATGCGCGAGGGTGCGTCGGACTGGCCGGTGCCCACCGTCTTCCCGCGCAGCGCGGCGAAGGAATCGAGGCCCCGCGACTTCGGGCTGATGATCGCGGCGGCGAAGCGATCGTAGATCGGCATCAGCACGCGCGGCGCGGCCTGCGGGTTTCGCCCGGCGAATTCCGCCACGGTGGAGATGTCGGCACAGCCGAACTCGTAGGTGCCGCTGGCGACCCGCGTCACCGCTTCGGCCGAGCCGGCGGCGCCGTCCACGCGCGCCTCGATGCCGGCCTCGCGGAAGTAGCCCTTGTCGAGCCCGTAGAAGAACGGCGCCGTGCCGCCGTAGATGCGGAAGTCGCAGCTGAAGCGGACGGAATCCAGGCTGCCCTGCGCGATAGCGGGGCGGCACAGCGAGGCG
The DNA here is from genome assembly GCF_023223525.1 of Roseomonas acroporae. Classification (GTDB taxonomy): domain Bacteria; phylum Pseudomonadota; class Alphaproteobacteria; order Acetobacterales; family Acetobacteraceae; genus Roseomonas_E; species Roseomonas_E acroporae. Next base: position 46,646 of record NZ_JALPRX010000034.1, on the reverse strand, counting down.
GCGGCAAGGCCGGCGGCGCCGGCGATGAATCCCCGGCGGCCACCATGGAAGGCGTGATGCGGCATCCTCGTATTCCCTTGGCTCGATTGCGCCGTGCGTTCCCGATGATGCGCGGGCGGTTCCCGATCCGCCCGTCCTGTTCAGCGCCGGATCAGGCGCCGCAGATTGCCCTCGAACAGCTTGCGCCGGTCGGTCTCGGAGATCTCCAGCTCGTCCAGCACGCGGATGGTGTCGCGGATGAACTGGTAGCCGCCCTCCGGGTCGAAGGGACAGTCGGAGGCGAACACCACCCGGTCCGCGCCGAAGAAGGAGAGGCCGCAGCGCGTGCCGGCCGCGGAGCCGAACAGCGCCGTATCGCCGTAGAACATGTGGAAGTAGTCGATCGGCCGCTTCTTCAGCGAGTGCAGCAGCGCGACGTAGTCCTCGTCCTCGGTGCGGGTGCCGAGCTGGTCGTTGCCGGGCCCGAAGCGCCCCTCGAAATAGGGGATCATCGCGCCGAGATGGTGGGTGATGATCTTGATCTCGGGCAGCCGGTCGAACAGGCCGGAGAAGACGAGGCGCGACATGGCGGCGCTGGTCTCGTAGGGCCAGCCGATGGTCCACCAGATCTCGTACTTCGACTTCGATTCCGAGCGGTAGTCGGGGAAGTTGGCGCCGCGCGCCGGGTGCAGCCAGATCGGCACGTCGTGATGCACGATGCGGTCGAAGATCGGCTGGAATTCGGGCAGGTCGAGCGGCCTGCCGGCGACGTTGGTGAAGATCTGGAAGCCGCAGGCGCCGATGGCGACGGCGCGGTCCACCTCGGCGACGGCCGCCTCCGGGTTGTTCATCGGCAGGCTGGCGATGAAGGCGGGGAAGTGGTCCGGGCGCTGGCGGATCAGCTCGGCGAAGCCGTCATTGCCCTGCCGCACGAGGTCGGGCGCGGCATCGGGGCCGACCACCACCTCGACCGGCGGCATGGTGTTGGCGAGTACCTGCTGGTAGTCGCCGAAGCTGTCCACCATGCGCATCCTGGCCTCGACATCCCAGAGCGTCGGCAGGTTCAGCCAGCGCTTCACCGGACCCTTGTCCGGCACCAGGTCCATCAGCCGCTGCATGTAGCCGCCGGGCGGGAAGAGATGGGTGTAGGCGTCGAGACGCATGATGCGGATTCCGGGTCAGCTCGGTTGGTTGGCCAGCTCGGCGCCGGCGCGCCGGATCGCCTCGACGATGCCGACATAGCCGGTGCAGCGGCAGATCTGCCCCGCCAGCTCGCGGCGTATGGTGGCCTCGTCGGGGGCGGGGAAACGTCGGAGGATGTCGCGCGCCGTCACCAGCATGCCCGGCGTGCAGTAGCCGCATTGCAGTGCGTGCGCCTCGTGGAAGTGGCGGCGCAGCAGCACGGTGAGCGGGTCGTCGCGCAGCCCCTCGATGCTGCGCACGTCGCAGCCATCCGCGCGCACGGCGAGATGGATGCAGGAACGCGCCGGCAGCCCGTCGATCAGCACGGTGCAGGCGCCGCAGGCGCCGTGCTCGCAGCCGAGATGCGTGCCGGTGAGGTCGCAGCCGTCGCGCAGGAAGTCGGCCAGGGTCTGGCGCGGCTCCACCTCGCGGTGTTGCGCGCGCCCGTTCAGGGTCAGGTTGATCCGGGTCATGCGCTGGTCGCCTGGGCGATGGCGCGCTGCACCGTGGCGAGGTGGCAGCGGCGGCGGTAGGAATCGGCATCCGGCTCGGCGGCCTCGATGTCGCCGAGCAGCGCATCGCGCAGCGTCGCCCCCGCCTCTCCACGCGCCAGGGCGGCGGCGGCGTGCGGCAGCAGGGCAGGGCGCGAGGTCGTGGCGCCGAGCACGATCCGCGGCGGCGCTCCGTCGCCGGGCAGCACCACGGCGCCGATGCTGTCCGCATAGGCCCCCTGCTTGCGCGCCAGCTTGCACCAGCCCCAGCGCGACGCGGCGCCGAGACGCGGCACGTCGAAGCCGAGCAGGATCTCGCCCGCTTCCAGCGCCGTCGTATAGGCGCCGAGCAGCAGCGCCTCCAGCGGCAGGCGCCGCTCGCCATCCGGCCCGGCGATGATCGCCACGGCATCGAGCGCGAGCAGGCAGGCGGGCCAGTCGGCGGCCGGATCGGCGAGCGCCACGGCGCCGCCGATCGTGCCGAAATTGCGCACGGCGCGATAGGCGATGCCGGCGGCGACACGGCGCAGCATGCCGCGCGACGGATCGGCGACGACACCGTCCTCGATCGCCGCATGGGTGACGCCGGCGCCGATCCGTATCCGCGCCGCCGTCTCCGTCACCTCCCGCAGCCCCGGCAGCCGCGCCAGATCGACGAGCAGCGACGGCGCGGCGACGCGCAGCCCCAGCATCGGCAGCAGCGACTGGCCGCCGCCCAGCGCCATCGCGCCCTCCGTGCCGAGCAGCGCGGCGAACGCTTCCGGGAGCGTCGCAGGGCGCGCGTAGTCGAAGGCGGGCGGCTTCATGTCGGCACCTCCGCCGCTTCCAGCGCCGCCACGACGCGGCGCGGCGTGCAGGGCGTCTCGTTGAATTGCGCGCCGCTGTCGCGGAAGGCGTCGGCCAGCGCGTTGGCGATGGCGGCCGGCGGCGCGATGGCGCCGCCCTCGCCCATGCCCTTGATGCCGTACTCGGTGATCGCGGAGGGGGTCACGAAGTGCGAGATGCGCACGCGCGGCATCTCGGTGGCGCAGGGCATGTGGTAGTCGGCGAAGGTGGTGGCGAGGGGCTGGCCGGACTCGTCGTAGGGCACCTCCTCGTACAGCGCCGTGCCGATGCCCTGGATCACGCCGCCCGTCACCTGTCCGTCCACGATCAGCGGGTTGACCATCGTGCCGCAATCCTCGGCCACCACGTAGTCGAGCAGCTCGGTGCCGCCGGTCAGCGGATCGACCGCGACCAGCGCGGCATGCGTCGAGTAGGAGAAGGTGCCGGAGGAGTCGGCGGGCTCGTAGGTGGCGGTCGCCTCCAGCACCGGATCGACGCCGGGCGGCATCATCTCCTGCCGCACATGCGCGGCGCGGCCGATCTCGGCGAAGGACACCGCCGCGCCGGAGGGGCCGACCACGTGCCCGTCCTCCAGCCGCGTCTCGACGGGATCGGTCTGGATCAGATGGCCGCCGATGCGGCGTATCTTCTCGGCCAGGATGCGGCAGGAACGCGCCACAGCGCCGCCGGCGAAGACGGTGGAACGCGAGGCGAAGGTGCCGAAGCCGAACGGGCTGACCGCCGTGTCGCCGTGCCGCACCGCGATGCGCGCGGGGTCCAGCCGCAATTCCTGCGCCGCGATCTGCGACAGCGTCGTCTCCAGCCCCTGGCCGTGGTTCTGGATGCCGACCAGCACCTGCGCCGAGCCGTCCGGCAGCATCCGCACCGTGCAGGTCTCGTAGCTCGGCATCACGCGCGCGCCGCGCCGCGCCCATTCCTTCAGCCCGTGGCCGCTCTGCTCGGTGTAGAAGGCGAAGCCGACGCCGATGCGCCGCCCGTCCGGCTCGCCCGTGCGCTGGCGCGCGCGGATCGCGTCCAGCCCGATCGAGCGCGCCGCCTCGTCGAGCGAGGCCGGGTAGTCGCCATTGTCGAGCCGCATGCCGGCGGCGGTGACGTAGGGCATCTCGCCCGCGGTGACCATGTTGCGGCGGCGGATCTCGATCGGCTCCAGTCCCAGTTCGCGCGCCAGCTCGTCCGCCAGCCGCTCCATGGCGAAGCAGGCGCCGGGACGGGCGACGCCGCGATACGGACCCATCGGCGGCTTGTTGGTGGCGACGGTGTGGTTGCGCAGCGCGATGTGGCGGATCCGGTAGGGGCCGGTCAGGTTGCGCACCGCCATGCTCGCCTCGGCGAAGGCGCCGGTGGGCCAGAGCGGATAGGCACCGGCGTCGATGTACACGTCGCCTTCCAGCGCCAGCATGGTGCCGTCGCGGTCGGCGTACAGCGTCAGGTCGTACACATGCTCGCGTGCCTGCGGCGCCGCCATCAGATGCTCGCGCCGGTCCTCGATCCAGCGCACGGGATGGCCGCGTTTCAGCGCCAGGGCGCAGACGGCGATCTCCTCCGGCGTCAGCCGGTTCTTGCCGCCGAAGCCGCCGCCCACGTCGGGGGCGATGACGTGCACCTTGTGCTCGGAGATTCCGAGTGCCTGCGCGATGCCGAGGCGCATCACATGCGCGCCCTGCGTCGAGAGGTACACCACCAGCTCGTCCAGCCGGTGGTCCCAGTAGGCGAGCGCGGCGCGCCCCTCCAGCGGCACGATGGACTGCCGGTTCATCCGCAGCCGGCGCGTGATCCGCACCGGCGCCGTGGCGGCGACGGCGGCGGCGTCGCCCGCCCGCGCGCCGCTGGTGATGAAGGCGTTGTCCGGCCAGGCATCGTGGATGCGCGGGCTGTCCGGCGCCATGGCCAGCACCGCGTCGGTGACGGCGGGCAGCGCGTCGAGATCCAGCTCCACCAGCCCGGCGATGTCCTCGGCCTCGCCGCGCGTCGGCGCCACCACGGCGGCGATCGGCTGGCCGGCGAAGCAGACCCGATCCGTGGCGAGCACCGGATAGGCGACGTTGCGATAGCCCGGTATGTCCGGCCCGGCGGGCAGCGCCTGGAACGGCCCCAGCTCGTCGTGCGTGTAGACGCGTTCGGCCCATTCCGCCGGCCTGCGCAGCCCGCGCAGCGAGGCGTGCCCCATCGGGCTGCGCACGAAGCACGCATCCTCCAGCCCGGGCAGGCGGATGTCGGCGACGAACTGCCCCTTACCGATCAGGAAGCGCGCATCCTCGCGCCGCAGCAGGCTGGCGCCGATCCAGTCGCCCGGCGCGGGCTTCGTCTCCGCCATGAGGTCAGGCCACCGCGTTGGCGGTGTCGAGGCTGTCGATCAGCGAGGAGCGCCGCAGGAACGCCTTGTGCAGCGCCGGATCGGCGGCGGTGCGGCGCAGCCGGTCGAGATGCTCGCGCCGCTTCGCCGGATCTCGCTCGCTGAGCGACTGCTTGTTGGCGACCGACTGCGCCTGCACGAAATCGGTCTGCGCCTTCCGCCGCTGGCGGGTGTAGCGGTCGAGCGCCTCCATCCCCGCGCCGCCGTCGCGGATCGACTCCAGCTTCCCGGCGAGGTTCACCGCGTCGTGCAGGCCGCCATTCATGCCCATGCCGCCGATCGGGTTGTTGACATGGGCGGCGTCGCCGGCGAGCAGCACGCGGCCGAGGTTGAAGGTGGCCGCGACGCGCTGGTGCACCTTGTAGAGCGCATGGTAGGCGATCTCGTAGCCACCCTCGCGCGGCAGGAACTTCTGCAACCGTCGTTGCACGCCCTCGTGGCTGAGCGCCGCCTCGTCCGGCTCCTCGGGCGGCACGGGAAAGATGCCGCGCCAGATGCCCGGCTCGCCGGGCCCCTTCACCTTGAACAGGTTCAGCCACTCGTCGGGGTCGGAGAAGTAGTTGCGGGTGCAGTAGCCCTTGCCCGCCTCCAGGAAATCGTAGGTGGTGCCGATCTTGATGAAGCGCTCCGGCCAGGTGAAGCCCTCGAACTCGATGCCGGCGAGCTTGCGCACCGTGCTGCGGCCGCCATCGGCGCCGATCAGCCAGTTGGCCGTGAGCGTCTCCGTGCCGCCTTCCGTCTCCACCAGGGCGTGCACATGGTCGGTATCCTGGGTGAAGGAAAGCAGGCGCGTCGCGAAGCGCGTGGTCAGCAGGCCCGTCCCGGCCGCCTTGTCCAGCGCCGCCAGCACCAGCTTGTACTGCTCCCATTGCAGCACGAAGGGGTAGGGGACCTCGCCTTCCAGCATGCCGACGTCGAACTCGGCCACCAGCTCGCCGGTGATCCGGTCGCGGAAGTGGAACAGCGGCGAGAGCAGGCCGGTTTCCCAGGCCGCGTCGCGCAGGCCCATCGCCGCCAGCATCTCCACCGTCGGCGGATGCACCGTGGCGGCGCGCTGGTCCTCGACCGGGCCGGGCTCCGCCTCGATCAGCGTCACCGGGAAGCCGCGCTGGCACAGGGTCAATGCCATCACCGCCCCGACCGGACCGGCGCCGACGACCAAGACGTGGTCCTGCACTGCCATGCCGAAAAGCTCCCTCACGGCCTATTAGTAAGTATACACATCATTGACCGGCGTCGCGCAAGCGCTCTCTTGCGGGCGTCGATGCGGATGCCGTCCCGGCGGCGCGCCGCCGCTACGCCGCCTCGCGCAGCGGCGGCGCCGCGGTCGCGTCGTAGCTGTACACCCAGTTGGTCTGGATGCCGCTCCTGTGCGGGTTGATGAGGCTGCGGAACCAGTAGGAGACGTCGCGCCGAAGCTGCGCGATGGGCGAGGCGAGATGGTAGGTCCGCCCGCGCTCGCGCGATTCGAGCTGCACGCGCGCGGTGCGCGGCCGCCGCAGCGCCTCGTAGGCCCTGAGCGCCACCGTCGGATCCGCCTCGGCGGCGAGGCGGTCGGCCAGCACGTAGGCATCCTCGATCGCCATCGCCGCGCCCTGCGACAGGAAGGGCAGCATCGGGTGGGCCGCGTCGCCGAGCAGCGTGACCCGGCCCACCGACCATGCGGCCATCGGGTCGCGGTCGAACAGCCCCCACTTGAACACCGCGTCGGTGCGCGAGAACAGGGTCTGCAGGTTCTCGTGCCAGCCGGCGTAGCCCGCCGTCAGCTCGGCGCGGCTGCTGGGGACGTTCCAGGATTCCTGCACCCAGTCCTTGGTCTCCAGTACCGCCACGATGTTCACGGCGCGGCCGCCGCGAACGTAGTAGGTGACGACGTGGCCGTTCGGCCCCATCCAGAAGGAGGAGTCCGGGCTGACGAAATCGACCGGTCCGTCCACCGGCACCACGGCGCGCCAGCACATGTTGCCGGTGAAGCGCGGCGGCGCCTCGCCGAACAGGTCGCGGCGCACGGTGGAGTGGATGCCGTCGGCCCCCACGATCACGTCCGCCTCCGCCTCGCGGCCATCCTCGAAGCTGGCCACGGCGACGCCGCGCTCCTGCCGGATGCCGGTGCAGCGCGCCCCGAGGGTCGCGGCGTTCTCCGGCAGCAGCCCGACCAGGATGCGGTGCAGGTCGGCACGGTGGACGTGGAAGAATTCCGCGCCGTACAGCTTCGGGCACTCGTCCCGCAGCGGCGTGCGGAACATCACCCGCGCGGTGCGCCAGTTGCGGCCGACGATCGCCGCCGGCAGGAAGCTCGCGTCGCGCAGCGCCTCCCACTGCCCGAGCGCGCGGATCACCTTCACCGCGTTCGGCGTCATCTGGATGCCGGCGCCGACCTGGCCGAAGGCAGGAGCGCGCTCGTACAGCCGCGCCTCGATGCCGCGTTGCGCCAGGGCGCCGGCCAGCGCCGCGCCGCCGATGCCGCCGCCGATGATTCCCACGCGAAGCCTGCGCTGCACCGTCATCCTCCCGGGGGCGGCGCCGTGCCGCCGCCCTTCCTGTCCGTCCGCCGCCGGGCGGCGTCAGCCCGTCGCCTGGCGCGGGGCGGCGACGCCCGGCGGCCGCTCCGCGGCGGCTCCCGGCCGCCGCCCCGCGGCGGGATCAGGTTGCCGCTCCGCGGCGGGATCCGGTTGCCGCTCCGCGGCGGGGTCCAGTTGCCGCTCCGCGGCGGGATCGAGTTGCCGCTCCGCGGCGGCGGCCCGCGGCCGCTGCCGGCGCACCGAACGGTGCCGCCAGGGCATGGCGAGATGCTCCGCCAGGTCCACGGCGCCGATCAGCGCCACGCCCAGCACCGCGAGGATCGTCAGCGCCGCGAAGACGCGGGCGGTGTCGAAGGTCCCCTGCGCCGAGAGGATCACCTGCCCGAGCCCGTTCTGCGAGGAGACGAACTCGCCGACGATCGCGCCCACCAGCGCCAGCGCCATCGCCACCTTCAGCCCGGCGAACAGCGAGGGCAGCGCCGCGAACAGCTTGATCCGCAGCAGCACCTTCAGCCGCGAGCCGCGCAGCGCGCGGGCGAGGTCGAGCACGTCCGGATGCACCGAGCGCAGGCCGAGCGAGGCGTCGATCACCACCGCGAACACCGCCACCAGGAAGGCGATGGCGACCTTGGGCAGCGCGCCGGTGCCGAACCAGATCAGGAACAGCGGCGCGATCGCCACCTTCGGGATGCTGTTCAGCGCCACGAAGAGCGGGAAGAGCAGCCGGTCCAGCAGCGGCGATTCCGTGATCACCACGGCGAACAGGAAGCCGAGCACGGCGGCCAGCACGAAGCCGGCCAGCGTGACCATGGCGGTGTAGGCGGTCTGCTCCGCGTACCAGCCGGGGAAGGCGATCAGCTCCTCGTACACGGCGCTCGGCGCCGGCACCAGGAAGGAGGGGATGCGGAAGACGTCGACCGCCGCCTCCCACAGCAGCACGAAGGCCACCATGCCGATCGTCGGCAGCAGCAGGCCGCGCAGGGTACGCATGCCGGCCCCGCCCCGCATGCCCCCGCCCATGGAACTCGTGCCCGTGGAACTCGTGCCCGTGGAACCCTGGCTCATCGCGCGGCCTTCCCCATTCCCGCCCCACTCATTCCCGGATCAGCCCCATCGCCTCGAACTGGCTGCGGAAGCGGCGGGCATAGGCGCCGAATTCGGGTGTCTCGCGCAGGGCGAGGCGACGGTGCTCCGGCAGGTCGAGCGTCACGTCGTCCACCGGCCGGCCCGGGCGCGGCCCGAACAGGACGACCCGCGTCGAGAGGAACAGTGCCTCGGCGATGCTGTGGGTCACGAACACCACCGTCATCCGGTTGGCCTGCCAGAGCTTGCGCAGGTCGACGTTGAGCTGGTCGCGCGTCAGCGCGTCGAGCGCGCCGAAGGGCTCGTCCATCAGCAGCAGCGGCGGGCTCATCAGCAGGGCGCGGCAGATCGCCACGCGCTGGCGCATGCCGCCGGAGAGGGTGCGCGGATAGGCATGGACGAACTCGCCGAGCCCGACCATGCGCAGCAGCTCCAGCGCCCGCGCCGTGTGCCGCGCGCGCGGGGCGCCCGCGAATTCGGCCGGCAGAAGCACGTTGTCGAGCACGTCCAGCCAGTCGAGCAGCGCGTCCCGCTGCAGCGCGATGCCGAGCTCCGCCGGCGGGGCGGTGATCGGCACGCCCTCCAGCGTCAGCCGCCCGCCGGTCGGCCGGTCGAGCCCGGCGAGGCAGCGCAGGAAGGTGCTCTTGCCGCAGCCGCTCGGGCCGAGCAGGCTGACGAACTCGCCGCGCCGTATGTCGAGCGTCACGCCGTCGAGCGCCAGCGTGCCGCCCGGCCCGCCGAAGCGCTTGGCGACGCCGCTCGCGGAGATCAGGGGCGGGGCTGCCGGCGCGGCGCCGCCCGTCGCGTCAAGCGGCGCCACGGCCGACGGTCGCGATCAGGTCGCGGTCGAGCAGGTCGTTGGTGAAGTAGCTCGCCACCGGCTGCTGCGTCTCGATCAGCTTCGCGTCGGACAGCACGCGCAGCCCGGCCTCCCAGTCGGCCGTCGCCATGATCCCGAGCGGCTCGCCGCGGGTCGCATCGGTGGTTAGGAAGGTGCGGATCAGGTCGATCTGGGCGCGCACCACCCCGGGCGGCAGCTTGGCCTGGGCGCGCGCCGCCAGCACGGCCTGCACCGCCTCGTCCTCGTGGCCGTCGAAGATGTAGGTCCAGGCGCCGCTGATGACGCTGGCGAAGCGGCGCAGGGCGGGGCCGCGCTCGGCCATGTTGCGCTCGTTGGCGATCAGCCCGAAGCTCGGGAAGGTGAGGCCGTGGTCGGCGAAGCGGATCGCCATGGTGGGCTTCTGCGCGTTCACGATCGGCAGCAGCGAGGGCACCGAGGAGAACACGCCGTCCATCCGCCCGGCCAGCAGGACGCCCGGCTTGGCCGCCGCGTCGATCGCGATCAGCTCGACATCGGCACGGGTCAGGCGGCCGGCGGCGAGGAACTGGTCGAGGAAGGGAGTCTCCAGCGAGCCGTTGGTGAAGCCGAGCTTCTTGCCGCGCAGCCCCTGCACCGTGGTGGGCGAGCCCTGCGGCATCATCAGGCCGATGTCGTTCTGCCGGATGAAATTGGCGATCGCCTTCACCGGCGCGCCGCGGCTGCGCCCCATGGCCATCGGCCCGAGCGAGGCATGGCCGACATCGAACTGGCCGTTGCCGATGAGCTGCACGGTGGTCACCGAGCCGTTGCCGTCCTCCAGCCGCACGTCGAGGTCGTGCCGGGTGAACCAGCCCTTGGCGGCGGCGAGGTGGAAGGGGGCGTGGACGCCCCAGGGCAGCCAGTCCAGCCGGACCGAGAGCCGCTCGGCACCGGCGGCGCGGGCGAGACGCGGCGCGGCGAGGGCGGACAGGCCGAGCGCGGCCAGCAGCGGGCGTCGTTGGATCGGTCGAGCGGATGTCATGGGCTGGCCCCCTTGGCGCGGCCTCGGCCGCGGCGGCCGGGCCGCCGGCCGTGCCGGATCGCCGGGCCCGGATCGCAAGGACCATGCCAGACCGGGTCGTCCTCGTCGGCCGGCGCGGCGGAAGGCGGGCCGCATCACGGACCGACGCCGCCGCCCCGCGCCGGGCGCCGCCGCCCCGTGCCGCGGCTCCGGCCGGGCCGGTGCCGAAAAACCCGTCCGACGCTGCACATGTTGTCGGCATATCCGTGGTGCACCCACACATCGGCGGCGGCGCGGCGCGGGGCGTGCGTCCGGTCACGCGGCGGCGCCGGGCCGCCGCGCCGCGTTCAGCGCGCGGCGTCGCGCGGCGGCGCCGTCGGGCGGTCGGTGCCGATCACGAACAGCCCGGCGGGCAGCACGAGGCGGACCGTGGTGCCGGCGCCGGGGCGGCTCTCCAGCTCGAAGCCGATGCCGTGCGCCTCGGCCAGCCCCTTGGCGATCGGCAGGCCGAGCCCGGTGCCGCCGGCCCGGCGCTCCAGCACGTTGCCGGCCTGCTGGAACGGCTCCAGCACGCGCGGGATGTCCGCCTCGCTCATGCCGATCCCTTCGTCGCGCACCTCGATGCACAGCGCCGATGGCGTCGGGCCGCACGGCGCCGATGGCGCCGGGGCGCCGATCGCCGATGGCGCCGGGCCGCCGATCGCCGACGGCAGCTGCGGCGCCGACGGCGCCTGCTGCGCGGTGCGCAGCGACACGGTGCCGCCGGCATGGCTGAAACGCACGGCGTTGCTCAGCAGGTTGTCCAGGATCTGCCGGAACCGCACCCGGTCCACCCAGACCCAGATGCGCTCCGCCGGCACCGTGGGCACGACGGCGACCGCGCGGTCGGCGCCGACGCCGGAGGCCGCGCCGGCCGCCTCGGCCAGCAGGTAGGCGAGGTCCTCCCAGGCGCAGCTCAGCGCCACGCCGGCGCGCGACAGGCTGGAATAGTCGAGGATCTCGTTGATCAGCGAGAGCAGCTGGCGGGCGGAGCCGAGGATGTAGCTGTTGAACTCCTCGAACTGCTCCTCGGTCAGGCTGTAGCCGGAGCGCCGCGACATCATCTCCGAGAAGCCGATCACCGCGTTGAGCGGCGTCCGCAGCTCGTGGGTGAGGGTGGCGAGGAAGCGCGAGCGGGTGGAGCTCGCTTCCTCGGCCAGGAGCTTGGCCTTCATCAGGTCCGCCTCGGCCTGCTTGCGGACCAGCACGTCGATGTAGACCGAGAGCGCCCCCTCGACGAGCTCCTGGTCGCCCTCCTCGAAGGGGCGGCTGACATTGCCCTCGGTCTCGTTGCCGAGGATCAGCGCGTGGCCGGAGGCGGCGTCGTAGGCCCAGAGCACGTAGGGCAGGCGCAGGATGCTGGTCAGCTCGTAGACCGGCGGCTCGATGCGGGTGCGGGAGGTGGTGAAGAAGAAGGGCGGGGCGGAAGCGAGGCGGATGCGGGCGCCGACGGCGTCGTCGCCGAGGCCGAGCGCATGGGCGATGCGGAAGTCGCCGCTGCCGGGCACGAGCTCCTGCAGCAGCGCCGCGCGGTCGCACATGGCGTTGTCGACGATGATGTCGAGCATCAGCCGGCCGATCTCGCCCGGCGTGTAGCCGAGATGGATCAGGCGGTAGGCCTCGCGGAGCAGCTTGGCGACGGTGCGCGAGCGGCGTGCCTCGCGGTAGGCCTGGCTCTGCTCCTCCTGCAGCCGCAGCAGGCGGGAGCCGAGGACGTTGCACTCGCGGCGATAGTAGGCCAGCTCGCGGTCCTTCTGGGCTTCCTGGACGGCGTTCATGGCGGGCGGCGTCTGCGGCAGCTCGATCTCCTAACGCTCGCAGAGCACGGTCAGCACGCCCGTCCAGTCCAGCGGCCGTGCCTGGCCGCCGAAGGGTGCGACCTCGACGCCCGAGTAGAAGCCGAGGAAGGGCAGGTCGGGCGGCAGGCCGCGCAGCACCAGCTCCGCCTCCTCCGTCGGCGAGCCGGAGCGCGCGCTCGCGCGGCCGGCGCAGTCGATGTAGAGGCCGAACAGCGGGCTGCGCCGGCGGATCGCCGCGCCCAGGGCCTGCATGCCATCGCGCACCGATTCCAGCATCAGCAGGTTGTCGCGCCCCATGATCTGCACCATCGCGCCCGGCGTGAAGTCCGGCTCGAACAGCGTGACCGAGCCGGTCCGCGGATTGGCCTTCAGGATCAGACGGTTGACGTAGTCGTTCTCGTCGTAGGGCGCGTAGGGGTCGCCCTGCTTCTGCCCGAGCGTCGCGATCAGCGACAGGTCCTGCCCGCCCGGCGCCCCGAGCGAGACGCCCAGCATGCGCTCGATCACGTCGAGGGCGGGCTCGCCATCCAGCTCGAACACCTCGCTGCCCTCGATGCGGGTGATCCGCATGAAGGTGCTCACCGGCCGGCAGCCGTGCAGGATCACCGTCTCGGCCTCGACGCGCGGCGGGAAGACCAGCGCCAGCGCCAGGTGCTTGCGCACCTCCCGCCCGTCGAACACCCAGCCGTCGCCGAGGTTCATGTTGGTGAGCAGCCCGCCGCCGAGCAGGTGCACCCGATGCCCTGCCAGGCCCTGGTGGACGCCGCGCACGATCTCGCTGGCCGGGTGCAGCCGCAGCGGCGACTGGACGGCGACGCTGTCGAACAGCAGCAGCACGGCCGCGTCCTCGGCGGCCACGTCGCGGATGCCTTGGCCGAGGCGGCGCCCGGCCTCCTCCTCGCCGGGAAGGAGTTCGGCGATCAGCACCTCCGGCACCGGGTCGTCCGCCCCGAAGGCGAGGAGGCCGATCTCGAGGCCGCTGTACCCGTAGCCCGAACGCGTGATCGCGCCGGCCGCCGCGCCCCCGACGACGGGAACGTCGCCGAAGCGGTCCCGGAAGGCGGTGAGCACCAGGGCGGGGTCGAGCTTGCCGCCGCAGAAGACCAGCAACATCTGCGGTTTCATGGACCCGAGCATGGCGAGGCAACGCTGCACCGCGATGGATGCCTGCGTATGTCGGCCATAGCCTACTCCGACCATGCCGGAATCTCCCGGTGCGAGGACCGGTACCCTCCACCGGTTCGCCTCTTAGGGGGAATTGGCGGCCCAGGCAACATCAGGAGTTGCCTTGTGCGCCGGCCTGCATCCCGTTCGTGGCGGAGGGCGCGGCGCCACCGATGCCGGCTGCGCCCGTCTCCCCCGTCCCTCCCGGCGGCGCCGGAAAAGGGGCCCGCCGCCTCGCGGGGGGCGGGCGCGACCCGGATCGCGCCGCGCCCCCGTGCCATCAGGCGACGAGGCCCGGCGGGGTCGCCGCCAGCGTGCCGAGGTTGTGGTCCACGGCATGCAGCAGCCCCCAGTTCTCCGTGTAGTTCATCGGGAAGCCCGGCGAGCCGGCATCCTGGTCCAGCTGGCGTGCCTGGGCGTAGCTCGTCCACTTGCGGGATGCCGGCCGGCGATGATGGTAGTCGTGGCAGGGCGCGTCGCCCACCAGCACGAAGAGGCGCGCGAACAGCGTCACGGTCAGCATGTCGGCCCACCAGAGCGTCCAGGCCGCGAGGCCCCGCGCCGTGGCGGCGCTCGCCGCCGGCGGCATGGCGCCGGGGAACACGCCGATGGTCGAGGCGCAGACGAACGCCTTGCCCCGCGCGTGGATCAGCGCCTCGTCGGGGAAGCGGTGCTCGCAGAGGATGCGGAACACGGTCGCCACCTGCAGCAGCACCGTCACCGGCAGCACCCAGGCGACCAGCAGCCAGGTCAGGCTGCCGGTCGCGGCGGCGATGCCGAACAGGGCGGCCCAGAACGCCCAGCCCGGCAGGTCGTGCCGCAGGTCTCCCGACAGCAGCGCGGACTGGACGCGGCGCGAGAGGAAGCGGGCGTGGAAGCCGGGCGAGACCAGGCCGAGCGCCACGCGGCGCCAGAGCTCCCGCTTGCCGATGCCAGGTTCCAGCCGGCACATGCCGAACACGAAGCCGGTGAACTCGTCCTCCTCGGTCAGCAGCTTGTTGGCGGAATGGTGCAGCATGTGCTCGCGCTGGTAGTCGTCGAAGCGCTTGAACAGCAGGAAGGCCGAGATCAGCCGCCCGGCGCGCCGGTTGGCCTCGCGCGTGCGGAAGACCGTCCCGTGCGAGCAGTGGTGGAAGAGCACCACCTGGAACAGGCCGAGGCCGCAGCAGGTGGCGGTGAGTCCGAGGAAGACGGGCAGGAGGCCCGCCGCATGGCCGCTGGCGAGGCCGAGGCAGGTCAGGACGACCCCGCCCAGGATCCAGGCGAGCGCGCCGAACAGGAAGCTCCGCGGCGACCGCTGCCGCAACTCCTCGCCGGGGGCGGGCTTGGCGGTCAGCCAGGTCAGGAAGGGCTGAAGCCGCGCCGGCAACCTTTCGGCCATCAGGGCACGCGGATCCTGCCGAAGCGGCCGCGACGCGGCGATCTCGTCGCCGAGGACGAGGTCAGCGGAAAGATAGGTCATGAAACGTTCCTGGTTGTGGGCTGGATTGCTGGGCTGGTTATCTGGGCAGGGCATGCCTGCCGCCGCCCATACTTACGCAGCCGTGTCGGGACTATAGCCATCCATAATAATGAAATTTCATATTTTCGGCGCGTACATCGCCGCCCGCGGGATGCCGCGCGTCTACGGCGAACCGCAGTCCGGTTGGGACTGCGGTTCGCCGTGGCTCGTTGTTCCCGGCGCGGATTCACGCCGCCGGGCGTGTCCGCCCGTCGGCGATCCGCTCTGGGCATCGCCGACGCTTCCCGCCCGGCCCGGAGACAGGTCGCGCGGAACGCGTGGCCAGCGGGAGCCGATCAGGGCGTGCGCAGGCGGTGTCGGGGGCGGGCGTCGGGCCGCCGGCCGGGCGGGGTAGTCGGCACGCCCGCTTCGGTTCGCCGCTTCGGGGCGGCTTCAGGCTTCCGGGCGTGCCCGCCCGCCGACGATCCGCGCGGTTCGCGGAGGGCGGCCATCATGGGCGATGCCGGCGTCGGGTGGTCCCTCGCTCGACGGCCGAGGGAAGGGGCGGTGCCGTGGACGGCCGTGGCACGGCCGGCCGTCGGGACAGGAGCGGCGTGCCACGCCCCCCGTGAACCGGAAGGACCCGGCGCGCCCGTCCGCGGCGCGCCGGACCGTGCGGCCGCTACTCGGCCGCCTGGAGCTGCATCCGCTCCGCGTAGTCCTCCAGCGGCGCGCAATTGCAGACGAGGTTGCGGTCCCCGTACACGTTGTCCACGCGCTTCACCGGCGGCCAGTACTTGTGCGCCGCGACGAAGGGCAGCGGGAAGGCCGCCTGCTGCCGGCTGTAGGGATGCGTCCACTCCGCCGCCGTCACCTCGGCGGCGGTGTGCGGGGCGTTCTTCAGCGGGTTGTCGGCGCGGTCGCTGCGGCCCTGCTCGATCGCCCGTATCTCGGCGCGGATGGCGATCATCGCGTCGCAGAAGCGGTCCAGCTCGGCCCGGCTCTCGCTCTCGGTCGGCTCCACCATCAGCGTGCCGGCCACCGGCCAGGACATGGTGGGGGCGTGGAAGCCGTAGTCCTGCAGCCGCTTGGCGATGTCCTCCACCAGCACGCCGCCATTCTGCCCGAAGCCGCGGCAGTCGAGGATGCACTCGTGCGCCACCATGCCGCGCGTGCCCCGGTACAGCACCGGGAAGTGCTCGCCGAGCCGCCGCGCCACGTAGTTGGCGTTGAGGATCGCGACCTCGGTGGCCCGCTTCAGCCCTTCCGGCCCCATCATCCGGATGTAGGCGTAGGAGATCGGCAGGATCGAGGCCGAGCCGAAGGGGGCCGCGCTCACCGGCCCGTAGCCGGTCTCCGGCCCCGCATCCGCCCGCAGCGGGTGGTTCGGCAGGTGCGGCGCGAGATGCGCCGCGACGCCGATCGGCCCCACCCCCGGCCCGCCGCCGCCATGCGGGATGCAGAAGGTCTTGTGCAGGTTGAGGTGGCAGACATCGGCGCCGATCGCGGCCGGGCTGGTCAGCCCGAGCTGCGCGTTCATGTTGGCGCCGTCCATGTAGACCTGCCCGCCATGCTCGTGCACCAGCGCGCAGATCTCGCGGATGCCCTCCTCGAACACGCCGTGCGTCGAGGGGTAGGTGACCATCAGCGCCGCCAGCCGCCCCGCATGCTCGGCCGCCTTGGCCCGCAGGTCGGCGGGATCGACGTTGCCGTCGCGGTCGCAGGCCACCACCACCACCCGCATGCCCGCCATCGCCGCCGAGGCCGGGTTGGTGCCGTGCGCCGAGGCGGGGATCAGGCAGACGTCGCGCTGCCCCTCGCCGCGCGCGCGGTGCCAGGCGCGGATCGCCAGCAGCCCGGCATACTCGCCCTGGCTGCCGGCATTGGGCTGGAGCGACACGGCGGCGAAGCCGGTCACGGCGCAGAGCCAGGATTCCAGCCGCGTCAGCAGCGCGCGGTAGCCCTCGGTCTGCGCCGGCGGCGCGAAGGGGTGCAGCTCGGCGAAGCCCGGGAAGGTGACCGGGATCATCTCCGCCGTGGCGTTCAGCTTCATCGTGCAGGAGCCGAGCGGGATCATGCTGCGGTTCAGCGCGACGTCCCGGTCCTCCAGCCGCTTGAGGTAGCGGAGCATGGCGTGCTCCGAGCGGTGGCTGCCGAACACCTCGGCGGTGAGGAATTCGGAGCGGCGCAGCAGCGCCTCCGGCAGCCGTGCCGGCGGGTCCAGGGATTCCAGCGGCGGCGCCGGGACGCCAGCGCCGCCGGCGATGGCCTGCACCAGCCGGATCAGCTCGTCCCGCGTCACCGTCTCGTCCAGCGCCACCGCGACGCAGCCGGCATCGACGCGGCGCAGGTTGAAGCCGGCCGCCAGCGCCGCCTCCATGATCGCGCCGGCCCGGTCGCCCGCCTCGATCGCCACCGTGTCGAAGAAGCTGTCGTGCCGCAGCCCGAGCCCCATGGCGCGCGCCGCCTCGGCCAGCAGCGCCGCCTGGAGGTGGACCCGCCGCGCGATGCGCCGCAGCCCGTCCGGCCCGTGCCAGACGGCGAACATCGCGGCCATCACGGCGAGCAGCACCTGCGCCGTGCAGATGTTGCTCGTCGCCTTCTCGCGGCGGATGTGCTGCTCGCGCGTCTGCAGCGCGAGGCGCATCGCCGGCTGCCCGGCGGCATCGACCGAGACGCCGACCAGCCGCCCCGGCAGCAGCCGCTTGTGCGCCTCGCGCACCGCCATGTAGGCGGCGTGCGGGCCGCCGAAGCCCATCGGCACGCCGAAGCGCTGGGTGGAGCCGATGGCGATGTCGGCCCCCATCTCGCCCGGCGCGCGCAGCAGGCAGAGGGCGAGCGGGTCGGCCGCGACGATCGCCATCGCCCCGGCCGCGTGCGCCGCCTCGATCGCGGCCTGGAGGTCGCGCACCGCGCCGGTCGTGCCCGGGTACTGCAACAGCACGCCGAAGGGCCTGGCCGCCGCCGCCGTGGCGGCGATCCCGTCGGCCGGCAGCACCCGCACCTCGATGCCCACCGGCTCGGCGCGCGTCCGCAGCACGGCCAGCGTCTGCGGGTGCAGGTCGTCGGCGGCCAGCAGCACGCGGCCCTTGCCCTTGTGCGCGGCCTGCGCCAGCGCCATCGCCTCGGCCGCCGCCGTGCCCTCGTCCAGCAGCGAGGCGTTGGCGATCGGCAGCCCGGTCAGGTCCGCCACCATGGTCTGGAAGGTCAGCAGCGCCTCCAGCCGCCCCTGGGCGATCTCCGCCTGGTAGGGGGTGTAGGCGGTGTACCAGCCGGGATTCTCCAGCACGTTGCGCAGGATCACCGGCGGCACATGCGTGCCGTGATAGCCGAGGCCGATCAGCGACCGCTTCACCTGGTTGCGCGCGGCCAGCGCCCGCAATTCCGCGATGCAGTCCGCCTCGCCGACCGGCGCCGGCAGGTCGAGCGGCGCCCGGGTGCGGATCGCGTCCGGCACGGTACGCCCGGCCAGCTCCTCCAGGCTTCCGGCGCCGACCACCCGCAGCATGCCGGCGATCTCGGCCTCGGAGGGGCCGAGGTGGCGGGCGGCGAAGCCCGTGCCCTGCTCCAGCGCGGCCAGCTCGGCCAGGGCCCCGCTCATGCGCCGCTCTCCACGTGCGCGGCATAGGCCTCGGCATCGAGCAGCGCGTCGAAATCGGCCGGGTCGGCCGGCTCCATGCGGAAGAACCAGCCGCCCGTGCTCGGCTCGCGGTTGACCAGACCGGGGTCCTCCTCGATGGCGGCGTTCTTCTCGACCACCCGGCCGGTGAGCGGCGCGTACACGTCGGAGGCCGCCTTCACGCTCTCCACCACCGCCACCGCCTCGCCCAGCGTCACCGTGCGGCCGGGCTCGGGCAGCTCGACGAACACCAGGTCGCCGAGCGCGTTCTGCGCGTGGTCGGTGATGCCGATGACGGCGACGCCGTCCTCCAGCCGCACCCATTCATGGTCCTTGGTGTACCTGGTCTCGGCCATCGTCTCGTTTCCCTGGTCGGCTGTTCCGGTGGTGCGGGCGTCGCGGCGGAAGGGGGCGGAAGGGGAGGGGGCGGCGCGTCAGGCCCTGGCCCGGTGGTAGCGGTGCGGCACGAAGGGCAGCGGCGCCACCGCGGCCGGCAGCGACCTGCCGCGCACCGACAACGCAAGCGGCGTGCCGTCCGCGGCCTGCGCGCGCGCCACGTAGCCCATGGCGACCGGCCCGCCCGCCGAGGGGCCGAAGCCGCCCGAGGTCACCTCGCCGATCGTGGCGCCGATCGTGGCGCCGCCCGGCGCCGCCTGCACCGGCGTGTGCGCCCGCGCCGGCTGCCGCCCCTCGGGCCGGATGCCGACGCGCAGCCGCCGCGGCCCCTCGGCCAGTTCCGCCCGCACCCGTTCGGCACCGGGGAAGTCCCAGGCCGTGCGCCGGCGCTTGCCGATCGACCAGACCAGCGCGGCCTCCACCGGGCTGGTCGTCTCGTCGATGTCGCTGCCGTAGAGGCAGAGCCCCGCCTCCAGCCGCAGCGAATCCCGCGCCCCGAGCCCCGCCGGCAGCACGCCGGGCAGGGCTAGCAGGTCGCGCGCGAAGCCCTCGGCCTGCTCGCCCGGCACCGAGATCTCGAACCCGTCCTCGCCCGTGTAGCCGGAGCGGCTGACGATCGCCTCGACGCGCCCGAGGCGCAGCTCCGTCACGCCCATGAAGGGCAGCTCCGCCACCGCCGGCGCCGCCTCGGGCGCCAGCGTCGCCAGCGCCCCCGCCGCGCCCGGCCCCTGCAGCGCCAGCAGCGCCCGGTCCTCGCGCCGGCGCAGCCGCACGCCGGGCGGCAGGGCGGCGCCGATCCGCTCGAAGTCGTGCGCCTTGCGCGAAGCGTTGACCACGAGGAACAGCCGGTCCCCGTTCGCCGAGCCGGCGAGGTTGGTCACCATGAAGTCGTCGAGGATGCCGCCCTCCTCGCCCGTCAGCAGCGCGTAGCGCTGCCGGCCCGGGCGCAGGCCCAGCACGTCGGCCGGCGTCAGCCGCTCCAGCGCCGCCGCCGCCTGCTCCAGCCCGGCGGCGCAGGACAGCTCGCCCTGGCCCATGTGCGAGACATCGAACAGCGCCGCCCCGGCGCGGCAGTGCAGGTGCTCGGCCATGATGCCGGCCGGGTACTGCACCGGCATGGCGTAGCCCGCGAAGGGCACCATGCGGGCGCCCAGCTCGCGGTGCAGCGCGGCGAGCGGGGTTTCCCGCAATTCCTCGGTCGGAACCTGTTCCTCGGCCACGAATCCCCCAGGCCGCGCGCGGCGGCAACGGTGTCGTGGCCCCCCTCTGTCCGATGACCTGAGAGATTCGGCCGCCCGCCTTCCTGTGGCCGGGCCGGCCTTACTCCGTCGGTGCCGAGGCGCGGGCAGGGCCCGGCCGCGGGCTTTCCAGAGGCCCCTTCCCCGCGCGGTCCTTCTGCCTGAGCGTTTCCGGGGGCCGGTTGCGCCTTCGGCGGCGCCCCGACCGGTCCTCCCGGGCGGAACGCTCTCTCCCGCGCGGAATCAGCGGGTGGCCGACAGCCTGCCCGAACGGCCGGGCCGGCGCAACGCGGCCGTTGGGGCGGCCGTTGGGGCGGCCGCTCGGCCTGCCGCCGGGGGCGGCCGCGCGGGCGGCGCGGTTGCCGTCCCGCCGGCTTTGCGCTTGAACCCGCCGCCTTCGGCAACGGGCGCGGGGCGGCAGGCATGTCCGGACTGGTCGGCATCGACTTCGGCACCACCAACAGCGTGATCGCCCTGGTCCTGCCCGGGGGCGGCACGCGCGCCGCCACCTTCGGCGCGATGCCCCAAGGGAGTACCCAAGGGAGTACGGGAGGGAGCGCCGGGGGAGGGGCCGCCACCTTCCGCTCCGTGCTCTGCTTCTCGCAGCCCGGCGGGCGCGGCGCGGTGCGGCACGCCGCCGGCCCGGCGGCGGTCGAGGCCTATCTCGACGACCCGCTGGACAGCCGCCTGCTGCTCTCCATGAAGTCCTACCTGGCGCAGTCCTCCTTCCGCGAGACCCGCGTCTTCGGCCGCCCCTGGACGCTGGAGGCGCTGATCGCGCTGTTCCTGCGCGAGCTGCTCGCCGCCGCCGGGCTGGACCCCGCCCAGGTCCACGTCACCGCCGGCCGCCCCGTGCAGTTCGCCGGCGACTTCCCGGACGACGCGCTCGGCGAGGCCCGCCTGCGCGCCGCCTTCGCCGCCGCCGGCTTCGCCTCGCTCGGCCTCGCCATGGAGCCCGAGGGGGCCGGCCACCGCTTCGCCAGCACGCTGGACGCCCCCGCCACCGTGCTGATCGGCGATTTCGGCGGCGGCACCAGCGACTTCTCGGTGCTGCGCTTCGACCCGGGCGGGGCGCGCCGGGGCGCCCAGGGGGGCGCCCAGGGGGACGCCCAGGGGGACGCCCAGGGGGGCGCCCGCCGTATCGCCCCGCTCGGCCATGCCGGCATCGGCATCGCCGGCGACAGCCTCGACTACCGCATCATCGACCGGGTGATCGCGCCGCGGCTCGGCAAGGGCAGCACCTACACGGTGATGGGCGGCGCGCCGCTGCCGGTGCCGGCCGAGTGGTATGCCGGCTTCGCCCGCTGGCACCGTCTCTCCCTGATGCGCACCCCGCGCACGCTGCGCGCCATCGAGGAGGTGGCCCGCACCGCCTCCCACCCGGAGCGGCTGCGCGACCTGATCGCGCTGCTGGAGGACGAGCAGGGCTACCCGCTCTACCAGGCGGTCTCGGCCGCCAAGGCGGCGCTCTCCTCGGCGGAGTCCACCGTGCTGCGCTTCCGCCACGGCACGCTCGACATCGAGCAGACCATCACCCGCGCGGAATTCGAGGGCTGGATCGCCGACGAGCTGCGCCGGCTGGACGCGACGGTGGGGCAGGCCCTCGCCGCCGCCGGGCTGGACGAGTCCGGCATCGACCGGGTGTTCCTGACCGGCGGCACGGCGCTGGTGCCGGCGGTGCGCGGGCTGTTCGAGCGGCGCTTCGGCGCGGAGCGGATCGCGGGGGGCGGGGAGTTCCTGTCCGTGGCGGAAGGGCTGGCGCTGATCGGGGCGGAGCGGGCGCGGGGATAGGCGGCCGGCGCGGCCGCACCCGCACGGTCCCGTCCGCCCGCCGCCGGGACGCGGCACCCCCGCGCTGGCCGCCGGGGCCGGCATGGAGGGCTTTCGGGTGCCGGAACGGACAGGGGGCGGCAGAGGGGCGGCAGAGGGGACGGCCCTGGCCGGCGGCGCTTCCGCCGGCGCCCCCGGGGTTGCATCCCCGCCCCCCCGACGCCAAACTCCGCCGCTTTTCGACCGAGGCCCGCCAGTACCCATGCTTTACTTCTCGCCCTGGAAGACCGCCGCGATCCTCGGCGTGTGTCTGCTCGGGCTGCTGCTCAGTATTCCGAACCTGTTCCCGCGCGACAGCTTTCCCTCATGGCTGCCCGTCCGGCAGGTGAGCCTCGGCCTCGACCTGCGCGGCGGCTCCTACCTCCTGCTGGAGGTGGACATGGACGCGGTGGTGAAGGAGCGGCTGGAGGGCCTCGCCGACGGCGCCCGCACGAAGCTGCGCCAGGCCGGCATCGGCTACGTCAACCTCGCGACCAACGCGGCCGGCCGCAGCGTCAGCTTCCGCGTGCGCGACCCGGCGCAGGCCGAGGCGGCGGCACGGGCGATGCGCGAGCTGGCCAACCCGATCACCGGCGCCACCGGCGGCAGCACCCCCGACATCGAGGTGGCGACCGCCCCGGACGGCACCGTCACCACCACCCTCTCCGAGGCCGGGCTGCGCAGCCGCGCCACGGGCGCCGTGGAGCAGTCCATCGAGATCGTCCGCCGCCGCGTGGACGAGACCGGCATCGCCGAGGCGCTGGTGGCCCGCCAGGGGCAGGGCCGCATCCTGGTGCAGCTGCCCGGCGTCGAGGACCCGAACCGCATCAAGCAGCTCCTCGGCCGCACGGCGCGGATGACCTTCCGCCTGCTCGACCCGAACGCCAACCCGGCCGGCGGCACCCCGCCGCCCGGCGTCGAATTCCTCCAGGGCGACAACCCCAACGAGCGCTACGCGGTGCGCCGGCGCGTCGAGGTGGACGGCGCCAACCTGCGCGACGCCCGCGCCGGGCAGGACAGCCGCAACGCGCAATGGGTGGTGAATTTCGAGTTCGACAGCGTCGGCGCCCGCCGCTTCGCGGAAGTCACCCGCCAAAACGTCGGCCAGCCCTTCGCCGTGGTGCTGGACGACAAGGTGATCACCGCCCCGCGCATCAACGAGCCGATCACCGGTGGCCGCGGCCAGATCTCGGGCAACTTCACCGCCGCCTCCGCCAACGACCTCGCCGTGCTGCTGCGCGCCGGCGCCCTGCCGGCGCCGCTCACCGTGGTCGAGGAGCGCACCGTCGGGCCGGAGCTGGGGGCGGACGCGATCCGCGCCGGGCTGATCTCGCTCGCCGTCGGCTTCGTGCTGGTGGTGCTCTACATGGGCATCTTCTACGGGCTGTTCGGCTGGTTCGCGAACGTCGCCCTGCTCGCCAACCTCGTCATCATGGTGGCGGTGCTCTCGCTGCTCCAGGCGACGCTGACGCTGCCCGGCATCGCCGGCGTGGTGCTCACCCTGGGCACGGCGGTGGACGCCAACATCCTGATCAACGAGCGCATCCGCGAGGAGGTGCGCAACGGCCGCACCCCGATCGCCGCCATGGAGGCCGGCTTCAAGCGTGCCTTCGGCACCATCGTCGATTCCAACCTGACGCACCTGATCGCCATGGCGGTGCTGTTCGCCTTCGGCTCCGGCCCGGTGCGCGGCTTCGCGGTGACGGTCGCGATCGGCACCCTCTCCTCCTTCTTCACCGCGACGACACTGGTGCGGTGGATGATCGCGCTGTGGTACCGACGCACGCGCCCCGCCCTCCTGCCGGTCTGACGCCGATGTTCCTCCGACCGCTGTTCCGGATCGTCCCGGACGACACCCGCATCCCCTTCATGAAGGGGCGCATCGCCGGCCTCGTCACCTCGGCGGTGCTGTCGATCGCCTCGCTCGTGCTCGCCGTGCATCCGGGGCTGAACAAGGGCATCGACTTCGGCGGCGGCGTGCTGATGGAGCTGCGCACCCCGGGCCCGGCCGATCTCGGCACGCTGCGCGGCGCCTTCAACGCGCTTGACCTCGGCGATGTCGGGCTGCAACGCTTCGGCGACGACAATTCCGTGCTGCTGCGCCTGCCCGTGCAGCACGAGCGGACCGCCGCCCCAGCCTCCCCGGGCGCCACCGCGCCGGAGGCGCCAACCGCCGGACAGCCATCCGGGCAGCCGGCCGGGCAACCGGCGGGGGCGCCCGCCGCGGGCCAGCCGGCGCAGGCGGCCGAGGGCGCGACGCAGTACGCGGTCAACGCCGTGCGCGCCGCCGCCGAGCGGGCCATCCCCGGGACCCGCGTCGTGCGCGTCGAGGCCGTCGGCAGCCGTGTCTCGAACGAGCTGTTCACCAACGGCATGATCGCCCTCGGCATCTCGCTGCTGGCGATGCTGTTCTACATCTGGTTCCGCTTCGAGTGGCAGTTCGGCGTCGCCGCCGTGGTGACGCTGATCCTGGACGCGACCAAGGTGGTGGGCTTCCTCGCCCTCACGCGCCTCGAATTCAGCCTGACCACCGTCGCCGCCATCCTGACCATCATCGGCTGGAGCGTGAACGACAAGGTCGTGGTCTACGACCGCGTGCGCGAGAACCTGCGCCGCTACAAGTCGATGCCGCTGCGCGAGCTGATCGACCTCTCGATCAACGAGACGTTGAACCGCACGGTCGGTACCTCGATGACGATCCTGCTCTCCACCCTGCCGCTGGTGCTGTTCGCTTCCGGCCAGGTGGCGGACTTCGCCTGGGTGATGCTGTTCGGCATCGTCATCGGCACCTCCTCCTCGATCTTCATCGCCGCCCCGATCCTGCTCTTCCTGGGCGAGAACCGGCTGCGCCGGGACGCGGCGCCGGCGGCCCCGGCGAAGGGCAGGGGCCGGGGCACGGGCGGTGGCGGCGCGGCGGGGCAGCCCCCCCCGAAGGGCGAGGCCGCCAACGGGGCTTCCGCCGCCGCGCCCGGGGGCGCGACCAGCCGGCCGCGCGCCCCGGCGCCCGTCAACCGCTAGCGCGGGCCGGTCGGCGCGGCATGGTCCGGCGGGCGCATGCTCCGATGGCACCGTGCCGCCTTTCCCGACGCGCGCTGCTGGCCGCCGCTCTGCTGCCCGGCCGGCCCGGCCTGGCCGCGCCCGGGGCCGCACCCGGGGCCGAGCCCTGGCGCGGCGCCATCTCGCTGCTGGTGGGCGCCCGGCCGGGCACGGCCGGCGACCAGTGGGCGCGCGGCTTCGCGCCGTTCCTGGAGCGGCACCTGATGCGGGTCAGCGTCGGGGTCAGCAACCTGCCGGGGGAGGGCGGCCTCGCGGCGCTGCGCGCCACGGCCTCGGCGGCGCCGGACGGCCACACGATCGGGCTGATCGCCACCCCGGTCACCCTGGCCAGCGCGGTCGAGCGCGACGCCACCGCCCTGCTCGACGCGGCCGACCCCATCGCCGGGGTGGCCGAGGAGACGCTGGTGCTCGTCGTGCCGCCCAACGCGCCGGCCGAGCTCGCCGCGCTGCGCCAGCCCGCCGAGGGCGCGGTGCTGGCAACGCCCCCCGCCGGCAGCGGCGGCCACCTCGCGGCGCAGTCGCTGCGCGAGGCGCTGCCGCTCTCCATCCTCGCCTTCGCCTCGGCCGCGGCGGCGCGCCAAGCGGCGCAGGCCGGCAACGTCGCCGCCGCGCTGGTGCCGCTGCCCGACGCCATCGCCGCGCTGCGCGACGACCGGCTGGGGGCCGCCGCCATCGCCACCCCGGCACGCAGCCCGCTGCTGCCGGAGGTGCGCACCTTCAAGGAGCAGGGCGTCCGCTTCGCCTTCCTCGCCCAGCGCGGCGTGGTGGCGCCGCCCGGCCTGCCGGACGGGATGCGCGGCACCCTGGTCGCGGCGCTGCAATCCGTGGTCGGCGACCCCGAATTCGCCGCCCAGGCCGACGACAACGGCTTCGTGCCGCATTTCATGCCCGGGGCGGAATGGCGGGGCTCGATGCGGCAGTCGCTGGAGGAATTGCGCGCGCGCTGGCGGGCGACGCCCTGGATCGACCGCCACGGCTGAAGTGCCCCTCCCGCGCCGCCGGCCGGCCGATTTCCGCCCGGCCCGGAAATGCTCTAGAGCATTTTCAGGCTGGGTGTACCCACCCGGCGACTCGGAAGATGCGAATAACCAAAAGGCTGGAGCCGTTCCGGCCTGATCCGGTCAGGCCGGAACGGCTCTGGTCGTCCGCCACGGACCGCGCCCCCGACCGCGCCCCGCGCCCGCTCCGGGCGGCCGGTGGCGCCTCACGGCATTCGCGGCGATGCGGCAGGGAGTCCGATCCGCCATGCAGCTACCCATGGGCATCCTCGGCGTCGGCCATTTCGGCCGCTTCCACGCGCTGAAGGTCGCCGCCTCGCCGCGCGCCCGGCTCGTCGGCGTGCACGATGCCGACCCGGCCCGCGCCGCCGCCGTCGCCGCCGAGCTGGGCGTGCCCGCCATGCCGGCCGAGGCGCTGATCGAGGCCGCCGCCGCCGTGGTGGTCGCGGCGCCGACCCGCGCCCACTTCGCCCTGGCCGACGCCGCGCTGCGCGCCGGCCGCCACGTGCTGGTGGAGAAGCCCATCGCCGCCACCGCCGAGGAGGCCGGGCGCCTCGTCGCCCTCGCCGCCGAACGCGGGCTGGTGCTGCAGGTCGGGCACCTCGAACGCTTCTCCGCCGGGCAGGCGGCGCTGCGCGACGGCGGCGTCGGCCGGCCGCTCTACATGGAGGCGGTGCGCGTGGCGCCGTTCCGCCCGCGCAGCCTGGACGTCTCGGTGGTGCTGGACCTGATGATCCACGACCTCGACCTGGTGCTGGAACTGGCCGGCAGCCCGATCGAATCCGTGGACGCCGTCGGCGCCGCCGTGTTCTCGCCGCACCCCGACATCGCCAATGCCCGCCTCCGCTTCCGCAACGGCGCCGTGGCGACGGTGACGGCCAGCCGCGCCAACCTCGTCATGGAGCGGCGCCTCTCCGTGTTCGGCACCGAGGGGCACCTCTCGGTGGATTTCCTCGCCCGCTCGCTGCGCCGCCTGCGGCGCGGGGCGGGGGAGGCGGTGGAGGCGCTGCCGGGCTTCGGCGCCGAGACGCGCTCCTGGCAGGACCACGACTCGCTGGAGGCTGAGCAGGCGGCCTTCGTGGCCTCGGTGCTGGACGGGGCGCCGGTGGTGGTGGACGGGCAGGCGGGGCTGCGGGCGCTCGCCGCCGCGTCGCAGGTGGAGGCGGGAATCGCGGCCTCGCTGGCGCGGGTGCGGGAGTCGGGGCTGTTGGCGGGGGAGTGAAGGGGCGGCCCGGGGGGCACTTTCCAAGGAGGGCTTTGCCCTCCTTGGGTATCCTCCCACCAAAGGGCGAAGCCCCTTTGGAAACCCCGTTTGTTTTTAAGAAAGAACAATAAGGGAGCCACACCCGAACGAATGGGGTCCGGGGCCTCCCGGCCCCGGCGGATGGGTCCAGGGTAGGCGGCGCCGTCCCAGGCGGGGTCCGGGGCCGCCCGGCCCCGGCGGATGGGTCCAGGGTAGGCGGCGCCGTCCCAGGCGGGGTCCGGGGCCGCCCGGCCCCGGCGGAGGGGTCCAGGGAAGGCGGCGCCTTCCCTGGCGGGGTCCGGGGCAGCGCCCCGAAAATGCCCCGGCGCTGGAGCGGAACGCAGCCCGGTCGGGACCGCGTTCCGCGACCTCTCATCGTTCTCCGAGCGGATTCATGCCTCCGGGCGTACCCGCCCTCCGATCTCCGCCAGCACCGCCGCCGCCGCCGCGTCGCCCGGCGCTCCTTCGGGCGCGCGCAGCCGTGCCAGCACCGTCCCGAACGCCGCCCGCTGCGCCGCGCGCGCCGCCGGCTCCGTTGCCAGCCCCGCCAGCGCCTCGGCCAGCAGTGCCGGGGTGCAGCGTTCCTGGATGAATTCCGGCACCGAGGGCGCGTCGCCCAGCAGGTTCACCAGCGAGGCGTGCTGTACCTTGATCAGCCGGCGCGCGATCGCGGCCGTCGCCGGGTTCATGCGGTAGGCGACGAGGTGCGGCACCCCGGCCACCGCCAGCTCCAGCGAGGAGGTGCCGGACTTGGTCAGCGCCACCCCGTCCGCCGCCGCCACCGCCGCGAAGGCGTCGAACTTGGCCGGCCCGTCCTCCAGCACCAGCACCGGCATCGGCCAGCGCGCGACGCCGGCCCGCACGGAATCCGCCACCGCCGCCGAGACCGGCACCACCGGCAGCAGGCCGGGCAGGCGCGGCGCCGCGCGCGCCAGCGCCTCCCCGAACAGCGCGAGCAGGCGCCGGATCTCGCCGTGCCGGCTGCCGGGCATGACGATCACCGGCCGCGCGCCCGGCGGCAGCGGATGCGCGGCGTGGAAGCGGGCCGGATCGCCCGCGGCGGCACCGCCCTCCAGCACGGGATGGCCGACGAAGCTGACCGGGATGCCGGCCTTCTCGAAGAACGGCGCCTCGAAGGGCAGCAGCGCCAGGATGCGGTCCACCAGCGGCGCCCACTTGCGCACCCGCCCGGGGCGCCAGGCCCAGACCTGCGGCGCCACGTAGTGGACCAGCGGCACGCCGAGCGGCTTCACCCGCGTCATCAGCCGCCGCGCGAAGCCCGGCACGTCGATGGTGACCACCGCCGCCGGGCGGCGCGCGGCGATGTCGGCCGCCGCCTCGTCCAGCCGGCCGAGCAGGCGGCGCAGCTTCGGCACCACCTCCAGCAGGCCCATGTTCGCCAGCTCGTGCATCGGGAACAGGCTGGCGAGGCCCTGCTCGGCCATGCGCGGGCCGCCGATGCCGGCGAATTCGATCCCCGGCGACTGCCGCCGCAGCGCCGCCATCAGCCGGGCGCCGAGCACGTCGCCCGAGGCCTCGCCGGCCACCAGGTAGACCAGCGTCATGCGTCGGCGCGGCAGCGGGCGCAGAGGCCCTCGATCTCGACCGTGGCGCGGGCCATGGCGAAGCCGGCGCCCTCGGCGGCGCGGCGCAGCGCCTCGGTCACGGCCGGGTCGCTCAGCTCGTGCGCCGTGCCGCAGCGGCGGCAGATCAGGAATTGCGTGGGATGGTCGCGCCGGTCCGTGCCGGGATCCCGCGCATGGTCGTGCCGGTGGCCGTCCCCGTGCCCGTGATCGTGGCCGGCCTCGGCGCAGCCGACGAAGGCGTTGAGCTTCTCGACGCGGTGGATCAGCCCGTGCTCCAGCAGGAAGTCGAGGGCGCGGTACACGGTGGGGGGCGCCGCGCCGCCGCGCAGGCCGCGCAGCCGGTCGAGCAGGGCGTAGGCGCCGACCGGCGCCTCGGAGTCGAGCACCAGCCCCAGCACCTGCCGGCGCAGCTCGGTGAGCTGGCCGCCCTGGCGCAGGCAGGTCGCCGCGGCGCGGTCCAGGCGCGATTCCAGATCCGCCGCCGCCATGCCGGTCTCCCTCGTCCCGCCCGCCTCCATACCGCCCCTCTCCATGCCGTCCCCCTCCATGCCGTCCCTCGGGGCCGGACCGTCGCCCGCCGCATGCCCGTGCATCGCCATGGCCTCTATATAGGGCGCCGAACCGCCGATCCGGGAGCCGCCATGCTGTCCCAGCCCATCGCCGATCCCGCCGCCCGCGCCCGTCTGCTCGACGCCATCCGCTTCGACGCGCGCGGCCTGGTGCCCGCCATCGCCCAGCAGCACGACACGGGCGAGGTGCTGATGCTGGCCTGGATGAACCGCGAGGCGGTGGAGGAGACGCTGTCCACCGGCCGCGTCTGCTACTTCTCGCGCAGCCGCGGCGGGCTTTGGCGCAAGGGCGAGACCTCGGGGCAGGTGCAGGGCCTCGTCGAGCTGCGGGTGGATTGCGACGGCGACACGCTGCTGGCGCTGGTGGACCAGACCGGCGTCGCCTGCCACACCGGCCGCCGGAGCTGCTTCTTCAGCGCGCTGCGCGACGGCGAGGTGGTGCCGATCACGGCGCCCGAGGTGGATCCGGCGGCGCTCTACGGCGGCTGAGCCGGGCCGCACGCCCGCCGGCGCCCCGGCGCGCCTTCAGGCGGGGATGCGGGCGCGGCGGCGCGGGCCGCGGGGTGGGCGGTGCCCGGCCGCCGGGGCGGGCCGGCAGGGACGGCCTGCCGACGACGCATCCGGCGACGCGGCTCAGGCGCCGCCATCCCGCGCCACCCGGCCGGCATCCGCGTGGCTGGTGGCCGACTGGGCAGGCAGGATGAGCTTGTTCAGGTCGAAGCCCTCGCGGCGCGCGACGCCCAGCGCCGCCTCGTACTCGGCCGGCGGCAGGACGGGGGTGCGCGACAGCACCCAGAGGTAATCCCTTCCCGGCGCCCCGACCACGGCCCAGCGGTAGTCGGGATCGAGTCCGATCACCCAGTAGTCGCCGTAGAAGGGCCAGAAGAAGCTGACGCGCAGGCGGCTGTTGTTCGTCCCCTCGACGGCATAGGCCGAGCCCTCCGCCCGGTCGACGCGCCCGTCCGGCTTGCGGCAGGTGTTCACGACGCCGATCCGCCCGTCCGGCCGCAGGCCGTACTCGGCGGTGATGTCGCGGCAATCCGCGTCCTCGAAGCGGTTGGGCAGGCGGGCGACCTCGTACCAGGTGCCGAGGTAGCGGGCGAGGTCCACCCGGGCGACGGTGCGCGGCGGATCGGCCGGCGTGGCGCAGGCGGCGAGCAGCGGCAGGAGGAGCGCGAGACGGCGCAGCATGGGAAACCTCGTCGGTTGCGTCGGTGACTAACGCGCGTCGCCGCCCCGGGCTGCCTGACGCCGTTTCGCGGCCCGCCGGGCGCGCGGCGGCGATGCCGTCCGCCGGCATCGGGTCCGTCGTGGCCCGCGTCCCGCCACCCAACAGGGGGGATGATCCGCCGGCCCTCGCGCCTCGCCCCCTATGCTGCGCCGGGTACGGCGCCCGACGGCAGGGTGCGCGCATGCGCGTCGATCGCCGCCGCCGTGGTCAGCCACAGCGCGTCCCGGCGCGACGCCAGGTGCCGCAGCGCCCGGCGCAGGTGCCGCAGCCTGTAGGGCTGGCCGATGACGTAGGGGTGCAGCGCGATTCCCATCACCTGCGGGACGCCGTCCCCCGCCACCTGCTCCAGCCGCTCCTCCAGGTCGTCCACGATCATCTCGGCGAATTGCGACGCGCTGTCCTTGCGCGCGACGATGGCGGGGATGTCGTTCACCTCCTGCGGGTAGGGGATGGCGAGCAGCCGGCCATGCGCGGTGCGCATCCACACCGGCTGGTCGTCGTTGCACCAGTTCAGCGTGTAGCGGTAGCCGGCCTCGGCCAGCAGGTCGGGCGTGGCACGGCTCTCGGCGATCCAGGGCGAGAGCCAGCCGGTGGGCGCCTTGCCCTCGTGGCGGCGGATCGCCTCGGTGGCCTCGGCGATCATGCGCCGTTCCTCGGCCTCCGGCATGGCGCTCTGCCGCTCGCTGTTGGTGCGGCCGTGGCCCGCGATCTCGTCGCCGCGCGCGCGGTGCGCGGCCACCAGCGCCGGGGCGTGGTGGTACATCGCGCTGTTCAGCAGCACCGTGCAGGGCAGGCGCAGCTCGTCCAGCACCGCGAGCAGGCGCCACGCGCCCACCCGGTTGCCGTAGTCGCGCCAGGCGTAGTTCAGCACGTCCGGGTATGGTCCGACCCCCGAGGCCGGGCCCGGCGCCAGTTCCGCGCCCAGCCCCTCGCCGAAGGCGAAGTGCTCCAGGTTCACGCCGAGATAGACGGCGAGCCCCGTGCCGCCCCGCCCATCGCCGGACCCGCCTCCCGGCCACAGGTAACGGGCGCGTCCGGGCAGGTCGTGATGGTCGTAGCGGCCATGGGTGGGCAGCATCGCGTCGAGGGTCTCCGTCGGAGTCCTCCGCTTCTCCACGAGGGCGGGGGCGCGCCGCAAGGGCGGCGGCCGCCGTGGCCGGGAGTCGGCGCGAGGAGGCCGGCCTCGTTCCCGTACCTTCTCCGGGCCGCCGGGCGAGCGCGCCCTGCCCGGACAGGCGCTATTCGCGCGCCAGCGCGTCGCCGATCCCCGCCTCGCCCGCCTCCAGCACGCGCGCCGTGATGCCGCCATGCCCGCGCACGGCGTTGTAGCCGCCCACCCCCAGCACCTCCTCCATGCGCGAGCACGGGTGGCACTCGCCGGTATGCTCCAGCAGCGCCGTGCCCAGCCGGAAGCGGTGGCCCTTCAGTGCCGACAGGTTGATCCCGGAGACCAGCACGTTGCGCCGGAGCATGTCGGGCGCCACCGCCTCGCGCCCCAGATAGGCGGCGATGGCCGCCAGGTCCTCGGCCCCGACCAGCGTCACCTGCCGGGTGCGGGCATGGGCGTTGCGGTAGCGGTCGCCGGCCAGGCCCCGCTCCGGGTCCAGCGCCACCCGCGCCACGGCCAGCATCGGCTCGCGCCGGCCGGGCCGCAGGCCGAGCCAGCGCACCGTGCCCGGCCGCACCGGCGCCGAGAGCAGCCGCGCGAGCGGCGATTCCGGGTTCGGGCCAGGGTTCGGGCCAGGGTTCGGCCCATGGTTCGACATGACCGCCGAGATGGCCCCGCCCGCGTCCCCGCGCATCCCGGCGGCGCGCCATGGCAGGGTTGCGCCGTGCCCTTGTGCTGCGGCCGGGGGCCGCCGAAGCTGTCGCCCGGTCCGCGGGAGGGAGCCGGCATGTTCGACCGCGTCTGGCTGAACGCGAATCTCTGCACGATGGCCGGGGCCGCGCCAGAGGGCGTGACGACGGGCGTGACGGCGGGCGGCGCCGCGCCGGGCGGCCTGGCGGCGGACGCCCTCGGCATCGTCGAGGACGGCGCCGTCGCCTGCCGCGACGGCCGCATCGCCTGGGTCGGCCCGCGCGCCGCGCTGCCGGGACCAGCCGCCGACACGGTGGATTGCGCCGGCGCCTGGATCCTGCCCGGGCTGATCGACTGCCACACGCACCTCGTCTTCGCCGGCGACCGCTCGGGCGAGTTCGAGCAGCGCCTCGGCGGCACCTCCTACGCCGACATCGCGCGCGCCGGCGGCGGCATCCTCGCCACCGTCCGCGCGACGCGCGCGGCCGACGAGGAGGCCCTTCGTCGCCTCGCCCTGCCGCGCCTCGACGCGCTGCTGGCCGAGGGCGTCACCACCGTCGAGATCAAGTCCGGCTACGGGCTCGACGAGGCGACGGAGCTGCGCCAGCTCCGCGTCGCGCGCGGCCTCGCCGCGGCGCGCCGCGCCGGCGTCGCCACCACGCTGCTCGCCGCCCACGCCGTGCCGCCCGAGTATCGCGGCCGCCAGCCCGACTACGCCGCGCTGGTGGCCGACGCCATCGTGCCGGCGGCAGCGCGGGAGAAGCTCGCCGACGCGGTGGACGTGTTCTGCGACAGCATCGCCTTCACCCCGGCGGAGACCGCGCGGATCTTCGAATCCGCCCGCGCCCACGGCCTGCCCGTGAAGCTGCACGCCGACCAGATCGCCGATTGCGGCGGCGCGGCACTCGCCGCGCGCTTCGGCGCGCTTTCCGCCGACCACCTGGAGCAGGCCAGCGCCGCCGGGCTGCGCGCCATGGCGGCCGCCGGCACCGTCGCCGTGCTGCTGCCCGGCGCCTACTACTTCATCCGCGAGCAGCACGCGCCCGACATCGCGGCGATGCGCGCCGCCGGGCTGCGCATGGCGGTCGCGACGGACATGAATCCCGGCTCCTCGCCGGCGCTGTCGCTGCTGCTGATGCTCAACCTCGCCTGCACGCTGTTCCGCCTGACCGTGGCCGAGGCGCTGCTCGGCGTCACGCGCCACGCCGCCGCGGCGCTCGGCCTCGCCGATCGCGGCATGCTGGCGCCGGGGCTGCGTTGCGACCTCGCCCTGTACCGGATCACGCGGCCGGCCGAGCTCTGCTACTGGCTCGGCGGCAATCCCTGCCTCGGCCGCGTCGTGGGAGGCGAGGGATGAGCGGCACCATGCGGGATGCCGGCGCGGCCGCGCCCGGCGAGCCCGCGCCCCGGACGGGCCAGGCCCCCTCGCCGGAGGCGAGCCAAGCCCCCTCGCCGGAGGCGAGCCACGCCCCCTCGCCGGAGGCGAGCCAAGCCCCCTCGCCGGAGGCGAGCCACGCCCCCTCGCCGGAGGCGAGCCAAGCCCCCTCGCCGGAGGCGAGCCAAACCCTCTTGCCGGAGGCGATCCAGAACATCGTGCGTGCCGGCGTGCCGCTGGCCGGCGCCTGGGGCGTGGAGGTGCTCGCCGCCGACGCCGGCACCGCGCTGCTGCGCCTGCCGCACCACGCCGACCTGCTGCGCCCCGGCGGCTCGATCTCCGGCCCGGCGCTGATGGCGCTGGCCGACGTCGCGATGTGGGCGGCGCTGCTCTCCATGACCGGCGGGCGCGACGAGAGCCTGACCTCGAACCTCAACATCACCTTCCTGCGCCGCCCCGCGCCGCGCGCCGTGCTGGCCGAGGCGCGCGTGCTGAAGCGCGGCGCGCGCCTGGCCTATGGCGAGGTGGCGCTGCGCTCGGAAGGCTCGGCGGACGTGGTGGCGCACGTCACCACCACCTGGGCGGTGGTGCAGCCGCCGTCCTGAGCGCGCGGCACGTGCCCGGCCGCGCCGGACACGCGATCGGGCGCGGCCACCCTCCGGGGCGCCGCCACGCCCACGGGCGCATCCGGCCGCGGGCGGGCCGCGCGCCGCGACCGCCCCCTTCGCCCGTCCCCGCCGCCATGCCACCCTGACGCCCCGGGGGAAAGGAGACGAGGAATGGCCACCACCGATCCCGCGCTGGCGCTTGCCGGGCTCTGGCGCACGGCCGGGCTGGACCCGGCGGCGCTCGACCGGCTCCGGCTCGCGGGGCGCGAGCCCGCGCTGCCCTCCACCTACGCGATCGGCACGGCGGCGCAGGCCAGCATCGCCGCCTCGGCGCTGGCCGCCGCCGAGCTGCACCGAAGGCGCGGCGGCGCGGCGCAGCAGGTGGCCGTCTCCATGCGCCACGCCGCGATCGAATTCCGCAGCGAGCGCCACATCCGCACCGAGGGCAGCGATTCCGGCGCCCGCTGGGACCCGATCGCCGGCCCCTACCGCTGCGGCGACGGTCGCTGGGTGCGCCTGCACACCAACTTCCCGCACCACCGCGACGGCGTGCTGCGCCTGCTCGGCTGCGCCAACACGCGCGAGGCCGTGGCCGCCGCGCTGTCCCGGCGCAAGGCGCTGGACTTCGAGGCGGACGCCGCCGCCGCCGGCCTCTGCGTCACCGCCACGCGCAGCACCGCCGAATGGCTCGGCTCGCCGCAGGGCCGCGCCGCCGCGGCGCTGCCGCCGGTGCTGATCGAGCGCATCGGCGACGCCCCGCCCCGTCCGCTGCCGCCCGCCGCCGACAGGCCCCTCGCCGGCTTCCGCGCGCTGGACCTGACGCGCGTGATCGCCGGCCCGGTCTGCGGCCGTGTCCTCGCCGCGCACGGCGCCGAGGTGCTGCACCTCACCGGCCCCGACCTGCCCAACTTCCCCGACCTGATCCCCGATACCGGCCGCGGCAAGCGCCCCGCGCATCTCGACCTCGGCACGGAGGCCGGCCGCGACCGGCTGCTGGCGCTGGCGCGCGGCGCCGACCTGTTCGTGCAGGGCTACCGTCCCGGCGCCCTCGCCGCGCGCGGCTTCTCGCCCGCGGCGCTGGCCGCCGAGGCGCCGGGCCTCGTCTGCGTCGGCCTCTCCGCCTACGGGCATCTCGGCCCCTGGTCGGGCCGGCGCGGCTTCGACTCGCTGGTGCAGAACGCCAACGGCATGAACCTGGAGGAAGCAGCCGCCGCCGGGACCGAGGGCCCGAAGCCGCTGCCCTGCCAGGCGCTGGACCACGCCTCCGGCTACCTGCTCGCCCTCGGCGCCATGGCGGCGCTGATTCGGCGCGCCGAGGAAGGGGGCTCCTGGCTGGTGCGCGTCTCGCTGGCCGGCACCGGCGAGTGGATCCGCGGCCTCGGCCGCCTGCCGGACGGGCTGAGCGCCCCGGAACCCGAGGCCGCCGAGGTCGAGGCGCTGCTGGAGGAGAGCGACAGCGGCTTCGGCCGGATGCGCGCGGTGCGCCACGCCGGCCTGCTGGCGGCGACGCCGGCCCGCTGGGACCGGCCGGCCCTGCCGCTGGGCAGCGTGGCGCCCGCGTGGCTGGACGGGTGAGCCGGGGAGGGCGCCGCCTTCCCCGCCGCGCCCTTGCGGAAGACGCTGCCTGCTCCGGCGGCCTTCGGGGAGCGCCGCCCCCATCGGTCGGCAGGCGCGGGTCTCCCGCGCCGCTTCCCGCCCCGGGTCCGGATGCGGCGGCGCCCGAAGCCACCCGCCCCGGCGCCGGGCGCCGTCAGATCGCCCCTTCCTCCCGCAGCTGCGCGATGTCCTCCCGGCTGTAGCCCAGCTCGGCGAGGCAGGCCTCCGTGTCGGCCGAGAGCATCGGTGCCGGCCCGCGCGGCGCCGGGTTGCCGTCGCCGAAGCGGAAGCCGCCGCGCGTCACGCGCTGCGTCCCGCCATCCGCGCCGGCAAGCTCGGCCACGAAGCCGCGCCCTCGAAGCTGCTCGTGCCCGAGGATCTCCGGCACGCCCAGCACCTGGCCGGCCGGCACGCCCGCCTCGACCAGCAGCGCCTCCCATTCGGCGGCACCGCGCGCGGCGAGCGCGGCTTCCAGTTCCCCGGTCAGCGCGTCGCGGTTCACCTTGCGCGACTGCCGGTCGGCGAAGCGCGGGTCGTGGCGCAGCGCCGGGCGGCCGACCACGCGGCAGAGCGCGGCGTACTGCTTGTCCTCGTTCGCGGCGATGTTGAGCAGCCCGGCGGCGGTGCGGAAGGTGCCGGAGGGGGCGGCGGTGAAATTGGCGTTGCCCATCGGGCGCGGCTCGACCCCGGCGTTGAGCTGGTTCGACACCACCCAGCCCATGGCGGCGAGCGTCGATTCCAGCATCGAGACGTCGAGGAAGCGGCCCTCGCCGGTGGCGCGCGCGCCGAACAGCGCCGAGGCGACGGCGAAGGCCGCCGTCAGCCCGCCCAGCGTGTCGCAGGCCGGGTAGCCGACGCGCAGCGGCGCCGATTCCGCGTCGCCGGTGATGCTCATCACCCCGGCCATGCCCTGGATGATCTGGTCGTAGGCGGGGCGGGTGGCGAGCGGGCCGTCGGCGCCGAAGCCGGAGATGGCGCAGAAGACCAGCGAGGGGCGCAGCGTACGCAGCGCCTCCCAGCCGAGGCCGAGCCGGTCCATCACGCCGGGACGGAAATTCTCCACCACCGCGTCGGCGGTGCCGACCAGGCGGCGGAACACCGCCTTGCCCTCCGGGTGCTTGAGGTCGAGCGAGAGCGACCGCTTGCCGGCGTTCACTGCGACGAAGGAGGCGCCCATGCCGCGCGCGGCCGCCTCCGGATCGGCGCCGAGGCGGCGGGCGAGGTCGCCGCGCCCGGGCTGCTCGACCTTGATGACCTCCGCCCCCATCAGCGCGAGCTGGTAGGTGCAGAACGGCCCGGCGAGGACGTTGGTGAGGTCGAGGACACGCACCCCCGCGAGCGGCGGCGCCGTCACGCCCGATGCCCGTTCGTCGTCATGCCGCCTGCTCCCTGGCCGTTCCCGCTGGATATTTCCCGTTGGGCGTTTCCCGGATGCAGGGTCGCGCCGCGGGGCGGTGGCGGCAAGGGGCGGCGGCCCGCGCCCGCCTCAACGGGCGGCGGCCCGCACCCGCCTCAACGAGCGGCGGTCTCGGCGGCGAGCGCCCGCGCGGCCGAGTCGAAGGCGGCCAGCGCGTCGCGCACGCAGGATTCGTCGTGCGCCAGGGAGACGTAGATCTTGCCGTCGCTCTTGAACACGCCGCGCTCGCGCAGCAGCACGGTGAGGCGCTTCGCCAGCGCCGCGTCGCCCGCCATGGTGCTGCGGTAGTCTCGCACCTCGCCCCTGGTGAACACCGCGTCGAACATCGGCGGCTCGCCGGGGACCTGCACGGCGAAGCCGGCCTCGCGCAGGGCGCGGCCGAGGCCCTCGCGCAGCGTGCGGCCGGTCGCGAACAGCGATTCGTAGGCGCCGGGGCGGCGCAGGATCTCCAGCGTCTTCAGCCCGGCGACGGCGGCGACGGGGTTGCCGCTCAGCGTGCCGATCTGCGGCAGGAAGCCGTCCTCGCCGACGCGGGCGCGGTCGAGATGCGCCATGATGTCGGCGCGACCGGCGACGGCCGAGAGCGGGAAGCCGCCGCCCACCACCTTGCCCAGCGTGCAGAGGTCGGGCGTCACGCCGTAGTATTCCTGCGCGCCGCCATAGGCGAGGCGGAAGCCGGTCACCACCTCGTCGAAGATCAGCGGGATGCCGTATTCGCGCGTGATGGCGCGCAGCCCCTCGAGGTAGCCGGGCGCGGGCGGCACCAGGCGCTGCATCGGCTCCACGATCACGCCGGCCAGATCCTCGCGATGGGCGTGGATCAGCGCCTCGGCGGCGGCGAGGTCGTTGAAGGGGCAGACCAGCATGCTGTCGCGCACCTGGGCGGGGATGCCGGCGGAATCCGGGGCGGCCTGCGGGAAGTTGCCGGGGCGGGACGGCCACAGGCTCATCAGCCCGTAGTCGCTCATGCCGTGGTAGCCGCCCTCGAATTTCAGGATCCTCTCGCGCCGGCGGAAGGCGCGGGCGAGGCGCATGGCGTAGAAATCGGCCTCGGTGCCGCTGCTGGCGAAGCGCACCTGCTCGGCGCAGGGCACGGCCTCGACGATCGCCTCGGCGAGGCGGATGCCGGGCTCGTTGTTGGCGAAGTAGGTGGTGCCGCGTTCGAGCTGCGCCGCGACGGCCGCGTTCACCTCCGGATGCGCGTGGCCGAGCAGCATCGGGCCGGAGCCGATCAGGAAGTCCACGTACCCGTTGCCGCTGACATCCCAAATGCGGCCGCCCCGGCCCTCGCGGATCACCGTCTCGGCCGGGATGTTGCCGAAGCCGCCGGCGGGGAGGACGCGGCGCGCCGTCTCCCGCAATGCCAGCTCGGCCTCGCTGATCGTGGTCATCGGCACTCGCTCCTCGCTGGCCGGCCGGGCTCGCCGGCGGGCCGTCTGCCGGGTCGCGGCGCGCGGGCCGTGCAGGGACCGCGCGCCGCGACCCCCGTGTCACTCGGCCCTGAAGCCGCCCTCGAAGGCGATCTCGGCCAGCGGCTTGCGCGGGCTCGGCGTCTCGCGCGCCTGCAGGCCCTCGGGCAGCTTCGACTTGTCGGCCTTCCTGCCGATCGCGTAGGCGGCCTCGACGCGGTAGCCGCTCGGCACGTTCAGCTCGGCGAAGGCGCGGTCCATGTCGAAGCCGACCATGCCGTGCGCGTACCAGCCCATCCTCGTGGCCTGGAGCATGACCTGGGCGATGGCGTTGCCGGCATCCATCGAGTGGCTGTGCGAGGGGATGTCCTTCTCGGCGCCGGGCGGGCGCATCACCGAGTTCGACACCAGCACGACCAGCGCCGAGGCGTCCTTCGCCCAGGAGCGGTTGAACTCGTTCAGCAGGCCCAGGAACTTCTCCCAGTGGGCGGTGCCGCGGCGGGCGTAGAGGAAGCGCCAGGGCTGCGAGTTGTAGGAGGAGGCGGCCCAGCGGCCGGCCTCCAGCATGGTCAGCAGGTCGGACTCGGCGATCTCCTCGCCGGTGAAGGCGCGGGGGGACCAGCGCTCCAGGAAGAGCGGGTCGATCGGGTGCTCGGCGGTGCGGCTGTTGACGGTGATCGACAAGCGGGCGGCTCCTTGCGTCGGGGAGGGCCGGCCGACGTCCTGGCATGCATCCCGGGGCCGGCCGGTATCGGCGCGACTTTTCTCCTCATGCTGCGCTGCCGCAAGGGGGCGTTCGTCGGGCAGGATGCCGCCGGCCGGGCCCGTCCGGGTCGGGGACGGGCGGCTCCGCGCCGGCGGGGACGAAGCTCCCCACGAACCACCCCTCTCGGGGGATGGGCCGGAGCATCCCGCCGCTCACCTCACACGCCCGGCGGGATTGTTCGACCCGTCCTCATGAATCCGGGGGTCTCGAAGGGGGCTTCGCCCCTTCGCGGGGTCCGGGGCAGCGCCCCGGAACGTGTCGACGAATGACGCCGTCGGCATGATTCCGGCCCGCGTGGATGCGGACCGGCACGATTGCCGGGGACGGCGCATGGCCGCCCCGCCGGCCGCGTGCGCGATGCCGCCCCGCGGGCCGGGAATCGCGCGGGGTGCCGTCAGTCCCCGACGCGCTCCAGGATCATGGCGATGCCCTGGCCGACGCCGATGCACATGGTGCAGAGCGCGTAGCGGCCGCCGCGCCGGTGCAGCTCCTCCACCGCCGTGAGCGCGAGGCGCGCGCCCGAGGCGCCGAGCGGATGGCCGAGCGCGATGGCGCCGCCGTTCGGGTTCACGTGCTCCGCGTCGTCCGCCACGCCGAGCTGGCGCAGCGTGGCGAGCGCCTGGCTGGCGAAGGCCTCGTTCAGCTCGATCACGTCCATGTCGGTGATCTTCAGCCCGGCCTTCTCCAGCACCTTCTTCGAGGCCGGGGCCGGGCCGATGCCCATGATGCGCGGCGGCACGCCGGCCGCGGCGGTCGCCACGATGCGCGCGCGGGGCCGCAGCCCGTGCTTCTCGGCCATGGCGCGGGAGGCGACGATGATCGCGGCGGCGCCGTCGTTCACGCCCGAGGCGTTGCCCGCCGTCACCGTGCCGTCGGGGCGCACCACCGGCTTGAGCTTGGCCAGCGCCTCCATCGTGGTCGCGCGCGGGTGCTCGTCGCGGTCGACGACGATCGGGTCGCCCTTCTTCTGCGCGATGGAGACGGGGGTGATCTCGGCGGCGAGACGGCCGTTCTTCTGCGCCGCGGCGGCGCGCGACTGCGAGCGCAGCGCGAAGGCGTCCTGGTCCTCGCGCGAGACCTGGAAGTCCTGCGCCACGTTCTCGGCCGTCTCCGGCATGGAGTCGACGCCGAACTGCTTCTTCATCATCGGGTTGACGAAGCGCCAGCCGATGGTGGTGTCGTAGATCTGGTTCTGCGTGCGGGAGAAGGCGGTCTCGGCCTTGCCCATCACGAAGGGCGCGCGGGTCATGCTCTCGACGCCGCCCGCCAGCATCAGCCCGGCCTCGCCGGACTTGATGGCGCGGCCGGCGATGCCGAGCGCGTCGAGGCCGGAGCCGCAGAGGCGGTTCACCGTGGAGCCCGAGATGCCCTCGCCGAGTCCGGCCAGCAGCGCCGCCATGCGGGCGACGTTGCGGTTGTCCTCGCCGGCCTGGTTGGCACAGCCATAGACCACGTCCTCCAGCGCCGCCCAGTCGAGGCCGGGGTTGCGCTGCATCAGCGCCTTGATCGGCGTCGCGGCGAGGTCGTCGGCGCGGACGGCGGCGAGCGCACCGGCGTAGCGGCCGATCGGGGTGCGCACGGCGTCGCAGACATAGGCGTCGGTCATCTCCGGTGTTCCTCCTCCGCGCGGGCGACCCGCGAGCGGGCAAGGACAGCACCGCGGCGGTGTCTGTCAATGGCCGGAGGGGCAGGAGTCGGCAGGAAGGGTGCGGAAGCGGGGCCGCGGTCCGGCGCCGCGAGAGTCCGACGCGTCCGGAAGCCGGGCGCCCGATGCCGGTGGTGGCGGTCCCGCCGGATCGGGCCGCCGGAGAGCGGGACCACCTGAGAGCGGAACCACCTGGAGGCATGAATCCGCGCGGGGCACGGCGGCACGCGGCAGGCTGCGGTCCCGGCCTGTCGCGGGCGGCGATCAGCCGGGATCGCCGCCCTGGCGATCCCGGCGCCGTGGACGCGCCCGGTTCAGCTCTGCGCCTCGGGCGAGAGCACGACGCACTCGGCGCGGCTGCGCAGGCGGCCGCAGGCGGCCTCGGCGGCCGAGCGCGACAGGCCGGTGACGCGGGCGCGGTAGAGCGTGTTGCGCCCCTGCGAGACCGGCATGACCGTCGGCCCGCCGGCCCCCGCCGTTTCGCGCGCCTGGCTGGCGGCGGTGCGGGCGAGGTTGGACGAGGCGAAGGCGCCGACCTGCACGGCCCAGTTGCCGTTCCCGGTGTTGGCCGAGGCGGCGCGCAGGCTGCTCGGCAGGGTGCCGGCATTGGCGCTCGGGATCAGCACGAAGCCGCGCGGGGCGGTGAGCGAGTAGCCGCG
This sequence comes from Roseomonas acroporae, assembly GCF_023223525.1. GTDB lineage: Bacteria > Pseudomonadota > Alphaproteobacteria > Acetobacterales > Acetobacteraceae > Roseomonas_E > Roseomonas_E acroporae. The sequence goes on along the minus strand of NZ_JALPRX010000034.1, from coordinate 4,908 downwards.
CGGCTCCGGCTGGGCCTGGCCGCGCGGGGACGACGCGGCCGAGGCGGAGGCGACGGCGATCGAGGGCGGGACCGGCGGCGACGGCAGGGCGGCGTACTGCCGCGGCGCCTCCGTGGCGCGTGCCGGCTCGGCGGCGCGCGGGGCCTCGGCGTAGCGGGGCGGCAGCGGCAGCGTCGCGGCGGCCAGGGCGGACGGCACCGCCGCGACGGCGGGCGAGCGCGGCATCGGCGCCGGCTCCGGCGGGTTGGGGATCGGATCCATGGCGATCACCTCGCCGCGGCCGCGGGAAGCGGGCGCCGGGCTGGAGGCGTAGGTGGAGCCGTCCGGGATCGGGTCCATGCTGACGACCTGACCGGCCGGCGGCGCGGCGGCGGCGAGCTGCACGGGAGCCGGCTCCGGGGCCGGCGCGGCAGCCGGGGCGGCGTAGGTGGAGCCGTCCGGGATCGGGTCCATGGCGATCACGGCGCCGTCGCCACGGCTGCGCGCGGCGCCGCGCGACGTGGTCGCCGAGGCGAGCAGCACCGGCGCCGTCTCCGGCTGGCTGGCGTAGCTCGGCGCGGCGCCGTTGCGCTGCTCGCGCAGGGCCAGCATCGTGCCGGCATCCATCTGCCGCGGCCCGGCCGGGATGCGGATCGGGATGTCGGCGGCGGCGTAGATCTCGGGCGCGGCGCGGCGGTTCGGATGGGTGTCCACGATGCCGGGCGCGATGCGCGCGACGTAGTTGCGCGTCTCGGCGGGCAGGCCGCGGCCGCCCCAGAGATAGCCCTCCAGCCGGCGCGGCCCCGCATTGTAGGCGGCGAGGAAGGCGGGCGAGCCGTACAGGTCGTACATCTCGCGCATGTACGCGGTGCCGGCCATCAGGTTGTCGTAGGGATGGTACGGGTCGTTGCCGAGGCCGTAGCGGTTCTGCATCTCGGCGTAGGTGCCGGGCATGAGTTGCAGCAGGCCCATCGCGCCGACATGCGAGGTGGCGGTGACGCGGCCGCCGGATTCCTGGCGCATCACGCCGCGGATCCAGCGCTCCGGCACGTCGAAGCGGCGCGACGCCTCGCGGATCCACGGCCCCCACGGATCGCTCGCCGGACCGGGCGGATCGTAGCTCGCCGGCCGGTTGTAGGAGCCGTAGGTGCGGACGCCGGTGCTCGCACCCTGGTGCGAGGGTTGCTGCGCGCAGGCAGCGAGCAGGGCGAGGAGGGCCGCTGCACCGGCCGGACGCACGCGGCGCAGCAGCACGGCGGGACGAGCGGCACGGGCACGCCGTCGGGACTGGTTCATTCCCTGATCTCCGTCGGGTCTGGGCTTGCCCTAGAGCCCGGAGCCTGCCCCCCTACGGAATCGTCCACACGCAGCAGTCGATGGCGCGCAAGACCGATCCCAGGCTGCCCCGTCGTTCAGGCGTTGCGTAAGTCGACGCGTAACTCCCTATCGGATGCGGGCGGCCCAGGCAAGAAAGAGTTCGTATCAAGGGGATTTTCTGAAACTTTATCTTGCCTGTTGCACGAAAGGCACGATCTTTTCCGCAATCTTGCCAAGATCGGCGGGAAGAAACGATTCGGCCGGACTGCCGAACGCCCGGCAACCGACGCGCCGCCGCGTCCCGGCCGATGCGGGTGACGACATCGCCATTCGCGATCCCGGCAGATGATGTCTGCAAGAAATGAAAGCCGCGTCAATGCGCCGGGTGGCCGCGTCGTGTCCCGGCCGGGCCTGCGGAACTGGCGTGGCGCGCATCGCTGCCGGCGCGCGAGACATCCTCGGCAGGTCGGAAGGCGGGCGCCGCGCGCCGTGCCTCGCGCGCATCCGTTTCCTGGTCACGCATCGACGCGACCTCGCCGCCGCTGCGGCGGGCCGCGTCGCCATGCCATGGGCGCGATGACCAGCGGGATGCCCAGCGGGATGCCCAACGGGATAGCGGTTCGGCGGGAGGCTCGCCGGAAGCGCGGTGTGCCCCGCTTCACGGTCCGGCCGGCGCCTGGTCGCCACGCCGTGCCGGGGCCGCCGGCGCCGGCATGCCGCGTCGTCGGGCGCCGCGATTGCGGCCGGGACTCCAGCCGCTATGGTGCCGTCACGGCGCGGCGACGGTCGGTCGCCCGACAGGCCGCGCCGGCCGTCGCCGTGCCGGGAACGCTCGCTGAGGATCTGCCATGCCGGACCACGCCTTGCCGGACTGCCTGGCGGAAGGCCAGGTGGCGGCCCTGCCGCTGTACCTCGTCACGCCGGCCGGGCTCGACCGCCTGCGCGGCGCCCTGCCGGCGGCGGCGGTGGCCTGGCTCGGCGCCCAGGGCTTCGCGGCGCGGCCGCAGGAGCTGGTGCTGCTTCCGGGGCCGGAGGGCCTGGCCGGCGCGGCACTCGGGCTCGGCGCCGAGCCGGCCTGGGAGTCGCCCTGGAGCTTCGGCACGCTGCCCTACGGCCTGCCGGCCGGGACCACCTGGCGGCCGGACGCCACCCATGCCGGCAACGGGGCCGGAAGCGGGTACGAGCCCGGCGTGCTGGCCCTCGGCTGGTGCCTCGGCGCCTACCGCTTCACCCGCTTCAAGGGGGAGGCCGCCCCGGACGGCGCCGCGCGGCGCGCCCCGGCGCGGCTGGTGCCCCCGGCGGGCACCGAGGCGGCGCTGCGCCAGGCGGCGGCGATCTGCCGTGGCCGCGACCTGATAAACACCCCCGCCAACGCGCTCGGCCCGGCCGAGCTGGTCGATGCGGTGTCCGTCGTCGCCGACGCCCATGGCGCGACCTTCGAGCGCATCGCGGGCGAGGCGCTGCGCGAGGGCTATCCGGCGCTGGCGGCCGTCGGTGCCGGCAGCCCGCGCGCGCCCGAGGTGGCGATCCTGCGCTGGCAGCCCCCGGACCATGCCGACGCCGCCTCGCTGCCGCTGCTGGCGCTCTGCGGCAAGGGGGTATGCTTCGACACCGGCGGCCTGGACCTCAAGCCGTCCTCGGCCATGCTGCGCATGAAAAAGGACATGGGCGGGGCCGCCTCCATGCTGGCCCTGGCCGAATCGGTCATGGCGGAGCGCCTGCCGGTGCGGCTGCTGCTGCTGGTCGGCGCGGTGGAGAACGCCGTCTCCGGCACCGCCATGCGGCCGCTCGACGTGCTGCGCACCCGCGCGGGCCTGACCATCGAGGTCGGCAACACCGACGCCGAGGGCCGCATCGTGCTGGCCGACCTGCTGGCCCGCGCCGCCGAGGAGCGGCCCGCCCTGATCCTCGACGCCGCCACCCTGACCGGCGCCGCTCGGGTGGCCCTCGGCCCCGACCTGCCGGCGCTGTTCGCCAACGACGACGTCCTGGCCCGTACCCTGTTCGACGCGGCCGGGACCGCGGCGGACCCGCTCTGGCGCCTGCCGCTGCACGCCGGTTACGCTTCGTGGCTGGAAAGCACCGTCGCCGACCTCAACACTGTGGCCACCCGCCCGATGGCGGGTGCGATCGTGGCGGCGCTGTTCCTGCAGCGTTTCGTGCCGTCAGGGATGCGCTGGGCGCATATCGACACCTACTGCTGGAACGACGGCAGCCGGCCGGGCCGGCCGGAGGGTGGCGAAATCCCCGCCGTACGCGGCCTGCTGGCGGGCATCAGGAGGATCCTTGCGGAATGAACCCGTGACCGCCGCGGATCATCATTAGGGTAACGATCCCGAGATTTCGGCGAAACTCTGCGTCCGCAGTTGCTATGTCATCTCGCAGCCGCAAACGTGGCCACCATCTAGTGTGGTGCACCCACCGATTCGCAGGAAAGGGCGGCCGCCCTCTCCGGCGGAGCGGAAGTGCCGGGGACGGCAACACCGGGATCGGAATCACAGCGGTGAGCCGGCGACCGGGTGGCCCGTGGCCGACCGGCGCCAACAAGGAGAGTCAACATGGTATCCAATGCAAGCACGCCTGACCAACTCGTCGGCATCCTGCGCGACACCGTCGTCGCCCTGGTCCGTCGCGACGGACCCGACCTGTCCGCCCGCCAGCTCGGCGTGTTCCTGACGGTCTACCTCACCGATGCCCCCCACACGGTGCGTGGCCTGGCCGCCGAGCTGAACGTGTCCAAGCCCGCCATCACGCGCGCGCTCGACCGTCTGGGCGAGCTCGACCTCGCGCGACGCAAGGTCGATCCGATGGACCGCCGCTCCGTGCTGGTGCAGCGGACGCTGAAGGGCACCGCCTTCCTGCGCGACATGCGCAGCATCATGGCCGAGGCCGAGACGCAGAAGCGCGACATCCAGATCGGCGAGACCGCCGGCGCCGAGCCGGTCCGCAAGGCAGGCTGAAGCATCGGGGCGCCCCTCCCGCCCCGATCGCCTCCGGTGGTCCTCCCCCCGGCCACCCAACCCGCCCGATCGCCGTTCGCGTGGCCGCGAGGCCGGTGCAGCCGGCCGACCCCCTGCTTCCCCCACGCGCCCCCTGCCCAGGACATCGCGGGGTTCCGGCATGCCAGTCAGGCCGGCGGCAGTGAACGCACGAAGGCCCGCCAGTCGTCGCGCCGCGTCGCGGCCCGCTTCGTCCCGTCCGGCAACTCGCTGAACAGCGACAGCACGCCCTTCTGCCAGAGCGTGTCGAAGGCCGCCTCGGATGCCAGCGCCAGCGCCGCGCTGCGGTCGAACACCTCGTCGCGGATTCGCGGCTGCACCTTGGCCAGCCAGTACCACATGCCCACGGCCAGGATCGCGGCGCCGAGGTAGAAGTGGATCAGCGCTGTGGCCGCGAAGGACGCCACCAGCAGCGCCGCCGGCAGCGCGATGTTGCGCTTCCAGTCGTAGACCGGCGAGCCCGGGCTGTTCATCGAGCGGATGTGGATGCCGAGCTTCACGCGGCCGGTGTCCAGAAGGTCGCGGAGTGTTTCCAACTCGGTCATCGTGGTTCCCGGGCGTGGGGGCCCTTCGGGGCTCCGCCCCGGACCCCGCCAGGAAGGGCGCCGCCCTT
>NZ_JALPRX010000033.1 GCF_023223525.1 Roseomonas acroporae | reverse complement strand
ACCCGTTTCGGAACCCCGATTCCGATCAAACGCAGCATGCTCTAATCTTGTATAAGACATCTTATACGGAACCGTGGGGAGACGGGCGGACCGATGCGGATTTCCACACAGGCCCGGACGGCGTAGTGCGGATTTCCACACGAGGCCGGGAGGGATGAGCACCCGCCGCCTTCTCCCCGCCGCGTGGCGCGGTGCCTGGTGGCATGCCCACGGGCGGCGTGCCCTGCGGCTGCTGCTGCCGCTCGCCTTCCTGGCGCTGCTGGACCGGACGGCGAACCATCTCGCCACCGGCAATGCGCTGGCCGGGCTGCAGCAGGGCGCCGAGGCCGAGACGGCGCTGCGCGTGGCGCTGCTGCGCAGCGAGATCGACAAGCAGCGCAGCCTGCCCCTGGTGCTGGCCGGCGACCCCGACCTGCGCGAGGCCCTGGCGACGCGCGATCCGGGCCGGCTCGCGGCGCTGAGCGCCAAGCTGGAGCGGCTGAACGAGGCGACCGGCGCCGGGGTGATCTACGTGCTCGACGCGGCGGGCCTCACCCTGGCCGCCAGCAACTGGCGGGACGCGGACAGCTTCGTCGGCAGCAATTACGGCTTCCGGCCCTATGCCCGCCTCGCCCTGGCGAACGGCGCGGCCGAGCAGTTCGCGCTGGGCACGGTCAGCCGGCAGCCCGGCCTCTACCTCGCCCGCCGGGTGGACGCGTCCCCGCCCGATCCCGCCGCCGCCGGCCGCGCGGCGGAAGGGCCCGGGGCACCGGCGCGGGAACCGCCCCCGGAGGCGGGCCGGGAAGCGGGCCGGGGGACGCCCCGGGACCGGCCGCCGCTCGGCGTCGTCGTGGTGAAGACGCTGTTCGACCGGGTGGAGGAGGACTGGCGCCCGCTGCGGCGGCCCGTGCTGGTGACGGATGCGGCCGGCATCGTGCTGGTCACCAGCCTGCCCGAATGGCGCTTCCGCTCCCTTGCCCCGCTCCCGGCCGCGGAGCAGCAGCGTGTCCGCGACGGCCTGCAATTCGGCGACGCGCCGCTCGCCCCGCTGCCCCTGCCCGCCGACGCCCCGGCGGAGGCCGTGCGCCTGCGCCTGCCGGGCGCGGCCACGGCGGAAGGCTTCCTGCTCACCCGACTGCCCGTGCCCGGAACCGGCTGGACCCTGCATCTGCTGACCCCGACCCGGCAGCCGGTGGCGCTGGCCACCGCCGCGGCGAGGCTGCTGGCCCTGCTGGCCGGCCTGTTCGTCCTGCTCGTCGCCTGGCTGGCACTCCGCCGCCGCCACCGCCGGCGGCGCGACCTCGACCGGCAGCGGCGGCAACGGGAGGAGCTGGAGACCGAGGTCCGCCTGCGCACCGCCGAGCTGGAGCGCGCCAACGCCAGGCTGCGGGCCGAGGGCGAGGAGCGCCAGCGCGCCGAGGCCACGCTGCACCGGCTGCGGGACGATCTGGTGCAGGCCAACAAGCTGGCCGTGCTGGGCCAGATCAGCGCCAGCGTGGCGCACGAGATCAACCAGCCGGTCGCCGCCATCCGCTCCTTCGCCGACAATGCCCGCCTCTTCCTGGAGCGCGGCGACGCGGCCGCCGCCACGCGCGGCCTCGGCACCATCGCCGGGCTGACCGAGCGGATCGGCGCCATCACCGGCGGGCTGCGCCGCTTCGCGCGGCGGGCGGAGGGCAGGCTGGAGGCCGTGCCGGTGCGGGCGGCGGCGGAAGGGGCCCTGCTGCTGCTGGGCCACCGGCTGCGGCAGGACGCCATCGCGGTGGAGACGGCGCTGCCGGCGGACCTCGCCGTGCGCGCCGAGCGCGTGCGGCTGGAGCAGGTGCTGGTGAACCTGATCCAGAACGCCGTGGAGGCGCTGGCGGGCCGGCGCGGCGGCCGCATCCGGCTGGAGGCCTCGGCGCTGCCGGCGATCGGGGCGACGCCCCCGATGGCCGGGGCGGCGATGGCCGGGACGGCGACGGCCGGGATGCCCATGACCGGTATGCCGATGGCCGGTATGCCGATGGCCGGTATGCCGATGGCCGGTATGCCGATGGTCGGGGCGCCGCCGGAATGCGGCCCCGGCCGGGTGCGGATCGCCGTTTCCGACAACGGCCCGGGCCTGGCGCCGGCGGTGGCGCGTTCCCTGTTCATGCCCTTCACCACCACGAAGCCCGAGGGCCTCGGCCTCGGCCTCGTGATCTGCCGCGACATCGTCGCCGATTTCGGCGGCACGCTGGAGGCGGCGCCGCCCCCCGAGGGGGACGGGACGGGCAGCCTGTTCGTCATCACCCTGGAGCGCGCCGCGTGACCGACCTCGCCTTCGTGGACGACGACCCCTTCCTGCGCGAGGCCAACCTGCAGAGCTTCGCCCTGGCCGGCCTGGAGGCGCGCGGCTTCGACTCCGCCGAGGCGGCGCTGGCGGCGATCGACGCGGACTTCCCCGGCATCGTCGTCACCGACCTGCGCATGCCGGGCATGGGCGGCACCGAGCTGTTCCGCCGCCTGCGCGCCATGGACCCCGACCTGCCGGTGATCCTGATCACCGGCCACGGCGACATCGCCATGGCGGTCGCGGCGATCCGTGACGGCGCCTATCATTTCCTGGCCAAGCCCTACCCGCCCGAGGAGCTGCTGGGCGCCGTGCGGCACGCGCTGGAGAAGCGGCGCCTGGTGCTGGAGAATCGCCGCCTCGCCCGCGCCGTGGCGGCGGCGGAGGCGGCGGCGGACAACCCGCTGCTCGGCGACACGCCGGCGATGGTGCGGCTGCGCCAGACGCTGCGGCAGATCGCCGATGCGCGCGTGGACGTGCTGGTCGAGGGCGAGACCGGCACCGGCAAGGAGGTGGTGGCCACCGTGCTGCACCGCTGGAGCCGGCGCGCCGCCCGCCCCTTCGTGGCGCTGAACTGCGGCGCCCTGCCCGAGACGGTGATCGAGAGCGAGCTGTTCGGCCACGAGCCCGGCGCCTTCACCGGCGCGCAGAAGCGGCGCGTGGGCCGCGTCGAGCACGCCGACGGCGGCACGCTGTTCCTCGACGAGATCGAGGCCATGCCGCCGGCGCTGCAGGTCCGGCTGCTGCGCGTGCTGGAGACGCGCGAGGTGGCGCCGCTCGGCACCAACGAGATACGCCGGCTCGACCTGCGCGTGGTGGCGGCGACCAAGACCAGCCTGCTGGAACTCTCGCGCCGGGGCGAGTTCCGCGAGGACCTCTACTACCGCCTGAACGTGGTGACGGTGCGCATCCCGGCGCTGCGCGAGCGGCGGGACGACATCCCGCTGCTGTTCGCGCACTTCCTGCGGCGCGCGGCGGAACGCTTCGGCCGGCCGGTGCCGCCGCTCACCCCGTCGCTGCGCCAGCACCTGATGACGCACGACTGGCCGGGCAACGTGCGCGAGCTGACCCACCATGCCGACCGGCTGGTGCTGGGCCTGGCGGAGGACGCGGCGGTGCCGGCGGCGCCGGAGTCCGCGACCCTGCCGGAGCGCGTGGATGCCTACGAGGCGGCGCTGATCCGCGCGGCGCTGCGCGAGCATGGCGGCGACGTGCGGGCCGCGATCGAGGCGCTCGGCATCCCGCGCAAGACCTTCTACGACAAGCTCCGCCGCCACATGATCGACCAGCGCGCCTACCGCGCGCAGGCGTGACGCGGCCGGCGCCGCCGGGCGATCCCGCGGCGCCGGTGCCCTCGCCCGCGTGGATCGCCTCGGGGCCGCCCGCGCCGGGCCGGCCGACATACTTTGTCGCAATCCCGAGAGGCTTCGTCATGCAACCCCGGCTACCCAGGCCGTCATTCGGTCGGAGAGGTCGGTTGGTCGTCACGATTCCGCGCTGCCTGCTGGCCTGTGCCGCCGCGCTGGGCATCGCGGCCGGCGCCGCGGCCGCCGACCTGCGCGAGGGGTTCGCCGCCGCCGGCGCCCTCAGCCCCCGCCTCCAGGCGCTGGCCGCGGAGCGTTCCGTGCTGCTGGCGCGGCGCGAACGGTCCGAGGCCCTGACCCCGGGGGCGCCGTTCGTCCTCGCGGGCTACCGCTCGGACCGGCTCCCGGGCGACCGGGGCCTGCGCGAGTACGAGGGCGAGGTCGGCCTCCCCCTCTGGCTGCCGGGCGAGACGCGCGCCCTGCGCGCCGCCGCCGTGGCGCAGCTCGCGGCGCTCGACGCCGCCGTGGCGCGCGAGCGCCTGCTCCTGGCCGGCGAGGTCCGGGCCGGCTGGTGGGCCTGGCAGGACGCCGTCGCGGCGCGACGGGCGGCGCAGGGCCGCGTGGCGCAGGCGCGGGCGCTGGAACGCGACCTCGGCCGCCAGGTCGCCGGCGGGCTCGCCCCGGAGGCGGACCGGCTCGCCGTCGCCGCCGCGCTGCGGGAGGCGGAGACGGCGCTGCGCATCGCCGAGCGCGCGGTGCGCCAGGAAGCGGTCGCCTTCCGCGCCCTCACCGGCCGGCTGCCGAGCGACGGGCCGGCCGAGGCCGAGGCCGCCCCGCCCGGCGAGGGTGCCGACCCGCGCATCGCCGCCGCCCGCGCCGCCGAGGCGGCCGGCCGCGCCGCCGAGGGGCTGGTGCGGCTGCGCGACCGGGCGAACCCGGAGGTGGTGCTGCAGTTCCGCCACGAGCGGGACGCCCGCGGCGAGCCCTGGGGCTCGCGGCTGGCGGTGCTGTTCACCATCCCGCTCGGCCACCCGCCGCTCCAGCGCGAGCGTCTGGCCGCCGCGCAGGCGGTCACCACGGCCGGCACCGCCGCCGCCCTGGCGTCGGCGCGCGCGGTAGCGGGCGGGATCGCCCTGGCCCGGGAGAACCGCGACGCCGCCGGGGCGGTGCTGCACGCCGCTGGCCAGCGGCAGGCCGCCCTGGCCGAGCAGGCCGCGCTCTACGAGGCCGGCTGGCGCGCCGGCGAATTGCCGCTGATCGAGGTCATCCGCGTCCGCACGGCGCTGGCCGAGGCGGAGGCGGCGCGGCTGCGCGCCCGCGTCGCCCTCGGCCGGGCGGGCTCCGCGCTCAACCACGCCTTCGGCGTCGAGCCGCGATGAGGCGGCCGGCGGTCGTGGCCCTGACCGTGCTGCTGGCCTGGCTGCTGGCCTGGCAGGCGGCCGACCCGTTGCCGGCCGCCGCCGCCGGCATCCGGGAGGGCTTCCAGGGGGCGCTCGCGCTCGGCGCCGAGCTGCGCGGGCTGGAGGCGCAGCGGCCGGTGCTGGAGGCGCGCCGCGCCCGCGCCGACGCGCTGCTGCCGCAGGCGCCCTCGGTGGGCGGCGGCGTCAGGCAGGGGCTGTCGGCGCGCGATTCCGGCTACCTCCAGCTCGAGGCGTCCGCCGCCGCGCCGCTCTGGCTGCCGGGCGAGGCCGGCGCCCTGCGCGGCCTGGCCGAGGCGCAGGGCGGCGCCAACGCGGGGCGGATCGCCCGGGCGCGGCTGCTGCTGGCCGGCCAGGTGCGGGACGCCTACTGGGACTGGGCGACCGCCGTGGCGGTGCAGGAGGCGCAGCGCGGGCGGCTGACGCAGACCAGGGCGCTGGAGGCCGATACCGGCCGCGGCGTGGCGGCGGGGCAGGTCGCGCGGGCCGACCTGCTGGTCGCCGGCGCCGCCTCGCGGGAAGCCGAGGCGGCGCTGCGCGAGGCCACCAGGGCGGTGCGCGAGGCGGCGATCGCCTTCCGCGTCCTCACCGGCCTCGACCCGACCCCGGCGCCGCCGGAGCGGTTGCCGGAACGGCCGGCGGGCGAGGCGGTCCGGCCGCGGCCGGACGATCCACGCCTCGCCGCCGGGCGCGCCGCGGTGGCGGCGGGCCGCGCGAACGAGCGCCTGACCCGCGTGCGCGACCGCGACAACCCGCAGCTCGGCGGCCAGCTCCGCTGGGAGCGCGAGCGTGGCGACGAGGCGCTGCGGCCCAACCTGATGGTTTCCGGTAGGGTTTCGCTGCGGCACGGGCCGACCCACCGCGAGGCGCTGGCCGAGGCGCGGGCCGGCACGGTGGCCGCCGAGGCCGAGCTGGCCGCCGCCGAGCGCGCCCTGCTCGGCGGCGCCGAGGCGGCGCGGGAGGCGCGCGACGCCTCGCTGGACCTCGCGCGGCTCGCCGAGGCGCGCCACGCCGCGCTGGCCGAGCAGGCGCGGCTCTACGAGACCGCCTACCGGGCGGGCCAGCTCGCCTTCATCGAGCTGGTGCGGGTGCGCCTGCTGCTCGCCGACGCCGATCTCGCCCGCCGGCGCACGCGGGCGGAGGCCGGCCGCGCCGCCTCGTCGATCAACCAGGTGCTTGGGCAGGAACCATGAGTCCGCTTCGCGTCCGCCGCGTCCTTCTCGGCTCGGCCCTGCTGGCCGCCCTCCTGTCCGCCGCCTCCGTCCCGCCCGCCGCCGCGCATGAGGGCCACGACCACGAGGAGGCGGCGCCGGCCAGCGCCGCGCCGCGCGTCGCGGCCGTCTCCGAGCAGTTCGAGCTGGTGGGCGTGCTCGGCGAGGGCGGCGTGCTGACCCTCTACCTCGACCGTGCCGCGACCAACGAGCCGGTGGACGGCGCCGCGATCGAGGCGATCCTCGGCGGGACGCAGGCGAGGGCCGAGCGGATCGGCCCGGCCGTGTACCGGGTGCGGCTGCCGGCGCTGGCGCGGCCGGGCGAGTACGACCTGACCTTCTCGGTCGCCGCCGGCGCGGAGTCCGACCTGCTGATCGGCGGCCTCGACGTGCCGGCCCCGCCGGCACCGGAGGCCGCCGTGCATGGCTGGCTGGAGGCGCTGCGGGAGGCGCCGCCGCTGTGGCTGGGCGGACTCGGCCTGCTCGCCGCCGGCTTCCTGCTCGGCCGTGCCTCCCGCGCCGGGCCGCTGCCGCCGATGGTGGAGGAGGCCGCCGTGGCGAGGCCGCCGGGCCCGGCAGGGGCTCCGGTGGCGGCGGAGGCGGCCATCGGCGCGCGCGGCCCGGCCCGCCGGACCGCCGCGGCGCTGCTGCTGACGGCGGCGCTCGCCGCCGCCGTGCCGGCGCTGGCCCAGCCCGCGCCGGTGCCCGAGCCGCCGCGCCGGCTGCCGGACGGGTCGGTGTTCGTGCCCAAGCCGACGCAGCGCCTGCTGGAGGTGCGCACCCAGCGCGCCGAGCCCGGCCGCGCCGACACGGCGATCCCGCTCGTCGGCACCGTCGTGCCCGATCCCAACGCCAGCGGCCGGGTGCAGGCCAGCCAGACCGGGCGGCTGGAGCCGGGCGAGGCCGGGCTGCCGGTGCTCGGCCAGCGCGTCGGGCGCGGCGAGGTGCTGGCCTACGTGACGCCGGCCTACAGCCTCTCCGAGCGCGGCACGCTGCGGCAGAACATCGCCGAGCTGGACCAGCAGATCGTCATCGCCGAGGCGCGCGCCAACCGGCTCGCCGGGCTGCGCGGCACCGTCGCCGAGCGCGAGATCCTGGACGCGCGGGCCGAGCTGGCGGGGCTGCGGCAGCGGCGCGCGGCGCTGGCGCCGAGCCTCGCGGGGCGCGAGCCGCTGGTGGCGCCGGTCTCCGGCGTGGTCTCGGCGGTGCGCGGCGCGGTGGGCGGCATCGTCGATCCGGCGCAGGCGGTGTTCGAGATCGTCGATCCGTCCCGGCTCTGGGTGGAGGCGCTGGCCTTCGACCGCACCGCGCTGGGCAATGCCTCCGCCGCCAGCCTGCTGCTGCCGGACGGCCGCACCGCGCCGCTGGAGCTGGCCGGGCACGGCCTCGCCGTGCGCCAGGGCGCGGTGCCGCTGAACTTCCGCCTGCCGGCCCCGCCCGACGGGCTTTCGGTCGGCGCGCCGGTCACGGTGCTGCTGCAGCTTCCGGGCGCGCAGGAGGGCATCGTGCTGCCGGCGGGCGCGGTGGTGCGCAGCGACGAGGGGCCGCCCGCGGTCTACGCGCACGCGGCCCCCGAGCGCTTCGTGCCCCTGCCGGTGCGCGCCGAGCCGCTGGACGGCGCGCGCGTGCTGGTGACGGCGGGGGTCGAGCCCGGCACGCGCGTGGTGACGCGCGCCGCCGGCATGCTCGCCCAGGTGCGCTGAGGGGACACGCCGCGCCGTGTTCAACGCCCTGGTCTCCTTCAGCCTGCGCAACCGGCTCCTCGTCCTGGCCTTCGCCGCCATCGTCGTCGCCTACGGGAGCTGGACGCTCGCCCGCATGGGCTTCGACGTCTTCCCCGACCTCAACCGCCCGACGGTGACGATCATCACCGAGGCGGAGGGGCTGGCGCCCGAGGAGGCGGAGCAGCTCGTCTCCTTCCCGATCGAGACCGGGATGAACGGGCTGCCGGGCGTGCGGCGCGTGCGCTCCGTCTCCTCGGCGGGGCTTTCCATCGTCTACGTCGAATTCGGCTGGGACACGGACATCTGGCGCGCCCGCCAGCTCGCCGCCGAGCGGCTGGGGCAGCTCCGCGCCGGCCTGCCGCCCGACGCGCAGCCGGTGATGGCCCCCGTCTCCTCGGTGATGGGCGAGATCATGCTGGTGGCGATGACGGCGCCCGGCGACGGTCCAGATGGCGGCCCCGATGGCGGCCCCGATGGCGGTTCCGTCTCGCCGATGGACCTGCGCGACCTCGCCGACTGGGTGGTGCGGCCGCGCCTGCTGACCATCCCCGGCGTCTCGCAGGTGATCCCGATCGGCGGCGAGGTGCGGCAGTTCCGGGTGATGCCCGACCTCGCCCGCATGCACGCGCTCGACATCGGCCACGACGCGCTGGTGACGGCGCTGCGCCGGTTCGGCACCAATTCGGGCGGCGGCTACGTCGACCAGGGCGGGCGCGAGTACCTGATCCGCAACCTCGGCCGCACCACGCGGCTCGAGGACCTGCGCAACGCCGTGGTGGGCTTCCGGCTCGGCCAGCCGATCCTGCTGCGCCAGGTGGCGGAGGTGGATTTCGGCGCCCGCTTCCGGCGCGGCGACGCGGGCGCCGATGGCGGGCCGGCGGTGATCCTCGGCGTGCAGAAGCAGCCGCAGGCGGACACCATCGCCCTCACCCGCGCGGTGGAGGCGGCGCTGGCGGAGCTCCAGCGCACCATGCCGCGCGGCGTGCGGACGGACCGGGTGCAGTTCCGGCAGGCGAGCTTCATCGAGCTCTCCATCGCCAACCTGCAGCGCGTGCTGGCCGAGGCCTTCGTGGTCGTCGCCGTCGTGCTGTTCGCCTTCCTGCTGAACTTCCGCGCCACCCTCATCTCGCTCGCCGCGATCCCGCTCTCGATCCTGCTCGCGGTGATCGTGTTCTCGGCCTTCGGGCTGAGCATCAACACGATGACGCTGGGCGGCCTGGCCATCGCCGTGGGCGAGCTGGTGGACGACGCGGTGGTGGACGTGGAGAACGTGTTCCGCCGCCTGCGCGAGAACCGCGCGTCGGCGACGCCGCGCCCGGCCCTGGCGGTGGTCGCCGCCGCCTCGGCCGAGGTGCGCTCGGGCATCGTCTACGCCACGCTGATCGTCGTGCTGGTCTTCGTGCCGCTCTTCGCGCTCTCGGGCATCGAGGGGCGGCTCTTCGCGCCGCTCGGCGTCGCCTACATCGTCTCGATCCTGGCCTCGCTGGCCGTCTCGGTCACGGTGACGCCGGTGCTCTGCTACTTCCTGCTGCCGCGCATGCGCCGGCTGTCCGGGCACGAGGGCCGGCTGCTCGCCGCGCTCAGGCGCGGCAACGACCGGGCGCTGCGCTGGGCCTTCCGGCGGCCCGGGCTGGTGCTGGGCACGGCGCTGCTCGGCGTGCTCGGCGCCGGGGCCAGCCTGCCCTTCCTGCCGCGTGCCTTCCTGCCCACCTTCAACGAGGGCACGGTGCTGGCCAGCCTCTCCTTCGGCCCCGGCATCTCGCTGGCCGACAGCAGCGCCTACGGCCGCGTCGCCGAGCGGCTGCTGGCCGGGGTGCCGGAGGTGCGGCACGTCGGCCGCCGCACCGGCCGCGCCGAGCTCGACGAGCATGCCGAGGGCGTGCACGTCTCCGAGCTGGATCTCGACCTCGCGCCTTCCGGCCGCTCGCGCGCCGAGGTGCTGGCGGACATCCGCGCCCGCCTCGCCGTGCTGCCCGCCAATGTCAGCCTGGGCCAGCCCATCGCGCACCGTCTGGACCACATGCTCTCGGGCGTGCGGGCGCAGATCGCGCTCAAGGTCTACGGCGACGACCTCGACGCGCTGCGCGCCGTGGCCGAGGGGCTGCGCCAGCGCATCGCGGCCGAGGTGCCCGGCGTCGCGGACCTGCAGGTCGAGCGGCAGGTGCGCATCCCGCAGCTGCGCATCTCGGTCGATCACGGGCGCGCCGCCCTCTACGGGGTCTCGGCGGCCACGCTGACCGAGGCGCTCCAGTCGCTGACCAACGGCCAGGCGGTCAGCCAGATCGTGGACGGGGTGCGGCGCTACGACGTGGTGCTGCGCCTGCCGGACGAGGCGCGCACCACCGCGCGGCTGGCCGACGCGCTGATCGAGACGCCCGCCGGGCGGGTGCCGCTGCGCCTGCTGGCGCACGTCGAGGAGGCGGACGGGCCGAACCAGATCCTGCGCGAGGGCGCCCGCCGGCGCATCGTGGTCTCGGCCAACACCGACGGGGCCGCCGACATGGCGCAGGTGGTGGCCGGCATCCGCCGCGTGATCGCGGCCCATCCGCTGCCGCGGGGCTACGCGGCGAGCCTGGAAGGCACCTTCCAGGCGCAGGAGGAGGCGACGCTGACCATCGCCCTGCTCTCGGCCCTGTCGCTCTCGCTGATCTTCGTCGTGCTGTATTCCCGCTACCGGTCCGCCGCCCTGGCGCTGGTGATCATGGGCAACGTGCCGCTGGCGCTGATCGGCGCGGTGGCGGCGCTGTGGATCGCCGGGCAGCCGCTCTCGGTCGCCACCATGGTCGGCTTCGTGACGCTGACCGGCATCACCACGCGCAACGGCATCCTGAAGGTCAGCCACTACCTCAACCTCGCCCTGCACGAGGGGGAGCGGTGGGGGCTGGCGCTGATCCTGCGCGGCTCGCGCGAGCGCCTCGCGCCGGTGCTGATGACGGCCCTCTCGGCCGGCCTCGCGCTGATCCCGCTCACCGTCGGCGCCGACGAGCCGGGCAAGGAGATCCTGAGTCCGGTCGCCATCACCATCCTGGGCGGGCTGCTGACCGCGACCCTGCTCGACGCCTTCGTCACGCCACTGCTGTTCCACCGCTTCGGCCGGCCGGCGCTGGAGCGGCTGCGCCTGGCCGCGCAGGAACGCCGCCATGCCGTGCCGGCCGATGCCGTGCTGGACACCTTCTGATACGCCCGGTGGAATCGACCGGTCCGTCGACAGCGGCGCGGAGGCCGCGGCCGGACAGGCCAGGTTCATCCGCCGTGCGTATGGGAGCCGTCCGGGAGGCCCGCGGCGTCCGGCGCGGCGCGCCGGACCCTTCCCGGCGCGGAGGATCCCCCGCCGCTGCCGCCGCCGGCCGCTCGAACAGGCGCCGAGCCCGCCCCGCGAGAACGAAGGAGACGATCGCCATGCACCGACGCAGCCTGTTCGCCGACCTGCCGCCGATGGCCGCCCTGGCCGTCCCCCTGGCCATCCCTTTGGCCATCCCCTTGGCCGCCCCGCTGCTGCTCCCCTCGCCGGCGCGCGCCCAGGGGCACGGCCACGCCCACGGGACCGGACCGAACGGCGGCAGGCTCGGCGAGCTCGGCAACGCCCATGTCGAGCTGGTGGGACGCGACGGCGAGCTGCGGCTCTACCTGCTGGACGCGCAGGACAGGCCCGTCCCCGCGCGGGGCGCCGGCGGCACCGCCCTCGTGCAGTCCGGCGGACGCAACCAGGGCCTGCGCTTCGAGTCGGGGCCGGATGACGCCTACCTCGTCGCGCGCGGCGACTTCGTGGCCAAGGGGGCCCGCGTGGTGGTCAGCGTCGCCCTGCCCGGCCAGCCGAGCCGGCAGGCGCGGTTCGCGCTGGACTGACGGGGATGCGCCCGCGTCGCGCCGGCCCACCGGGCCGGCTTCGGTCCTCCGCGGCCCCGGCCGCCGGAGCGGCCATGGGATATCCAGCCGCCAGGGCGGCCGTGGGATGTCCGGCCGCCGGGGCGGCCATGGCGCCTGGCGGGCCAGCCCGCCCGCCGGTGCGGGACGGACGGCATCATGGGTGACGCGCGGCCGCCGCCCCTGCTGCTCGACCCCGAGCCGCACGTCCTGCTGGTCGAGGACGACGGCGAGATGCGCCACCTGACGGCGCGGCTGCTGCGCGAGAACGGCTTCACGGTCTCGGCGGCGCGCGACGGGCGGGAGATGCGCGAGCTGCTGGCCGGCCACGCCGCGCCGGTGGACCTCCTGCTGCTCGACATCATGCTGCCCGGCATCTCGGGGATCGACCTGCTGCGCGAGGTGCGGGCGGAGCGGCCGCACCTGCCCGTGGTGATGCTGACGGCGCGCGGCGAGGAGACCGACCGCGTGCTCGGCCTGGAGCTGGGCGCCGACGACTACGTGGCCAAGCCGTTCGGCCGGCGCGAGCTGGTGGCGCGGCTGCGCGCCGTGCTGCGCCGCGCCGGCCGCGCCGCCGCGGAGACGCCGCAGGATGCCGCCCCGGAGCAGCCGCCCGGGCGGCTGCTGCGCTTCGGCGGCTGGACGCTCGACCTCGGCAGCCGCGACCTCGTCTCGCCGGACGGGGCGCTGGTGGAGCTGTCGGGAGCGGAGCACGACCTGCTGCTCGCCTTCCTCACCCATCCGCAGCGCGTGCTCGGGCGCGACCAGCTCCTCGAGATCGGCCGCCGGCGTGCCGGCGACGCGTTCGACCGCACGGTGGACGTGCAGGTCAGCCGGCTGCGCCGCAAGATCGAGCCGGGCGCGGAGGCGCCGCCGCTGATCCGCACCGTGCGCGGCGCCGGCTACATCCTGACCGTGCCGGTGGAACGTGCCTGAGGCGGCCCGCCCGGGGGCGCGGCCGCCGCGGACGTGGCGCCCGAAGGCCCGGGCCATGAAGGCCTGCCCGACGAAGGCCGGGCCCGTGGGGGCTTGGCTGGCCCGGCTGTGGCCGGCCACGCTCGCCGGGCGCACCACGCTGGCCCTGCTGGGCAGCCTGGTCGCCCTGCATCTGGCCAGCGTCTGGGTCCACGAGGTCGCCCTGCGCAGCTCCGACCGCGCCGCCCGCGAGCGCACCCTGGCCGAGGGGCTGGCGCAGGCGGTGCGGACCCTGGCCGCCATCCCGGCTGCCGGGCGCGACGCGGCGGCGCACACCCTCTCCACGCCGGGGCTGGAGCTGCACTGGCGGGCCGACCCGGCGGACGGGCGGTCCGTCCCGCCCGCGACGGACCCCGGCACGGTCCCTGGCGCGCCCCCCGGTACGTCCCCCGGTACGTCCCCTGGCATGCTCCCCGGCACGCTCCCCGGCACGCTCCCTGGCACGGACGACGCGTCGCTGGCGGCGCTCCGGCAGCGCCTGGCCGCGATGCCGGGCCTCGGGGCCGTGCGGCTGGGCTGGGCGGATGCGGAGCGGCACCTGATGGTCGGGGTGCTGCCGCTGGCCGATGGCGGGCAGGTCTCCTTCGCCGCCCCGCAATTCCGCGTCGGCCACGGCAGGATCTTCGACCGGGCGGGCCTGCTTTCCCTGGTGGGGGTGGCGATCGGCGTCGGCATCGTCTCCGTGCTGGCGGTACGCGGCCTGACGCGGCCCCTGCGCACCCTCGCGGTGGCCGCCGACCGGATCGGGCGCAGCGCCTCGCCGGCACTGCTGCCCGAGACGGGGCCGTCGGAGGTCCGCGACGCGGCGCGGGCCTTCAACGCCATGCAGGAACGCATCCGGCGCCTGCTGGAGGACAGGCTCCAGGCGCTCGCCGCCGTCGGCCACGACCTGCGGACGCCCCTGGCGCGGCTGCGGCTGCGCGCGGGCTTCCTGGACGATGCCGCGACGCGGGAGCGGATGGATGCCGACCTCGACGAGATGGAGCGCATGGTCGAGGCCACGCTCGCCTATCTGCGCGAGGGGCGGGACGCGGAGGCCGCGCGGCCGGCCGACCTCGTCGCCATGGTGCGGACGCTGTGCGACGCCGCCTCGGACGGCGGGGCGGCGGTCACGCTCGACGCGCCCGATCAGCTCGTGCTGCCGCTGAAGCGGACGGCGGTGCGGCGCGCGATCGGCAACCTGATCGACAACGCGACCGGCCATGGCGGCGGCACGCTGGATGTCGCGGTCCGGCGCGGCGGGCACCTGGCCATCGTCGAGGTCGCGGATCGCGGCCCCGGCATCCCGGAGGAGGCGCTGGAGCGCGTCCTCGACCCGTTCGTGCGCCTGGAGCCGAGCCGCAACCGCGCGACCGGCGGCGTCGGGCTCGGGCTGGCCATCGCGCGGCGTGCCGTGGAGAACGCCGGCGGCACGCTGCGCCTGGGCAACCGGGCCGGCGGCGGGCTGGTGGCGCGCCTCGAGCTGCCGTCGCGCGATCCTTCGCGCGCGGCGTGAACAGCGCGATCCTTCGCGCGCGGCGTGAACCGCGCGATCCTTCGCGCGCATCCTGAACCGCGTGACCCTTCGCGCGCGTCGTGAACCGCGTGACCCTTCGCGCGCCCTGAGCCACGCGATCCGCCGTGCGCCGCGCGGGCGCCGGCCGGGCGCCGCTCAGCCGCGGCGGTCGCCCGCCGGGGGGTCGCCCGTTGGGGGATCGCCTGTTGGAGGATCGCGGGGACCGCCCGCCGGAATTTCGGGCCCGGCGCCGTCCGCCAGCCCGTGGCCGGCGCCGTCCGGGCCGCCGTGCCCGGCATCGAGGCAGTGGCCGTGCGCGTGGTCGGCCAGCACCTCCAGGATGCCGCAGGCGGCCGCCGGCCCGCCCGCGCAGAGCGCCGGCACGCGGACGAGCTCGGCCCGGAGCGCCTGCAGGCGCCGGATCCTGGCGTCGATGGCCGCGACCTGCGCGGCCGCCGCCCCGTGGGCGGTGCCGCAATCCCGCTCCGGGTGGTCGGCCAGGTCGAGCAGCGAGCGGATCGCGGGCATGGCGAAGCCCAGCTCGCGCGCATGCCGGATGAAGCCGAGCCGGCGCAGATGCGCCTCGTCGTAGGCGCGATGGCCGCCCTCCGTGCGGGCCGGCGGGGGCAGCAGGCCCTCGTCCTCGTACCAGCGGATGGTGGTCGCCTTGACGCCGGTGGCGCGGGACAGGGCGCCGATGGAAAGCCGCTTCATGCGGGCCGATATGGGGTTGAACCTCCAGTCGCTGGAGGTCCCATCCTCCCGGACCGGACGGGAATCGGACGAGGCCCATGGACGACGCGAACAGACGGCAGTGGCGGGTGGCGGGCATGGACTGCGCCAGCTGCGTCGCCAAGGTGACGCGGGCGGTGGAGCGGCTGCCCGGCGTCTCGGCGGTGGAGGTCAACCTGATGGCCGAGCGCCTGGCGCTCGACCTCGCGCCCGATGCCTCGGCCGAGACGGTCGAGCGGCAGGTGGCGGCGCTCGGCTACACGGCCACGCCGCTGCCGGCCGGGGACCGGCGCCGCGACGGGCACGGCCATGCGGCCCCCGGCCGGGCACACGACCGGGCGCACGACCGGGCGGGGCACGATCACACGGGGCACGACCACACGGGGCACGACCACGCCGGGCACGACCATGCGGGGCGCGACCGCGAGGCCCATGACCACGCGGCGCACGACCACGCCGGGCATGACCATGCGGGCCATGACCACGCGGGGCACGACCATGGCGGCGGACAGGGCATCGCGCATTCGCATGGCGGCCACGAGGACGACCCGGCGGATGCCGGCAAGCCCTGGTGGCGCACCGGCAAGGCCATGCTGGTCTGGACCCTGGGCGGGCTGGTGGGCGCCGCCTACCTCCTCTCGCTCGCGCTGCCGGCGGCGCACCAGTGGCTGTTCGTGGCGGCGACGCTGGTCGCGCTGCTCCCGTTCGGCCGCCGCGCCGTCGCGCTGGCCCGTGCCGGCAGCCCGTTCTCGATCGAGACCCTGATGTGCGTCGCCGCCCTCGGCGCCCTGGTGATCGGCGCGGCCGAGGAGGCGGCGATCGTCGTGCTGCTCTTCGCGCTGGGCGAGCTGCTGGAGAACGTGGCGGCGGGGCGGGCGCGGGCGGGCATCCGCGCCCTGGCGCGGCTGATGCCGCGCACCGCGCTGCGCCTGGGCCCGGACGGCGCCGCCGAGACCGTCCCTTCCGAACGGCTGCGGC
>NZ_JALPRX010000032.1 GCF_023223525.1 Roseomonas acroporae | reverse complement strand
GTGGCGGCGGGGCGGGCGCGGGCGGGCATCCGCGCCCTGGCGCGGCTGATGCCGCGCACCGCGCTGCGCCTGGGCCCGGACGGCGCCGCCGAGACCGTCCCTTCCGAACGGCTGCGGCTCGGCGACCTCGTCCTGGTCCGCCCCGGCGACCGCGTGCCCTGCGACGGCACCATCGAGGAGGGGCGCTCGTCGCTGGACGAGAGCGCCGTGACCGGCGAGAGCGTGCCGGTGCCGCGCCAGCCCGGCGACGCGGTGGTCGCGGGCTCGATCAACGCCGACGGCGTGCTGCGCGTGCGGGTGACGCGGACGGCGGCCGACAACACCGTGGCGCGCATCGTCCGGCTGGTGGAGGAGGCGACCGCCTCGCGCGCGCCGACGCAGCGCTTCATCGAGCGCTTCTCGACCTGGTGGACGCCGGGCGCGATGATCGTCTCGCTGCTGGTGATCCTGCTGCCGCCCTTCCTGCTGGGCTGGGACTGGCAGACCAGCGTCTACCGGGGCCTGGCGGTGCTGCTGATCGCCTGCCCCTGCGCGCTGGTGATCTCGGTGCCGGCCGCCATGGCCTCCGGCCTCTCGGCCGGGGCGCGGCGCGGGCTGCTGGTGAAGGGCGGCGCGGCGCTGGAGGCGATCGGGGCGGCGCGCACCGTCGCCTTCGACAAGACCGGCACCCTCACCGAGGGGCATCCGCGCGTGACCCGGGTCGTCGCCGCCGAGGGGCAGGAGGAGGCGCGCGTGCTGGCGCTGGCCGCGGCGGTGGAGGGCGGCTCGGCGCATCCGCTCGCCAGGGCCGTGACCGCGGCGGCGGCCGGGCGCGGCCTCGCCGTGCCGGCGGCCGGCGAGGCCGGGGCGCGGCCCGGCCGGTCGGTGACGGCGACGGTGGAGGGGCGGCGGGTCGAGGTCGGCAGCCCGCGGCACAGCGCCGAGACGGCGCGCGGCGGCCTCGGCCCGCTCGCGGCCGCGATGGAGGGGCTGCAGGCGGAGGGCAACACCGTCTCCGTCGTGCTGGCGGACGACGCGGCGATCGGGCTGCTCGCCTTCCGCGACGAGCCGCGTGCCGACGCGGCGGCCGGCATCGCGGCGCTCGCCGATCTCGGCGTCCGCTCGGTGATGCTGACGGGCGACAATGCCCGCACCGGCGCGGCGGTGGGCCGCATGCTGGGGCTGGAGGTGAAGGCCGGGCTGCTGCCGGACGACAAGCTGCGCGAGATCGCGTCGCTGCGCGCGGCCGGCCCGGTGGCGATGGTGGGCGACGGCATCAACGACGCCCCGGCGCTCGCCGCCGCCACGGTGGGCGTCGCCATGGGCGGCGGCACCGACGTGGCGCTGGAGGCGGCGGACGCGGCGGTGCTGAAGGACCGGGTGACGGGCGTCGCCGAGCTGGTGTCGCTGTCGCGCGCCACGCTGCGGAACGTGAAGCAGAACGTCGCGGTGGCGGTCGGCCTCAAGCTGGTCTTCCTGGCGACGACCCTGGCCGGCCTTACCGGCCTGTGGCCGGCGATCCTGGCGGATACGGGCGCCACCGTGCTGGTCACGCTGAACGCGCTCCGCCTGCTCGCCTGGAAGCCGGCGACGTAGGGGGCGACGCAGGGCCGGCCCGCGCCGCCGCCGGCCGGCCTTCCGCATGGCCTGGCCGCGCAGGAAGACGAGTCGACGGAGCGACTTCGGGGCGGATGGACGCGCCCGGCCCGGAAAGATCCCATACGCATGGCGGGATTGTTCGACCCGTCTTGATGGATCGGAGGTCTCGAAGGGGGCTTCGCCCCTTCGCGGGGTCCGGGGCGGAGCCCC